>MPNA01000043.1 GCA_002238785.1 bacterium OM1 bin76 | reverse complement strand
TGCACTGCTGTCCACGTCAATGGAGGATAAGGGGATTTAAGGGTAGGCCAAGGGCTTGACACCTACTGAAAGAGCACCATTCAATATGTAAACTTATGTTTGCTTCTATTAGCCGGTTCCGGCGTCAGGTAGCAGTTCTGACGGCGCTCGCACTGATGGCCAGTATGCTGGCCGCGGCGCCTGCTGTTGCTGACGAGCATCCGGAAGCGGATTTCACTGCGACTTACACGGCCTGTGTGGATATCCCACCCTCAGGGTTTGAGGACGTTCCGGAGAATCACGCCAACGCTGGCGACATCGACTGCATCGCCTATTACGGAATCACCAAGGGCACCTCTGCCACCACCTACTCACCGTTGATGTCGGTTACCCGGGAGCACATGGCGTTGTTCCTGATCCGCCTGGCCAACCGGGTGGGCATCGAGGTGACCTCGACACCTGATGATCCAGGCTTCACCGACACTGGTGACCTGAGTGAGGGCTCGCAGACCGCGATTGCGCAGTTGGCGGATCTTGACATCACCAAGGGCACTTCGGCCACCACCTACTCACCGGGCGACTCGGTGACGCGTGGCCAGATGGCGCTGTTCATCCACAGGCTGATGGGCAAGATGACCGCGGGAGCCGGTGGTTCCTCAACCGACGATGTGGCTGACAGCGAGATGGAAGTCAAGTCGCCGTTCACCGATCTGGGTTCGGCCACCAAGACTGCCTATGACGCCATCACCGCGTTGTGGGAGTTGGGCGTTGTTTCGGGTATCTCCGACACCGCCTATGCTCCGTCGGCTTTGATCACCCGTGCAGCGATGGCCGAGTTCATGGTGGGAGTGATGAATCATTCCAACCTGCGGCCCGCTGGTTTGAGCATCCAGGCCAACCCCACTTCCGGGTTTGGGCCGCTTTCACCGGAAGTTGTGGTGTCCTACCGCAATGACAGCTTCGCTCCGGTAGAAGGTGTCGCTGTTCAGATATTCTCCCTTGACCAGAATCAGGAGTTTGATGAGGACGGCGGCTGCCCCAATGGAGTGGACTGCGCTTGGAGCGAAAACTCCGAGCCCACCGACACGGACGGCAATATCCTGCCTGCCGTTGCAGCGATTGCTGATGGCGAAAGCGCGACCTACTATGCGTGGATGGGCGATGCGGACGCGGACGACAACGAGTTTGATTCTGACACCGCTAACGCCGTGTCGGTGACTATCGCTTCTAGCACAGATGCCGACTTGATCGCGGTTTCTTCTGACGCCAACAAGCAGGCGGCTGGAGCTCTTACCGCTGATGCCGCAGCGGATGGTTTGCTGATCAACAGTGATGATGACAGCAGTGTGACCATCACTGCCCAGTTGCAGAGCGATGAGGACGATCCGGTGAATCTGGATAATGACAATCAGTCAGATGTTGCCAAGTCGGGCGTGGAGATCACCGTTGGTGTGACACGTAGCGGCCCTGGCGGGACGATCTTCGCTAACGCATCGTATGCGAAGGTGACCACTGATGACAGCGGTTCAATCACCTTTACTGTCGAAGGACCCGGCGGCGATGACGAAAATGACAACGACACCCGGGACGACCTCATCACCTTCACCATTGATGACGGCGATGACACCACCACTGACATCTTCCGTACAGCGCGGATCCGTTGGCAGGACGATGAACGGGTGCCGAACAATGCTACGGTTGATTCGGGCCCCGCTTATCAGGTGATCGACGATGGTGCGGTCGGTTTCCGGGTCACGGTCAGACTGTATGACCAGTACGGCGATCCGATCGGCACCGACGAAACCGCGGATATAACTGTCGCTGGAGGCACTCCTGTGGAACGTCCGATCAGCAGCCGCGGCGTTGCTACCTACAGCGCCAACATGACAACGACTGCTGGCACCAACGTGACAGTGGCTGTTGAAATAACTGGTGTGGCTACCACCATCGATAATGATGATGTGATGGCTGTTAGCCACGCTGTGGACGACGGTCCGGCGGTTCCCGACGGTGACATCAGTGCTGTTTATGCTGAGGACAACCGGTTCCGCATCGAAGGTACGCTTTACACCTACGATTCCGATGACACGTTCCTCATCGGGAACAAGGTGGTTGACATGGCTGCCTTCGAGAAGGAACTGAGTGACGACGACACTGTGGACATTTTGGTCTACGACGACGACGGCTCAAGCGTCTTCGCACTTACTTCAGGTGGCTAAAAGCCTTTAGTTACCCCGACCTAGAAGGAGGCTCCCCCCCGGGGAGCCTCCTTCTTTCTTAAGGTCGGATATGCCGCAATGTGAGTCACGAGGATGGGGTTGATTACATCGGTGGCTAAATGGTCCCCAACGATGTCGGAATTCACGACTCTAGCGACACAGATGCCGGTTCGATGCTGCGGTTGAGGGGGTCCGACACCCTCTGTCCGTTGGGGTCAGGTCTGGTTTCCGAGTGGCAGGGGGTCCGCACCTACGTGAACGGTGAGCTTCGCCAGGAAGGCAACACCGACGAGATGATCTGGGGGGTGTTTCTATCTTTTTTCCAAATCGGTTTTGGGGTGTTGGGGGTTGTAGGGGGTTTGGTTTTTGAGCATGGCGAGGATGAGGTCGCAGCGGTGATGGCGATCAAGGCAACCACCGTCGGTGTGCTACATCCGCTCGCAGGCGGCCCTCCGAGGCGCGGTGGCTCGCTACTACCGCTCCTAGAAAATTCACTCCATACTTAAGTGGGCCCCTGGGCCGGGGCGGGTCTGACCCGATCGAAATTCGGCTTGGTGCCTTTTGTGGGATCTGTCGGCCTGCTCCCGGCCTGGGGGCGTGTTTCCCCTGACAGAGCGGATGTGACCTGATAGGAGCCTTGCTCTTGCCACCGGAGTGTTCTGTCCACCGCTTTTTCAGGTCAAGGGGAAACAGAAACAGATTCTACAAGAAGGAGAATGAGGCTCATGTCCGAGGTTGATCGGGTTGATGTGTTCGGTGGGGTGGACACCCACCGTGATGTTCATGTGGCTGCGGCGGTGGATACCGCCGGTCGTGTCCTGGGCTCGGCGCCATTCGCGGCCGATAAGGCCGGTTATGAACAGCTGGGCAACTGGTTGGGGTCCCACGGGCAGATTGTCCGGGTTGGGGTGGAGGGCACCGGCAGCTACGGCGCCGGCCTGACCCGTCACCTGTTGAGCGTCGGTGTCGAGGTGGCGGAAGTGAAGCGTCCCAACCGTCAGCTCCGCCGCCGATGGGGCAAGACCGACGCTACCGACGCCCAGGCCGCGGCGCGGGCTGCTCTCAACGGCCAGGCCAGCGGGACGCCCAAAAGCGGTGACGGACCAGTCGAGGGGATCAGGATGCTGTCTGTGGCTCGCCGGTCGGCGATCAAGGCCCGTACCCAGGCCATCAACCAACTTCATGCTCTGGTGGTTACCGCTGCGGACCAGGTCAAAGATCACCTTGTAGGTCTTTCTCCCAAAGCCCGCGTCAAGATGTGTGCCGCGTTCCGGCCCGGTACCGCTGACACCACCACCCGATACGCCAAACAAGCCCTTCGACTGTTGGCCCGCCGCTACCAGAACCTCACTTCGGAGATCAAAGAGCTCGATACCGAGATCCGGCGTCTCTGCGCCCATGCCAACCCGGCGTTGTTAGCCACCCCCGGGATCGGTCCTGACATCGCCGCCGCGTTGTTGATCACCGCCGGTGACAACCCCGAACGAATGGCCACGGAAGCGTCGTTCGCCGCCCTGTGCGGCGTGAGCCCCGTCCAAGCCTCGTCGGGACGTATCGTGCGTCATCGTCTTAACCGGGGAGGGAACCGTCAAGCCAACCAGGCCCTGTGGCGGATCGCCACCATCCGCACCGCCAGGGACCAGCGCACCATTGCCTACGTGAAAAGACGCCAGGCGGAAGGCAAAACCCGCCGAGAGATCATCCGCTGCCTGAAAAGGTACATAGCCAGAGAGATCTACCACCTGTTGACCAACCCGCCACCAACACCCTCAGGCGCCCATCTGCGCTGTCTACGCCACAACACCCAAACCACCCTCGCACAGGCCGCCACCGCCCTCCACAGCCACGCCACCCGTATCTCACGACTCGAACGAGGCCTCGACCACAACCACCACCTCGCCACCCAATACCAAACATGGCTCACCACCCTCAAACCGGATTTGCAAATATAGGAGCATCCCACAGTTCTTCTTTTAGGGGGAGAAGGGCCGCCCCGACCACTTTGCCCTCCTTAAATGGTTGAAGGGAGGCTCCCTGGGGTGGGAGCCTCCCTTCCTGGGTTATTTCAGAACTTGTTACTGAACCGTCTTAGCCCTGTGTTAGTTCTGTGTCGATGTCGAAGATGCTGGCTTTGTCGCTGTCTGTGGCGTAGATAACGACTCTCACCTGCTGGTCTACTTCGGGTCGGAGAGTGACGCATGGTGCGGGTGTCTCGCCGTCCTTGATGTAGGTGTCGTTGTCGTCCATGGCGTACAGCACACCATGACCGTCATCGCCGCCTGCGGTTGCGAAGTGCGTGGCTGGGATCTTCTTCTCAGCATCGCCTCCGTAGGTCTGATGGACGTCGACTTGCTTATTGTCACCGTCGCTGGCCTTGGCCTCTACATAGACGTAGGTACCGGAGATGCCTTCTTCATTGGTGTCAGGGTCGGTGGTACCAGTGGCCGCAGCCGCCTCTCCATAGACCTCGGCGTCGGTCAGACTGGTGTAACCGATCTGAAGACCCAGAGTGGTCGGGTCGGCGGGATCATCCACTACGCTGTCGGTCAGTTCACCGTCCGCGTCCACATCGGCGTTCTCGATCTGGAAGGTGACGTCCAGACCGTGCGTGCCCACTGCGATGTTGTTGACTGCGAACAGTGCCCTGGCCATGCCACGGCGGCTGCTGCTGGAACTGATGCTCGGCGTCTTCGTAACAGCCCCAACGGCTTGGACACCAGCAGTGTCTGGATCAGTATCTATGGAGTAGTCGGTCCCGTTGGCGCCTCCCAGCGTCAGGGTGATCCGGTAGGCGTTGCCGTTCTCGTCCACCCGGATACCGTTACCGTACTGGTCATACAGCCTGGCAGAAACGTTGATGTTGGCGTCGTCGTCTTCGTCGCCGTCGCCGTCGACCAGCACATAGTTGGTAGCTTCAATGGTGGTCTTTTGATAGATCCGTGTGTCCTCAACCCAGTTGAACGTAGTCGAGCCTGTGGTGTTGACCACACTGCCCTCAGTGTCGGCGTCCACTGTGAATGTCACCATGTCAACCACGTCCTGGTCTTCCTGGCTCTTGATGTCGCGGGGAGCGTCCACCGTGAAGGTGACCTTACCGTCGTCGTTGGTGGTTAGGGTCGCCTCGTCGCTGTTCTCATAGGTGATGGCATGGGTGTCCGTGGCGGCGGCAGTGCCGTCTTCACCACGGTCGAACACGTACCTGACCCAGCTGACCGTGACTTCCACACCACCCTGCTTCACAGCACCATCGCTTGAGTCTTGGAGTTGACCGGTGACCACCACAGAACGGGTCGATCCCAGGTGCACCAACTTGCCGGAATCGGCAGGAGCATCAGTTGTGGTCCTGTCCAGGGCGTCGGCGGCCTCCTTGTTGATCGAGGTGCTCACGCCAACCGAGTCTCTTTCGGGAGTCCACATAGCGGTGACAGACGCGTAGTCGTCATCGTCCACGTTGAACTCGTCACCGGTCTCAGAACCGATCCACGCATAAACAGTGTGGGCCTTGTCGGAGTCATCGTCGTCGTCCGTTTCACCGATGTCAGCACCGAAGAAGATGTTGCCGTTTCCGTCGGTCTGGTGATCGTCGGTGTTCCACATGCAGTCACCCGCCGACAGTTTGTCGGTCTTGCACTTGCCGGCGTCGTCGCCGGAAGTAACGAAGTGAGCGGCCTCACCGCAAGTGTCGACGCAGTCGCTCTGGAAAATGTCCACCAACTGATCAGCGGTGGCGCCGAACTCGTCATCGCGGACCGAGACCATCACCGTGGCGACATATTCACCGTAGTCGAAGGTCTTGTCAGCCTGGGCGCTGACCCCGGCCGGGCGAGCGTTGGAATGATCCAACATCGCAGCCATGAAACCGGCCATCGCGGCGCGGGTCATCAGAGCCGACGGAGCGAAAGCCGTGTCAGAAATACCAGAAGCAACACCCAACTCGTACAACTGCGTGATAGCGTCATACTGGTTCTTGCTCACCGGCCCCAGGTCGGTGAACGAAGACTTGATCTCAGGCTCTTCCTCTTCACCATCCTGATTCTCTACTGTGACCTTCTCGTTCTCGGCCACCAACGCAGGGGTGTACCCATAGAAGGTGGTGTCATCCAGCGACGGGTCGCCATCGGTCAACGGCGTCATCAGGTTCATCAACCGCGAGATGAACTGAGCCATCTGACCGCGGGTCACAGAATCAGCCGGCGAGTAGGTGGTCGCCGAAGTGCCCTGGGTGATGCCCAACTGGCGCAACTGGCTGATCGCAGCCTGTGCGTTGGCGGACAGATCGGCGGTGTCAGTGAAGCCGGTGTCGCCAGCTTCGGGAACATCGATCCCCACCAGGTCGGCCAAGCGGACCAAAAACAGCGCCATGTGCTCACGGGTGACCGACATCAACGGCGAATAGGTGGTCGCCGAGGTGCCCTTGGTAATCCCGTAATAGGCGATGCAGTCAATGTCACCAGCGTTGGCATGACCCGAGGGAACATCCTCGAAACCCGACGACGGCGCGTCACCGCACGCATCAAAAGTAGCCTCGTAGTTCGGTTCCGGGTCGTCGGCAGCAACAACCGGCACCGCGACCAGAACACTGGACACCAATGCCAGGGCCGCGAGAACTGCTATCTGCCGCCGGAAACGGTTCAAAGTAGCAAACATAAGTTTACCTACCGAAACCCAACTTCTACGGTGCATGGGGGTGTGGATGTCGCTAACGCAGCAGTCCCATGTCGGCTGGGTGGGAGATCCATATTCGATTGTTGAGGATTTTGAGACTCTTCGACAGCATTATCGGTCAGGCTCTATGTGGCGTCGTCTGCCAACTGTCTTGCGTGTCAAGAAGAGAGGCCGGAGTTTCGCCGCGAACGCCGGTGTCATTTGGTCTGGGCGTGGGTAGAGTGTGAGATATGCCCTGTAGGGACTGTGGAGATGGGACTGATCAGAGTCGAACCGCACGAGACCGTTCCACTCTGGGTGGATGAGGAACACGGGGTAGTACGAATCCCGGGAACTCGGCTGACGCTGGAAACGGTGATCCACATGTACTACGAGGGTTTTACCGAACCCGAGGGGATGCCCCCCAACCCGACTTGAGTAGTCAACAGCCAGAGACTACACTAGTCACAATGAGTACCGTGTCGGTTTCCGAACTGAAAGCCAACCTCTCACGCTACCTCCGCGAGGTACGACGAGGCGGCGAAATCCAAGTCCTCGACCGTGGCACATTCATTGCCCAGTTGCTGCCACCTACAAAGCACACCTACGGTACCCGGGAGAGGCTGGTCAACATGGGGCTTTTACGACCAGGACACGGAGACCCCACCACGATCCTCGACATGGCCCCGTTGAAACTGCCGACAAGCATCACCGAAGCGATGGACGAAGATCGCTCCGATCGTGTATGAGGTACTGGGATGCATCTGCACTCGTCCCGCTCATCGTTTCAGAGTCCGCCACTGTGCAGGTACGGTCCTGTCTCGTCGAAGACACCGAGATCGTCACGTGGGCGTGGACCCGCGTCGAAATTGCTAGCGCGGTCGAACGCCGCACCCGTGAGGGATTACTCACTAGACCACAACGACGCGAAGTGCTTGATCGGCTGAACACCTTCGCCGCCACCTGGGACGAGGTAACCGAGGTGCTGGCAGTCAGATCACGAGCCGCTTTGCTGTTGGGGCGGCACCCTCTACGAGCTGCCGACGCGGGGCAACTCGGCGCCGCCCTGCTGGTACATGAGCAACTAGCCGCTCCTCTGCGGTTCGTGTGTTTGGACCGTCGTCTCGGGGTAGCAGCCGAACTGGAAGGGCTACGGGTAGCCGAGTTCTCCGGGTAGAAAAGGCTCATTTGCGGTATCGGATTACCAGTGTTCATCTGCGCGTGTTGCCACCCAGAGGAACCCGACCGGATAGAACGACGCATGGCCGAGTTGCTCGCGCACCGTCATGTACCGTGGTCGGCGATCATCGGTGTAGCTGCCAGAACCGAGGAGCGTAGCCGTCAGGCAGCCGCCGAACTTGCCACCGTTGGGACCACAGCCGTCGTGAGAAGCCGACCTGAGTGGTGTTTCTGATGACCACATTTGTCAACGCCCAGTAGGAACCTGCTCGAGTCCGACGTCGAGGGACTTGTCAACACGGTGAATACCGTCGGTGTGATCGGCAAAGGTATCGCCCTACGGTTCAAATACGCTTTCCCGGCGAACTTCAAGGCCTACTCGAAAGCCTGCAAACGCGGAGATGTCACTCTTGGAAAGATGTTCGTGTTCGACACTCGCCAGCTCACCGACCCGCCTTGGATTGTGAACCTCCCGACTAAGGGTCACTGGCGTTCCCGCTCGCGCATCAGCGACGTGGAGACGGGCCTCGACGACCTCCGCCGTGTCATTATCGAACTCGGCATATCCTCGATTGCGATCCCACCCTTGGGCTGCGGCAACGGTTGGGCTCGACTGGGGCGAGGTGCAGCTGTTGATCAAGGCAAAACTTGACGGTCTCACCACCCTAGTCCTGCTGTACGCTCCTGTCGGCGCGCCGCCGGCGTAGGAAATGGTCGTCTCGACTCCCAAACCGCCAATGACACCTGGCAAAGCCGCGCTGGTAGCGATGGTCGACCGTTACTCGGCACTGGCCTTCGGCGCAACGCAAGTCGAGATCCAAAAACTCATGTACTTCCTACAGGAAGCCGGAGAGCCGTTGAACCTCCGTTCCACGGCACATCGGTACGGCCCCTACGCAGACAATCTCCGTCATGTCCTCAAAGCCGTGGAGGGTCACTACCTCAGGGGCTGTGGCGACGGGTCGGCCAGCGTTCACACCGCCGAACCGATCAAGGTCTTACCCGGCGCCGCCCTCGAAGCAACCGACATGCTGGCGGAAGGGGCGATCACCAAACGGGTGCAGAGGGTCCTCACCTTGTCGAGGGATACGAGTCGGCCTACGGGCTGGAGCTACTCGCTTCCGTGCACTGGTTCTCCACCCACGGCGACAAGAACGGCCTTGATGCAGTTACCCAACGGCTGCAGGCATGGAGTTGCCGCAAGCAGCGGATGTTCACCAGAGAACACATCGAATCCGCTTGGGACCGACTCCACGAAAAGGGCTGGCTCGGTCCCGCCTTGGTTTTCGCTTGACGCTTCGTTCGCCGAGTTGGTGACCCCGCCTTCGGGTAGCTGCCTGGTTTTGGGAGGCGAATCCGTAGTCCGGCAAACCTACAGTTGGTTGAACTGCTCGACGCTCAGTCCCGCTTGGCGCAATATGCTGCTCAACGTTCCGACTCGCACTTCGCTGTGACGCGGAACAATGGCGATGCGAATCTCATTGCCTTGCTGCCGCATGAACTTGACGTGACTACCCCTTTGGCTCACCTCCGCAAACCCCGCTATGCGCAGTTTGCGGGCCACCTGCCTGTAGGGAATCGGACTAAGCCGCTCCAACTTTCACTCGAAGGTGATGAATTGCTGGCAACACGGTCGGCCGGGGCGGTTCGAAGTGGAGTTCCACAGCCTCGGCAAGGTTCTCAAGAGCAACATTGGGCGACTTGCCTTGGCTCGCAACGTCAACCTCCAAGGCTTGCGCTATAAACCAACCGTCCTCCTGCCAGACAACCGCGGTTAGTGGTATCTCCTGCATAGGTAATCCCCGTCTTCTTCGAGAGTTCTAGGCTAGCAGTCCTAACCCCTACAGGTGAACCGGTTAGCCACCGCCTGAGAGGACATCAGTCGGCGAATCTGGCGTGACGCTGACGCAGCCTTCAGAGAACTCTCCGTTGCTGTCCGGTTGACTGATTCTCGTGGCTGGTAGCAGACTCGGTGTTGTTATACGGTGGTTAAGCTGTTTTTATATTCTCACAATATGTAAACTTATGTTTGCTACTTTGAGCCGTTTTCGGCGGCAAATAGCGGTACTCACAGCCCTCGCCATGGTGGCCAGTGTGCTGGTGGCGGTGCCTGCTGTTGCGGCTGATGATCCGAAGATGGACTACCCGGCTACGTTCGATGCGTGCATGGGTGTTCCGGCGTCCGATTTCGAGGACGTGCCCGCGAATCATGCCAACGCTGGTGACATCGACTGCATCGCCTATTACAACATCACCCGTGGCACTTCGATGACGACCTATTCGCCGTTGATGTCGGTCACACGTGAGCACATGGCGCTGTTCCTGACCCGCTTGGCCGGTCTGGTGGGCATTGACATGGCTTCTGATCCTGATGATGCGGGTTTCACCGATATTGGTGAGTTGTCTGCTGAGTCGCAGACCGCTATCAATCAGTTGGCCGATCTGGGTGTCACCCAGGGCACTTCGACCACCACTTATTCGCCTGATGATTCGGTGAAGCGTGGTCACATGGCGTTGTTTATCGCCAGGTTGATGGACGAGATGGCCGTGATGGATGACGGTGACGACTCCACCGATCCGTTCGGATACACCCCGTCTGATGTTAAAGACACGGAAGATGACGCTGGCGACCCGGACAAGGTGGTTGGTTCTCCGTTCGGCGATATCGATTCGCAGACCAAGGAAGCCTATGACGCTATCACCAACCTGTGGGAGTTGGGTGTGGCTTCGGGTGTCAACGCCACACACTACAATCCGGCCGCCAATATCACCCGGGCTGACATGGCCGGGTTCATGGCTGGTGTGTTGGATCACTCCAACGCACGTCCGGCTGGTGTGACGATCCAGGCTTCCAAGACCTCGGGCTTTGATGCAATAGACGCCACGGTTGCGGTGTCCTATCGAGACGACAGCTTCGCTCCGATGGTCGATGTGTCCATCAAGACCTTCTTCTCCGGCAATGACGGAGCCGATGAAGGCGTTGGTGAGTTCACCGAGGACGGCGGCTGCGAAATGCCCGCTGATTGTGCGTGGACCAATGATGAGTCGCTGAGCGATGATTCGGGTAACCTCTACGTCGAGGGTGGCGCCGCTAACGGCACCAAGAACACCTACTACGCGTGGATGGGTGATGCTGACGCTGACGACAACGACTTCAATGTTGACAAGGACCATGCGTCTGTCACTCTGTCCTCCACTCGCGATGCGGTGAACCTGAAGGTCACTTCTGATATCAGTACTAACTCGACCGGTGATAACACTGTGGACATCGATGCCACCAGCAGTGTTACCCACACGGTGCAGTTGGTCGACGAGAACGGTGATCCGGTAGCCAAGTCCGGTGTAGAGATCTCTGTTATGTGGGTGCAGGATGTCGCGGACGATGGCACGGGGAACGATCCCGCCGCGGTGACTGTGTATCCGGCGCCTGCTCCGTTGGAGACCGATGATGATGGTCAGGCGACCTTCACTACCAGTGGTCCCAAGTCCAACAAGGGCAGCACCGATGTCGCGAGGACTGACACGCTCACCTTCACATCCGATGTTGACGGTGCAAACGGAGTCGGGAATCCTGCTACTACGGTTGGTGATCCTGCTGAGAACGTAGCCAAGACGATCGAGTGGGTTGACACCGATCCGGTGTTGACTGCCGGTGAAGGAAGCGCACCTGACTACGCTGTGATGAACACCGCGGACGAGGTGTCCGTCCGGGCTTCGGTGACGTTCTATGACCAGTACGGCAACACCATCGGCAAGGGCAACTCGGTCCTGATCACCATCGGTGCCGGGGATAACAGCACCTCCAGAAGGACTGTCAGTAGCCGCGGTGTGGCCAGTTGGCGCCGCACTGGCGTGGATGCCACCATCAACGAAAACGTCCCTGTGACCTATACGGAAATCCAGGACTCCGACGACGAGGTCATCACTACTGCTCCCACGGTTGATCCCACTCCGGTGGTTGCGGTGAGACATGCTCCAGACGACAGTTCGGCTCTTGCCGCTAACATCACTGCGCTTTACGCGGATGACGACCGGTTCCACATCGCGGGCCTGTTGTACACCTACGACTCGGACGATGTCTTCATTGACGACACGGACAATGGAGCAATGGTTGTTGACATGGCCAAGTTCGAAACCTTGCTGGGGGCCAAGATCACTGGCACTCCTACTACTCCGGCCGAGGTTCAGGTCGTGTCTTACGACGATGACGGTTCCAGCATCTTCCGAGTGGGGACTGCTGCCGCTCCATAAACAAGTAAACGTTCGACTATCTGAGGAGGCTCCCTTCGGGGAGCCTCCTCATCTTTAACCAAACCTCCACAACCCCGTGACGAAACCGGCCTCTTCGGACAGTCGGTTCACGGCGCCTAGGACCTTCTATCAAAACCGGGAGGGCGGCCGCAGAAGCATTCGATCTAGTGACGGACCGGTGGCTTTAGAGTCTCCGAACGACCCCAGGGAAGGTCACAGTGCCGTGTTTGCCAAACCCGTGATTATCCGACGCGAACGCCATTATCCGATGTTCCACAAACGGCCTAGTCGCGTTCGGCATCCTCGGTCGGCGCCGCTCACGGGGGACGCAGGATCTCCGTGACATGCCGTTCCCTCTGATTCTTCTACCGACAAAACGTGGAATGAGTGGATCTCCATCACTCGGTACGCAGCCCGAAGGTGCCCCAACTCCCCGGGAAAGGGCAAATGCTTCATCTGGACCGGATACAAAACATCATTATTACCTTCGGCGGTTGTCCGTTCTGCTTGACGTGGTAATCAAGCAATAGGATGCACCGCTACCAACCCACCCCCAACATATAAACACGCATGGGTCAGTTTGGGTTTGCTCCTATGAGAGGCAGGCCAATCTGCTCAAAGAGCCACACGACTAACCCCACGACCTGTTCTAGAAAAACTAACAGGGCTACCACCACTGCGGCTATCACTAGGAACCTCATAGCAGCCTCCCGATGTCCGTGGCGTCCCATTGGCGGTCCTCTAACTCCTCGGCCACGCCGGGGTTTCTTTCAACGATTTGTGCCAATGGCAGAAGTTGTACCACACGAAAACAGAGCGACGGTGTACATGTTGTTCACCAGTTGCCGTTGTTCACCAGTTGCCGCCCCCCCATCTAAAAACTGAGCCAATACGGATAAGTAAACTCAACCGAGAGGTTACCAAGAACGGCAGCCCCCGATTGAATAGTTCATGTTCCGGTCGATAACTAGGGAAGCAAGGTGGAAGCGGATGTGGTAATCCTGAATTCGCTTGATCCTTCTCTGTCGTATGTCACGATGTCGACTGTTGCCGGGTTCTCTTCGTCTTCGAATGGGGTGAGCAGTTCTTCGAATTCGTCGATCATGATCAGCCGATCACCAGCCTTGAACGTGTCTCTGGGTTTGTAGTAGAAGAGCAGTTCGGCGTCGGGGTTGCCATCGCCGGCTTCCGTTATGAAGCGGTTGTGTCTCGGGAAGAAGGTGTGGATTCTCATGTCTTTACTAGCGTCCTTAGATGTAGCCACCGTCACCAGTTGAACGGAGACACCTGGAGGATCACCAACTCCAGCAGGGAGATCGACGCCGTCACCGCCGGGGTCGGCAGTGAAGCTCACCGGCACAGAATAACCGGCTTCCTGGTGTTGCAACCGGGCGCTCCGAGAGCCGGTGCCCGATCCATTGACTGAAGCCGTAAGGTCCTCTCCCCCGATGGTCATCCCCACCTGCTGGCCGGCGGCCGCTCGATAACCAAACCCATACTGGTCGTACAGGGATATGGAGGCCCTGATCGACACGTCACCGTCTTCTTTGACGATCACATAGTCGGGTGCCTTTGCCACAGCCTTGTGGGTTTCCGAAGCTTCCTCGCTCCACTCTATGGTCACGACAACATCTGACAGATCGAGGCTGCCGGGTTCTTCACCGACATGAGTGAAGGTCACCTCATCGACTCTGGTCTGATCGGGAACATCCCTTTGGTCTTCGACTCCATCCACCCTGAATGTCCTCTTGCCCTCCTCATCGGTAGTCAATAGGACATCGTCGTGCCTCAATCGCTGGGTGCCATTCACAACCTGCTCTAGACCCACCTCGAAGTCGAATCCTGGACGGGACAAGGGCCGGTCGTCCCTGTCGACCAACTGGACTGTGAGAGTCACCCGCCTGGTCCGGGCGATATGCACCTTGTTGCCGTCGGCCTGTTCCCGAATGTCAGAGGTGACTCTGATCCCTGCCACGTTCGGTTGGGAAGTAACGGCGACGGTGGCTTCGTCCACTTCGTCGGCATCGAACTGCGCACCGAGGCTGGAGCCGATCCAGGCGTAGTACACCGAAGTAACCCCGTCGTCAAGCTGGTAGGTGACCCAGATGTTCCCCTCTTGGTCGGTGACCTTGTCATCGGCGTTCCAGGTGCAGTCACCGGTCACAAATGCCGGAATGCAGGCTCCTTCCTCGTCCAGTCCTCCGCCCACCGCGTGGCTGCTGAATATATCTACCCGCCGGCTTGCAACCGGACCGACCTCGGGGTCCCGCAAGGAGACCATCAACACGACTTCGGTGGGCCCGTACTCCGAGATTCTGGCGGCCTTGACGCTCAGACCCGGCGGGCGTAGGCCGGAGTGATCGAGCACACCAGCCATGAAGTCGGCCATGGTCGCACGTGTGATGTCAACCGAAGGTCTGTATGTCCCTTCCGTGATATCGTCGATGATCCCCAATTCGTACAACTGGTTGATCTTGTCGACAGTGTCCTGCCTGACCTCGTCCAGATCGTCAAACGGCTCGTCCACTGGCCTGTCGGCGGTGTCAACCACATCGGCCGGTGTGTAGCCGAACGTGTAGTTTCCGTAGGACGGAGGTTCCATCTTGTCCATCAACCGGGCGATGAATAACGCCATTTGCCAACGGCTTACCGGATCTTCAGGTGAGTAGGTTGTGGCCGATGTCCCCTTGGTGATTTCCAGACGAGCCAACTGGTTGATGGCAACCTGGGATTCGGCGCTCAGGTGACCGATGTCGGAGAATCCAAAGTCGCTGGCAGAAGGTACGGCGATCCCGACCCGGCCAGCCAGACGTATCAGGAATAAGGCCATCTGCTCGCGGGTAACCGGATCGTGGGGTGAGTAGGTTGTGTCCGACGTCCCCTTGGTGATCTCGTAATAGGCGATGCAGTTGATGTTGTCCACTTGAGAGTGATCGCTCGGCAGATCACCGAAGTCCGAGGGCGGTATGTCTTCGCAAGCATCGAATGCAGGTAGGTAACTCGGTGAGGGAGGATCATCCACAGCCGAGACCGGCGCGGCGAACACAAGACCAGCCACCAGAACGAAGACCGCGATTACAGCTACGGTACGTCTTGAATAGAGAAACACAAATGTCCTGACCTTTTACTTCCTTGGCAGTATACCAACCCCATTCAATATGCCTATAGACGCGTTACACGATCGCTCTTGTCTTTGATTGCCACAAACAGAAGACCACGAGTAAAGCGGTTCTTCGATGCTTCTATGGTTGTCAAATTGAGTTGGTGGGTGGTGTGGGGGTGGTGAGCCATTGTTGGTATTGGGTGGCGAGGTGGTGGTTGTGGTAGATGCCTCGTTCGAGTTGTGAGATGCGGTTTGGGTGGGTTTGGACGGCTGTGGCGGCCTGGGTGAGGGTGATGCGGTGGTTTTGGCGTAGACGGCGTAGATCGTTGCCGTTGGGGGTTTGGGGTGGGTTGGTGAGGAGGTTGGTAGATCTCTGGGGCGATGTACCTTTTGAGGCAGCGGCGGGTTTCGCGGGTGGTTTTTCCTTGGCTGATGCGTTTGGCGATGTACGCCCGGGTTTTGGGACAGTGTCGGGTGCGGGTGATAGCGATGGTGTGGAGGGCTCGGTCCGTGTTGGCGGTCACCGCGTCGGTTTAGCCGGTGGCGGGTTTGTTGCCCGGAGGAGG
Source organism: bacterium OM1 bin76 (assembly GCA_002238785.1). GTDB lineage: Bacteria > Actinomycetota > Acidimicrobiia > Spongiisociales > ZC4RG35 > Bin76. The sequence goes on along the minus strand of MPNA01000043.1, from coordinate 4,830 downwards.
CTTCGAGAGGGGCTACGCCGGCCAAGCGAGCGAAGGCGGCTTCGTTGCGGCATCGGCCTGGGTGGGACCAGGCGATATAGATCTGCGCGGCGGTGATGGGGCCGATCCCGGGTTGGTCGAGCAGTTGGGGAGCGACGGCTTCGACCAGTTCGGCGATGGGTGCTTTCAGTTCTGCTATTTCGGTGGTGAGGGCGCGGATCCGTCGGGCCAAGGATCGCATAGCCATCTTGGTAGCGGTGGGTTCGTTTCGGGAACCGGGGGTTGGTTGACCCGGCCGGAACTTGTGGCACTTGGTGACCAAAGCGGTGGTGGTGAGACCTCGGAGTTTGTCTCTGAGATCGACCGGCGCGGTCACGACCAGGGCTTTGAGTGCGTTTATTGCTGCTGTCCGGGCGGTTTGGGCGCCTTGGCGGGTGGTTTCCAACACTCGGAGGGCTTCTCGGTCTCCCCGAGCGCGGGGTACCGAAGTCCGGGAGCGTCCCAGCGTCTGGCGGGCGGCTCGTCGAGCGTCCAGAGCGTCGGTTTTGGCGCCGTCGCGAGTCGGGTAGGGATGGGTGAACTCTATAACCCATTCACCAGCAGCACAAAGATAGGTGGCGGCCCCTGTTCCGTAGCTGCCGGCGCCTTCCACCGCCCACGCCCGTTCTGCGGTTGTGTGCTGGTTTGCCCACCCCAACATCTGGGCATACCCTCTGCTGGTTGTCCCGAACCGTGCGGACGCTAACTCTGCGGTGGTGGAAGCGTCCACCACCGACGCGGTTACCCAATCACGATCAGGATCAATCCCGATCACATGGTCTACCATTGTGGCCAACATAAGAAAACCTCTCTTTTCTTGTGAATCTGGGCTGTTCGCCTCACAAGACGCAAGCCGTGACGGCAAGACTGTGATGGGTCACACCCCCAAGGGGGGTGGACATGCTTCTGATCAGGCCAGCACGGAACGCCCAGAAGGCGCAGTGGGCGGTATCGGACATATCCCTACTAAAGACACAACGGTCAACGTTGTTGCGGGTCACGACACCGCCTACTGACGCCTATCCTGGCAGCCTCTCTGAGGCTCCTCTAATACTCACAGCGTTGTTGGCCTGGCGGTTCCCTCCCCGGTTGAGTCGATGTCTGATTGGTGCGTCCTGAGGATGCTTGGACGGGACTGGCTCCGCACAACGCGGCGAACGACGCTTCGGAGGTGAGGCGTTGGGGGGTTGTCACCGGCTGTGACCAAGAGGGTGGCGGCGGTTTCGGGACCGATCCCAGAAGCGGCCAGCAGCGCCGGGTTGGCCCGGGCGCAGAGTTGATTGATCTCGGTGGTGAGTGTTTGGTGGCGGCGGGCCAAGATCCGCAGGGCTTTTTTGGCGTAGGTGACGGTGGTGTTTGACCTGGTCGGGAGCGGTCACTACCGGGGGTGTGTAGTTGGTTGATGGCCTGGGTGCGTGCTTTGATCGCTGAACGGCGAGCCACAGAGAGCATCCTGATTGCTTCGACTGGTCCGTCGCCGCTTTTGGGCAGCCCGGTGGCTTGTCCGTTGAGAGCGGCTTGTGCGGCGGTGGCATCGGTTTTGCCCAGGCGGCGGAGTTGGCGGTTGGTACGGTTCACCTCCACCACCTCGATACCGGTGCTCACAAGGTGGCGGGCCAGGCCAGCGCCGTAGCTGCCGGCGCCTTCCACTCCTACCCGGATCACTCGACCGTGTGACTGTAGCCAGTCGCCCATTTGTTCCTAAACCGGTGGCATCGGCTTGGAACGGTGCGGTGCCCAACACCCGACCGGTGGTGTCCACCACCGCCGGGGGGACGGACAGGCCACTCACGGTGGTGGAGAACTCAAGGCTCCTATCAGGTCACATCCCCCTTGGGAGTCGGGATGCTGTGCCTCTAAGCCGGAAGCAGGCCGACAGATCGAAGAAAAGGCACAAAGCCAGAAATCTCGCGGGTCAGACCCGCCCCGGCATAGAGGCCCTTACAAGTATGAGTGGAAATCTCGGGAGAGTCGGGAATCCATCGAATGTGAGGGACGGTCCTCGTTGGACGCTGATGGTTCGCGGTTCGGCGCCGTGGAGGCGGTGGGGGTGGACGAGACATTGGGACGCCGCGGGCGGAAACGCATACAAGGGCTGGTGATCCCGATGGAGAGGTACGTGATGCCTGGTACGCCAAAGAGAGGGTCCGGGACATCTACCAGATTGGAGACCCGAACCTGGCTGCGGAGTTCACCCACCGGCTGTCGAGGGATCTCCAGGACCGGTCACTGCCACCGGAGGTGAACAGTCTCGGGCGCACTATTTCTCGTTGGGCTACTCAGATCACGAACTGGCATCACTCGGCAGTGACGAACGGACCGACGGAAGGATTGAACAATCTGATCAAGCGGATCAAGCGGGCAGCGTTCGGTTTCCGGAACCTCGCCAACTACCGAATCCGAGCACTCCTATACGCCGGAAAACCGGACTGGACAACTCTCGCCGCCATCACTCCCCCGAGATTTCCGAAGTGCCGGTTAAAGAAGAAGGAGGCTCCCCGACGGGGAGCCTCCTTCGGATAGTCGAACGTTTTACTGTTTATGAACCGGCTAGGGTGACTCGGAAGATGCTGACACCGTCGTCGTCGTAGAACACGACCTCGACCGTACCTGCAGTGCCGCCGGTGCCTGGCTTGATCAGTCCTTCGAACGTATCGAGGGTGATACGATCGCCTGTGTCAGCGTGGTCGGGGATGCCGTTGATGAAGGTGTCGCCGTCATCGTAGCTGTACAGCGCACCCGTGATGCGGAACCGGTCCTCTTTGTCGTAGACCGCAGTTATTGGAGTGGCAGCTGCTGTGCTGTCGTCATCGGCGTGTCTCACCGCCACTACCGTGGTGTTTGCAACTTCTGGGCCGCCATCGAGTGCTGCTTCGTCAGCGGCGTTCCGGAGTGCGTAGGCCACAGTTACGTCAGCACCCAAAGTCGTATCAAGGGTGCGGCGCCAACTGGCCATGCCTCTGCTGCTCACGGTCCTTGTACTGAGATTGTCAGGCGTCGTGAGACCGGCGGTGGCTTCACCGATGGTGATCGACACCTTGTTGCCCTTGCCGGCGGGGTTACCGTACTGGTCGTAGAACGACACCGTGGCCCGGACGGTCACCTTGCCCTGGCCGCTCAAGAACGCGTAGGCATCAGTGCTTCCCTTACCGGAACCCTGAGCTGCCCGAGTCTGCTCAGCGACTTCGTCAATCGTGACCAGCGTCGGATTGGAGTCCGTCCAGATGATCGTCGCTGCCACGTTCTCATCATTACCACCAACTGCAACTGTCCCATCTACGGTATCAGCCGTACTGTCCGCTGGGTCGCCACCAGATTCATCAACATCGGACATGAACCTAATCACGTCGAGCCTGTCAGGATCGGTGTTGCCCTTGGTGGACTTGGGACCACTAGCGGTGTAGGTCACCTGACCGTCATCATCGGTCTTCCTCGCAGCAGGCGGCGGATACACGGTAGCTTCGCCCTGAATCACGCTCACCTTGACCTCAACGCCGGACTTGGCCACAGGATCGCCATCACTGTCGACCAACTGAGCGGTGAGAGTGACACTGCTTGTAGCGTCGATATCCACCGTGTTCTTAGTGGTGGAGTTCTCGTTGATGTCAGTCGTGACCTTCAAGTGCACAGCATCAGTGGTGGAAGACAACGTGACAGACGCATGGGTGGACGTGTCGACATCGAAGTCGTTCTCGTCGGCGTCGGCATCGCCCATCCACGCATAGTACGTGTTCATCTTCCCATTGTCGACGGTACCTTCGACGTAGATGTTGCCCGAAGCGTCGGTCAGCGACTCGGCATCGGTCCACGCACAATCAGCGGGCGTTTCGCAGCCGCCGTCCTCGTCGAACGCACCAACCGTGTCGCTGTCAAAGGTCTTGATGGACACGTCGACCATCGGAGCGAACATGTCGTCCCGATACGAAACCGCAACCCGAGAGTCGCTGTAGCCGCCGAAGTCCGAGGTCTTGGAAGCCTGGATGGTGACACCAGCCGGTCGTGCGTTGGAGTGATCCAACACACCAGCTATGAACTCAGCCATAGCAGCGCGGGTGATGTTAGCGCCCGGAGCATAAGACGTGGCATTGATACCCGAAGCAACACCCAACTCCCACAACGCGGTGATCGCGTCATAGGCTTCCTTGGTTGAACTCTGCAAGTCGGTGAAAGGCGACTTCACCTTCTTGGTCTCGTCCTTATCAGTTGTGTCCTCGTCGTCGACGACGTCAACCACATCTTCGGGGGTGTACCCGAACACAGTTTCACTGTCCTCAGCCATCGGGTCCATCTTGTCCATCAACCTGGCGAGGAACAACGCCATTTGACCACGCTTCACCGAATCACCAGGCGAATAAGTGGTGGTCGAAGTGCCCTGGGTGACACCCAGATCGGCCAACTGATTGATAGCGGTCTGCGACTCAGCAGACAACTCACCAATGTCGGTGAATCCCGCATCATCAGGATCAGAAGCCAACTCGATACTCACCAGACCGGCCAGGCGGGTCAGGAACAGCGCCATTTGCTCACGGTTGACCGACATCAACGGCGAATACGTCGTCATCGAAGTGCCATGGGTGATGTTGTAATAGGCGATGCAGTCGATGTCACCAGCGTTGGGATGCTTCGCGGGCACGTCCTCGAAATCGGACGCCGGAACACCCATGCACGCATCGAACGTAGCTGTGTAGTCCTGCTCCGGATGCTCATCAGCAGCAACCGGCACCGCCACCAGCACACTGGCCACCATGGCAAGGGCTGTGAGTACCGCTATCTGCCGCCGAAAACGGCTCAAAGTAGCAAACATAAGTTTAC
>MPNA01000042.1 GCA_002238785.1 bacterium OM1 bin76 | reverse complement strand
GGAACTGACCACCAACAACCACCGGATCACGCTCACCACCCGACGCACCCCCCTACAAACCCGGGCACTCGCCGCTATCGGAGTCGACACCCGCACCTGGGACAAAGCCACCATCACCTAACCCCACCATCGGCCTCAAACACCGAATGTAGTGGAAACACCTTCCACGCGTATACCCCCTGACCAGGTAAAACACCAAACCACCCGCCAAACTCGGGTCAGGGTTTTCGGTCTCTCACCAAACGGACCTTCCTATATTGTTTTTGTAGTGGGCCGAACTCACCTCCACCTCTTGTCTTGTTGGTTGAATTGGGTGGCGCTCGTGGCACTTCTGTTGTTGGTGGTGGGGTGCGGAGACCAAGACCCAGTCCATGATCCTACGGTCTTGGAAGAAGTTGTGGGAACAACAGCCACGGCAACGCCCACAACCACGGCAACGCCCACAACCACAACCACGGCAACGCCCACAACCACAACCACGGCAACGCCCACAACCACAACCACGGCAACGCCCACAACCACGGCAACGCCCACAACCACGGCAGGTCTTGTGGAGGAAGGGACAGATTCTACTGCCATGCCTACACTTCCAGCAACGCCGCTCCAAACGGATCGGGAAGTGCTGGTCGTATTCTATAACGCCACCGGAGGCCCGATTTGGAATAGCAACAATAATTGGATAAGCGAGGTGCCGATTAGCGAGTGGTTGGGCGTCTCCACGGACGACAACGGCCGTGTGACTGAACTTGCCCTCGACAACAATGAGTTGACCGGGCACATACCACCGGAACTAGGCAACCTCACCAACCTAACAAAGCTGACCCTCGACAGGAACCAGTTGAGCGGGCACATACCACCGGAACTAGGCAACCTCACCAACCTAGAACTGTTGATCCTTCACGACAATGAGTTGAGCGGGCACATACCACCGGAACTAGGCAACCTCACCAACCTAACAAGGCTGTACCTTCACAACAATGAGTTGAGCGGGCACATACCACCGGAACTAGGCAACCTCACCAACCTAACAGAAGGGCTGGCCCTCAACTACAATGAGTTGAGCGGGCACATACCACCGGAACTAGGCAACCTCACCAACCTAACAGGGCTGAACCTCTCCACCAATGAGTTGAGCGGGCACATACCACCGGAACTAGGCAACCTTACCAACCTAACAAGGCTGTACCTTCACAACAATGAGTTGAGCGGGCAGATACCACCGGAACTAGGCAACCTCACCAACCTAACAGGGCTGAACCTCTCCACCAATGAGTTGAGCGGGCAGATACCGGCGGAACTAGGCAATCTCACCAACCTAGAACTGTTGTACCTTGGGGCGAACCTGTTGAACGGGGAGATACCGCCTGAGCTAGGCAACCTCACCAACCTAACAGGGCTGAGCCTTCACAGCAATGAGTTGAGCGGGCACATACCACCGCAGCTAAGCAACCTCACCAAACTAACAGGGCTGAGCCTTCACAGCAATGAATTGAGCGGGCAGATACCACCGGAACTAGGCAACCTTACCAAACTAACAGAAGGGCTGGGCCTCGACAGCAATGAATTGAGCGGGCAGATACCACCGGAACTAGGCAACCTCACCAACCTAACAAAGCTGACCCTCGACAGGAACCAGTTGAGCGGGCAGATACCACCGGAACTAGGCAACCTCACCAACCTGGAACTGTTGAACCTCAACTACAATGAGTTGAGCGGGCAGATACCGGCGGAGTTAGGCAACCTCACCAACCTGGAACTGTTGTACCTTGGGGCGAACCTGTTGAACGGGGAGATACCGCCCGAGTTAGGCAACCTCATCTACCTAAGAGAGTTGGGCATCGGCAACAACCAACTGTTACACGGCGAGATACCGGCGGAGTTAGGCAACCTCACCAACCTGGAAAAGTTGTACCTAGACAATCAGCAATTGAGTGGGGAGATACCGCCGGAGTTAGGCAACCTCATCAACCTAAGAGAGTTGGGCATCGAAAACAACCAGTTGAGCGGCTGTGTGCCTAGCGGTTTGCGGCGCTGGTTGATTATGGGTGTTTCAGACTTAGGTGGTCTCCCGTTCTGCCCGTGAGGTCCCCGCTCACCGGCCTCATCACCATTGCGCTGCTTAGTCTCAACTCTGCACCGGCGGCGATGGCCAAAGTCGCTTCAATGGGTGGCCGGTTCAGATTCGGTTTACAAGGTCATTGATAGTGCACGACGCCAGAATAACCTTTCCGGCGCCCCCGTCCTGTGGTGAATCATTCCGAGTTTTCCGGAGGTTCTATTTGTTGGAAGAGTGGAGCTTATGGGAAGACCAAGTATGTATTCGTCGGAGGTCCGACCCGAGTTTGGCGGGTGATGCGCTACCATCGGTCTCCACAGGGTCCTCCTATCGGATGTGAATTCACTCAGCACCCGATTATGGAGGCCCCTCCCTCACATTTCGATAGATTCCCAACTCCCCGTTCATTTCCGAAGAACCGCTTTGGGTTTCGATAATTGCAGTTCAAGCCTCTCCCCCTTCGCCCCAATTCGCTACGGACTGCTCCGGGTTACCGGTGGACAGCGGAGATGGCGACGATAGGCCGGATGAGCGGGGGCCTCAAGGACAGAACTGGTGATCACCTAGGTCTGAAGTCTGCATATCAAGTCGCCACGACAAACTCCTCGGTACGCACCCGCTCAACTGGTTCCCGCCAAGGTGCAGTACTGTCAGATTGGAGAGGTTACCCAGCTCTGATGGTATCTCCCCACTCAGCCAGTTGTAAGAGAGGGACAACATTTCCAGGTTGGAGAGGTTGCCTAACACTGGCGGTATCCGCCCACTCAACTGATTGGTGTGGAGATACAGCAGTTCGAGGTTGGCGAGGTTACCCAACTCCCGCTGTATCCACCCACGCAACTTGTTGTTGGAGAGGGCCAACCCTTTCAGGTTGGCGAGGTTACCCAACTCCGACGGGATCCCACTACTCAACTGATTGTCATAAAGGTATAGCAGTTCCAGGTTGGCGAGGTTACCCAACTCCAGCGGTATCCCACCACTCAACTGATTGTCATAAAGGTGCAGTTCTGTCAGGTTGGCGAGGTTACCCAACACCGACGGTATCTCCCCACTCAACTGGTTCCCGCCAAGGTACAACCGTTCCAGGTTGGCGAGGTTACCCAACACCGACGGTATCTCCCCGCTCAACTGGTTCCCGCCAAGGTACAACCGTTCCAGGTTGGCGAGGTTACCCAACTCCAGCGGGATCCTTCCGCTCAACTGATTGGTGTGAAGGTACAACCGTTCCAGGTTGGCGAGGTTACCCAACACCGACGGTATCTCCCCACTCAACTGGTTCCCGCCAAGGTACAACCGTTCCAGGTTGGCGAGGTTACCCAACTCCAGCGGGATCCCCCCGCTCAACTGATTGGTGTGAAGGTACAACCGTTCCAGGTTGGCGAGGTTACCCAACACCGACGGGATCCCCCCACTCAACTGATTGACTTCAAGGGCCAACTCTGTTAAGTTGACCAGGTTACCCAACACCGACGGAATCCGACCACTCAACTGATTGTAAGAGAGGGTCAACTCTGTTAAGTTGACCAGGTTACCCAACACCGACGGTATCTCCCCACTCAACTGGTTCCCGCCAAGGTACAGCCCTTCCAGGTTGGCGAGGTTACCCAACACCGACGGTATCACACCACTCAACTGGTTCCCGCCAAGGTACAGCCGTTCCAGGTTGGCGAGGTTACCCAACACCGACGGTATCTCCCCACTTAACTGGTTCCCGGCAAGGTGCAGTACTGTCAGGTTGGCGAGGTTACCCAACTCCAGCGGTATCCCACCACTCAACTGATTGGTGTGAAGGTACAACTGTTCCAGGTTGGCGAGGTTACCCAACACCGACGGGATCCCCCCACTCAACCGATTGTTAGTGAGACCCAACTCCGTCAGGTTGGCGAGGTTACCCAACACCGACGGGATCCCCCCACTCAACTGATTGGTGCTGAGACCCAACGCCGTCAGGTTGGCGAGGTTACCCAACTCCGACGGGATCCCCCCACTCAACTGATTGGTGCTGAGACCCAACTCCGTCAGGTTGGCGAGGTTACCCAACACCGACGGTATCTCCCCGCTCAACTGATTGTCTTGGAGGACCAACACTGTCAGGTTGGCGAAGTTGCCCACCTCCAGCGGGATCCCCCCACTCAACTGATTCCCACCAAGGTCCAGTTTTGTCAGGTTGGCGAGGTTACCCAACTCCGACGGAATCACACCACTCAACTGATTGGCGCGGAGGGAAAGTTCAGTGACGCGGCCGTTGTCATCAGTGGTGACGCCAAACCACTCGCCAATCGGCACATCGCTCAGCCAATTACTGTTGCTAATCCAAATCGGGCCCCCGGTAGCGTTATAGAGGGTGACCAGGGCTGCCCGGTCCGTTTCGGGCGCAGCGGTAGTTGACGGGAGGGGCGCAGCGGTAGTTGACGGTGGGGGTGCAGCGGTAGTTGACGGTGGGGGCGCAGTGGTAGTTGACGGGAGGGGCGCAGCGGTAGTTTGTCCAGAGGATGCCCTGCCCTCCCGCTCATCGATAACATTTTCCGAGTCAGGCAGGTCTGTCGGCTCACCGATGGCCTGTTCCGAAGTTGGCCCATCTCGCTGCTCATCGGAGACGCCGCAGGACGGCAACAACAGAAGAATCAGCACTGCGGCAAAGACTCCCCAGAAGCGGCGTACTGTTCTCATCTCGCTTGACCTTCTGTGTTTGTTAGACAGCGCGTAGTGGATCCCGCATAATAGCGGGCCATCAGGTTCAGTGGAGAGTGAAGGTTGGCGAGGCAGTTTCAGTCGCCTTTCCGGGATTAGACCTACCACTAGTGCTGGCTTTCGCTCCTGTTCTGGAAACCCTGAACCCATCTCTGTTGGAGAAGGTGTCTTGATGGGGAGTAGGACCAAACCGATCCGGTCTGTCACAGGAAAGGGGATACCTCAGATATTTGCTGAGTATCAGTCATAGCCCGGAAGAGGGAGGCTGTTCTAGTTGAGTGGAGGTGAAGTCGTTTGCAGGTAGAGGGCGCTACGCCCAAGGGCAAAGGATCGCCCCGCTAGGCGGCGGAAACAACCAGGTGGCGCTCCACTAATGCTCGGCGGCTTGGCGGCTCGATAAGCAAGAGCAGTTCCGGGCGGTCCTCGGGAGAGGCCGACTGGAAATGTACATCGCCGCGCGATCCGAGGGAAGGGCGTTCAACACGTAGTGCCAGTCCTCTTTGGTGTAGGCGTCAAGGGCGGCATCTGCTATGCGTTGCGCTACTTCCGAGGCCTCTGGAGGGCCGGCCCTAGGGCATCTGGCGTGGCACCCTCCGATATGCGGTGGGTTTCTTCTTCTTTGAGGGGCACAATCCCAAAGATAGGAGGCGATCCGGACGAGGAGCAAACTCTTTGTTTGGCTGCAGTTGCCCCGTTTTCGTGCACGTCCCCACCCGCATCGAACCGTACGATCTAGCGCTGGGTGATCTCTCGTCGGCGAAGAGAAGGGCCTGGTAACGAGATGTCCTGGACCAATTCAAGGACGTGGCTGCAGGTCTTGCGGAAAAGCGATCGAGGTTCATGCAGGGTAGGGTTGTATGTCGAGTATGGCTTGGAACGCGATCTGTGTCAGGCCAGAGCGGAGGTATACAGACCGTTGGCCCACATGCCAGGTATGGTTTACAGATCACGTGGTACAAGGCGTACCTCGTATCCGGGCACCCGCGGGAGTGAAGGTGATAGCTCTGAGTGATCCAGCAGTACAAAGGACGGCCCGACTGGCGGAACTGATCGCAGACAGCTTCTATGGGGACGGGTTGGACATGTCAGCCAGGGGCGAGGCAACGGCTGGCACGTGGTTCGAAATGCCAGAAGTCGGAGCGGTCCGTCGTCTGCGTGACTTGCAGGCGTCAAACAGAGAGGTGCGCCTCTTCCTGACTTTAGTGTCCGCAGTGGATCGGATGCGGGACGCCAGCCGCCTATGGAGAGCCGCTGCTGCACTCTTTCAATCGCGTCCTGATCTGTTTGAACCCACCGAAGTGGCACGCGTGCCGGTGTCCACGCTTCGAGAGGTGTTGTCCTCCGCAGAGGTCAGCCGATTTCACACCGCCGACAGTAAGGCGTGGAAGAGAATCTCGGTGTCCCTGGTAGAAGAGGAAGGCCCCGTGCGCCGGGTGATCGAAGAAGGCAAAGGAGACGCTAGGGAGTTGCGGGCAGACTTACGGAGCACCAAAGCCGGAAAGGCCTGCTTCCCCCTGCTCAGAGGACCGAAAATAGCTCCGATGTGGGTACGGATTATGGCCGCTCCGGGTGGAGCAGTCATAAGCAACATGGAAACTGTCCCGGTGGCGGTTGATGTGCATGTGCGCAGGGTTACCGAGAATCTGGGAGTCACCGATACCCGAGGCTTACCTCTAGGGAGAGATGTGAAATGCCGGATTCGGTCAGCATGGCAGGAGGCTGTCTCCGCCGCTGATTTCGGTGGCTCGCTCCAGATCGCCGGTACCTGCGCGGCTCTCGATCCCGCTTTATGGCTCTTCGGCGCCCGCGGTTGCAGTGTCTGCGAAAAGCAGCACCAACAGATACCGATCAGCGAGGCTTGTGACAGTTGCCAGTTATTCGACGTTCCGCAAGCAACGGGTTCTGGCTCTCGTTAGGGGCACCTATGGTGACAACGTCCCAGTCAGAAATGGATCATGGGCCCCGAAGAACAGCACAGCCCACCCAACACCGCTACCCACGAATCAAAACTTGCGGATTGCTCCCCTTCGCCCTCGCCATGATCCGGCCGGGTCAGATTGTGGGGGTTTATCCTGTCGGAGCTTCGTTCCTGTCAGAGGCCGGGTCGGTATCAGTCGCTCCCCATCAACACCGCTACGACTACAGGGCCGCAGCCGTGTAAGTTCTCCGCCGCCTGGCCATCCCTTCATCCAATAGACTTCATGAAGGTACTAACAAGGGCAGGAACGGTCTAAAACAAAGGAGAAAATGAGCGAGCAAGAGTATCAAGTTGCTCTATCGTTTGCAGGCGAGCAGCGCTCATACGTTGAGGAAGTAGCTAGACACCTCCAAGCAAAGGCCATCGGAGTGTTCTACGACGGTTTCGAGAAGGTACGGCTCTGGGGAACGGACGGCGCAAAGACCTTTGCCGACGTGTTCGAGCACAAAGCTGGGTATGTCTTGATGTTCATTTCCCAGGCGTATGTAACAAAACGTTGGCCGCAACTGGAACGAGAAGCTGCCCTGAGGCGAATGATCACAGAAGACCGTGAATACGTGCTACCAGTACGTTTCGACGACACCCCTGTCCCCGGTCTCCCAGGAACCACAATCTATGAGAAGGCCGACGACTATACACCTGCCGCCCTCGCCGCATTGATTGCCGACAAACTGGGACTCCAACCCTTCGTCGGGAAAGCGTCCGATGTCCCACCTCCGAGGATGACATCATTGACTGGTGAAGTCGTCTTCGACTACAGCAACTATAAGGGTAGATACCTGATCGGCTCCGGTGAGCTCGCATTTGAGACAAAGTGGACCAAGGCAAGCAACAAAAGCATTCACGTCTACAACGACCAGCCTTCGATAAACGGTATAGCCGTGTGCGATGGAGCCGAAACCATCTCACAGGTAAACCAAGCAGCCACGTTGGATTACACATCCCGTTCTCGAACGCCCCCTCTAGGGAATATCGTGGTGCTGAGGAACGTATCCGGTTTCTACGCCGCAATTAAGGTCCTAGCCATTAAAGACAACACCCCGTGACGACAAAGACGAACTCCGATTCCGATATGCCATCCAAGCAACCGGCTCGGATGACTTCGCGGAATTCATAGGCATCTGATCTAATCTCGCTTTGGTACTAATCCATAACCACGCGGAGACCGTCAACCACGTCTATGGGAAGTACACCTAAACAATCACGGGAAGCAAACCACCTACCACCGCCAAAATCAGCCCCGTGGTACCACAACCAACAAAAGCAGTCCGCCAAACCGGGGGAACCTCAGCACATAAACCTACTTAGGAAAGGTGTTGGTGTGGTTGTGAGATCGCAGAGTTTGTTCTCAATCGTCATTCGGGACAATCGGTTTGAGTGATGGGACGGGATCCCACGGATCCCGCGATCAGCCTGAGCTGTGTTTGGGATTGGGGAGCGGTCACGGTGGGATCGATGCAATGGTCGTTAGGAATATCGAGCACTAGGCACTCCTCGTCGGTCAAATACGACTTGTAAATGAGGCCCCTGGGGCTTTCGCCGTTGCCGTGGACGCGGAGCAGGTATTCGGTGACGATCTGGGTTGGGACGTAGTCGATCTGTTCGTACCGGGGTTGGACGCGGTCGCTGAGTTGGTCGACGAACCGGTGGAAGAACTCAATGTGGCGGTGTAAGGATCCGAGGTCGGGGTCAAACATGCTCGGTACAGGAGGAAGAAGCGTGAAATCCACCACCGGGAGATCGGCGGTGAGTTCGAACTGGCCCCAGGTGACGTTTTTCTTGTGAGAATGACAAGCGACCTCGCTGATGGCTGTGTCCAAGTCGGTGGATCCGTAGAACATGGGGATTCCTGCCGGGCTCATACGGTTAGCGGTCAAGGCGTCCTTTCTCGGTGCGGTGCCGAGGCGAGACGCTGAGTGATCGATCTCAGGCTCGTTATGTGCTTGGGCGCGCCAGACCGGATAGCCGGGGGGAAGGACCCGGATGAGCGAAAGGCGGGCAACGAGTTGACCCACCTGATCGAGGATCTTTGCTGGGGGGATTTCACCTGCGCCGCGGCCATTGTCCTCGGTGAGCATCCAGAACACAAATCGTGTTTTGAACTTGACGGCCTCACAGAAACGGTCCCAGGCTTCGTTGAACACAACGTCCCGTCGACGGGTTGCCCAGTCGTTCTCAACCCAGGTGATGAGATGCATTGCGTCTTGCACGACAGTAAGCAAACCTTCACCGACGAAAACCTCAGCGAAGTCATCAACCAGTTCCCAAGTGTCCCATTGAGGGTGCACCTGGAATCCGCCCTCGCGACCCTCCCAAGGTGCACTGTCAATGGCATCCTCGTATTCATTGCGAAGCCCGTTAGCGAAGGCTTGAAGGAGCACATTGAGGGAAGCAGCGGGAGCGCCACCGCAGAAGTTGCAGCGAAATCGCGCATCCGCCTCCTCCTCCAGGATGCTCTCAAGAGCTTCCTCGTTCACACAGCGGCCACAGACCGACTTGTCAGTGAAAGACCAGCCCTGTTCGTCTTCTTGCATCATCTGGTTCTTGGCTCCACCCATGAAACTGGACACTACAGCCTTATCCGTGACATTCCCTCCACTTGTATTTCAATGCGTCGCTAGAAGTTGCCAGACGCCCACACCTCAATTCCGTGGTGGGATACTTCCGTGCAGACCAATCCGCGAGGATGTCCTCGACGCAGGGGTGCAACCTTGGTGAACTGTCTTGGTGGAGGGTGTGGCTGACTGCGATTTCGTGGAGCGAAAACCGAGTGCCGTGCAGGATCATTGTGGGGGGTCCCTAGTTTCCGATGGCGGCGTGGGGTCTTCCATGGGAACCTGCGGCTGGGACACTGGATGGCGGCTCTGTCACTGCACTCGATCTATGATTCCGAGACATGGATAGAGGTACGTTCTCATAGCCTGGAGGGCTCTTCAGAGCGGCAAAGATCGCGTGTTGTCGCTGGCCAACAGGGCTTCCGCGGTGGATGCGATTACGGAGTTGATCTGGAACAGCCTGGATGCCGAGGCGACTTCCGTCGATGTATCTGTGTCTATCAATGAGTTCGGGGCGCCGACTGAGTTGGTCGTCACAGATGATGGCCACGGAATAGCTCCAGACAACGCTTGGAGACTGTTCCTAACCGAGGGCGACTCATGGAAGAAGGAGAAACGGTTCTCCGATTCCCTCAACCGACCTCTACACGGCCAAATGGGACGAGGTCGGCTCATCACCTACTCCGTTGCCGAAAGAGTCGAGTGGTCAAGTGTCAGTTCAACACAAGGTGGTCCACAACGTATCGTTATTCGTGGAACACGAGAAAGCCCTAATGGCTTCGACATCCTAGACCCTGAGGATGTCAACAAGCGAGCCGGAACAACTGTCTTCCTGACGCTCCGGGATGTCCAGAAGGCTGCGAAGATTGCTGACGAGGGCTTCGAGCAAGGCGTTATGGAACGCCTCGCCGAGTCCCTGATCAGCCTCAGGGGCGTCTCGGTCCGATGGCGAGGAAGGTTACTGGATCCTGAGCGGGCCATCCGTTCACGTGACGAGGTGCCTCTTACCGGGGTCGAAGCTGACGTTCTACACGGGCATCCCTCTCCTGCTTTGACTGTGATCGAGTGGAACCGACCATTCGGCTCGAAAGAGATCATCCTGTGTGACGACGCGGGATCTGCGGTTACGAATTACAGGCCATCAGGCCTGCCAGCAGTTCCGTTTTCATGGAGCGCCTATCTGCGATGGTCAGGCTTTCGAGATCCAAAACTCATGGGGGTAGGTGATCTTCACGTTCCGAAGTTTCGGCACCCGGACATCCTCTCTGCGGCGGAACTGGCCCTCACCAAGTACCTTGCCGAGCGTTTCGCAAGTGAGCGCGGGCGCATCGTACAAGTGTGGAAAGAGGAAGGGGTGTATCCATATCTCGGTGAGCCAGATTCTCAATTGGCTACAGCGGAGCGGAACCTCTTTGATGTCGTAGCCGTCCTCGCAAGTTCCGCTATTCCAACCAGGGGAACGGCCCAGAAGCGGTTGTCCCTTCGGCTATTGAGGGAGGCCCTCCGGGCCGAACCGTCGCGCCTTGGGACAGCACTTAAAGCAGTGCTCAATCTCCCCGAGGACGAACTCAAGAGCCTTGAGATGCTATTGAAACGTACTGGGTTAGGGTCACTAATACGCTCAGCTCACCGAGTGGCCAGTCGGCTTGACTTCCTAGCTGGCCTCAGTTCGATTCTGAACACCGCCAAGACGGCGAGAGCCTTTCGAGAAATCGACCAGCTTCATCCCATCCTCATCCGTGAGCCATGGGTGTTCGGCGACGAATGGGACTCTTCGCTGTCGGAACACGGACTCACCAAGGTTGTACGGACAGCAGTTGAGGCCAGCGGAGAAACTCTATTGGAGTTGGAACCTGTGAGGCAAGAGAGTGGGAAGGGAGGACGCGTTGACATGCTTTTCCATCGGCACATTTGCGAAAGCCAGTTGACACGACACCTCGTTGTCGAACTAAAGCGTCCGGGAAAGCTTGACATGACTCACTTTTCCCAAGTTGCTAAGTATGCCCAAGTGATCACCGATCATCCTGCGGTGGCTAAGTCACGCCACAGGTGGGACTTCTGGCTGGTCGGGACGGACATGGACGCGACCGTCAATGCCCAGCGCCAGAAGGATCACTTTCCACCGGGGTTCGTTAAAGACTACGGTGCCTACAGGCTCTTCGTCATCACATGGGGTGAACTGCTGGCCGAGCTAGGTCACAAGCTCGAATGGTATCGGAAAGAGTTGGCCATCTCACCGACCGAAGCAACCGGTCTCGCATACCTCCAAGAGTCACACCAGGAATTCCTGCCGGACGCCACTGACGATTGAGGTGGACCGATGGAACCCGCACTGAGATGCCAACCAGCCCGCGCCAGCCTTCTGACACTACATCGCTCACTAGCTCAGTCCCGACTGTGAGCATGCGCAACCTCAAGGCGATATTGGTCTACATCGCCGGTGCGGCCACCATCGTATTTGCTCTCAACGCATGGGCAGATAGACCAGGCAGCGGTAAGTTCTGCCGACCCTTACACGAGTACGACCACTGAACATCTCCCATGCGGATCATGTGATGGCGTTGCCCAAATGCGCTAGACAATTCCGTGCATTTGGGATCAAACGTAGTCCTCCAAGACCTGGTCCTCCCATCGGTGAATATCCTCTTCATCTATTTCCCATTGATCCAGCAAACCCGACTCTTCAATCAGCCTCGTAGAATCGAGCCTTAGACGACACGTTTGGCAACGAAAATCTGTTGCTACAAATTCATGATAAATGCCGACTAAGTAATCCTCACCGCCTTTGTAAGCATATTCAGCCTGCATCTCAATGTCACCAACCATCAAAGCTGGAAGACTACAAACAGGGCATGGGAGCCATTGAATGGTGGGATCCTCGGAGTTTTCGACCGAGTACTCATCTTGAAGGGCTTCACGCTTTCTAGCAATGGTTGCAGGGTCACTGCTGCTTCGCTCGATCTGCCAGCGACGCAGAGCTGCTGCTTTCCGCTCTTTCCACAAATCCTCCAATTGGTCGGCGTACTGCCCCATCTGGTATTCCACAAGACGAGCTCCCTTACCAAAGACCAGATCGAGGCTGTACTCTGCATATTCACAGAGTGCCACCATCGAACGAATCCAAGCGTCGAACCATGCGGTAGCAAACGCATTGGTATCGAAGTTCCCGCTGTGCATAATGACATTCCGGGCCTTCCGCAACGCCGCAAGGTCCTTTGAATATCTGTCGAAGGGGACACCCATTTTCTGTGTCCGCTGAAGAGCGGCATCCGCGGTTATAGTGCGGACTGACGCTGGAATTCCTTTTCGGGGGTCGCTCAACGCTAATTCTAACATTTGTTGATCCCTTTTGTCGTCTGCTATCAACAGGACGTTGATCTGAGCTAGAACCGCCTTAGCCAGCAACTCGATTGCGGTGTAGGCATGAACCACAAATCCCTCCCAGTCGCCTTCATCACGAAAAGCTAATGCTCGATCAACAAATCGTCTGGCAGCGTTAACGAGATTATTATCGTGCGACGGGTTTGTGGTGGCATCCATTCTTGGGACCAGTCTATTGTCCTCTGGGTGTGAAGTCCGGTGGGCTTATCCCATTTATAGGTACGATGTGGGACCATGTTGCTCGGGGAATGGTGGGTTGCGAACCCGACCGACGTTACGGATGCCTACGAGTCGCCTGATCCCTCAGAACGTGTGCCAGGCACTTTGCGGGAGATCGCTCGCGGCGACTTCATGCTGGAGACCATCGGTTTCCTCGGTGATCAGCCGTTTATGGGGGGGTGGCCCAGCAGGGGTGACGGATGAGTCGCGTCCCGACTTCTGGGGTACCGACCGTGACGGAACGTGCTACAGCCTCTTCGACAATCTGAGGTCGAGCTCGACACGGCGGTTCGGCCACATGTCCGAAGGGCATGAGGACTGGAGAGTCGGGTGGTTCGCCAAAGGTGACACATGCGTGACATCAGACGAGGAGTGCAGCACCGCTCGGATTCGGATCGATGACCTGCAGAGGTGGGCGCTTTACCGCCGACCCGACAACATCGAGCGGCATCAACTGCAGCTTGAGCGGCGGGGACAACAAGCCACTTGAAGTCGAACTGATCGTCCCTCGTGTGCCGCGAAGCGACCAAGCCAAAGAAAAAGAAACAAGGCAGTCGTCCCCTTTTAAGTACCTGACAACTCTGCACAAGCTCCAAGAACTCAGCATCGATCCGATGGATGTGGTGGCTGGCTACTGGAAAGAAGTCGCGAGCGGTGATACCTATATGGCCATGGAACTGCACCTTGAGTCACAAGACCGCCTTCTCGGTCGCGGCTCTGACAGTGCGCTGCTCAACGCGATCCGGTCGGTCGAATCACTGTACGCCGCTCAGAACTCCGGAGCCGTGGTCGAGCGTGTCTCCGTGCGGGAGAAGATTGACAATGCCGTATCGGGCGCTGGGGATGTCGGGGCGCATATCCTCGATGCTTGGCCTGAGCTTCACAAGATCGGCCAGCTGCGAAGGGAAGTAGCGCACGGCAAAGAACGACCCAGCGCCGGCTTCGGCATTCGGTGTCTCGGAGGAGCAATGGCACTTCAGTGGATTCAACGGTGTCTGCTATTGACCTCACTTGGCATCAGCCATACCGCGGCCCGCTCGATCGTCTTAGACAACTTTCAGTACCGACGAGATCTCAAGACCCTGCGATACTGGAACATTGAGCTTGGGGGGTAATGTGCACCGTGACGGCATCGGCTCGCTGTCGCTAGCACCGCTTTCAACCGTGTGAGAACATTGGCGACCCCATAGACTCTGAGCGGTGTGCACTACCGCTACCGTTGTTGCGGCTGTGGCTCATGAGAAAGACGCTCAGACATCCTGGAATAGATGACACCGGGAGCCTAGCGTTTGTCCCTTCTCCTTATCGGTGGCAATACGTTAGATATTTATGGAGTATCTGTCATAAGGCACGGCCAATGTGTCGATCTAGCTGGGGTTTGGCCCTAGGATCCGCGCATGAACCATGTGGAATATCTTTCGTAACAGGAGATCCGGGTCATGAATGGCCGTGTAGTGGCTCTGTCCGACTACCGGGGAACACCACGATTGGGGACAGCGATCGAGGCGTTCTTCTCAGACAAGCAACTCTCGACCAACACCCGCCGGGCATACTCCCAAGCGCTCTCGGCCATCACTGACGGATTGGGAAGGGACCTCCCTGTCGACCAGTTGGACTCTCGAAAGCTCCTCGACGTGTTCCAGCAGAGGTGGGAGTCGGCGCAGCCTTCTACTTGGAACACTCGGATCACCGCCGTCAAGTCGTTCCTCTCCTACTGCCGACGCAACAGATGGCTAGATCACGATCCCATGGCCTTGGTGGACCGCCGGCGGCAACCCCGCGACCAGACAAAAGCCATCCCATACCAAGACCTGGAAGCGCTCTGGTCACGACGGAAGGTCAACCTGCGGGATAAGACCCTGTGGAAGATGCTGTACGAAACAGCGGCCAGGGCCGGGGAAATCCTCGCTCTTAACGTGGAGGATTTGGACTTGCCTCGTAAGCGAGCGGTGATCATCGGCAAAGGTGGCCATAGAGAGTACGTGTTCTGGGCCTCGGGCGCCGCCCGTCTTCTCTCCCGATACTTGGTCGGGCGCCGTCGAGGACCGGTATTCCTCACCCACCGGCGACCCAACGTCATCCCTGCACGGGGAGACGAATGCCCTCATACGAGACGGGGCCGGCTTTCTTATGAGCGGGCCTCCACCGTCTTCAAACAAGCCACCGGAGGATGGACACTCCACCAACTCCGTCACTCCTCACTCACCCACCTCGGCGAAACAGGAGCCTCCACCATCCTTCTCCAAGCCAAAAGCCGACACCAAGACCCACGCACGCTTGCCATCTACACCAAACCAGGCAGCGAAGCAATCGCTGAACTCACCGCCACATTCGACACTTAGTGTATCCCGGTGTGTAACGACTGTTCCAGGGCTTGCCCTGTTCACGCCCGGTCGGGGGCGACACCGACACTCGGGAAGGTCTGCTCCGTCCTGCCGGCCTATGGCATGGTAGGAAGTCGCCACCGGGGTTCTGGGCGTTGCCTGCCAACCGAGTGCCGTTTGACCACCTTATCCCTGTCACCGACAGCCAAGGGTCCAGCGCTAACGAAGGAAGATAAAAGTGAGAAGATGGACTGGTAGCGGTCCGCCGTCGGGGGGACGGCGTTGTATCTCTCGGCGCACCAGGGTTAGACGCGCGCGTCCCCGATATAAGAGCAGATCGCTTATTATGGGGACGGTCGCAGCGATGTCCCGCACCTCTTCGGCTACGAATCCTGCCATCTGAGCGGGAAATGCCAGGAGGCATGATCAGAGTAGACATCACCTACAAATGGGATAAAAGATGGTTGACAAATCGTACAGCATCAGCCAGGCCTTCCATCCAGACAACTACAGGACGGGCGACATCACGCCCTATCAACTGGAAGCTAAAACCAGTTGACAAGCGTGAGGTAAGGGTTAGTGGCTCAGTTTGACTCTCTGACCTGGGTGTTCATCAGCAGAATCGGGTAAACGGCGTGGCGTCGAGGCCGCCGCGTAGGTAGGATTCCGCGAGGTTGAGGATCACCTGTTGGTGGCATTGCGCTTCCGGTCCGGCATGCCAATAAGCGATGAAAGCATTGCCGTCCAGGGGAACACCGTTTATTTCGGCGTTTTTGACGGTTTCGAAAGACCAGTCGCATACGATGTTTCCCCATTCGGTCAGATAGACAGCGGGTTCCACACCGTAAACGGCGGCTTGCCGCTCGATGTTCTCCGCGGTGTGCGGGTCCTCTGCGGCGGCGGCTATCACCGCTCGGCATCGTTGCTGGAATGTTTGGCCCGTGTCGGGCACCATCCGCTCGGCGCGGGTGGAACACTCGGTCCACGAGTTCGGCCCGGCGTAGTACCACGAGTTCGGGTAGGAGCCATCGACAGTGGGGTATTCTCCGATCAGCAACTCTGCGACTCTGCGAGTGTACGACTCGGCAGCGCATGCCGGGTCGACACCCATATAGCGCACCGGATATCCATAGAACAACAGGCCGTCGTGGCAATCGTATACCGTGGGCCACCAGTATCCGTCGAAGCCGGGCGGCGAGCCTTCCAACGCCGTCTTGTAGCAGTTCCATACGGCTTCCACGAACGGAGGGCTGTTCGGCGGATACACCTGCTGCCCCGAAGCGTCGTGCTCTATCTCTTGGGGCCAGCATCCCACGAAATAAGGGGTACCGTGAGTTTCGCCCGCTTCGCCGGGGCCGTACCCCTCCGACGGCGAATCGTATTCGCATGGGTATTCCCCACGGTCGATGCGCTCCGCTTCTACCCGGCGGACCTGTTCCCACCATTCCATGATCCGCTCGCAAGAACCGCCCGGACCCACGATCGGCTCGTAAAAACCCCCGGCGGTTGTGCCCTCAAGAACCGCCAACACGCCACTGCCAGGCCGCCCCGCAGAAGCGCACCGCTCCAACGAAGAAGAAACCCCCACCACCGAAGAATCGGCTGGTTTCACGACCTGTGCCACCCGGAACATGAACGCGGCGATCTGGACACGGGTCACCACCCGACCCATGTCGAACAAACCGCCGCCCACACCCTGGGTGATCCCGTTGGCAACCGCCCACCCTATCTCCCGATCCGCCCGATAACCGGCGGGCACATCATCGAAACTGGCCGACCCCAACCCCGAAGTTCCGCTGTCCATGGCAATGTCGGACAGACCGGCCAGGCGAAACAGAAACGTCACGATCTCCCAACGGGGCACCACCCCGCCAACACCGAAACGCCTATCAGCCACACCATCCATCAACCCGTTGGCAACCGCCCACCCTATTTCCTCGTCCGCCCAATGACCGGCGGGCACGTCATCGAAACTGGCCGACCCCAACCCCGAGGTACCGCTGTCAACCACCCCACCCCCACCAAAAGCGAAGGTCGGTTCAGCGGTGAGGGACTCCCCCGTTCTTCCGTCGTCGGCGCCCGCCAACCCCGAAACCGACAACACCAACCCCAACACCAGCAGCGCCACTCCCCTGCCGCTGCCGTGCCGACCCGAGCTGGTTGCGGTCCCCGCGAACTCATCAGTCGGTTTCTTCGGTCTGTTGACAGTCATAGCTTCTCTCCCATAGCCGGTCATTACCTAAACTAAAGGCCCGACCCATCAGCTGCAAATACTGATTTGAACGGCGTGACAGCGGCCGTCCAACATGTATCTCTCGGCGCACCAGGGTTAGACTCTGGGTGAACCAGCCAGCCACATGAAATCTGTCCAGCACGTGGCGAGCGTCGGGGAGGTACTGTGAGATGGCAGCCTCATATGAACAGGGACCCGTCGGAAATAGCGATCTCCATCTGCTGGCACCACCAGAGTCCTTGATCCCTAAAGAACCTGGCCAGAGACCCTTTCGTGCGGTCTGGGATCATCGCCAACACCTTGCCGCTCTCGCCGCAGGCAACAGGGTTGCATAACGGTGCCGGCGTCCATCGATGTCTCGTCGACCAGCAGCACACCCGAATACAGCCTCAAAAGGGACCCCCACATTCTCACAACCAACATAAGAGGCAGGGCTCCTCTCCACAGCTGCCAACGTTTCCAATCAGCAGCTTGGAAGGGGCCCTACCCGACAACGGGTATTAACCCCCAGGAGGTGGGGAATTTCACTGATCGAGAGTGGGATGCTCCTATATTTGCAAATCGGGTTTTGGGTGGTGAGCCATGTTTGGTATTGGGTGGCGAGGTGATGGTGGAGTCCACATCGATGACCAGCGGCCGGTCGCCGGGACCGGCGCCCGGTAGGGACCACACCCGTTTCAACAGCACTCCCAGGGCCTTGTGCAACTGGCAGACATGACCCCACGTGAAAGAACGCAGAAACGTTCCCAACGTGGAAGGGGCCATCACCCGAAACGGCAGCACCCTCCGGGTGGAACCGGACCGCAGCCGATCAGCGTGGTCAATATGAGTGCCGCCGGTCAGCATCGACGCTACCAAAGACAGGACCTTGCGACCCGGACGGGCACCGCCATCGCGTTTACCCAGTCGCACGGTGCTATCCAAAAGCTGTTCCATACCCAGCCGCTTCATCAACGAACCCGCCACCAACAACCCCGCATCCGCCACCAACGACCCCTCGTCGAACCTCACGTCCAACCGGTCAATATCGCTTGGTATCCTTTTCACAACAAGTGCCTCCTCTGTCTGGGTGATAGTCGTCTTCTTTAACAGCTATTTTCCCAGGTCAGAGAGGCACTTCATAACATTTCACCCCCACCCACCCCACAACCACCGGTGGATCTAGGCTAAAGGCGGACGGGCTGCCATTTGCTAACCGAGACCCTGGCAGTCGCCGCGGACGACGACGCGCTCGCGCTAGGTCGGCCACCGACTGCGCCGCCAGCAGCGGGTCAGGCTTCCGGATGTAGTCGGCGCAGCGAGGGCACCACGTCCGAGGCAGCGGAAATGAGAGCCTCGGAAAGCCAACGTGTCCTACATAAACTCTCTGTATGCGGCGGAATATGTTACTTGTCCATCAGTTGCTGAGACGTGTGCAGAACAGCAAAGGGGTGGTGTCGACTCCAGAGTCGATGCCCGTGCATGGCGCGAAGATTTCGTTCACGTCGGAGGAGATCCAGTACCACGTTGGTTTGTGTTGTCATCGGACCGGTTTTCTCTGGGGTGGAGACTTTGATGACACGACCGGTGTGTATAGGACTGTTGGTTCGCTGACGTGGAACGGTCATGATTTGGTCGAAGCTCTTGCGAGCCGAAGGTGGTGGCAGTTTCGTGAGCGGGCTAGGCGCCCGGCTGGGTTCTAGTCCTGAACGTCGCCTCTGAAGTGGAAGAGGTCTCGTCGGCGCAGGCCACCACCAGAAACGATAGCCCTACCAATGCGGTTATCCACTTCTTCACCTATCCGGACTCTCCCTAAGAAACCTCCCCTCACAAAAGCTCCCGGTCAGACCACTCACCCCCAAGACAACAAACCAACCCCTACACCAAAACAGAAACATGCACGCCCTCTTGAAAGCAGCAGCCACTGATCAAAGACATAATCCTGATCGCCAACACAGCAAGCAACTGCCCCGGTAAAGGTACCTTGCGGAGAAAGAAGGAGTCCTCGGGTTTTGTCCTTTGGATTAAGGCCGCCTCTCTCGGTTCGGAAGAACCCAGATGCTCTGCAGGACTACATGTCCCTCAACGATGGCATTCCGGAGTGGATGCATTCTGGGGTGTATTCTTGGGCTGAGACCTTCTTCTATCGGTCAGCGAATAACACCTGGAATGTGCCAGCACTACAACAAGCCGAACAGGTGCTTCGTGTACCGCTCGATTGGCGCAACACCAGCCGAGCAGCAGCTTCTCTGCTCGAATTGCTACACCACCAAGGCGGGCTTGATCTCTTGGACTATTGCCTCGGCAAACTCCCAGACGAGTCGCTTCGAAGACATAGCCGGTCTGTAAAAGTGCCTCCCCCACCCCCAGCGCGAAAGCGCAATCACTGTTGGCGATCATTGAAAGTGCTCAGACCTGATCACTGAAAATGCCCACCTCTTGGGGGGTTAATACCCGTCGTGGGGTTGGGCTCTCTCCAAGCTAGGGACTGTTCAGGTTCACTAGCTGTGGAGAGGAGCCCTGCCCCTTATGTTGGTCCAGGAGGAGTACGTGGAAGTTCATGCTTTGAGGAGGCGGGGGTGGTCGATCTCGGCCATTGCCCGTCATTTGGGAAGAGACCGTAAGACTGTCCGGGCGTATCTGTCGGGCGAGCGGATGCCGGGAGAACGAGCCATTGACGAGTCGGATCCGTTCGAGCCGTTTGAGGCGTATGTGCGTCAGCGGCTGTCTGATGATCCGCATGTTTGGGCGTCGGCGTTGTTCGACGAGGTGGTGGCTTTGGGCTATGCGCAGAGCTATCCCACGTTGGTGCGGAAGATCCGCCACCGGGGTCTGCGACCGTCGTGTGGCGCCTGTGCGGGAACCCGGGGTGGTGCTGCTGCGATCATTGATCATCCACCGGGTGAGGAGTGTCAATGGGACTGGACAGAACTGCGCGACACCCCGTGGGGATCGAGAGCGTTTGTTCTTGTTGGTGTGCTGTCGCATTCGGGCCGGTTTCGCGCGTGGGTCACCCCGGGTCAGGACCAGCCGCACCTGGTGGAGGGCATCGACGAGGTGTTGCGTCGCCTGGGTGGCACTCCTCGGCGGTGGCGGATGTGTTCAGATGGCCACCGTGATAACACCGGGCACCGGCCGTATCCAACCGTCGTTCGTGGGAGTAGCGAAACATTACGGAGTGGGAGTGGATCCGTGCCCACCGTATCGTCCTCAACGCAAAAGGGAGTGGTTGAGAAAGCCATCCACTACATCTCTCAGCGGTGGTGGCGCACCGTCACAGTAACCAGTCTTGGTCAGGCGCAGGACAGTCTGGACGAGTTCTGTGTATCGGTGGGTGACTCTCGTCGGCGGGGTGAGGTCACCGTCGGCGAGTTGGCCGATTCGGAGTCGTTGTTGGAGCTTCCCCCGGTTGCTTATCCGGCGGAAGGCACTTTGGAACGCAAGGTGGCGGCGAATGGGCTGGTGTCGGTGTGGGGCAACCGCTATTCGGTTCCACCAGGGGTGATAGACACCCAGGTGACGGTGCGTTGGCGCCTGGGAGACGCCACCATCGATATGGTGTCTGAGTCGGGGAGGCTGGTAGCCACTCACCGCAAGGCACCCAGGGGTCTGGGACGGGTGGTGCGTTTGCCTGAGCACACCGCGGCTTTGGAGAACGTCGTGTTGGCGGCGTTCACCACCAAACGACCCTGCAAACCGAAACCGAACCGGCCACCCACCGAAGCCGCTCGGGCGATAGCCGCCGGTATCAGAGGAGAGACCCTGGCCACTGAACCGGTGATCGATCTGGGGGTGTATCAACGTCATGTTGAGGCACAGACCCGGAGGCGGCGGTCATGAAACAGTCGACCTATCAACAACTCCGCAGCCATTTGGCCTATCTC
>MPNA01000041.1 GCA_002238785.1 bacterium OM1 bin76 | reverse complement strand
AACCCTCCCCACTACTTCTACTACCACCGCGGCTTTGTGGACCATTCATATCCGAAAAAGCCGAGAGACTACCGAACGGTGCTAACCCGCTAGCAACCGCCAAACGAAACCCGGCGGCCCCAAGAGATTGCTTCTTCATCCGAGGCGTCCGAAACGCAGCTCCCAAAAACAGCCAGACATCCGTAAGAACGAACCCTCCGATGGCTTGGGGCTCCTATCCGGAAATAGTTGACTGCCAGTCTGCGTAGTCGATCAGTCGCACCAGTTACGAGGCGCCCGAGTGGAGGGTCTCCCACGACTCCTCGGTGTTTCCTCCACTGTTGGTCTCGGACCGCACCTGCAACTGCTATGCGTATACGGGGTGTTTGCCACCACCCCTGACCTGGGGGTTAATGGGGGGTTCAGGGAGGACACCACAGTTATAGGGGGAGGACACCACAGTTGCGTGAGCCCCCGTAAAGGGCGGGATCGGGCTTGGCGTGGCCGGTTTGTCGCCACCTAAAGATGGAACCGCAGTGGGGGGCTGGTAGGAACATGGAGGTCTGGGCTGCGGAGACACTCCTATCCATTCAGCAACTGTCGCATCCAGTCCGATAGGGCTGCTTGGATTTCTTCGCCAGCAGGGTCGAACCACCATCTCAACAGCAGCAACGAACCTAATAGCCACATCATGAATCCACTTAAGACCAAGGCCCATCTTTGCAGCGCCCTCTTGGTGGGAATGGGCGCATCGTCCAAAAAGACCCCTTCCCCAACTGCCGGGATCACCAACCTTGATCCTGCATCTGTCGTGGCGATCACCAAAGGAGGCATGTCCGGGTGGCGCCATCTACCCATGTCCGGCGAGTTGCCCTTGGGCTTGTTGCAATAGGAGTGAGCAGCTTGGAGTAGGCCGCAAGTGGTGTGACACCCTCGACGGCTAGGGCATCGACCATTGTCTGCCACATGGTCGACAAGCCGGCATCGACAGCGGCGTGGCGTGATCGGGTGGTTTCGCCTCGGCATCCCCTCTGCTCGGAAGCGATGTCCGCTAGGCCCGAACACCCCCGCCATAGGAAGCGACAGCACACCAGTTGGTTCGAGTTGACTCCGAGCAATGCGGGTGTACCACATGGTCGATGCCGTCTAGGAGGATGTAGATGGAAACGAGAATGCCGATCCAGCCGAGCGAGGCGAACAGATCGGGCAACCATCTCGGTTCGTCGAAGTCTGTTGTTGCCGGAGTAGCTGACCGGGGAAGCCTACGACTGCGAGGTTCCCCTTGAGGGTGACGGTGTGTTGGGAAGATTCTCCGCTTGCGGTCAGTTCGCAATCCTGGACAGCGAACGCAGTTCCGCTGTTATGGGCACCGCCAGCAGGTTCTTGGTCGGCGTACCGGTCGTGCTGACAGAGAACCGGTATTCTTTCTGATCCGCATAGTCGACACCCTTGAAGAATGGCACGGCAGCCGCACGACATTGCAGGGGGACCGCTTCGATGAAGCTTTGGGGACTGTTGGTGTATACGACCGGGCCGTGGTTCACATATACGATCCGCCTGGGCGGTGTTTGGGAGCGAAGCATCTCGTGCTGCAACCGGTGGAACGGATCGTCCAGCGACACTGTCGGGGGTGGCGAGAGTCGGGCGAAGGCGCTCCCGAGTTCACGAGCGAACTCAGAAGGCCCCCCGAGCGCTGTCATACAGTCGCCGTCGTAGTGGCCCTGCATCAGTGCCCGCTCCGACTGCGACCCCCGGCGGTAGGCGGTGCAATAAAGCCAGTGAGCGTCCGGTTGGTACGTTACCGAGCCCGACAACACAGCCTCCACCGTCAGGGTTGTATCTCCGATGGTGAAAGTCTGAGACCAAGATCCGAGCATGTCCACGGCCTCGGGGTTGTATTTGCCGAAATAGCTGTCCAAGGACTCCCGATACACTCCCTCGTCAGGGTCTTGGACACCGGGACCCTCACCTTCGTATCCTCGGTAGTACGGCGCGGTTCCTAGCTGCACCGATTCGTGGGTGGCAGGCGAGAACTGTCGCGGCGAGAACTTGACGATACCCTGCGACAGCCTGGGCTTCTGTTGCGGATCGAGATCAACGCGGCGAACGAACACAAAACAGGCGAAAGGCTTCGCTTCGACGAAAGCGGACTCGAGGCGAATCTGAGCACATCCCAAATGCTCTCTCCACTCAGGGGCGACGGCAATCTCAGCACGCATCCCGTGTTCGCGAAGGATCGCCACCATCGCCTCCCAATCAGAGCCGGGTGCTTCCACCGCACTCACTTGCACAGAACCATCATCCCCAGAATATTTTATGCCCTACAGGTTGCTGGAGCTCGCGACCCCCGTTGTTCGTTCGGTCGCCCTGGTCGGGGCCGGTGTCCCCCATCGTTCTCCAACTCCGAACCTTCGTCACCGATCTTCGCAGAGGCTTCGGGGGAGCAGGTTTGGCTCTTTGGACAGGTCGCTGCCCACCACGGCTATTTCCGAAGGGGAGGATGGTGCCCGATCCCGACGGACGATTGCAAGCTTCGCAATGAAAGGACCGGCGGGTGTGGTGGGTGGGGAAGCTGAACAGCTACGAGACTGCTTCCCCTTGCCCACCGTGTGCCGGGGCGGCTGCTAGATTGCGCCTGTCCTGCCGGCGCGTCTTGGGACAATAGTCCGGCACCATGGGCCGTAGGTGAGCATTCGGGTTGCACTCGGTGGATGGCTCGTTCGAGGGTCCTGGTGGTTTGGGGTTTGACATCTAGAGGGTTGTGCGGCGTGGTCAGGTGAGGAGTGTCGAACGCCGCTCCGGGCCTTGATGGAAGGGTTTCACTCCGCCGCCGGTCATCGAGATCGCCGGGCTCCGAAGGGTTGTCGCAGGCGCGTTGCAACTCTCGCTGCCCAACCGTGGGGTGGTGGGAATGGGGACTCTCCACTACCGCGGGCAGGGTGTGTCGGCGCGGGATTCGAAGCGGTGTTACAGGTGCGCGGCGCCTTTTCGCGGGCGCGTGTAGGGTTTTGCGCAGGTGGGATGGGGGGGGTGTCTGTAACGTGTTACCTGTTACTTCCCTGACGAGCGCAATGGTCGCGGTGAGCGCTGCGACTTGGTCTGTCAGGATGGGAGAGGTTGTCGGGTGCCCTGCCGGAGCTGGTCGGTGACGCGGCGTTCTTGGAGAGCGGTTTGGAGGAGTCGGTGTTCGGGTGTTGCCTTTCACTTGGTTGTTGATCGGAGGTGTTCTCGGGCATGTTCGGCGATTTCGGTTCTGAGGTGTTGGTGCAGTCGCCTTTGGAGCAGGGTGTCCAGGATGGTGAGGGTGGTTTGCTGGGTGTCATGGTTCTGGTTTCGTTGGGCTATCTGGGTGCTGGCGGGGATGCGTCTGTTGTTGGCTTTTTTGGTTTCAGGGTGAGATCCGGTCCCCTGTTTGGAGTTCGTTGCGTTGACTTCGGCAAAACAGCCGTATCCCTTGAGTGACAGGTTGCCTTCTTGCAGGGCGGTTTCCTATGGCTCCTCGGCGGTTTCGAGGCGGTCTTCGCCGCTGGTCTGTGGGACATCCGGCGCTGTTCCCGCCTCCGGGGCGACGGAACTTTGTCGTTTTCGCTGACGATGACACGCACGTTTTGGCAGGACGGGCACATCGGTTCCGGTTTCCGTCACCTGGATAGAGGTACCCGTTGCCGGGGTGGCTTTCGACCGGGGCGGCGCGGCAGACACCATGTGGTGGGTTTCCCGCCATTCCCGCGCCTCTGTCCGAATCGAGTTTCAGAGGTGGCGACCTCGTCGGCGCGGGACGGCATTGACCTGGGTTGAGGCAGTGACGAACGTTCCTTTACTTATGATAGTTCCTATAGTAACCCCGTTTATAGACTCTGATTAGGGCCAGTTATGGGCCGTATATTGGCACAGATAGCGGGCTGTTCAGGAAGAATTAGTAAACCGCTATCAGGCGTTTACTGAACGGGGTTCTTGGTCAAGTCAAGCACGCTGCGTAGGGGAGCGGCCCAGCTCAAAGGACCAATATCGATCTCGGTGCACCGGAGCAATCCGTCACCCCGCCGCCCTATAATTGACCTGCTAAGCGCCTTAGTCGTAATATTGGAAAAAACTGTCACGAACTAGAAAAAAGCCTTGACGAAGCATTATTATGATGAATAACAGCTACGAGCGAGAAGGGCAAACAAATGAAGCATTGGACAACCGCACTAATAGCAACATTCCTTTTGGCGGCGGCGTGCGGAAGCGGCACTGCCGTCACGGAAACGCCTGCTCCCGAGGTGATCATCGAGCGACCCTCTGTGAACACCGAGGCGCCCCCACTGCTTCTCACTACCATCACTGCTTTCCAAGAGGGAACCGAAACCACCGCAGTCTCCGAACCGCAGACCCCGACCACCACCCATGAAGTGGTGTGTCCCGAAGGCTTCGTCCCGATCGACGAGGTTGGGTGTTTGCACGTATCCGACGATGAGGCCGATGGCGCCACCGACGGGCTCGACGCTGAGGCACTGTCCCTGATCGACCCTGACGGTGGAGTTGCGGGTTCGGATTTGTTCGATGACGTGCCTGTCGGTCATTGGGCGGACGAGGAAATAGGGTGGGCGGTCGCCAACGGGTTGATGGATGGGGTGGCTGATAGGCGTTTCGGTGTTGGCGGGGTGGTGCCCCGCTGGGAGATCGTGACGTTTCTGTTTCGCCTGGCCGGTCTGTCCGGTATTGCCATGGACAGCGGAACTTCGGGGTTGGGGTCGGCCAGTTTCGATGATGTGCCCGCCGGTCATCGGGCGGACGAAGAGATAGGGTGGGCGGTTGCCAACGGAATCACCCAGGGGAGGGGCGACGGTCGGTTCGACCCGGGCGGGTCGGTGAACAGGGCGCAGATCGTGACGTTCCTGTTTCGCCTGGCCGGTCTGTCCGACATTGCCATGGACGCCGGGGTGCTGGGGTCGGCCAGTTTCGCGGATGTGCCCGCCGGTCATTGGGCGGACGAGGAGATAGGGTGGGCGGTCGCCAACGGAATCACCCAGGGTGTGGGCGGAGGCATGTTCGACATGGGTCGGGTGGTGACCCGTGTCCAGATCGCCGCGTTCATGTTTCGGGTGGCAAGTGCCGTGAAACCAGCCGATTCTTCGGTGGTGGGGGTTTCTTCTTCGTTGGAGCGGTGCGCTTCTGCGGGGCAGCCCGGCAGTGGCGTGTTGGCGGTTCTTACTGGTACATCCGCCGGGGGTTTTTACGAGCCGATTGTGGGGCCGGGCGGTTCTTGCGAGCGGATCATGGAATGGTGGGAACAGGCCCGCCGGGCAGAAGCGCAGCGTATCGACCGTGGGGAATACCCATGCGAATACGATTCGCCGCCGGAGGGGTACGGCCCCGGCGAAGCGGGCGAAACTCACGGTACCCCCTATTTCGTGGGATGCTGGCCCCTGGATATAGCGCACGACGCTTCGGGGGAGCAGGTGTATCCGCCGAACAGCCCCCCGTTCGTGGAAGCCCTATGGAACTGCTACAAGGGGGCGTTGGAAGGCTCGCCGCCCGGCTTCGACGGATACTGGTGGCCCACGATAAACGATTGCCACGACGGCCTGTTGTCCTATGGACATCCGATGCGTGGTATGGGCATCGACCCGGCATGCGCCGCCGAGTCGTACACGCGCCGAGTCGCCGAGCTGCTGATCGGAGAATACCCCACTGACGACGGCCACCCCCAGCCGCACTCGTGGTACTACGCCGGGCCGAACTCGTGGACCGAGTGTTCCACCCGCGCCGAGCGGATGGTGCCAGACACGGGCCAAACATTCCAGCAACGATGCCTAGCGGTGATAGCCGCCGCCGCTAAAGACCCGCACACCGCTGAGAACATCGAGCGGCAAGCCGCCGTTTACGGTTTGGAACCCGATGTCTATCTGACCGAATGGGGAAACATCGTATGCGGCGACTGGTCTTTCGAAACCGTCAAAAACGCCGAAATAAACGGTGTTCCCCTGGAAGGCAATGTTTTCATCGCTTATTGGCATGCCGGACCGGAAGCGCAATGCCACCAACAGGTGATCCTCAACCTCGCGGAATCCTACCTACGCGGCGGCACCGACGCCGTGCCAGCGGTCCGATTCTGCTGATGAACACCCAAGCGTGTCTCTGTTTGCGGATCGCACGGGAATGTCCCCGCGGGGGAGCGTTCCGATGAGCCAACACGCCCGCCGCCGCCGAAACACCAAGTCCATCTTATGGGCCGCGATCGGGGTGCTGGCGCTCGCCTTTCTCTTGATCGTCGGGAGCCGCACAGCAGAGGCCCATCCAGCTTCCTGCTCGTCATGGGATCATTACGGCCAATGCGAAGGCTACTCACATACCCCCCACAGGCCACCTCGCACCACGCGGCCGCGCACCACCAAGGCGCCCACCACCCGGCCGCGGCCCACCGGGTGTCAGGGCAACATGTGCCGCCCACCCGCTCCGACCACCAGACCCCCGGCTACGCGGCCTCCGGCCACCCCCCCCCCCCAGCCCCCCGCCCCCCACCCACCCCCCACCACAACCCCCCCCCCCCCCCCCCCCCCCGCCCACCCCCCGGCCCCCAAGCCCCCCCGCACCACCAGGCCACCCCGCACCACCAAGCCACCCCGCACCACCGCTCCACCCCGCACCACCGCACCACCCCGCACCACCTCCGCCGACACCAAGCCACCCCGCACCACGCGGCCACCCCGCACCACGCGGCCACCCCGCACCACGCCACCCGACCAGTACGTCGGGTGCGGCACTGGCTTTCAGCTCATAAATGGGAAATGTAGACCCATCCCCACCAACAACCCCGTCAAGTGCGGCACCGGCGAGAAGCGGGAGGGTGACGGGTGTGTGCTCGATCAGCACTTCAACCCTAAAAAGTGCACGGGTGGCTACCGCTACAGTCCGCAGTCGGGAACGTGTATCGGCAGCAGGAACACCTGCCAGGACGGGCAGGGCGCCGGCTGCGACGGCGACCACGGCACACGACCATGCGAAAGTGCCTACGAGCATGACTTCGGTGACGGTCAGGGCTGTCGTGTCAAGCAACGGTCAGACGACCCTATCCGGTCGGCTGCCTGCCCGTCCGGGATGGTGTTCTACTCGCAGATAGGATGCGACTGTCCCGGCGGCTGTCCCGACGGTAACGGTGGAAGGATCCAGCGCAGGCCGGGCGATCCGCCTCCTGCTACCGCTCCCCCGACCACCCAGGACCCGCGGTGTCCGATCGGTCAGCACAGACACGCCAGCGAGGGCTGCCACTCGGCCACGCCGCCTCCCTGCCCGGTTGGACAAGGGTTATCGGGTCATCACACATGCCGGCCAACCACGACCACTCGGGCTGTCACGACCACCACCCAGGATTCTCGATGTCCCGCGGGTGAGCACTATCACGCGTCCCACAAAGTGGGTTATTACCCGTACACAGACACCTGCCACGAGCACGAACCCGAACCATGCGTGACGGGCTATCTGTATACCTACCTGGCCCACGACAAAGACGACCCCTCCGTACATGTCAAAGTGATAGTCCCGCCGTGCGGCACCGACCATCCCGACCCCACCGGCGACACCTGCCCGACCGGGTATCACTACCACGCGGTTCCCGGCGAGTGCCATCCCGACCATGTCGTCCCGTCATGCAACCCACACCCGAGAGCCGTGATCTACACCGTGCACCTGCCTCAGCACTCGCCCGACGACCACGCAACCCGAGCAGCCGCCCGTTGCCCGATCCCCACCACCACTACCACTACTGCTCCCACCACCACCACCACCACTACTGCGGCGGTGTCGGGATTGACCTGCGGAGCGATACCACAAAGCCAGCTGGACCTGGTGAAAAGCGTTTACGGGTGGGACTCCGCCTTCAACTATCCCTCCACCGTCAAGAAAGGCACCGCCCTGCCTCAGGGAGGCGGCACCAACAGCCTGTTCATCACCTCCGACAAGATAAACTCGCCAGGAGCGGCCGAGCCTCAAATATGGCCGGTGTACCCCTCCACGCCCTCATTGGTCACCGACGGAGGAGGGTGCGTATGGGAGGCGATGGAGGTACGCTCGGTATGGAAAGAACTCAAGATGTGGAACGCCGCGGACCGTCTGCTGATCGGCCGGGTGAAGCCCACGTTCATCACGAGATGGGACAGGCTCTCCACCGTCCAGAAGGACATCCTCAGAAACGGCCACCACCATCTGAAAAGAGGTATCCCCGATACCTTGGGCGCCCATAACTCCGATACCTTGGGCGACTGTCCGATGAACACTCTCGATCCCCGAGGCGACTGCGCCTTCTACCTGCCGCACCCGGGCGTGTACGCGTGGCAGCT
Organism: bacterium OM1 bin76; assembly: GCA_002238785.1. Classification (GTDB taxonomy): domain Bacteria; phylum Actinomycetota; class Acidimicrobiia; order Spongiisociales; family ZC4RG35; genus Bin76. The sequence goes on along the minus strand of MPNA01000041.1, from coordinate 13,156 downwards.
GCAGGTACGGTTCGAGACCGACAGCGGAGGAACCACGGAGGAGTCCTGGGAAACCCTCCACTCGGGTACCTCCTACCTGGTGCGATTCATCGACTACGCCGACTGGCAGTCAACGATCTCCGGCTGAGCCCTGAGCCTGTTTTTCGCTTGGGGGCGAGTTGGCGGTTCGGGGGCATGGCCTGGGGGCAGTAACTGGCCATACTGATTGTCCCCATCAAGCGTGAGCCCGCACGCATGCTTATACGGCCGGGTGCGGCAGGTAGAAGGTGCAATCATCCTCGGGGTTGGGGTGTCGCGAGTCGCTGGTTGGGGTCTGGCGGAGGAGTGGGGCGAGGCGCAGGTTGCTGGACTAGGGCTTGGGCCGCTTGGCGAAACACATGCTCTCGAACGGGTATTTGCGGCAGGTCATCGGCTGACCGGACAGTAGCCGTGCGGGAGCGTCGACTCGTTGGCCCCACAAAGCGCCGGTGTTCGTTGACCATGACCGTTTCAGGGAACAGGTATTGCGATCCAGCCAACAGTGGACCGTCCGGGGACACTGTTACAGTTCATCGGGTGCTAGCCCTTTGGAATCTGTTTCTGACATGATGCCCACCGCCTCAGAGCACGACCGGTACGACCCGGCTTCCGACCCTGTCCTGTGTGACCCCTATCAGGAACCGGACCGCCATTGGAGGTTGGACACTTACGGGCGGGCCATGCCCGGAGAGCCGCTCCCCGGGCGGCGCCCTTCGTTGGTCGCCAGGTTCGTTCCCGACGACACCAAAACCCCCGGGATGCAGCAAGAGTGGGATTTCGGATTGGTTGAGCAGAACCTGATCGTGGAGGCCATTCGGAGCAAGGTCAGCGAGTGGCGATCAGATGAATATCCAAAGGTCACCGGGATAACTCGGAAGCTGCTGATCCACTGGGCCGACGAGGGGCAGTGCCTCCTGCCCCCGTTCTTCGCTCAGAGGGAGGCCATCGAGACGATGATCTGGCTGCGGGAAGTAGCCACTAGGAGTACCCCTGAACGCCGGGAAATAGAGGAGTTGTCTCGAGAGTTCAACGATGGGATCGTCCGCTACGCGGCGAAAATGGCGACAGGTGCGGGCAAGACCGCGGTTATGGGAATGCTCATCGCCTGGCAGACTTTGAACGCGGTCTCTACCACTCGCTCTCGGAACTTGCGACACGGGCAACGTTTCGCGGTGCTCACTCCCGGCCTGACCGTTCGGGAACGACTACAGGTGTTGGTACCAAGCCACCCGAACAACATCTATAAGGAAATGGGGCTTGTGCCCCGAAACCTGCGGGGGCGCCTCAACCATGCGCGGGTGAAGATCATCAATTTCCAGGCTTTCGCCCGCCGGGATCTGCTAGGCGGCAAAACCGTCGTCCGTGACGTACTCCGAGTAAACAAAGACCAAGGCCGAGAAGACCCGCAAGCCGCCGCCGAGAGGGTCTTGCGAGAACTCACCCGAGGCAGTGCCTACGGAGATGTCGTGGTTATCAACGACGAGGCTCACCACTGCTGGTTGCCGAGCGAGCAAACCACCCGCGCCAAAAACAAGGCTGGTCCCGCGTCTGTGTGGTTCAACGCTGTCCGGGCGTTGCGAGACGCCGGGCACCTCGGACGTAGAACGGCCGATGGTGGGCAGGAGTCGGTGGTTTATGACTTTTCTGCCACTCCCATGTGGATCGGTACCACCGCGCGGAAGAAACCAAGACTGTTCGAGTGGGTAGTGTCCGACTTTCCGCTTATGGACGCTATCGAGTCGGGAATGGTGAAAGTACCCAGAGTGCCGATAGACGACGACACCGAACAGGAACAAACGGTGTGGCGCAATCTCTACAGCAACACCTACCCCACGACACTCAAAGACGACGCACCCCCACCTCAACCCTTGTATGGCGCAGCGAGAGCACTGTACGCAGATTATGTGCATACCCACACCGAGTGGACAAACGCTGGGCTGCTCACCCCGCCGGTGATGATCGTGGTCGCCAACAGCATTTCCAACGCCGGGAGGCTATTCAACTGGATCGCTGGTCATGAACGAAACGGCGGCTTGCCGGTGCCCGGCAACCTGTCTCTTCTGTCCAACGTCGACGAGAACGGGAAGTGGTACAACCATCCACGAACGCTGCTTGTTCATTCACAGATCGACGAGGGCAGAGACGAACTCTCGGACGCGGTTGGGAAACTGGCCAGGCAGCAGGTGCAGCGCTACGCCGAGACCACTACTGACAAGCTTTTGGCCAAGCGTCTCTTAGCGATAAAGAAACCCGGCGAGGCGCTCCGGTTGATGATGAACACGGTCGGCACCCCGGGACAACCGGGCGAACAGGTTCGCTGTGTCGTTTCTGTCGATATGCTCACCGAAGGCTGGGACGTGAGAACCGTCACTCATGTTCTCGGGTTTCGCAGGTTCGGCACCCAACTTTTGTGCGAACAGGTCACCGGGCGGGCGTTGCGCCGCTCCAGCTACGAATCGTGGCGGAAAACCGAAGACGGTCGGCGGCTGCTCGAACCTGAATACGCGGATGTGGTCGGAGTTCCGTTCGAGTTCATGCCGGCGGGAAGCAACGGCACCCCTAAACCACCCAAACGCCGACATGTGGTCGAGTCGTTACCCGACCGCGAGCACCTTCGGATAAGTTTCCCAATAGTCGAAGAATATGTGCCTGTTCCCCCTAGGAGACGCATCGAACTCAACCCCGACAACGTGAGCCGCTACGACGCCAGCGCTGCTTTGTTTCCCTCCATAACCGCTCTTGCCGGGGTAACTGGTGAAGAAAAGCTAATGACCGAGTCCGAAACCACCGAAGCGACAGCAAAAGTCGAACTCACCGCGGCGCTGGTGCGAACCTTCAGCAACAACCCCGACCACGCCTCGTTGACCAGAGGGCACCTGTTCCGAGACCTGTACCGGGCAGTCGGCGAGTGGATGAACCACCCGAACGTGTCATGTCCCGACCCGAAACTGCTGCTGGCCTCCGACCATGAACAAAACGTCATTGAAGCGATCCTGGCGGCCTGCGAACTTCTCCCCGAAACCAATCGCGGAGGGTGGACCGCCAGGTTGTCCTACCCTCCACTAATCGACACTGGGAATGTCAGATTCGAGACCGCCATGGAGCACATCCACAAGACCGTAAGGTCCGAATTGAACCTGGCGGCCTGCGACACCGGCTGGGAACTGCGCTGCGCCGAGATCTTGGACGATCATCCGCATGTGACAGCGTGGACCCGCAACTACATCCAGTTGGGATGGACTCTCCCATATCACTACAACGGCGCTTGGAGGCCCTACCACCCCGATTCGTAGCCCGCCTGGCCGACGACACCCACCTCATAGTCGAAGTCAAGGGCCAACCCGGTCCTAACTCGGAAGCCAAAAAGAGATACACGACGGAATGGTGGATACCCGCGGTAGCTGGAACGCCGGCTCTTCCGCATCGCCGGTGGGCATTCGTGGAACTCACCAACAAGAACACCATGAGAGACGAGTTGTACCAAACCATCCGCGATCTGATAGGGAAGGGAAACCCATGACTCCCCAGGATTATTATCGCCACGACAGCGCCGATCGGCTCAACCTCCCCACCGAGGAAACCCCCGCTGACCCTGGCCGAGTTCAAACAATCCGCTATCAGGCACCCCGCCGCGAGGGAACCGACCCGGTGCTGGCCTGGGACCGCGGCGACGGCGGGGAACACAACGGGCCGGTGCTGTCCGTCCGCGAAAAGGTCCACCCGCAGGCCTTTGTTGACCAGTTCAGAGCAGGCCAACGCGGTACACCTCTCAACCTGTTCGATGATTACAACGGTTTTCCCCCGGACAAAGACATTTTCGAGCACTATCAGCATCGCCACAACTGGCAGAACAGGCTCATCCACGGAGAATCAGCCCGGGTGATGTCCTCTCTCATCACCCGCGAGCAAATGGCCGGGAGGGTGCAAGTGGTCTACTTCGACCCGCCCTACGGCATCCAATTCAAATCGAACTTCCAAGTCTCCACCAACAGTTTGGCCACCGGAGACAGCAAAGACTATGTCCCGGTCGGAGATCCCGCCACGGTACAGGCCTACCGCGACACCTATAACAATGGTGTCCATTCGTTCCTGGATGCCATGCTGGAACGGCTGTTGCTCATCCGCGAGCTCCTAGCAGACACCGGAAGCATGTTCCTCCAGATCGGCGACGAAAACGTTCACCGCCTGGCGTTGCTATGCGACGAGGTGTTCGGACCGGAAAACAAGGTGGCCACCATTACGTGGAAACCCACCGGGTCTTCTTCGGCCAAGATGCTCTCTCAAACGGCCAGCTATCTGCTCTGGTACGCCAAAGACCAAACCCGGGCCAAGTATCACCAACTGCACGAACAACTCGACCGAAAAGGACTCATTGAAAAGTGGGGCAAGAGTTTTTCTCCCGCTCAAATGGAACTAAAAGACAAAGACGCAGGGAACGTGTTCACGCGGGGTCTTACAGCTGAAGAGAAACAGGATCCCAGCAGAATCCCCGACGGTGCCCGCATATACCAGGCAATGCCCCTGACTTCTCCAAACGCAACGACTGGAGGGACCTGCGAATACGAATACGAGGGTGTCAAATACCATCCGGGATCTACGAACCATTGGAGGGTGTCCACACCTGAACAGGAGAATCCCCGAACTGGCTACAGAGGTCAGCGAACCGGGGACAAGACTTTCCGAGGCGACCCGGAGGGACCTTGCGGACTGGACCGGCTCGCCGAACTCGGGCGACTGGTAGGCACCGGGCCCGGTGGGTCTTTAAGGTGGAAAAAGTACGAGGAGGAAGACCTGGGACGGCGGATCGACAATGTCTGGCACCAGGTGATGAGCCCAGGCAGAAACAAACGCTATGTAGTTGAAACCGCCGCCTCAGTAGTGGAGAGATGCATCCTCATGACTTCCGACCCGGGTGACTTGGTGCTCGACCCCACCTGCGGTTCGGGGGTCACCGCCGATGTGGCCGAACGGTGGGGACGGCGATGGATCACCATCGACACCTCTCCCGTGTCGATCGCCATAGCCCGCCAAAGGCTCCTCACCGGCGTCTACCCCTGGTGGAACCTCGCCACAGAAGCCAATACTTCCGACCCGGCGGTAGGTTTCGACTGCCAAACCTACTCGACGGTTTCCGCGGGGACTCTCGCTTATGACACAGTCAACGACCCCAAAAACACCAAATATCATGTAAACCGGCCCCGTGACAACCGCAAGAAACTACGGGTCAGCGGACCCTTCACGGTAGAAACCGAATCTCCCTACTCCTACGCTCCCTTCACCGACCCGCAAGTCGAGACAGACGACCTGGGCCTGGCCAACGCAGAAGACCGCACCACCGTGATCGAGTCTCTCAACGGAACCGCCGTCAGATACCCCGACGGGTACGAAGTGTTGGAGATAACCGAACTTGAACCGTGGCCAACCGGCCGACTCACAACCCACGCCGCCCGATGCCAATCCAAAAGCCGCGACACCGAGTTCATGGCAGCTGTTCTGGTCGCCGCTCCCGATTCAACAGTCGAAGCCCGGCAGGTGTCCCGAGCCGTTTCCGAAGCCAAACAGCACCTGCCCGACGAAAAAGACCTACATCTGATAGCAGTCGGCTGGGCGTTCGCACCAGACATCGAACGCGCCTACCGCAACGTGCCAGTGCTACGGATACAAGCACACCGGGACCTGCTGATCGGACAACTCCAAGACTCCCAAGAAAACTCCTCATACACGCTCCTGGGCGAACCCGACCTGAGAATCCACCAAGAAGGCCAGGATCAGATCTCCGTAGAAATCCTCGGGTACAACACCTACGACCCAGCCACCGGAGGAGTGAAAATCGGCAACCCGGACGAGATAGACGCGTGGATGATCGACACCAGACACAACGGCGAGTCTTTCTTCTCTCACCTCATCTACCTGCCCGTCGCCAGACCCAATAGGACTAGAGGAAAGCCGGACCGTCGGCTGCAGGCAATCCTCAACCGCCTGAAAATATCCGCATCGTCAGATGCCATAACCAACATCACCTCTACCCGATCCCAGCCGTTCACCACCACCGAAAAACCCGTAGCCGTCAAAATCGTCACCACCACCGGCGCCGAAATGACCACAGTCATCCCCACATCCCAAATAGCCGACACCGCCAGAAACTGACAACATCCAAGAGCGAAGGGCAACCCATTGGCCTTGTGTATCGGCAACTTCGTCGTCGTATCAGCCCCGCGACGGATCATTACAACCCGCCCCTCCCTCTCGGTTGGATTCGGGTGCGGTCCGAGAATCGGATACCGACAGGGTACGATAACCAACATGGCAGGGGGACCCTTCCACCTCCGGCCCTGCATTGCGGGTGTAATCACAATCATGTCAACCCAAAGCGTTCTACGGATACCAAGAAGACCGCGGGAAAGGCAGACTAGACCGAATTGCTAGAGCTTCCGTATCTTCTCCCAGGCAGTGACGATGCGGGCTCCGTGATAAAGGGTGTTTGAGGAGGAACGGATTGAGGGCACGGAAGCCTCCCCGGACTTCGCTGTTCCCTCCTAGGGTCTGTCCATCTCATCCTCGCGCGGCAGGGACCTCCTCTGTCACTTCCCTAACCGCTCCATGTCCCTCTTGTTTGAGGCGACTCTCGAATTCCTTCGAAGTGGTCTTGGACTGAATTCAGATCGACGGCGCCAATAGAACGCAGCAAGGACAAGCTAGCGTCAGCAATGGCCTTTTTGTCGGTGGGGGGCTTTATGAAGTCCACAGCAAGCCAAAGCACCCAACCAACCATTCCTCCCAGATGGTTGAGCGACAACAAAGCACCAACTTCCTGAAAGTAGCCGCCCAGCGTTGGCAGGCTGAAGGGGTTGTGATTCTGCGGAGATGTCTCAGGATTGACGTGTACGAACTGCCTGCTCAATAGACCGTATGTGTCCTGATCCATAGGTAACGGAAGTGGGAGGTCTTCCAGCAGGCGGCGAACCTTTACCGGACTGAACTCCTTGCGTGCCACCTTCTCGGAGGCATCTTTCCACTTCTCATGCGACTCCGGAGACTGCACGAATAGGCATGCAAGGTTGGCTGTCTCTCCGATCTGCCGAACCAAACCGAGCGCCTCGTCGTAGTAGCCCGTTCTGAGCAAACCAAGAGCGGCGCGGGTATTGCTCGCAACCCTTCCAACCAAGCGTTCTTCAGCATGAGTGCCTTTTCTGCAACCCCACCAGCAAGAGGCTATGCGGTCCAGGTAAGAAAGGGCAGTGCCAAGAGCGTCCATCGTTTGAGGAGCCTTGATTCCTGCTTGGGGGAGCCATTCGTCGAAGCTCTCGGCGCACCGATGCTCTTGGTCTCGGACGACCTTCAGAAAGTCGCCACCTAGAGGAAGATTCAGTTCTGTTTCAATCACTCTGCGGGCTCCTTAGCACCCATCATCACTCTCATCCTCTCCCGAGGCGTGGTCATACTCTTTTCTGTGGTGATTGCACAATCCTCTCATGTCTGGAAAGTGGCAATCGGGACAGTCCCTCCATAGGCACACCATCTCTTCATCGCACCACAGACCAAGATGGAGACGACCTATATCCAGCAGTCGATCAACTTCTGTAGGGTTTGTTGGCTGACCTACCCGATGTTCTGCCCAGAGCACCATGACATAATCTGAATTGTCCGTCCAGAACTCGCTTTTGCACCCAGTGCACCAGAAGCGGTGAGTGGAACGCGACGGACTGTGTCGACGTAAGAACCCGTAGCGAAACTTGCAGTCGGGCATGCTCCCATGTGTTCTTACATACAGGCCTTTTCTGTATTTACTCCTGTCTCGGGCCATTCCCTCTCTTTGGTGGGCGGGGTTCATGGTAGCGATCTCTCTTCGAAATCTGTTAGGGAGGGGGCCGATCACAAAAGGGAGGTCTTGCTCCTGGCCAAGACATGACGTCCCGTTCGAAGGTACTTCTTGACTCCGATTCAGTCGCCTGCCCGGCGGCGCTAGTGCCCCATCAGCTAAAAGGTCTGGGCAGTCGGCACTAACTCAAGTCTGCGCCGAGCGGGGATCACCAGATGGCACCTACCCAGGTTTTTGGCAGACGTGATGTCGTGGGAGAGGCTGCGGTAGAGCAGTTGTCGGAGTTGGATTGTGGTGGAATCTGTAGCGGCGGAGTTCGGCCAGTTCCTTGGCGTGCATCTAGACGCGGCACCTGGGGTCATCGCACATGCCAGCGATCTCGATTTCTCTGTCGGTTCTCTGTGTGCTCATGTTGTACTGGTGTTTGGAAACCGGGTTTAGTTTACGGTGGGCTTACCACGCGCTGTTTTGTTGACGGGCCTCGGTAGGCGCGCCCGCGTGCGCGAGAGAAGAGCGGGGGAGCACACCAGCCGTGAGGTCAGGAGATACAGCGGCAGTGGGAGGCGGGCACACGGTCACAGCCGGGCGGGTGCATTGGCGTTGTGGGTGAGACAGCGTCCACTGGTTGCGAGGTGTCGGGCAGGACCGCCGGCTTCGCGTGTACCGGACAACTACGCGGTTCCTCGCTGTTCACAACTCCGATGCCCTGTCTCGCTGCTCGGCGATATCTTCGCTCTTCTCAGCAACAATTTGTCAATGTGGTCCTGCCTGTCTCTATAAACCACAGCAGGTCACACCAGAGGAATACCATTGAGCAAGCACCTTGGATGCAGGCCAGGTGTGCTGTGATCACCCAGGGAGGCGACCCTTGATTGTCAGAATGTCAAGAGACCCCGAACGCCGGTGGGACGAACTGCTGATGCAGAGGTATCTGCCCGTGCATTGGCGGTTCCAAGAGTTGCTTGGATATCCCGAAGATCGTTCACTGGATGGCATTCACCAGTGGTGTGTGGCTGTTCAGAGTGCCATCCGCGAGATCCTGGGTCATGACCACGAACGCTCCCAGGACATGATGCAAGTTCGGTCGCGGCTATTCCAGGCACAAGGGATAGTCGGTTGGAGACGGGAGCAGAAGATGAGACGAGAGGTGGGGCATTTGCGAGCGCAAACTTTCGGCATCCTCTGCCTAGCGGCTGAAGAGGAAGCGGAGGACAGAATGGCGATGAGAGTGGTGGCCCTACACCCTTGGATAGCGGAACCGGCCGCTCCCAGGTTCAACAGCGACCGGCATGCGGCTGTGTCTATGGCGGCCAGCAACCTTGAAACCAAATGGAGAGAGCGTCTTGGAGTTGACCAAATGAGCTTCGGCTTCCTTGCGGAATCATTCGATCCGAAGAAAACACCCACCGCCAGTCATCCAGCGCTTCGGTTACACGGATACACCAAAGGCACAGCCGACTTCGAAAGTGCACACAAGGGAGCGGAACTGATGGCGAAAGGGTGCGTGAAGGGTATCCGCAACCTTCACGCACACCGAGCCGATGTGCCGATTTCACCCGGTTACGCCTTGGAAATGCTCGGCTCTCTGAGCTTGATTGCCCGATGGGTAGCCACGGCCGAGGTCGTCCCTCCAAAACAGGGATCCTGAGATGTTGATGCCTACCAGCAGGCCCAAGGTCGCGGCCATCGGGTTGAACGAAGACCAAGCGGTATCCATAGGGCCATTATGCGGAACCCTACGAACAGCTGAATCCGTAGGACCCGAGTTTGGCGGGTGGTTTGGTGTTTTACCAGGTCAGAGTGCATACGCGAAGAAGGTGTTTCCACTACATTCGGTGTTTGAGGCCGGTGGTGGGGTTAGGTGATGGTGGCTTTGTCCCAGGTGCGGGTGTCGACGCCGATAGCGGCGAGTGCCCGGGTTTGGAGGGGGGTGCGTCGGGTGGTGAGCGTGATCTGGTGGTTGTTGGTGGTCAGTTCCACACGGCGGACGCGGTGGAGTTGTTGGAGGGCCCGTGCGGCAGTGAGGTGTTGGTGTTCGAGGTCGGGATCGCGAATGTCTGCTGTGGTGAGAGCCTGGGTGATGAGCGTCTCCGCTAGGGCGCCGTACACACAGACTGCGACGTGACCGCGGACTCGTTTCTCGCTCCAGTGTCTCACCGGTCGTAGTCGTAGGAAGTCTTTGAGCACCCGAAAGCGGGTTTCAACTGTTTGCAGTTGCCGATAGGCGGCCACGACTTCGGCGGTGTCGGCTTGTGCGGGTGTGAGGCTGGTGGTCAGCACATAGCGACCCGCCAACAGCTTCTCATATGCTTGGGCTTGTTCGTTGTAGTGGTAGAGAAACCGACCTGGTCCGATTTCGAGGTCGAACAGTCGCCCGACCCGCCCGGTGTCGAGGATGCGTTGGGCGGCTCTCCCGATCTTGGCAGGGTCTTTGAGTCTCCCCGAGCGGACGCGATGTTCCAACGCCAACAACCCGGTTTCGGCAGCGGCGATTAGTTCGGTGATGCGTTGGGTGTCCCGACGGGCACGAGCGTCGGACTCGACCACCACCGTGCGGGTCCCATCGGAGAGGGTGACATCCGCGGCCCTGCAACCGTGTTGGGGGATCTGCACCCACACCGTGTCCTGGTCAATATTCGAAAGGGTTTGGGCGGTGATCGGATCGCGGTGGAGTCTGGTGGCCATCAGGTGATCAAACCCCGCTTGGGTGACCGTTTCCAGGTTAGATGCTGATATGAGACCCCGGTCTGCGACCACACAGATCCTGCCCACCGCGAACCGTTTCGCCAAATCGTCTAACACGTCGGGTAGGGTGGAGGCGTCGTTGGTGTTCCCCGAGAACACGTGATGGGCTATGGGGATCCCGTCTGTGGTGCACAACAGACCGATCACGATCTGGGGCCTGTCCGGGCGATGATCCCGCGAGTATCCGAACACCCTGGACGGAAACCCTTCGGACTTGTGGGTGGAACCTTCGAAATAGGTGGACGTCAGGTCGTAGCACACCAGCCGCAGGTTTAGGTTGGTCAGGTTGCATTACTGCCGGTAAAGGTGCTCCTCGGTCTCTTCTTTGACGTCGGCCACGGCGTCCAGGGCACGGTAGTACTGGTCCAACGACGGCGCTGACCACCCTTGGGGCATGACCACGTCATGTTCTGTCCATTCGGGCAAACGACGTTTCGAACAGGGGGCCACCAGTCGGTTGGCCACCATCGCGAACACCGCATGTTCCAAAACGTCGGCGCCTCGCCTCTTGCCCACATCGGCGAAGAACCCCCCAAGACCCAGCTGTTCCCACACCGCAGCCGCTGCTGCTACCGCTCCCACCGCCGGTGCTCCCTCGGACGCCATCCCCTCGACGTCGATGCGTTGTTTGTGCAGGTGGCGTTCCAACGCGGCGATGATCCGTCCCAGTTGTCCCGATTCGCGCAGTGCGGTGACTTCTCCCAAGCGCAGCAGGGTCCGATGGCCGATCTTCGACCCCTTGCGAACCGTTTCCACCAACGACAAATACTCGTAAACCTTGTCGCCCCTCCTACGGCGGGTCGTCTTAACGAACACACCCCACAATAATAGCACCCCGATCCCCGAACCACCAACAACCTGCCGCCCCTACAAAATGGTGCAGAAGGAGCACCTCACAACACAAAACCCCAGGTCAACACACCAATCGCCTCCCACCAAACCCCCTCACCCGCCAAACTCGGGTAGGAGAGTATGTCCAAGAGTTCAGTTGGACCGAGACGGACATTGTGTGGCTGGTTTGGGCCTTTTCGGGCGCGCTAAAGCCGACAGTAAGGGTTTACTGTCGGCGCTTGGGTGCGGCTGAGGTGTTAGCCGGGCGGTGCCCTGGGGGTGAGGCTGCCCGTGCTGATGTTGCGGCGGGTCGGCTGGTGGCTTTTGGGCCTGGCCGGAGCGGCGGGTGTGTCGGTTTGGCTGTCTTCGATCTTGACGGTTTGTTCGACGTTGTGAGCAATGGCTAGTGCCAGCACGCCGATGGTGTGCGCCGCCGGACCGAAAGAGCGGCACCGTCCGGGTTTGAGTCCGCCTTTGATTCTTGACCATGGAAATGGTTTTCTCGCGGATGCTGACCGTGACAGTATTGTTCGTTTTTGGTATAATAAATTCCAAGCGAGAAGAGGCACAGTGAGTCCGATAGAGGTATCTCCCGATGAGAAGGTGCCGCTTTGGGTGGACCGAGAAACCGGAATGATCCGGATCGTGGGCAGCCGACTGAAGTTGCAAAGCGTTATAGCGGTGCTGCACGAAGGCTACAAGCGGGCCACTGATGTCGTGGCCATATATGACACTTTGAGTCTTGACCAGGCCCAACAGATCATAGATTGGTACCACACTCGTAGGGCAGAAGTGGATGAGTACATGGAATGGAGCGAACAGCAAGCGATAGCTGTCATGGACGAGATCGCTCCGTATGTGGATGGGAATACGCGATCAAGAAAGGGCCTTCCGTACAGGTTGCCGAAAACGCAACCCGCGTAGAGTTTCATGACTCCCATCCGGTTCGTCACGGACGAGGACTTTCACGGCTACCTGACCGAGGCCCTGCCAAGGCTGGCATCCATCAACAACTTGGCAGTTGACGTGGTTAGGGTGCAGGACAGAGAGGTCGGGTTGTCTGGGGAATCCGACACCGCGATCCTACTGTGGGCATCCCGCAACAACCGGGTGGTGCTGACACATGACCGCACCACCATGCCCTATACGGCCAGCACGCTCGTCGCAGAACAGGGCCTTCTGATGAAAGGCATGATTGTGGTAGCCAGGCCAAGAGACCTTCCAGCTAGCAGAAATGTCACTTTAAGGGAACTAGCCGAAGATATCCTGATAGAGGCCGATGACCTGTCGGATCCACAAAGGGGCGGATGGGACTATCGGATTAGGTATCTGCCGTGATCTGCTATCTGTTTGCGGAGTCGGCGCACAGTGGTTGGGTTCGGGTACCTTCTGGTTTGTTGAGGATCGCCAGCCATCCATCGCCCAATTTGGGCGGCCAAATCACCGTCTCTCCAAATGTGGAGCCTTCCCGGTTTGATTGTGGAGTCCCGTGTGGAGCCCCTGTTGCGCCGCAGGTCAGGGGTGGTGGCCCACAGGCCACTTGGGCCAGTTAGTCCGTTTTTCTTGCCTTTTTGCCCATTTTCGGGCATTACTAGTGGTGCGTCGCGGTTTTGGTCGGGTGGTGGAGGGCGGCGCGTCCTCGTTGTACTTTGGTGATGATCTGTTGGGCGGTTTTGTGCCAGATGAAGGGTTTGGGGTCTTGGTTCCAGTGGTCGGTCCAGGTGTTGATCGCTCCGATGAGCT
>MPNA01000040.1 GCA_002238785.1 bacterium OM1 bin76 | reverse complement strand
CAACCCACCCCCAACACCAGACCGCGTCCACCTCCGCGCCCTACGCCAACAAGCCCAGATCACCCTCACCCACACCGCCCAAGCGCTCCAAACCCACCCCACCCTCCTCTCACAACTCGAACGAGGCGTCCGACACAACCACCACCTCGCCACCCGATACCAACACTGGCTCACAAACCAACCCAGCACCAACACCCCGATTTGTAAACCATAGGAGCATCGAGGCGGGAACCGCCAACTCAACCGCGCCATCCACACCGCCGCCTTGACCCAGATCGCCCGCCCAGACAGCGAAGGCCGCCGCTACTACCAAAAACTCATCACCCGAGGGAAAACCCACAGAGACGCCCTACGCGTCCTCAAACGACGAATCTCAGACCGCATCTGGACCCACCTCCAACCACCAACACCAACCCCCAATTTGACATAGGAGCTCACTACCGACACCGGGGATCCTCGATAACGATGCGCATTTCACCCAGAAACCCTTCAGCCAGCGCGAGCGCCTCAGAAGAGTCGTCCTCCGTCCACTGCCCCCTAGCGACTCGATAGGCCGCGTCGTTGCGCCTAGAAAACAGCACTTGGAGGGTGTCATCCACGCCAGTCGGCAGAGAACCCTCTCGAACGAGGTCTTCTAACCGACGCAGGACGCTGGTGTGGTACTTCGATCGGATGCCCAAGTGCCCCAAAGCCGCCTTGGCCGCGTGGAATGCTGCCATGTAACTCGCTTGGATGCTCATTATGTGGTCGTTCTCTTCGATGAACCTTCTAGCCCATCCTAAGCTATGAAGAGAGCGTTCCCTGTGAGCCTCTATCTCCCTGTCACGCATCCACTCGCCTCCCCTCCTCCCTTACGAAGTGGTGAAAATCGTCGTCGCTCCTTTCGAACTCTTCCAAAGTCGTCGGGTGCCCGTCAACGAGCACCCCGTAGTCCCGTCGAATCGGGTTGGCTACGGAGCAGAGCAGGTCCAAATCCTCCCCGATCCTGTGTTCTTTGTGGAGCACCGCTAGAAGGTCGACGTCCGAGTCGGGCCGATTGGTTCCTGTCGCCCGGGAGCCGAAGATCCACACGAAAGCGAGTCGCTCTCCGAACACACGCCTATAGCCATCGACCGCTGCGGCTATAGCGGCTCTCACCGCCTCGTCGGAGGGGGAATAAGGGGAAAGCGGATCAGCGGCGCCCATTCCGGATGGCATCTCCCCACCGATCATACAACAGGCAATCGCAGTTCCTTACCCGACTTGCCCGAGAGAGAACAGGTGGGCACCACCAACGCGCCGACCATCGCATCAGGGGCTGGCAGTCAATGCAGAGAACTGGGTTTGGCTCGAACGGGATAGAGACGGTTTGGGTTGGCACTACCAAATAGAGTGGCTCTAGACCTGGTCTACGAGATGGGTTCAGGTAGGTAGTGGGCCAGGGTTGCTCCCGGGCCGAGCGACCATATGGGCACAAACGCAGCAGCCTCGGGATGGCTACTTGGCGCCAACGCCTGCAAAGTTTATGGGAGAGTGATGGCGATCAGCGAAAGTTCCCACCCTGGGGGTGGTGTAGGCCAGCAGTTGGTAGAGGTCGGGGTTGGGGACGCGTTGGTGGAAGTTAAGTAGGTGTGTGCTGGTTTGGCCACTCCACCAGCTGGCATACCCCACCGCGGGTTGTCCCAAAACGCGCAGACGCCAGTTCTCCGGTGTGGAAAGCGTCCACCACCGACGCGGTTACCCAATCACGATCAGGATCGATCCCGATCACATGCTCTACCATCTCGGCCAACATCCTTGCTCTTCACCGTAAGAAACGGCATGTTGCGCGCCCGAAAGAGCACAAACCGTGACGACAGGACTGTGATGGGTTACACCACCAGGTGATGGACAGGCTTATGATAAGGCCAGCAACGCAAGCGCCAGGGCGGGCCAGCAGCGGTGTCGGACACATCACGAGAAAGACAAAAAGGTTAGCGTGTTTGCGGGTCACGACACCACCCTGACGCCTAACCTTGGCAGCTTTTGAACCGCCCCGTGTTTATCGGAGAGTCTTTTGTGTGAGTATTTCTGTGGTTGTTGGTGTTGGTTGACTGTAGTGGTCGGCCTCCTTTTCGGCGGGTGGGATGTTTCCGATGGGTTCGAGGAGTCTTCGGTGGTTGAACCAGTCCACGTATTCGAGGGTGGCGTACTCGACGTGGTCGAGGTCTCGCCATGGTCCCCGGTTGCGGATCAGTTCTGTTTTGTAGAGCCCGATCACCGACTCGGCCAGAGCGTTGTCATAGCTGTCGCCGACCGATCCGACCGACAGTGATATCCCGGTTTCGATCAGACGGTCGGTGTAACGAATTGACAGATATTGAGTGCCGGCATCGGAATGGTGAACCAGCCGCCCGGTTCGGAGCAGTGCCGGGTTTGGGGTTGCGCGCCCATAGGGCCTGTTCCAACGCGTCAAGCGTCAGATCGGCGCGGAGGGTGGTCGCTACCCGCCATCCGACGATGAACCGAGAGTAGGCGTCGATCACGAACGCCGCGTACACGAAACCCGACCAGGTGGGTATGTACGTTATGTCCGCGGTCCAAAGACGGTTCCGGAGCAACAGCCTTGAACTGCCGATCGACCAGGTCAGCGGGTCTGTTGGCGTTTCCGTCGGTGACAATGGTGCGCTGTCTTTTGCCTCTGACCACCCCTTTTAGGCCTTCGGAGCGCATCAGACGCCCCACCGTGCACCGCGCCACCGTTACCCCCTGGCGGTGCAACTGGCGCCACACCTTCCGGGCTCCGTACACCCCATAGTTGTTTTCGTGCACCCATCGGATCACCTCACGAAGTTCGGCGTCGCGGCGGGAACGAACCGAACACCGCTCAGGCTGGCGTTGGCGGCGTTTGTGCTCGTAGTAGGTGGAAGGGGCGATCGGCAACTGCTCACAGATCGGCCCGACCCCATAGGTCTAGCGGTGTTCGCCCACAAACCCGGTCATCGCCTCGGTAGGCGGTCGAGCTCCGCCTGGGCGAAATACGCCGACGCCTTCCGCAGGATCTCGTTAGCCCGCCGCAGCTCACGGTTCTCACGGCGCAACAGCTTGAGTTCCTCCAGCTGATCGGTGGTCAAACCCGACCGAACACCCTGGTCTCTTTCCGACTGACGCACCCATTTGCGCAGCGTCTCCGAAGTGCAGCCAACCTTCTCGGCGATCGAACAGATCGCCGCCCACTGCGAACGATACTCGCCCTGATGAGCGAACACCAACCGAACCGCACGCTCCCGCACCTCCGGCGCACACCTACTAGGTCTTCCCATAATCTCCATCCTCTCAAGATAGAAAGTCTCCGGGAAAACCGGGGCGATTCACATTTTCTACAAGGCCCCCCTAAAACCCACAGTGATTTGTGAACCTCCTCGCGACACTCAATCCCAAAGGCGATGTGGCCCTTCATTCCTGCGTTGTGATCACCGGCACCTGGCTACACTGCGGTTTCTATGAGCGAATGGCATCCTTGCTACGACAATGCCGAGTCCAGACAACACTTACATGACCTGAGGCTAGCTCACGCTTCCGCAGATGAGACTCCCAACGGGAGCCCGATTCCACGAGAAGAATTGGAGAGGGCGCAGGCAAATGTGGCTTCATGGTTCGCTCAGTGGCCCACTGCTAAGCAACTGCGGTTCTTGTGTGACCTTCCCGTGAATGAAGCGGCGTCAATGCTTGAGCAGATGGATGCCCAACTAAGAGCGTGCGCGGGTAGGGAGATCGTGATTGTCGCCCCTCCAGCACCCTGAACCTGGCTTGTGCCACAAAACACCTGGTCAACATCATGAACCGTCAAACTTCCAGAGAGCACGTTTTCGCAGGTCAGCACCTACTCGCGTGGCGTCTAAGGGATCACTTGACTGCCTTGCTTTCTTCAGAGGTGCGGAAAGCTCTTGAAACATACTGGGATGAAAAAAGCGGAGTCTCGGCATAGGGTTAGAAGCTCTTCCGTCAGCCTTTGATCACGGCTACACAGAGGAAGACATCACAAGGGCACTTCTCCACCCGATAGGAGGCAGAGATCACACCCCAAGACAGGGGTGCGGACGGTGATAGGTTTCGACATGAATGACAATCCCATTGTCGTCCTGCAGAGAATAGACGATGGGGTTGTGTTTCATGCCTACCGCATGGAGCGCAAGCATGAGAGGATGCTTTGGCGCAACCCGTGGTGATGATCAACACGCATCCTAGACGTTCCGCACCGCGATGGCACGTACCACTGCGACCCTCTTTAGACGGCCACCGGTAGCGTCGCTGGGCGTTACGCAAAAAGCAACGCCACCTTCATACCTGACTTCTCATCCTCGTCAGAGGCGCTTCTGCACTGAACGTCAGCATTTGTCCCAGTTAGAGTACCTGCTCTTGTAATGGTTTTGTAAGCATCCTCCGCCCGTCACGAGCTGTGAGGATCGCCACAATTGCACATATCATTCAAGGCCTTCACCAACAAATCGGTCCGAACCTTCAGGAACCCGTGATAGGCATGAAGGACATCAGGGCTGTCATACTGATTCCGTCCCAAGGGATGAAGTTGAGACTCCAGCCGCATTCGAATCTTTTCCTCGCCAAGGTCCCATTTATCAATCCGTTCGCGTAGGGCTGACGTGTCCTAGGAGGCTCCACGGCGGCTTTCGTTAGAGCTGGCAGCAGTTGTGCGGGGGGCAAAGGGGTGTTCGGCAAGGAGATGATCCCAGAAGACAGGGACTGGGTGGGACACGGCGGTCGTTGACTGCCTCCGTTTCATAGACGGAGCATCCAGTAGTAATGCAAGTAGTAACTGGAAAGGATAAATAGGCTGTGACCTGGGGTAATAGTCGTATTGCTAGTGTCGGAGGAGGGACTTGAACCCTCACCCTCCTTGGAGGACTAGGCCCTCAACCTAGCGCGTCTGCCATTTCCGCCACTCCGACTGAGGTCAGGGAAGTATACCCCAATGCGGAAACCTCCCCTCTGCAGGGTCGTCTATCCTGGCCGCATGGGAGATGTCGGGCTTTCCTCAGAGCGTGTGGATGACACCACCTGGGATGTGATAGTGGTCGGCGCCGGCCACAACGGGCTCACCACAGCCGCCTATCTGGCCCGAGCCGGCAAAAAGGTCGTGGTGCTGGAAAAGCGCCGCCGGATAGGAGGGTCGACAGGCGCCGAGGAGCCGTGGCCGGGGATTACCATCTCCACCTGCTCCTACATGGTGGGCCTGCTTCACCCTCGCATCTGCGAGGACTTGGACCTGTTCGGGCGGGGACTGCATCTCACCTACCCCGACCCGCAGTTGTACGTGCCCATTGAGCCGGGGATCGGCATCGTCGACTATCTGGACGAAGACAGAACCTGGTCGGAGATGAGCCGATGGGCGGCACCTTCTGATGTCAAGGGCTTCGCAGCGCTTGTCAAATACCTGAAGGGAATCCGATCCAAGCTGCGACCCAAAAACGACGACGACCTGTGGCTGCATGAGGCGCCCACCCGGGAAATGATCGCCGACCGGGTCAACGACGACCCCAAAGTCATGCACACCCTGTTCGAGCAGTCTTTCGAGGACCTGGTGAGCGGCTTTATCTCGGATCAGCGGATCCTGGACGCCATCGCCGCCAACGGGATCATCGGCACCAATGCATCCCCCCGCGACCCCGGCACCGCCTTCGTCAAATTCCATCATGCCTCGGGCGGTCTTGCCGGCCCCCAGATGATGACCTGGGCCTTTCCCCGGGGAGGCACGATTGGAGTGGCCGAGGCCATCCGGAAAGCGGCGGTCCACTACGGTGCACGCATAGCCATCGGGGCCACTGTGAGCACCATACTTCCCGGCCGAGGTGTTGAACTCCAGGATGGGAGGCAGATCAAAGCACCGATAGTGGCCTCCAGCGCCGATCCCAGACGCACTTTCGCAATGGTGGATGCGTTGATCCCCGACGAGTTCGGCGACAAGTTGGCAACCTGGCCCATGGTGGGGACGGTGGGAAAAGTCAATTTCGCCCTCAACAGGTTGCCGGTTATCAACGAGTTCGATGGATCCGCCCGGGCCATGGTGGACATCGGCAGCGGAATGGACAGACTCCATCAATCCCATCGGGCCGCTACCCGCGGCCAACTGGGTCCCATCTGGGCGGAACTGTATCCGCAAACCGCCTATGACCCCACGGTGGCGCCGGAAGGAGTACATGTGCTGTCGTGCTTCGTGCAGCACCTTCCCTATTCATGGGCCGACGGCCGAAGCTGGGACTACCACCGGGCCAGGGTGGGCCAGCGGGTAATCTCCATGATCGAAGAATGGTCACCGGGGTTCTCGCAGACGATCCTGCACCACGAGGTGGTGGGCCCGCCGGACATCGAGACCAAAACCGGGCTAACCGGGGGCCACATCTTCCAAGGCGACCACCTGCCTGCATACGCCTGGGACCAGCGAATGCCCTATCGCACGCCCGTCGAAGGCGTCTACCTGTGCGGTGCTTCAACCCACCCAGGGGGAAGCATCATTGCCGCCTGCGGCCGCAACGCCGCGGTGCGTATCCTGGCCGACTCCTAGAGCCGACCACGGGACCTACTCCCGGATCAGCGTCCGAGCCTGCTCTCGCACGTACGAGCGCATGTACCACGGACCGCCGCTTCCTGCGCCGGAAGTACCCGAGCCCTTCCAACCTCCGAACGGCTGGATGTCCGGCCAGGCGCCGGTGGTGGACCCGGCACGACGGTTGGCGTACACCACCCCTGCCTGGATTCGCTGGAAGAACCGGTTCACTTCCTCTTCGGTGCCCGCGAAGACTCCGGCGGTGAGCCCGAATATCGAGTCGTTGGCCTTGTCGATTCCCTCCTCAAGGGAATCCACGGCGGTCACCGCCACGAAGGGAACGAACAATTCCTTCTCCCAGATCCAGGTCTCCTGCGGTGCGGTCACCACAGTGGGCTCCACGAAGTTGCCCCGCTCCAGGTCACCCTCGGTGACGACTTCGCCACCCGACAGAACCTCTCCTCCGGCTTCTCTCACGGCTTCCACTGCCGAGCGGAACCGGTCCACGGCGTCCTGGTCGATCACCGGTCCCAGGAAGACCTCTTTGTTGCGAGGATCTCCCACCTCGATCTCAGCGGTCTTCTGGGTGAGCAGATCAACGAAATCCTTGAAGGCGGGGCGTTCTACGTACACCCGGGAGTTGGCAGAGCACTTCTGTCCCGACAGGCCGAAAGCAGCCCGCATCACCCCTTCAGCCGCCAGCTCCAGGTCGGCCGAGGCGGTCACCACCGCCGGGTTCTTGCCGCCCATCTCGCACACCACGGGCTTGGGGCGACTGCTGGCCACG
Source organism: bacterium OM1 bin76 (assembly GCA_002238785.1). Taxonomy (GTDB): domain Bacteria; phylum Actinomycetota; class Acidimicrobiia; order Spongiisociales; family ZC4RG35; genus Bin76. The sequence goes on along the minus strand of MPNA01000040.1, from coordinate 16,052 downwards.
GTTCGGTACAGGTACATCCCCACGTCGTAGGAACCGGTGAACGTGACCCCGTCCACGTCGTCGCTGTGAGCAAGCCGGTCACCTGCCTCATCGCCTCCGGGTATCACCTGCAGGGCGCCGGCAGGCAATCCCGCCCGGAAGAAGATATCCGCCAGCAACACCGAACCCAACGCTCCCGTGTTGGACGGCTTGAGCACCACGGTGTTTCCGGTGAGAAGCGCCGCCGAAGTGGGGCTGGCCACCAGTGCCATCGGAAAGTTGAATGGAGAGATGACCGCCCACACTCCCCAGGGTCGCAACACCGAGTGGTTGACATCCCCGACGCCGTACTGACCCATCGCCCTCTCCAACCCGCCGGACTCCTCCAGCCGATCGCAGTAGTAGTTGGCGAAGGCCACCGCCTCGGAGACGTCACCCAGCGCCTCGAGCCGGGTCTTGCCGATTTCCAGGCTCAGGAAGCCAGCCAGGATGGGGGTTTCCTCATCCATGATCTCCGCGGCCCGGCGGACGATGGCGACTCGGTCCTGCCAGGGTGTGGCTTCCCACTCCGCTTGATAAGCGCCAGCGGCGGCGACCGCGTCATCAACATCATCGTCGCCAGCCTGCGAATAAATGCCCACCACCAACTCCGAGTCAATGGGAGAGCGTTCCGTGTACGTCTCGTCGGTGTACCGCTTCTCCCCATTGATCAAAAGCGGATAAGTCTGCCCGACCTGCTCGGTGGCGGCCGCCAGTCCCTCCTCGTAAGCTTCATGGAGAGCCGGATCGTCAGCCGACATGGTGGCATAGGTGATTTTTCCCATGGTTGTTTTACCCTTTGCGCGATTTCGTGGAGAACAAACCTAAAATTTAGCATGCCCATGGCATAGTTCAACCGGGAGCACCCCTGATGACATTCATACGCCGAGTCCACACCATCGACTCCCACACCGCGGGAGAGCCCACCAGGGTGGTGGTCGACGGCTTTCCCGAGTTGGCAGGCGCCACCCTGGCTGAGCGAGAAGCAGACCTATTGGCCAACCATGCGGACCTGGCAAGAATGCTCGTGGGAGAGCCCCGTGGGCATGCCCCATTGCATGCGGTGCTTCCGCTTCCCACCTCCCACCCCCGCGCCGATCTCTCCATCCTGATCCTCTCATCCCTCGGTTCGCTCACCATGTGCGGCCATGCCCTCATCGGTACTGTCACCACCCTGGTGGAGACCTTGCGAATCCAGCCCACCGAGCCGGTGACCACAGTGGTGGTGGAGACATTGAGCGGTCTGGTGACCGCCCACGCCCGGGTGGAAGGCGCCAAGGTTCGCTCGGTCACCTTCCAGGGAGTTCCCTCCTGGGTGGCCGTGACCGGGTTGGAAGTCGAAGTGGGGGGTGGCACGTTCGAGGTTGACATCGCCTTTGGGGGCATCTGGTTCGCCTTGGTGAGGGTCGAGCAGACCGGTCTTCGGATCGAAGTGGAGTCGATCCCCACTCTGGTGGCGCTGAGTCACCGGATAAGACTGGCCGCCAATCGAGTACTGGCCGAAGGTGCCGATTGGCCGCCGGGAACCCCTGATGGGGTGGACCAGTTACTCTATTTCGGCCGGCCTGCCAGCCGCGGCGCCGACGGACAGAACATGGCCACCTCCACGGGCCTGGGGTTTGACCGCTCCCCCTGCGGAACGGGGAGTTGCGCCCGGATGGCGTGGCACTTCGCCAGGGGCGACCTGAAGGTGGGAGACACTTTCATTCATGAAAGTGTCCTCAACACCAAGTTCACCGGGACGGTCGAGGCGGAGACGGAGGTCGGGGGGCGCAGAGCCATTGTCCCCAGGATCACCGGATCGGCCTACATCACCGGATTCAACCAACTGGTGCTCGACAGCCGAGACCCGCTGGGAGAAGGGATCTTCATCCCGGCCGCCGGGGGGACCTAGGATCCCGCCGGTTCGTACCAGCCGGAGCCGAATATCAGACCGTCGTGGAGTACCACCCAGGTGTGCTTCTTTTGCTCTCTGCCGGTGTCAGGGTTCAGCAACAAATAGGTGACCCAGACGCCGTCCTCGCCAGCCCCTAGGAGTTCGTCACCGTAGAAGTATCCGGTGGAATCAACGCGCTCGCTCGGATCCCGGTACCTGAAACTAGCATTGTGGTGGCCCACCGTGTACCCGTCCTCGTTGATGATGAACGGATACCACTGCCCGTCAACGCTTTCGGCGCTGTTGACGTAGTCCAGCGTTGCCTGGTGGCCGTCGCGTTTGTACCGGTCGATGGTCTGCCTCACGACGTACTGGGTGTAGGAGGCAGGCTCATCGCGGCTGGGAGGGTCGTCCCCAAGCAACACGAACGCTACAACCGCACCGACCAGTCCGGCTATCACTCCGATCCAAAAGTGCCGATTGAAGAAACGTTTTCTTGTCATTGACTTTCCCCTTTCACCGACTGGCACTGAATTCGCAGGTGAACCAACCGCCACAAGATCGCAGTCGGGTGCTTCTCAGGCGGGCTGGAGAACCCGGCCCCGACGGGAAGACTCGTACAAGGCCTCCATCACCGCAGTGGTGCGACGACCCTCCCAGCCGTCCACCAGCGGAGCCCGGCCGTCGGCAACCGCCTCCACGAAGTCCTCCATCTGGCGGAAGTGCAAAGTGGGGTCGGCGTAACCGGACATGGTGAGCGTGTCGCCCCGGTCGACGGAGGCGGCGCTCATCAACTCTGCGATCTCGGGGGTGGGACCACCGGGCACATCCCATTGAGCCAGGTCATCGTCCACCAGGCCAACAGTGCCCAAAGTCCCCCGGATGGTCAGGCTGCGCGGCCGAGGATTGACTGCCGCGGTGGTACTCACCAGCGTGGCCAGGGCCCCGCTTGTGAATCGCAATACCCCAAGTGTCTGATCCTCCACCTCAATCCGATGGAGAGGGGAGGTGCTGTAGAACCCGGCCACCTCCTCGACGTCGCCCAGCATCCAGATCATCAGGTCCAGGGTGTGACTGGTCTGGGTGACCAGCGACCCGCCTCCCTCAGTCGCCCACTTTCCCCGCCACTCCCCGGAGTCGTAATAAGCCTGATCACGGTAGGACAAACCGGTGCACTCCGCCATCAAAGGCTGGCCGATCAACCCGTCCGCCACAGCTTCTTTCATCCGCACTGCGGTGTCCATGAACCGGTACATGTAAATGCACCCCAGGGTCACCCCGGCCCGGGCGCAGGCCTCGATCATCCGATCGGCATCCGCCACTGTGTTGGCGATGGGCTTCTCTGTCAGAACATGCAGACCGCGCTGGGCTGCTCCAATGCTCATCCTGGCGTGGTCTCCGGTGGGAGACGCAACGCAGACCGCATCTATGTCGGAAGCCGCAATCAGATCCCGCCAATCGGTGAACACTCCTGAGACCCCGTAGGCAGCCCCGAATTCCGTGGCCTTCTCCCGGTTGCGTGAACAGACCGACACCAATCGGGCCCCGGCGGGGCGCATCGCCAGGGCACCTGCGAACAGATGTCCACCCCCACCGGTGCCGATCAGTCCGAACCGAAGACTCATCTCGTCAGGAGGAAAGGGTGGGGACACAGCTGACAACTCTCAATGTCGGCTTTACTATACGCCACAGCAAGTCCAACAAGGAGTCCCCATGCGTCGAGTACCCACCACTTCCGCGGCAGGAGCGGAACTGGTTCCCCTGTTCCGCGATCACCTGAAGCTGTGCAACGTGCAACCAGGGGAAACCGTCCTGGGATTCACTGACACCATGAGCAACGATGCCTATGTCACCGCACTGGCTGGGGCGGCGAGGGTGCTGGGCGCCAACTTCTTCCAGATCGTGGTGGCCGGCGACGAAGAGTGGATGAAGTCGCAAGCGATCATCGATGCCTGGAAGGGATCCGACCTGGTGGTGGGAATGCTGACCACCGGATGGATCTACAGCGACGCCCACAACGCCGCGCTTGACGCCGGAGCCCGCACACTGATGATCGAAGAACCCGAGGACATGCTGCGCCGTATGTTCCCGATCCCCGAAATCCGTCACCGGGCCGAGGTCAGCAAGGCCTTGATGGAGGAAGGCACCACCCTGCACCTCGAATCAGAGGCGGGGACCAACCTCACTTTGAGCTATGAGGGACGTCCGGTGGGAATCCAGTACGGGTACTCCGATGAACCCGGACGCTGGGACCATTGGCCGTCGGGGCAGATGGCGGTGGCGCCGCTTGAGCACTCGGCCGAGGGAACCCTGGTGCTCGACGAGGCCGACTGCCTGATCAACCTGGGTCGCTACATCATGTCGCCCATACGCATGGAGATTCGGGAGGGAAGTATCGTCTCGATTGAGGGGGGCGCCGACGCTCGGTTGGCCAAGGACTACTTCGAACTGCCCCAAGACAAACGCGCCTATGGCGTCTCCCACATCGGTTGGGGTTACGAACACCGTGCCAACTGGAATGCTCTGGGACTTCGCTTCTGGGAAGGCGGCGGCGTGATGGATGTGGAATGCTATTACGGTGACATGCTGATCGCCTTCGGCGCTAACTTCATGCGCGGCCTTGACGGGGAAAACCGGGCGCCCTTCCACTTTGACATCCCCACTCGCAACCACTCCATCTGGGTCGACGACAAGCAGATCCTCGACCGGGGGAGCTTTGTCATTCCCGAGTTGCAACTCGACTACCAGATAGGGGGCCAGGAATGACCAGCCTCGTAATCCGCAACGCCGAACTCCTGGACTGCACCGGCGCCGACCCGCAGACCGGAGTGGATGTGGCCGTCTCCGGCTCGGTGATCAGCGGCATCGGTCCCGACGCGGGGAGTTCCCCCGACCAGGTGATCGACGCCACCGGTTTGACACTGATGCCGGGGCTCACCGACGCCCATGTGCATATGGGGTTGGTGGACCCGGCGGGAGGGATCGGAGACCTCCCCTGGATCGACTACGTGTTCACGGTCCGAGGGGTCATCGAAAACACTCTGCAGGAAGGGTTCACCACCGTTCGGGACGCCGGAGGCTTGGATCCCCACTGGGCGCGCCTGGTGGAGCAGGGAGTGATCGACGGGCCGCGAATACTCCCATCGGGATCGGTGCTGTCGCAGACCGGTGGACACGGTGACCTGCGTCCTGCCCATCACATAGTGCATCCCCGGGGAAGCATTCCCGGGCTCTCGGCGACCCCTGAGATCGTGGATGGAGTCGACGAAGTGCGCCGGGCGGCTCGCGAGCAGCTTCGTAAGGGCGCCACCCAACTGAAGGTGTTCAGCTCGGGAGGAGTCCTCTCCCCCACCGATCCCTTCGACAGCCTCCAGTTCAGCTATGAGGAACTCCGGGCGGCGGTGGAGGCGGCAGCCGACTGGCACACCTATGTGCTGGCTCACTGCCACACCTCCGACGCCATCCGCCGCGCGTTGTCGGCGGGGATCCGCTCCATCGAGCACGCCAGCATCCTCGACGAGGAAGCCGCCCAACGGATTGTGGACTCCAACGCCTTTGCGGTGGTGACCCTGGCGGTCAAGTACGACTTGCTGGCAGACCCCGAAAGAGCCGGGCTCACACCGTCACAGCTCACCAAGCTCAAAGCGGTGGAGTCGCAGGTGCACCGCAGCATCGAGATCATGGGAGAGACCGGGGTGAAGGTGGGTTCGGGATCGGACATCGTGGGCCCACTGCAGGACAGGCGAGGCCGCGAACTCCTCAACAAAGTCAAGTTCATGAGCCCGGCCGAAGCCATTGCCACTGCCACCACCGGCAACGCCGATTTGTTCTACATGGAAGACCGGATCGGCACAGTGGAAACGGGCAAGGACGCCGACCTGATCCTGGTGGACGGGAATCCTCTGGATGAGATCGAGTTGTTCGCTGACCCCGATCGGATAGTGGCGGTAATCAAGGGCGGCCGGATCTACAAGGACACTGAGGGACGAGCGATCTGATCTCTTGGCCGGTTAGGCGAGGACTTCGGAGAGTTGTCGACGTTCCTTCTTCAGTTCGGCCACCTCGTCACGCAGGCGGGCTGCGTATTCGAAGCGCAGTTCCGCGGCGGCTTGGCGCATCTCTTCCTCCAGGGAGAGGATCACCCGGGAGAGGTCGTCTCCTGTCAGGTCGATTACATCCCGATCCACCCTGGGACCCTTCCGTCGCTCCACCGCCGGCGCCTCCGAGGCAACCAGTTCCAAGATGTCGGTGATGCGTTTGCGGATAGTCTGGGGATCTATTCCGTGGCGCTGGTTGTATTCCAGTTGGCGGTTGCGGCGGCGGTTGGTCTCCCCTATCGCCCTGTCCATCGATGACGTGATCGAGTCGGCGTACATCACCACCTGGCCGTCCACGTTGCGGGCCGCCCGGCCCATAATCTGGATCAGGGAGGTGTCCGAACGCAGGAACCCCTCCTTGTCGGCGTCGAGGATCGCCACCAGCGACACCTCCGGAAGGTCGAGGCCCTCCCGCAGCAGGTTGATCCCCACCAGCACGTCGAAGTCGCCCATGCGCAGTTCTCGCAGGATCTGCACCCGCTCCAAGGTGTCTATCTCCGAATGCAGGTACCGGGCCCGCACCCCCATCTCCAGCAAATAGTCGGCCAGGTCCTCGGACATCTTCTTGGTGATGGTGGTGACCAGCACCCGCTGGTCGGCGGCTGCGCGGTGGCGAATCTCGTCCAAGAGGTCATCTATCTGTCCCTTGGTGGGCCGCACGATCACTTCGGGGTCCACCAATCCGGTGGGACGGATCAGAAGCTCCACCGGATTGGGCGACCTGCGGCGCTCAAAGGGACCGGGGGTGGCTGACATGCAGATCACCTGCCCGGTGCGGTCCAACCACTCGTCAAACCGCAACGGCCGGTTGTCCAGGGCGGATGGGAGCCGGAATCCGTGCTCCACCAAGACCTCCTTTCGGCTCCGGTCGGCTTCGAACTGCCCCCCGATCTGCGGAATGGTGATGTGGGACTCGTCGATGATGGTGATGTAGTCGTCGGGAAAGTAGTCCAACAGTGTGTAGGGAGGCTCCCCCGCTTCCCGCCCGTCCAGGTATCGCGAATAGTTCTCGATACCCGAGCAGTAGCCGATCTCCCGGATCATCTCCAAGTCGTAATTGGTTCGCATCCGAAGCCGTTGGGCCTCCAGCAACTTGCCCTCGCTCTCGAAGAACGCCAACCGCTCCACCAATTCCTGCTCGATCTGCCTGATCGCTTCGGCCATCCGCTCTTCGGGAGTCACGTAGTGGGTGGCGGGAAAGACATGCAGTTCATTGAATTCCTGCAGCTTTTCCCCGGTGATCGGGTTGAGGGAGACGATGCGGTCCACCTCGTCGCCGAAGTACTCCACCCGCATCACCGTCTCCTGGTAGGTGGGGAAGATGTCAAGGGTATCCCCCTTAACCCTGAAACGCCCCCTGGCCAGACTGACCTCGTTGCGTTGGTACTGGAGCATCACCAACCGGCGCAGAGCCTCCGACAGGGGGAACTCCACTCCCCTGACCAGCCGCAGGAGTTGGCCTTCGTACTGCTCGGGGGATCCCAGACCGTATATGCAGGAGACCGAGGCGACGATGATCACGTCATCGCGGACCATCAGTCCCGAGGTCGCCGAGTGGCGCAATCCGTCGATTTCGTCGTTGATCGTGGAGTCCTTCTCGATGTAGGTGTCGGTCTGGGGCATGTATGCCTCGGGCTGGTAGTAGTCGTAGTATGAAACGAAGTACTCCACCCGATTGTGGGGAAAGAACTGGCGGAATTCGTTGGCCAATTGAGCTGCCAGGGCCTTGTTGGGAGCGATGATCAGAGCGGGCCGTTGGGCCTGCTCGATAGTCCAGGCCACGGTGGCGGACTTGCCGGAACCGGTGATGCCCAACAGCGTCTGGAACCGGTCTCCCCTCTCCAGACCCCGATTCAATGAGGTTATGGCCGCGGGTTGATCACCAGACGGAGAAAAATCGGCTTTGACCTCAAAACTATTCATCGTTGCTGACCCGAATCGTATCGGACTACTGGGACAAAAGGCCCATCCTTGCAGCCACCTTGGACACTTCTTCGGCCAGGGCGTCCCTGCTCCGATTATTGCGGATGACCTGATCGGCAATCTGGAGCCACTCCCGGCGGGAACGTTGGGCGCCCTTCCTTGCGGCAATGTCGGCCTCGGTCATTCCCCGGCCCCGAAGCCGCCGATCCACGGTCTGAGGGTCTGCATCCACCACCAGAACCGGCCAGGGCGGCATGACGGCCTCCGATGGTGCCGAGATCTCCACCGCCACCGGGTGGTCGGGATGGAGTTCCACCTCCGCCAGCATCCGCGCTCGGATGTGCGGATGAGTGATTGCCACCAGTTCGGAAAGTTGAGCCGGGTCCGAGAAGACCATCCCACCCAACCGGGCCCGCACGATCCTGCCCTCCTCCAAGGCCTGCGGCCAACGAGCGGCGACCTCCCCGAAGGCCTCTCCGTCGGGTTCCAGAACCGCATGACCCAAGCTGTCGGCGTCGATCACGGCAACTCCCAAGTCAGCCAGAAGTGAACAAACCAGGCTCTTTCCCGATCCTATTCCGCCGGTGACCACCACCCGAGGGGGAGTTCGGCTCATTCGCCTTCAGCCGGGGAGGATTACCTCCCCCCGATGCCCCGCTTCTTAAGCTCTTCCAGAATCGCTTCAAGGGAGGAATCCACTCTGACCGATCGGCGTTCGGTCTCTGGCTTCTCCCTGACCGGGCGAGGCCGTTCTTCCCGGCGGGGGCGGGCAGCCCGGGTTTGATGGCGGGTCTTCCACTCCGGAAGGGCCTGCTTCACTGACAGGCTCACCCGCCGGCGATTGGTGTCCAACTCGGTGATCTTGACTCTGATGACCTGGCCGATGGAGAGTTCCATCTCCGGAGATTCCACCCGGTGCATGGCGATCTCCGACACATGCACCAACCCTTCCACGCCGTCAGCGATCGCCACGAATGCGCCGAACGGCACAGTCTTGGTGACCTTGCCTTCGATGACGTTGCCCACCTCGTTGGCCTGGGAGAACACCGACCACGGGTCTTCCAGGGTCTGGCGCATCGACAGGGAGATACGCTCTCGTTCCCGATCAACTTCCAGCACCTTGACGGTCACCGTGGCACCCACCTCCACAACTTCGGAAGGATGGCTGATGTGGGTCCAAGCCAGTTCTGAGACATGGACCAGTCCGTCCATCTTGCCCAGGTCCACAAAGGCTCCGAAGGGCACCACCGAGGAGACCGTTCCCTCTCGGACCTCTCCCTCCACCAACTGGTTCATGAAGTTGTCCCGCTCTTCGGCCTGTTCCTCCTCCAGGAAGGCCCGCCGCGAGAGGACCACGTTGTTGCGCTGGCGATCAAGTTCAATGACCTTGGCTTCGATGTCGGTGTCCACGAACGGATGCAGGTTGCAAACCCTCCGCAAGCCGACGAGTGAAGCAGGCAGGAAACCCCGAAGCCCGATATCAACGATCAGGCCTCCCTTCACTACCTCGATCACCGTGCCCTTGACGGAACTGCCTTCCCGGTGGATTTCTTCCACCTTGATCCAGGCTCGCTTGTACTGGGCCCGCTTCTTGGAGAGAATCGGTCGCCCATTCTCGTCCTCGCGGGTCAGGACCACCCCTTCCACCTTGTCTCCCACCGACACGATTTTCCGGGGATCGACGTTCTTTCTGATGGAGAGTTCGTTGGCCGGTATCAAACCCTCCGATTTGAAGCCGATGTCAACCAAAGCTCCTTCAATGTCAACGCTGACGACTATTCCCTCCACCAACTCGTTTTCTTTGAAAACCCTGATGTCCTGTCCCAGAGCCTGTTCGAAGATGGCTTCATCATCCAACAGTTCGGCTTCGTCTTCTGAGGTATCGGAATCGCCGTTTTCCGCAGGGGGGGTCTCCGCCTCCGGTTCTTCCTCTATGACCGCAGTCTGGGTCGAACCCGGCGCCGTCGCCTCCTCGACGGGCAGGTCAATTTTTTCTTCGTTCATTAGGGGGTGGGGATAAGTCCTTTCTTATGCAAGACGCGTCAGCGCCGCTGGAACATCGCTAAGTTTGGCACGGCCAACCTCCAGCCGCAAATCAAACGGTGCCGGTGTGAAGGTCAGCCCTTGCACTCGGCCAGATTCCTGCCTGATGCTACCTCAACCTTGAGCGGTACCACTAATTCGGTGATACCCTCCATCACTTCCACCGTTAGAGCCGCAACATCAGCAAGATCCTCTTCAGGGGCTTCGATGACCAGTTCATCGTGAATCTGAAGCAAAAGGCGACAGTCGGGACTCACCTCCAGAAGTTGTGGCGCCAGGCTGATCATGGCCTTCTTGATGATGTCCGCCGCGGTTCCCTGGACGGGCGCGTTGAGGGCCATTCGCTCTCCCATCTGCCTGATCCGGAAGTTGTCGCTTCGCAATTCCGGCAGGTAACGACGGCGTTTGAAGAGCGTGGTGGTGTATCCCAGGCGACGGGCTTCGAGCACCATTCCGTCCATGAATGACTTCACACCGGGAAACTGGGAGAAATACGCCTCGATGTGCTCCGCCGCCTCCTCTCGGGAGATGTCCAGCCGCTGAGACAGCCCGAACGCCTCCATACCGTACAGCAGACCGAAGTTAATGGTCTTGGCCCGCCGCCGCATGTCGGCTGTCACCTCGGCCAAGTCCACCTCGAAGACCCGGGCAGCGGTGGCGGTGTGGATATCCACATCCGCCCAGAAGGCTTCCACCAATCCGGCATCCTGGCTCATGTGTGACAGCACCCGCAACTCGATCTGGGAGTAGTCGGCCACCAGTAACAAGCGCTGCGGCCCCGCCACAAAGGCCCGGCGGACCGTGCGTCCCACTTCGGTGCGGATGGGAATGGTCTGCAGGTTCGGGTTCTCCGAGGAGACCCGACCGGTGGAGGTCCCCATCTGGTTGAACCGGGTGTGAATCCGCCCGTCAGCCTCTATCAGAGAGATATAGCCGTCCACATGGGACGAACGGATCTTCTCCAGTTGCCGAAATTCCAATAGCAGGTCCACCATGGGATGTTTGAGTTTGCCCAGCACCGACGCGTCGGTGGACGGTTTGCCGGTGGCCGTCTTCTTTATGACTGGAAGACCCAGTTTTCCGAACAGCACCTCCCGTAGCTGAAGCGTGGAGTTGACGTTGAACTTGCCTCCCGCCAACTCAAAGATGCGTTCTTCCAGTCCTGTGATGTCACTTCGCAACTGCCTGCTCAATTCCAGCAGATACTCGCGGTCGACACCTATGCCGCAATCCTCCATCTCTGCCAGCACCGCCACCAGGGGAAGTTCCACATGCGCGAAGAGTTCCGATTCCTCCCGTTCATCCAATTCGGAGCGGAGAGGTTCCACCAGGCGGGCAATCGCCTCCACCCGGACACCGATCTGCTCGAACCGGGGTCCCGGATCGAAGACCAGGCTTGCCTGTGCGGGACGCTCTCCCTCCGGCAGGTCCTCGGAGAGGGAGAGACCGATCATGCGCTCCGCCAACTCCTCGAGTTGATAACGCCCGGTTGCCGGGTTGACGACATAGGCGGCGAGGGCCGTGTCGAACTGCAGACCCTCTAACTTCAGTCCCCGGGCCCCAAGCCAACGTATCAGGGGCTTGGCGTCGTGGGTCGTCTTGGGAAGTCGGGGATCAGCGAGCATTGCCCGCAGACCTCCCAGAAGGTCCTCGGGGACCAGCGCCACCTGGTTCTCCCCTTCCCGAACCGCCACTCCCAGGAAGTGTTCGTCCCGCACCATTTCCAGGACCAGGTGGTCGAGTTTGCCCAGGGATTGCACGGCTTCCGCCGAGTTCAGAACGCGAATCTCCACCTCAGGCCTGCCGATCTCGGGCTCCACTCCCCCCACCTGCACGCCTTGGAGGTCGTTCCAGAGACTGAAGAACTCCAGCGAAGTGACCAATTCCCGGACGCGCTCCACGTCCCACGCCCTGCGGACCAGGTCTGGCATCTCCACATCCAGTTCGAGATCCCGTCGAAGCGTGATGAGTTCTTTGTTGAGTAGCACCTGCTGGCGGTTCTCCGCGAGGTTGGCCCGAAGGCGAGGCGTCAGGTCACCGAGGTTCTCGAAGACCTCCTCCACCGCTCCGTATTCCTTGATCAACCGAGCGGCGGTCTTCTCCCCCACTCCGGGAACGCCGGGTAGGTTGTCGGAATTGTCGCCTCGCAGCGCAGCTATCTCCACGTAACGGGACGGAGGAACCGAATAGCGCTTCTCCACCCATTTTGGGGTGACTTTCACCGTGTCGCTGACTCCCCGACGGGTGTAGAGAACCTGAAACTGCTCGTCCACCAACTGGAAGACGTCCCGATCACCGGTGACCGCCAGCACCTGCCATCCTCCTGCGGTGGCGCGGTCCGCCAGGGAGGCGATCACATCATCGGCTTCGAAGCCTTCTTGCCGAATCTGCGGCACTTCCAGTGCCTCCAACAGATCCTGTAACAGGGAAAACTGAGGAGCGAGAAGGTCGGGAGTGCGGGACCGCTGCGCCTTGTAGGACGGGAACAGGTCCGTCCGAAAGGTCTCCCGGGAGACATCCCAAGCCACCGCCAGAGCCTCGGGGTTCTCGTCGGCCAGCAACCTGATGAGCATTCGCGTGAAGCCGAACACCGCATTGGTCACCTGCCCCGAAGACGTCGCCAGATCCTTGGGAAGGGCGTAGAAGGCCCGGTAGGTGATCGAATGCCCGTCGATGAGCGCCAGCGTTGCCATCAGTGGAGGTCCTCATAGGAATCCATGCGGTCCAGCAACCGGTTTCGCTTCGAGAGCAGCGCCTCGCGCCGGTAGTCGACCTCCCTCAGCGCCCTTTCAAAACGGTCGACATCGGCAAGAGCCCGATCCGCCGAGTTGCGATGAAGCTCCGATTCGTAGACGGCTGCGTCCCGGACCGCGTCATCGGCAAGAGCCCGGTGGTAATCCAATTCGGCCGAAACCTGCGTTTCCTCCTGTTCAAGCTGCTTGAGACGGTCGTTGACCACGAACAATTGCTTCGACAGGCGCCGCTTCCTCATGGCGATTGAGCATATCGGAAGCTGCGCCCACCCGAGCCGTCAGAGATGCATTGGCCTGACCTGGAACGCGGCAATCGGAGGTGGGACCGGAATTGGGGAGGGTGCTTGCATGCGGAGGCGCTTGAGGTGGCGTCCTATCGCGAACACTGCCCTCATCGGTTGGGCCTACAATCAACCGAGATAGCCGGGATGGCGAAATCTGGCAGACGCGATGGACTCAAAATCCATTGGGGGCAACTCCGTGCGGGTTCGAATCCCGCTCCCGGCACCGACCCTTCATACAGATTCCCGATGTTTCAGATGATACTGAAAGACCAGGTCAGAGGACTGTTAGCACCCCCGGACACCTGGCGGCCGAGCCCAGCCCATTACACCGGCTTAGATCCTTCCTTTGTTTCACAGAGTTCGTTATAGAGCTAGGTAGTCCCACACTGGTGTGGGACGATTTGGAGAGTTCATTTGACAAAATTGACAGATGCAGGCGTTCGGTCTGCCAAGAAACCGGGAAAATACTACGACGGCGGTGGGCTCTTTTTGCTGATCCGCTCGTCCGGATCCAAGAGTTGGGTCCTCCGAACCACCATTCAAGGCAAAAGACGGGACCTCGGCTTAGGCGGCTATCCGATGTTCTCCCTTGCAGAAGCGAGAGCGAAAGCCGCTGAATACCGCAAAGTCGCCCGGCACGGCCTGGACCCAGCAGCGCTCGCGTCTACAACCCTTCCAACGGTCCGGGAGGCCGCCGAGAAGGTAATCGAGATTCACGCGGGAAAATGGAAACCAGGAGGTCTCTCCGAGAAACACTGGAGACGTCGCTCTCGAACTACGTTTGGGCGAAGGAACGGAGAAGGTCCCTGTCACGTAGGACGTTCCGGCCCAGCGGTCCGATTCGGTATTCGTCGGCATTGTCGATCAGGTCGGTCTGTTCGTTCAGGTAGGTGTCAATTGTCGTCGGAGTCGGTGGCCATCCAATCGGCGAGAGCTGCGCCCGTGGCGACCTTTCCGTGGTCCAGTAAATCCAGGAAGGCGTCATGGCCTTCGGCCATGCGTTCACATGTCCGCGCGAACGCGTAGGGTGAGGACTCGAAACGTTTCAGCAGTCCCGACCGCAGCAGCCCGGCGAGTTGGATTTCGTGGGTTTCCAAGGACTTGTCATGGCGATACCGCGACGGTGCGTAACGTGCCAGGGTCAGAACCTCGGGATCCTCGGGACCAGTTTCAGGGTCGAGATCAGTGTCGAGAGCATGGGCGAACCGGTCGAAGAACCCGGGCAGACCGGCGTCAAGGTCATAGCTGACTTTCCGTACGCGAGGAGTGGGGAAGGTGATAGTCTGCTCCCGCCCGCCAATGGTTACCGTTTCGTTCGGGTAGTAGCGCTTCACAAAAGACCGAGTGCGACGGCGGCTACCGAGAGCACGAACACCACTTTCGGACCGCCAATGCAGGCCATCAAGGACCCTGTACGCTGCTCAACACGCCATTGAGCGACAATCACGCCACACCGGAGCGGATAGGCCGCGGCGTGACGGGCGGATCAGGCTGGGCAGTGGATGGACGCGGGCTGCACTGGCGGTATCGGGAGGGCGTCCAGGCCGAGGAAGTGGGTGTGGAAGTCCGGGATCTGCTCGAAGAACAGCGTATTGTCGGCCGGGGGCGGCTTGATGTCGATGGCCTCGTCCAGGTAGCGCATCTCGGTAGTTATGGTGAAGTCGATGTCGATCTGCTCCATGTCCAGGCCCGGACATGACAACTCGAAGACCTTGGCCATGTCAGCACTGAGGTCGACCATTGTCCGGTGGACCCTTCCTTCGTCGTCGATCCACGCGTCGAAACTCGTCGGGGCGGTCAAGTCCACGGTGGCCATCACCGCCTGACTGGGGAACGTGTACCCGGTGAACGTCATCGCGTTGAAGACCTCGCCGATTTGCGGCGCGTAGGCGAACCAGAGGGCGTAGATCGGGACCTCAACGCGCACCCGGTTGGTGTCGATGTCCCCGATGGTCTCTGTACCGACGATCTCGCCCGAGGAGATCGCCCCGAGCAGGCCCAGCAGGTACCGGTCGCTGCCGGGAAGATTCGTGTATAGGTCGATCCAGAGCTCGACTGTCATGTTCGTGCCCATCAGGATCGCCTCGATCGCGCCGACCCCCCGTTCGGAGCCTCTGGCCACAAGGGTGGTACCCAACCACTCCTTCGAGCCGGCCTCGACCCACAGAACCGTCTCGATGAAGTTGTCGTTTAGATAGAAGCTGCCGTCGATGACAACGATTTGTGCAGGATCAACCAGCGACTCGAAGTGGGACTCGCTGTCCAGATGAGGCCCCAGATGATGCCCCCAGTCCGTCGTCACGCGGCCGTTCTGGGCGGAGATTTCCGTGAGGGTCTGTAGCGACAGGTCCGGCAGGTCAAGGCCCGAGCCGCTGTACCGGATGTCGATCTCCACCCGCAGCGGCGGGTGGTCCAACCCCGGCTCGAGGTCCTCGTCTTCTCCGGATGGGGCGGCATGGGTCGCCTCGATTACGGCGAGGGCCTTGGCCAGCAGTTCCTCCGCCGTCGTGGGCACGGCGGTGGTGGTGGGTGCAGCCGTGGTTGTCGTGGGCACGGTCGTGGTGGTGGGTGCCGCTTGATCCGGAGAGCTGTCGTCGCCGCATGCGGCCGCAAGTAACGCTGCAACAGAGAGCACAGCTATCAGTCTCAATACGACGGTCCGGCCATGATAGTTGATAGTCGTCATTCTTAGGAATATTACCACCATTCTTACCACTAATGTGTAACTGGTCCATCACTACAGCCCACAATAACATTACTTCTTATAATCAAAGTGTTTTCGTCGGTTTGATACTTCATGTATCATCCGATCCAACGAACTTGCGGGCAGAGACAAGAGCGGAGGGGCATGGGTTGTCATCAGGTCTGTAGGCCCGCCCTACTCCCGATATCTACCACATATACGAAGTAACCCGCAGGTCGGATGCCACGCTAGTGGTCCGTCGGTTTGGTAGCTGGGTGGGTTAATGTTTGGGTATGCCTGTTTTTGTTGCGCCCCCGTTGGAGATGTCGGTTGAGCAGCGTGCTGCGTTGGAGCGGATAGCGAGGTCGGAATCGT
>MPNA01000011.1 GCA_002238785.1 bacterium OM1 bin76 | reverse complement strand
CCCAAACCGAGCGGACACCCAGCAAACCCTCACACACCCGGCACAAAACCATCCCTCACGCTCCCGAAGAACCAAAAAGCCCACATCACCCCACCCCCGGACGGTCAAATCGGTGGATTGAGGCTAATACCGCATTGAACTCCCGGGACAATGGTCGGTCCGGCAGGATCCAGTCAATACTTGACAGAAGCTGCTCGCCGAATTCAACGCCCTCTCGGGCAAAAGTGGAGCGTAGTTCAGCCTCCAATAGACTCGAAGAAAGAAGGCGAGAGAAGTCGCTCAACGCCCGGGAAAGGGTCCGGGCTCCCGGCTCATGAAAAACGACCGCAACCACTGCGGACGTATCGACGTATGCAACGCTCATTCATCACGCTCGGCTAGGAAACGCCCCAAGGCCCCTTTACGGGGTAAAACCGGGCGGAGGGGTGTCCTCTCGCCTTTGGAAGAGTTCACAATGCCTTTGCGCTCCAGATCATCGAGTCGCTCCAGAATGCCCTTGGCAGGTTGACAGATTGGTCTTACCTCTGCTACTGGTTCTCCCCGGTAGGAGACAGTCACAGTTTGTCCTTCCCGGACCAACCGCAACAACTCGGAGAACCGCGCCTTGGCTTCATACGTAGAGTAAACAATGGCCAGGACACAAAGACTAGTCAGACGCGTCTACCTGACGCACCTACTGCTCCGGTGAAATCGGAATCGGCTTTCAGTTGACCTCACTGAGGGAGGCGGGTTATCTTATGTTGGCAGGAGTGGGACACAAATCGCAGCCCACCACAAAGAAGAGGAGCGGAAAATATGAAGAGACTATCCGGCCGGGCGCTGCTCGGCGTATTTCTCGCCTTTACCCTGATCGCCACCGCCTGTGGCGACGATGGAGCGGCAGAGGAGGCCGCCGCAGAAGCGGCAGCCGCCCAGGCAGAAGCGGCAGCCGCGCAAGCCCAAGCGGAGGCGGCGCAGGCAGAAGCGGAGGCAGCCCAAGCGGCCCTGGATCAGGCCCAAGCCGAAGCTGAAGCGGCCCAGATGGCCTTGGAAGAGGCGGAAGCGGCAGCTGCGGCAGGTGGCGAGGAGGCTCAGGCCGCGCTGGACGCAGCCATGAAAGCGGCTGAAGAAGCCGAAATGGCCGCTGCCGAAGCAGCGAAGGCTGCCGAGGAAGCCCAAATGGAGGCCGATGAGACCCAGATGCAGGTCGATGAAGCTCAGATGCAAATCGAAGAGCTGATGGGCGGAGGAACGATCGTCTTCGGCACCAACCAGGAGCCCTCCCAACTTGACGCCTTCAACTCCACCACGGTCAACGACCAGGCGGTGGTTGCGCAGATCTATGAGACACTGGTAATTCTGAGCCAGGGAATGCAACTTCATCCCGGCCTAGCCACTCACTGGTCGCAGAACGCCGACGCCACCCGGGTTCGTTTCACCCTGCGACAGGGCGTCACTTTCCACAACGGTGATCCTTTGAACGCCCAAGCGGTGAAGGCCCATTTCGACCGCCTGAAGGGTGATGTGGCCGGAGCGGTGACTGCGGCAATCGCCACCAATTACCAAGACACTGAGGTGATCGACGACTACACAGTGGAACTGGTGTTCTCCAAGCCGGTCCCGGACATTCTCATCGATTTGGCTACTCCCGGCGCCGGTATCACAAACGCGGCGGCGGTGGAAGCACTGGGCGATGACGCCGGCAAACAACCCATCGGCACCGGTCCGTTCATCTTCGAAGAATGGGTGGAAGGAAGCCACATCTCTCTGGTCCGCAATCCGGACTGGACATGGGGCGCCTTCTCCTTCTACGGAACTACCGGCCCGGCCCGAGCCGAGCGTTTGGTCTTCCGCTATATCCCCGACGAGCAGGCCCGTACCGCGGCTCTCTCTACCGGGGAAATCCACTTCCTCGACCTGGTTCCCTTCCAGAACATCTCACCCTTGGAGGCTTTGGACGGCATAACGGTGGAAGGGTTCTCCCTCCCCGGCCTGCCCCAGGTCAACTACATCAACCCCAACATCTCGCCCACCAACGACATCCGGGTGCGCCAGGCCATCTTGCATGCAGTTGATCAGGACGCCATGGTCCAGGCGGTGTTCTTCGGCAGGGCGCCCCGCGCCTACGGTCCGCTTTCCAGCGACTTCGCCGAGTACGACCCGATCGTGGAGACCTACTACCCATACGACCCGGCTCTCTCCGCACAATTGCTGGACGAGGCTGGGTGGACACTCGGTGAAGACGGACTCCGGCGCAAGGGTGACGAGACTCTCAGCGCCCGGATCATTGAGAATCGCAGTTGGAATCCATGGGTCACCCTATTGCAGTCCCAGTTGGGAGAGATCGGGTTCGACGCCGAAGTCATCACCTTGGAGGGTGGCGGCTACTTCCAGCAGACCGGTGAAACGCAGTATGAGTTGGCCTCGATGGGAGATGTATTCGGGTCCCCGGCCTCTCTGCGTCGAGACTTCCACTCGTCCTCGGTCGGCCCCGGCAACATCAATGTCGGTCACATCCAAGATGATGAGTTGGACGCCTTATTGGACGCCGCCGCCCAGGAGGTCAACCTGGCGGTCCGCGCCGAAATCCTTTCCGAAATACAGCGATACATAATGGATCAGGCTTACATAGTGCCGATCATCGAGCTGCATTTCTTCACGGCGTTCTCGAACGCTTTGAGCGGATTCGGAGTTGACGGAACTGGGTTCTACAAGTACTTCGCTGGAGCGTCCATTAGCCAATAGGAATACTCGAAACCCGACAGGTTCGGTGTCTACTTCAACGACACCGGGGGCGGCACGGTCCCAGACCTTGCCGCCCCCAGCCTGTCCGGAGTTAAGGCAGATGAACAAGCAGTGCTGAGATACATCTTCGGCAGGCTGGCGCTAACTATCCCTGTGTTGGTTGGGGCCGCCATTCTGATTTTCTTCCTCATGCAACTGGTGCCTGGCGATGCCGTGTCCGCGATGATGACCGGTGGCGCCAAGCTCTCCCCCGAGCAGCAGGAAACCATGAGAGAGGCATTGGGTCTGAACCGGCCCCTCCTGGTTCAGTTGGGGAACTACTTACTGGGATTGGTGCAGGGGGACCTGGGCCGCTCGGTGTCCGGCAGGTCGGTCCTCGACCTGATCGGGGCCCAGATTCCCTCCACTCTGATCTTGGTGGCGGCGGGGATGTTGGTGGCACTTGTGATTGGCATCCCTCTGGGGGTGCTGGCCGCCCGCCGGCGCAACACCTTTTTGGACACCGCCGCCATGGGCTCCGCAGTGCTGGGATTATCCATTCCACAATTCTGGCTGGGCTTGATGTTGATTCTCTTATTCGCCGTCAACTTGGGGTGGTTCCCCGTCCTCAGCTCAGGAGGCTTCGACGGACTGGCGCTTCCCGCCTTGTCTCTGGGTTTGGCGGAGGCGGCCATTTTGGCCCGGCTGGTAAGAAGCAGCCTGATCGAATCCCTGGAACAGGATTACATCACAACCGCCCGCTCCAAAGGCGCCTCCATATCGGTGGTTACCTGGCGGCACGGGTTGCGCAATGCGCTGGTGCCGGTGGTAACCATGATCGGGTTGCAAGTTGGCAACCTGCTGGGCGCTTCGGTGGTGATAGAAACCCTGTTCGGACGCCAGGGCGTGGGGAAACTGGTAGTAGACAGCATCCTCCAACGCGAGTTGGCGGTGCTGCAAGGGTCCATATTGGTTCTTGCCTTTATCTTTGTGCTGATAAACGTGGTGGTAGACGTCCTTTACAAAGTCCTCGACCCCAGAGTGAAGCTGGGAACGACTTAACCGCATGCTCGATGCCACCCCCACCCCTGCTCCACTGCCCGAGACAACTGTCCGCCTATGGCGGCGGCTCCTTTCCCATCGGTCGGTGGTTGTGGGCGGAATCCTTTTCTCGCTGGTCCTGATAGCCGCCCTGTTTGCCAACTGGCTGGCGCCCTTCGATCCGGTGGATACCGATCCGGTCAACGCCCTGCAACCACCTAGCGGTGAACATTGGATGGGAACCGACCAATTAGGCAGAGACGTCTTCAGCCGGGTAATCCACGGTGCTCGACCCTCGCTGATCATGGGATTGGTGCCGATGTTGATCTCTTCGATTATCGGGACCACAGCGGGGATGATCATCGGCTACTACGGCAGATGGGCGGACCTGATGATGACCCGCTTGGTTGACATCGCCTTGGCGTTCCCCCCCATCCTGTTGGCCCTGACGGTGGTAGCCGTGCTCGGCCCGGGGTTGTGGAGCATCGCCCTTGCCCTGGGACTGTCGGGGATTCCCTTCTATATACGGATGGCCCGAGGACAGGTAATCCAGGCCAAAGAGGCTCCTTTCGTGCAGACCGCCATCGCTATCGGCGCCAGCGATGCCCGGGTGATGTTCCGTCACATCATCCACAGGGTGTTTCCACCCATCCTGGTTATGATGACCATTCATGTGGCCGGGGCTATCCTGGCTGGCGCCGCGTTGAGCTTTTTGGGGTTGGGGATCCCCCCACCCAACCCCGAGTGGGGAAACATGATTCAGGACGGACGTAAATTCGTCTCCCTTTCGGGGTGGTTGGCCTTCTTCCCAGGTGTGGCGCTGGCGATAACCGTCTTTGCCACCAACCTGCTGGGAGATGGTCTCCGAGATGTGCTCGATCCGAGATCGAAAGGAGAACCGATCAGATGATGGACCCCAAAGTTGCGGTGGTCACCGGCGGTGCGGCAGGCATAGGGCGGGGATGCGCTTTCCGGCTGGCTGCTGATCGTTACCGGGTAGCGGTGATCGACATCGACGTGAAAGGAGGCGAACTGGTGGTCGACCGGATTCGGGCGGACGGCGGGGAAGCCTTCTTCTTCGAATCGGACATCGGAGACCCCGACGCCTTCCCGGAAATCGTCTCAGCCGTTCAAGGCAGGTGGGGCGCGCTGCATGTCTTGTTGAACAACGCCGGCCTGGACTACAACGAGTCCCTCTTCGAGATGACTGTCGCTGCCTGGGATCGTTGCCTGGCCGTCGATCTTCGCAGCATCGCCTTTTCGGCGCAGGCGGCCGCCGGGATAATGCAGGCCTCCGGAGGAGGGAGCATCATCAATATCGCTTCCGTCATGGCCCGCTACACCTTTCCCAATTATTCGGCCTACACGGCCTCGAAGGCGGGGGTGATCGGCATAACCAGGACCCTGGCTCTGGAGTTGGGACCCCTCGGGATCCGGGTCAACGCCATCGCGCCGGGGTTCATCGACACCGCCGCCTGGGACAGGGTGCTGGCCAGCTTGGAGGATGCTGAAGAGTTTGCCGCCTCGGTGACCGACCTACACCCTCTCGGCCGGCGGGGGAAGCCCGCCGACATTGCGGCGGCGGTGGCCTTCCTGGCCAGCGAAGACTCCAGCTTCATCACCGGTCAGACCTTGGTGGTGGACGGCGGCCTCACCGCCCAGCTACGTACCCCCTGATTCCGCTGGTGAAGCTAAAGGGGGCAGCAGCGATCACCCCGTCGGGACAGGGACGCCCTGCCTACCCGTTTCCCACGTAGCACTCCAAGTCATTTCAACAATATGCCTGGACGCTGACGTACCAACCAGCCCAGTGTGGTAGCTTTTCTGTTGACATGGCGGCGCACCCTGGCCGTCAGGAGGAACGACCTTGGTAACCACCCCTCAGAACAGGATCGGCGGCTTCTTTCTGATCATCAGCGCCATTCTGATTCTTGGCACCTATATGTTCACTCCTGGCGCTGCCCTTATCGACCGTGTGGACACCACTAACTACATTGAAGCCAGCCGTGCCCTGCACGAAGGTGCGGCCCTTAGCTTCTTCACCACGATCTTGAGTGTTCTCGGATTCATAATGCAGTTATATGGCTTGCTCGTTCTTCGGCGCGCCATACAGAGTGAGGGCGCCGGGGACACCATCGCCAGGTTCGGCGTCATGTCCCTCGCCGTAGGAACCGTTGTCGTCGTCATAGAGAGGGGATTGGTCTATTCGGTTGTCCACACTTTGGAGAATGGCCTGGGTGCCGGCGCCGGGGCCGACCAAACCCAACTCCTGAATCTTGTGGCCTTGATCCTGCTGGCCACGGAGAACGGGATCAGCCTCATGGGCTTCTACGCAATCCTTCTGGGGTTGATGGGGATTGGCGTGGGCCTGTTGTTCAGGATCCAGTCCAACTACCACCGAGTCGTATCGTTGCTGATGGTCGTGTGCTGTTTCGTATCACTGGTGTTCGTGACCGTCATCAGTCCGGTTGCAGGCCTGGTTGACACCTTCTATTGGGTGTTCGCCCTGGCCATAATCCTGAGCAATGTGTACTTTGTGATGCTCGGCATAGGCCTCATCAAAGGCATGCCGGAACTCTCCAAAGACTTTTCTGCCGGGTAACCCGCTTGGAGGGCAACCGTCCGGCGCGAAGGGAAATCACTTGAAATCTGAGACGCAGGTCCTAGTAATAGGCGGGGGTGTGGTCGGCTGTTCCGTGCTCTACCACCTGACCAGGGCCGGCTGGACTGATGTGATGCTGGTGGAGCGTCTTGAGTTGGCGGCAGGATCGTCCTGGCACGCCGCCGGAGAGATCCACACGATCAACGGGAACGTCTATCTGGCCGATCTGCAGCGATACACCGTGGAGTTGTACCCCGAACTGGAGAAGGAGTCCGGACAGGACTGCGGTATCCACATGACAGGAGGGTTACAACTAGCTGACTCTCCGGAGTGGATGGACTGGCTGAAGATGGCGCATGCCCGCGGACGGTACGTGGGGATGGAGACCGAACTCATCTCGGCGCGGGAGGCGGCGGAGCTCTTTCCTCTCATGAACCCCGACCACTTTCTGGGCGCCATGTGGGGTCGGCACGAGGGTCATGTGGACCCTGCCGGAGTCACCGCGGCCTACGCCAAAGCGGCCCAGATCAGAGGCGCCACCGTTACACGTCACACGATGGTCGAGGCCCTCTCACAACGTTCGGACGGCACCTGGGACATCCGCACCAGTAGGGGGAACATCCACGCCGAGCATGTTGTGAACGCCGGCGGTCTCTGGGGCCGGGAGGTAGGAAGGATGGTCGGGCTGGAACTGCCCCTCCTGGCCATGGCCCATCAGTACATCGTCACCGAACCGGTCCCAGCAGTGAGCGAATACCGGAGCACTGCGGGCACAGAACTTCCGATCGTGGTTGACTTCGGAGGCGAGATCTACATGCGAGAGGAGTCCGGCGGGATCCTGATGGGCACCTACGAGCAGGACCACAGGCCATGGTCGCCCCGGGAGACACCGTGGTCATTCGGGAAAGAGTTGTTACCACCCGAGTTGGATCGAATAGCACCCGAACTGGAAGTCGGGTTGGCCAGATACCCCGCCCTGGCTGAAGCCGGCATCAGGACTACGGTGCACGGTCCATTCGTGTTCTCCCCCGATGGCAACCCCTGCATAGGTCCGGTGAAGGGTCTTCGAAACTTCTGGCTGGCCGTCGGGGTTATGGCCGGCTTCTGCCAGGGGGGCGGGGTCGGCCTGGCGCTGGCCAACTGGATGACCGAAGGAGATCCCGGTATGGACATCTGGGCCATGGACGCCGCCCGGTTCGGGGACTGGGCCACCATGGCATACACCAACGCCAAGGTGAGGGAGAACTACTCACGCCGCTTCAAGATCACCTTCCCCAACGAGGAACTTCCTGCTGCGCGTCCCCTGCACACCAGCCCTCTCTATGACCGCTACACCCGATCCAATGCGGTGTGGGGGGCCTCCTTCGGCCTCGAAGTGGCTCTTTGGTTCCAGGACCCGCGCAAAGAACCGGTGGAGGAGATAACCTTCCGCCGCTCCAACGCCTTCGACGTCGTGGCGGCCGAGTGCGCCGCCGTTCGGAACGCGGTGGGTATAACCGAGACTTCAGGGTTCGCCAAGTACCGGGTGGAGGGGAAAGGGGCGCAATCCTGGCTGGACCGGATACTGGCAAACCGAGTCCCACCACCCGGCCGGATAGCTCTCAGTCCCATGCTGAACCATCAAGGCAAATTGATCGGCGACTTTACTCTCGCCAACCTGGGAGACCATTTCCTGCTGTTCGGCTCGGGACCGGCAGAGGACTATCACATGCGTTGGTTCCTGTCCACCCTTCCCGGTGACGGAAGGGTCCGGGTCGCTCCACTCGGGCAGACCATGGTCGGTCTGTCAATAGCCGGTCCTGCATCACGGGAAGTCCTGGCGTCGGTGACTCATCGCGATGTCGGGCCAGAAGCCTTCCGGTTCCTGGACATCAAGGCCATCGATGTCGGGATGGTCCCCACTGTGATCGGGCGGCTCACCTTCACGGGAGACCTGGGATACGAGATCTGGGTCGGCCCCGAGAACCTGCGAGGACTTTACGAACTTCTGAAAGAGGCCGGTGAGGGATACGGGATCCGTGACTTCGGCCTTCGGGCGCTTGATTCGCTGCGCCTGGAGAAGGGATTCGGAACGTGGGCCCGGGAATACCGACCTATCTACGGTCCTGCAGAAGCCGGCCTCTCCCGCTTCGTGGCTCTTGAAAAAGGCGACTTCATCGGTCGGGAGGCCGCCCGGTTGGAATGCGATAGGGGTCCGAGTCGAAGACTGGTGACCATGGTCGTGGACGCCGGTGACGCCGACGTCGTGGGCGACGAGCCGATCTGGTGTAACGACCAGGTGGTCGGATGGGTGACATCGGGCGGCTACGCCCATACCGTGGACTGCTCGGTAGCCCTGGGGTATGTCCAGGCCGATCTGGCCGACCCCGCTGCGCCTCTCCGGATCGAGATCATCGGAGATCGCCGGAGCGCCATCGTTCAGCCCACTCCCCTCTTCGACCCCGACGGACACCGGATGCGCAGTTAGACGGCTGTGATTCCAGGTCTTCAAGTTGGCAGCTACTCACCGTTGATCGGGATGGGGCACCGCAACCAGGGTGAGTTCACTTATCCCGTGGTAGTCAGCGGGGTTGGTCGTGATCAGGGGAAGGCTGTTGGCGACTGCTATGGCTGCAATCAGAGCGTCATAGGCGCGGGCGGAGGTCTTTCGACCTGCCGTGCGAAGGTCCGCCGCCACCCTACCGAAAGCCCTGGCCGATGCTTGGTCGAAAGGTAGGGCATCAAAGTCTGACTCCGCCTGCTGGAGGTGGGCTTGACGGTCGGCTTGTTCGGTGAGGGTGGCAGCAACGAGAGGTCCGACAGAGAGTTCCGCGAGCGTGATGGCGGTAATTGTGGGCCTTTTGGGAAGCAGATCCGGGTTCGAGAGGCGGGGGAGCAAGATGACCGTATTGGTGTCGAGGATGCCCACGCCCTTGTTGGAAGAGGTCACAAGGAGGGATCGATTACTTCGTCTATGTGCTTCCTCAGAGCTACCGGGTCAAGATGGGGCAAATGGCGCCACCGACCGAGCAAAGTCGCCGGGTCAGGTCCTCTACGAGACAGTGGACGAAGTTCAGCAACAGGCCGTCCAGACCGGGTTACAGTGAGCCGCTCTCCAGCGAGGACACGGTCAAGTACGACACCTCCGCTATTGCGTAAGTCGCGAGTTGTTACCTCGGCCATACCTATAGTGTATCACGCGTGAGACACTGTTCTTCATGTCTTTAGGACTTCCTCAGCCGAGACACGGCCCTCTTTCGCCTCGGAGAGTTCTGTAGCCGGAATCCCGAACCATTCATAGAAAGAGGAAATCAAATAGAAAGCATCGACCTCCGGATCACCCGTGAGAAGGATCCCGCGATGGGGAGGGTTGTCCACTACGCCCTGTCTTTTGAAGGGCCAAACCTGCATTGGTGGTTGTCCTTCCCTAAGAGACCGGCCCCGTGACCACAAGGTCCAAGACACCCCCTGCCCTTGGGGTAACAAGACGCGATAGGAGAATCGAACGAACTCAAGCGCCCACTCCCTCAACGCCAAGTGATTGACAAAGGTCACAGAGCCACTGCGGTCGAAGCGGGGATCCCGCAAGAAGGTGCTTCCCGCTATAGCCACCATCGTTCCGAGAGGGTCAATGAGGACGCCGCGAGTGCCTTCTGCGATCAGAGAAACACATTGATCAACCGATTGAAAGTCGATGCCATTGCCCAGCCCATATCCATGGTCGAGTCGAAGGGAGTTCGTCACCACCCTTGCAAGCTCGCCCATTACGCCTTCTGATGAGTAGAAGTCACTGAAGGATATGTTTGACGAGGGGACGATCGCCAGTTCCCACCATGCAGCCTTACCGAGAGCCAACCTCTCCAGCATTTCATCGGCTGCCGCCCGCACTGTCGGGGAGAGGGGATCACCGTCGGCAGTCAATATGCTTGGCGTCAAGGTCCGAGGTTGGTGGGGTGTCTGCGGATCACCGTGCCAGAGCTTGTCGATGGGCACCGCGTAGATTCGTTCGTCCAATTGGTATGGCATGTCTCCCGTGTAGAGAACCATCCCGGCATGAAAACGAGACCCCAGCTCTTGACGTAGGACGCGAAGTCCCTTGTAATCCTTACTCGTAACCCGAGAGGCGGACTTGACTTCCATTCCAAGCACTGTTTGGTCACTTAAACGCTCTACCACCAAGTCAACCTCCAACCCCCGTCCGGTTCGCCAATGGCCGATTTGAAAAGGTTCATTCAGCCAGGAAACCGCCTTGCGCACCTCACCAACCACGAAGGTCTCCAGCAGATGGCCAAATCGCTCCAGGAACGAAGGGTCGTTGCCCCCAGCCCTTTCCCTAGTGAGACGGAGGATCCGACCCCCCACACCGGAGTCGACCATGTGCAATTTGGGCCGGGAGACAGGACCTCGGTCGCTCTTCTTCCAGGCAGACAAGCGGTAGACAAAGAACAGTAGTTCAAGTAGGCGGGTGTAGTTCTCCCCAGTTCGTGGGTTGATCCCGAGGTCTTGGGCAGCTTGAGCCATGTTGAGCAGTTGCCCAGTCTGTGCTCCGTAACGAAACAATAACCTGCGCAAGTCCTCGGGTTCCCGGACATTGGCCACAGCAGAGATTCCATAGTTGAGAGATTGGTCGACGTAGTTGTTAATAACCTCGAAGCGGCCAGCGACATTGTCGCTCAATAGCGCACGCGGAAACCCTCCGGTCAGCACCCGGTCGATGTATTGCGTCCGGGTGGTGTGAGAACGACCCCACGACAGGAGTTCTTCCATGTCACGGAACGCGGTCAGAACCATATTTCTCTGAAGTCCCTCTATCTCGATCTGCGAAAGTGGAAGGATCTCCACTTCCGCCAGCCGACCGACCAAAGCCCTTAGACCTTCCCGATTTGCTTGGCGACCGGCAGATCCGGTCAGCACGAATTGGCCGGGAGAACCATCCCTGTTCAGTTGAGCCTTGATGTACTCAAGTAGTGGAAGGCGCAAGTATTCATCTATGAGAACAGGACGGGAGGCTCTCACATAGTGATGTGGATCGGATTCAACCTGATCCCTGACGGTTGTATCGTCAAGGTCAATGATGTCGGCGGATAAGTGGCCGGCGATCTGCTGGAGCAAGGTGGACTTTCCCACCGTTCGAGGACCTTCCAGCACAACTACCGGATTGGTACGGATACGCTGAAGAGCGATATCCAGTATCCGGCGGTTGTAGAACTCAGATCGGGATACCTTGAATTCAGGTCTGCTAAAGCTCACATGTTACATTATACGAAAGTTTCTGTGGCAATTGTGCGGAGTTAACGCAAAATGCGTAAACTCCGAAAAACTCGGGATGCACTGCAGGAAATTCCCCGACCCTAGTTGAACAGAGGCTGGCCGGGGGTGTCCGAGGTCATCACGGAGATGTGCCATCCTCCCAGATTGGCCAGGAACAATTGCTCCAGACCGGGTCCCCCGAAGACACAGTTGGTCACCCGGTTCATGGTCAGGCCCCGGTCGTCCTGAGCCACAAGTTCAATCTGGCCATCGGGCCGGATGCGCTCCAGGGCGCTGGCTCCGAAAGACGTGACGTAGAGGTTCTGGGCGGCGTCGAAGGCCAAGCCATCCGGCATGGGCAGGAGCGCCCCGGGAGGGCACACCTGTTCGGGCGGTGTCGCCGTGTCGTCCATCGGTATTCGCACCACGTCGTCGGTGGCAGTCTGAGCAACGTACAGGTACTCGGCGGAACTATCCACGGCCAACCCGTTGGCGTAGTAGAAGGGACCGGAGTGAAACACGGACGCCTCGCCAGAAGAATCTATCCGGTATATCTCGCCGGTTGGACCCGGGTAGTCCCCGGACCCCGACACGTAGAGACTCCCGTCGGGGCCGAACGCCGGGAAGTTGGGTCCTCGTAGGGGACGCCCCTCCACCGAGTCGCAGAACACCTCCCATTCCCCGGAGGCCGAGACTCGGACGATGGTGTTGTCCTGACAGCAGACATAGCAGTAGCCGTTGCGGTCGAACGCCAGTCCGGCGGCCATCGCCTTCAACTGGCAGATCACTTCCGGCTGTCGGGTCTGTGGATCTATCACATACACCTGCCCCGCCTCTCCACCGGCCCAGACTCGCCCATCAGGGTCGATCGCCACGCACTCGGGATGATCCAGGCCGGCACTGTACACCTCTACCTGACTTGCCATCTCAAATCCTCCTTGTGTTCATAGATCACTTAGTCTCACCCTCAGCCATGCCTGGCGTGTCCCTCCACCCCGCAGAACCGGCGCCTGTCCCCGTTCCATGGCAGCCGCCAGCCCGTCAGCGGGCCAGGCGTTAACCGGCTCAACGGCCATCGAACTGAGTCGTCCGAACCAGGGAAAACGGGAAGCGTGACGGTTTATCCACAACCACGCAAAGGGAAATGCATCCGCCGACCATTCGAAAGTCAACCGATCTGCGGTATCAGGTCGCAGAATGTGGCATGCCGCTTCGGGAATGTGGGTGAGATAAGCCAGACGCTCAACGGCCTGGGGTGGCATCTCGCCCAGGTCGATTGGCTCACCCTCATGACCCCGCACCCAAGGCCACGAATACGGACCTCCCGGCGACAGATCGTCCTCGGGCACGCCCAACCCCGGAACTTCCAAACGGGCGCCCTCCATCAACATCCGGGTGCCCGGCGGCGCATCGAATGCCGGATGGTGGCCCCACAGATAGGGAAAGTCCACACCAGAGGGGTTACGAATCTCCTCCTCCACGTCAAGCCGGGGAGATTCCAGATCAAGCCTCATTCTCCGGACAAGGATCAGCGGAGTGTGGGTGTGGCAACGGAGGGTTACCTGGCTTTCACCCGCAGTCTCCACAAACTCCCAGGGCGCCAGGGAGGCCTCGCCGTGAACGGGATGGGTAATGCCATCTACTGTGCAACCTGCGCCGGCATTGGGAAACATCTCCTGCCACCCACCACGATGTTCAGACAGCCAATCCAGGTCGGAGGAGTAGTAGGAGGCCCCAGCCGAGGCGCGCAACGGCCAGGCAGAGTCGATCCACGCCAAGCGATTGGGACCCCCCGGTCGGCCCAGCCACACAATCTCGGCGCCCCTGTTCTCGTCCACCCTCACCTCTAGATGGGCGGTGCGCAGTCGGATCATGCGTAGGCGGTGGCCGATTCCAACTGCTCGGGAAAGTGACAGGCCGCTTTCCCGCTTCCGCTTAAGCGATGCTCCAACGATGGTGTTTCTTCAGAACAGAGATCCTGCGCTTTCCAGCAACGGGTCCGGAATCTGCAGGCGGAGGGGGGATGGAGAGGGCTTGGCACATCTCCCGCAAGAAGAATGCGACTCCGTTCCGCCCGGGAGGCCGGCTCTGGGACCGGTACCGCCGAAACCAGGGCCTGCGTGTACGGATGACAGGGCCGGTTGAAGACCTCCTCACGATCACCCCACTCCACGATCCTTCCCAGGTACATCACGGCCACCCGCTCGCACACATGCCGCACCACGGACAGATCATGGGCAATGAAGAGATAGGCCAGGCCCAGGCTCTGCTTCAACTCGATCAGGAGATTGATGATCTGGGCCTGGATGGAGACATCCAAAGCCGACACGGGCTCGTCCAGCACCAGGAGTTTCGGCCGCAGCGCCAGAGCCCGGGCAATACTGATCCGCTGGCGTTGCCCTCCCGAGAACTCGTGGGGATACTTGTTGGCGTCCCCGGGGTGCAAACCTACCAATTCCAAGAGTTCTGTGACTCTTGCGGCCTCAGGGCGCCGACCCTCGTGAACCACCAGAGGCTCGGCCACGATCTCCGCGGCTTTCATACCCGGATTCAGGGAAGCGAAGGGGTCTTGGAAGACGATCTGCATGTGGTGCCGCAGCGGTCGCATCTCTCGCCTTCCCAGGTCGGTGACGTCCCGTCCCATGAACACCACCCGTCCGCTGGTTGGCGTCAGAAGACGCATCATCAGCTTCGCAACCGTGGTCTTCCCGCAGCCTGACTCCCCTACCAGCCCCAACGCCTCACCTTCGGAGATGGAAAAGCTCACTCCATCAACCGCTCTCAACTGGCGGCGGCCACCGACCATCCCCTCCATCCTGACCGGATAATGCATAACCACATCTTCCAGCTTCACCAAAGCCTGAGCCTCGCCATTCAGCATCTTCGTTTTCAGCGTAGCAATCCGGGATGACCCTGGTTTGTGGTGAGCGCTCCCAGTGTTGGTTCCGCGGGTGGCCGGATTGGGAACGGAGGCATTGGATCGTATCATTCGCCCGATATGATCTGGCGGCAGGTGAGGCGGCTTATACGACCATTCGTCAAGTGGGGGACGGTTCTTTCGTTAACAATCTTCAGCCTGGCTGCCTGCAGCCTGGTGGAGATCGAAGATGCTCCCCTGACGACCTTCGAACCGGCCGGTCCCTTCGCCGAGAGGATCGACGCCATCTTCTGGCAGGTGTTCTGGATCGCGGTGGTGATTTTCGTGGTGGTGGAGGGGGGGATACTGCTCATCGTCCTGCTGTTCCGGGATCGGAAAGGCCGCAAAGAACCCCGTCAGATTCACGGGAACAACAAGCTGGAGATAACTTGGACCATCATCCCCGCGCTGATTCTGACGGTGATCGCCATCCCCACCGTCCAAGGCGTATTCGAGTTGACCGAGTGCGATGACGACGCCATGCCGGTGGAGATCATCGGGCACCAGTGGTGGTTCGAGTACCGATACCCGGAACTGGGAATTGAGACGGGCAGTGTCCTGGCTATTCCTGTCGACAGGGAAGTCTGCGCCTTCATGACCTCGGCGGATGTCCTCCACAACTACTGGGTGCCCCATTTGATGGGTAAGCGGTACCTGGTCCCCGGACAGGAGACCACCCTCAAATTGCAGGCGGATGAGCCAGCCGAGTACTGGGGACACTGTGCCGAGTTCTGCGGACTCTCCCACTCCTTGATGCGCGCCAGGGTTGTCTCGATGACCCAGGCTGACTTCGACGCCTGGGCTGCTGCTCAGCAGCAACTGGCCGTTCCACCCGAACCGGACACTCCGGCGGCGGCCGGATTGAAGGTATTCCAGGAGCAGGGTTGCACCCAATGCCATACGGTGGACTACGGACCTGACTTTGCAGGCACCAATCTGGTTGCCGACGAGCTTTACAACGGGCCGAACCTCACTCACTTTGCATCCCGCAACGTGTTCGCCGGCGCCATCCTGCCCCGGGAAGGGCAGACCCACGCCGATGGACTGCGGGAATGGCTAGCCAACCCCCCGGGCGTGAAACCCGGGTCTTTCATGCCCGACCTCGATCTGACTCACCAGGAGATAGAGGATCTGATTGCCTGGCTGGACACGCTGCAGTGACCGTAAACTTGTCCTTTGCCCGACCCGCCCGGAAGGAGAATCCCTTCATGGTCCCTAGGCCGGTCTTTCTGATATGACCACCACCGCCGAGCGCCGCCCCACCACGACCATCTTTCGGAGGCCCCGGTCCACCACCGGGTTCTGGTCGTGGATCACTACTGCCGATCACAAGAAGATCGGAATCATGTACGGGTACGCAGCCTTCATCTTCTTCCTGGTGGGAGGCATCGAGGCCCTCCTGTTGCGGATCCAGCTTTCTGCGGCTGACAGCACCTTCCTGACCGCCGCCGAATACAACGCCGCCTTCACGATGCATGGCACCACCATGGTGTTCCTGTTCGTGATGCCCATCTCGGCCGCCTTCATCAACTATCTGCTTCCACTGATGATCGGCGCCCGGGATGTCGCCTTCCCCCGAATGAACGCCCTGTCGTGGTGGATATTCCTGTTCGGGGGAATCTTCCTCTATTCGGTGCTCATTTTCAGCGATCCGGCCGCGCCGGCCGGTGTGGAGGGGGTGCCGGGGAACCTCGACCCCGCCGACAACACGATCCTCGGCGGCATGCCGGATGGGGGATGGTTCGGGTACCAGCCCAATGCCGGACCGTTCTACTCCCCAGGGACGGCTATGGACTTTTGGGCCCTGGGAGTCCAGTTCCTGGGATTGGCATCCCTGATTTCGTCTGTCAATTTCATCGTCACCATCTTCAACATGCGAGCGTTGGGCATGAGGCTTCTGCGGATGCCGGTGTTCGTGTGGATGAGCCTGGTGGTGGCCCTTCTCCTGCTCTTCTCCCTTCCCATCATCGCCATCGCCCTGTTCATGGTCACCTTCGACCGTCAGTTCGGGAGTCTTTTCTTCGTAGCCGAGGCTGGGGGCGATCCCATCCTGTGGCAGCATCTCTTCTGGTTGTTCGGCCATCCCGAGGTCTATATCCTGATCCTCCCGGCCATGGGCATCGTCTCCGAAGTGCTACCGGTGTTCAGCCGCAAACCGCTGTTCGGCTACGCGGCGGTGGTGATCGCCGGGGCGGCCATCGCCTTCATGGGCTTCGGGGTCTGGGCTCACCACATGTTCTCGTCGGGGATCAGCCCCGTTGCCCAGGCCGCTTTCGCCCTGTCCACCATGACCATCGCGGTTCCCACCGGCGTGAAGATCTTCAACTGGATGGGAACCATGTGGGGGGGTCGATTACGTTTCACCACCTCCATGCTCTTTGCAATCGGGTTCGTGGCAATGTTCGTAATCGGAGGTCTGTCGGGCGTCACCCATGCCGTGGTCCCTTCCGACTGGCAGCAGACCGATACCTATTACATCGTCGCTCACTTCCACTACGTGCTGTTCGGAGGGGCCGTGTTCGGCATCTTCTCAGGTCTTTACTACTGGTTCCCCAAGATCACGGGAAGACTGCTCAGCGAACGGTTGGGCAAGATCAATTTCTGGACGTTGTTCGCCGGCTTCAACCTGACTTTCGCTCCCATGCATTGGCTGGGTCTGCAGGGCATGGTGCGGCGCACCGCCTACTACCCACCCGAGGCCGGGTTCGATTTCTGGAACCTGGTGGCAACGGTGGGGGCTTTCATCATCGCGGCCGGAGTGCTCGTCTTCATGTACAACTGGTGGCGTTCGAAGAAGCACGGCGAGCCTTCGGGCATCGACCCCTGGGACGCCCGCACCGTCGAGTGGACTATTCCCAATCCCACTCCCGAATACAACTTCGGAGTGTCACCCACCATCACCTCTCTGGATGACTTCTGGCACAAGAAGTACAGCTCAGATTCGGAAGGGAGGCCGGTCCGAAGGCCGGAGGCGGAAGAAACACTGGAGGATCTGATGGAAACCGGGATCAACCCTCCCCATCCCATCCACCTTC
Source organism: bacterium OM1 bin76 (assembly GCA_002238785.1). Classification (GTDB taxonomy): domain Bacteria; phylum Actinomycetota; class Acidimicrobiia; order Spongiisociales; family ZC4RG35; genus Bin76. Next base: position 91,421 of record MPNA01000011.1, on the reverse strand, counting down.
CCGCTCCGTCTTACTACCCCATATTGTTTGCGGCGGGGATACCGCTGGTGGGGTGGGGGATCATCTTTCACACCTCGTTAGTAGGCAAACTCCTGATTCTGGTCGGGGTGCTGGTGGTGGCCTCGGCCGCTTTTGGCTGGAGCATGGAACCCCTGGAAGAGCCCCACGAGGAGCATGATGAGGACCACTCCGACCAGCCATCGGGCTCGGGGTATTCGTCCTATGGGAGTGATGCCTGATGGAAGCAGCGGCCGCCATGGATCATCACGACCAGCACGAGTCGACCGGCATCGACCACCGCAAGCTGGGGATGTGGGTGTTCCTCAGTTCCGAATTCCTGTTCTTCGGCGCCCTCATCACCAACTATCTGCTCTACCAGGGACAGCCCGGATTCGCCCGTCCCTATCCGGCCGAGATATACGACATCCCTTTCACCTCGTTCTCCTCCTTCGCCCTGCTGATGAGTTCTCTGACCATGGTGCTGGCCCACAATGCCCTGGCCCGCCGAGACCAGCACGCCACCCGCACCTGGCTGCTGGCCACTGCCATGCTGGGCTCGGTCTTCCTCGGAGGGCAGGTCTTCGAATTCACCGAGTTCATCTCCGTCAGTGGAATGAAACTCACCACCAACCCGGCTGCCTCGGCCTTTTACCTGCTCACCGGCTTCCACGGCTTTCACGTGCTGCTGGGAGTCCTGATGCTGCTCACACTGTATGGAATTTCCCGCCGCCAGGGTGAACTCTCGGAAGCTTCCGGGTTGAACCTGGAGTTGGTGGGTCTCTACTGGCACTTTGTGGACATCATCTGGATCGTGATCTTCACCGTTGTGTATCTCTTGGCCAGCGCACCGGTGGGAGTTGGTTGACAATGGCCACCCACCCCGGTGAGCACCATCATCCCAGCCCGCTCCAATATGTGAAGATCGCCATCTTGCTGGCGGTGCTCACCGTCATCGAAGTAGCGCTCTTCTATGTGAACGAGGCGGCGGACATGCGTGGCTGGGACGCGCCGCTTCTGATCTTTCTGGCCGTTCTCAAATTCGTGATCGTCGTGGGGTGGTACATGCACCTGCGTTTTGAGAGTTCAACCCTGTCCAAGTTCTTCACCGCCGGATTCATCCTGGCAATAATCCTGTATGCGGTGATGCTGCTGACCTTCGGCGTTATAGCGCTGGGAAGCTGACAACTTGCCACCTTGGCATCCTCACTGGGATGTCCTGGCGGTGGTGGTGGCGCTGGGAGTTCTTTACCTCCACGCTGAATGGCGTATCCGCCCCTTGGTGGCGCCCAACATGCCGGCCGCCACTTCCCGCCAACGCTGGCTGTGGTTCGGGGCCCTGGCAATCCTGACGGCAAGTTCCAGTTGGCCCTTCCACGACCTGGCGGAGCAGGTCTTCTTCAGTCTTCACATGACCGAGCACATGCTGGTGGCGCTGGTAATCCCGCCTCTGATGCTGATGGGAACCCCCCGGTGGATGGCCGATCACCGTCTCCAATCTCCCCGGGTCCTGGCAGTGCTACACCGACTGAGCAGACCACTGCCCGCCTTCTTCCTCTTCCACCTGAGCCTGGCCGGTCTGCACTGGCGGCCCATTGTGGAAACGATGGTCGCCTCGAGTGCGTTCCATTTCCTGGCCCACCTCTGGCTGTTCGCCACGGCGGTGCTGGTGTGGCTCCCGGTGGTGAGTCCCACCCCCCTGATTCCCCGCTTGAACCCACCCTTGCGGATGTTCATTCTGTTCCTGCACTCCATTATCCCCACCGTTCCAGCTTCTTTCCTGACGTTCAGCCGCACACCGTTGTACCCCTCCTACGTCGATTCTGCGACCTCCTTCGGGATTTCGAGCGTCACTGACCTGCAGGTGGCGGGGTTGATAATGAAACTGGGCGGGGGCTTGATACTGTGGGCAACGATCGTGGTGATCTGGTTCAAGTGGATCGCCGCCGAGCGGGACTGGGACTCCATAGAGCGCCGTCTGCGCCGGACTGCCGCCGCGGAAACCGATAGTTGAAGGACTCGCGGACTCCCGGCGATCCTCCGCCCCCTTCCCAAAAGCGCCGGCCCCTTCCGCTTCGCCTGCTAAGACTCATCGGCCCATGGGCGGCGCTATTCATCGTGCTGGTTGCCGCCGCCGGACTGCTGGTGGTCCGCCGATCGTTTCCCCAGGTGGACGGGGAAATAGTGCTGCCAGGCCTGTGTGGGGAGGCCACCGTGATCCGGGACCGTCACGGGACACCTCACATCTACGCCTCCACCCTTTCGGACCTGGTGATGGCACAGGGTTTCGTGGAGGCCCAGGACCGCTTCTGGCAGATGGATTTCTACCGACATGTGGCCACCGGGCGCACCGCTGAGATGTTCGGCGAGGCCCAACTGGAGGCCGACATCTTCCTGCGAACCCTGGGATGGGAGCGGGTGGCGGCCCGCGAATACCAGCAGTCGTCGCCCCTCATACGGACCCTGCTGGACTCCTACGCCCGCGGAGTCAACGCCTACCTGTCGGAGCGAGGGGAATGGGAACTCAGCCTGGAGTACGTCCTCTTGGGAATCCAGAACCCCGACTACCGGCCGGCGCCGTGGAAACCCACCGACACTTTGGCCTTTTCCAAGGTAGTGGCCTGGGACCTTCGCACCAACATCGTCTCCGAACTCGAGAGAGCAGTGCTCTCGGAGTCGATACCGGTGGAACATGTCTCCCAACTCTGGCCGGAGTACCCCGAAGGTCACCCGGTGATCGTCCCCGAATGGGATCAACCGGCGCCGTCGCCGCAGAAGACCGTCTGGAGTGAACGTTCGCCATCGGTTCGGGAACCCTTCAACGTCTTGCCAACCAAGGAAGTCCTCTCCGTGGGCTTGGCCGGTGTCGGCGCACTTGGGGACAACCGGACCCGAGGCTCCAACTCCTGGGTGGTGTCGGGCGAGCACACCGTCTCGGGCGCACCGCTTCTGGCCAACGATCCGCATCTGGGGGGACAGACCCCCTCCATCTGGTACCGGGTGGGTCTCCACTGCCAGCCGTTGGGGGACGCCTGCCCGTTGCAGGCGGCGGGATTCAGCCTCCCGGGCACACCGCTGATCATCATCGGACACAACGGTTTCCTGGCCTGGGGTTTCACCAACCTGGGAGGGGATGTCTCCGATCTCTTCATCGAGCGAATCCACCCCGAAGACCCGCTTCTGTACGAGGTGGACGGAGAGTGGCTGCCCATGTCCACCAGGACCGAGATCATCGAGGTGGCCAACGCCGATCCGGTGGAAATCACGGTCCGGGAGACTCACCACGGACCGGTGATCTCGGGGATTTATGAACCCGTCGACGAGTTGGAAGGAACCGGGGTGGTGAAGTTGCCCGACCCTCACGCCGTCTCCCTGGCATGGACCGCCCTGCAAACCACCCGCAACCTGGACGCGGTGCTGGGGATGGTCCTCGCCCGGAGTTGGGAGGAATTCCGAGCATCGGCGGCGCTGTTCGACATGGCGCCCCAGAACATGGTCTACGCCGATGCTGACGGCAACATCGGCTACCAGTCCACGGGGCTCATCCCGATCCGAACAGCAGGCGATGGACGCTACCCAGCGCCGGGGTGGTCGAGCGAATACGACTGGCAGGGCTTTTGGCCCTTCGAGACCCTTCCCTGGTCGTTCAATCCCCCCTCGGGGATGGTGGTGGCCGCCAACCAACCCCTGGCCCGGCCAGACCTAGTCCGCCACATCGGCAGTGACTTCGACTACGGCCACCGGGCCCGGCGCATCCACGAACTTCTGGCCGACTCCCTCCCGATGGACACCGCCAGGATGAGCGCCATCCAGTTCGATCACCAGGATCCCGCTGCCGGTTTCCTGGTTCCGGTTTTAACGGCCCTACCACCCCGCAGCGATGAGGTGGCGGTGATGCAGGATCTGCTGACCGGATGGATGCGGGGGGAGCGAGCGGGACAGATGGACTCCGACAGTGCGGCAGCAGCGGCCTATGCAGCCACCTGGCGCCATCTGCTGGCTCTCACCTTCGACGAGCTTCCTGAAGGTCACGAGGCGCATGGGGGAAGCCGGTACGTGGAGGTCATAAAAGCCCTGCTGGAAACTTCCGAAGACCCCTGGTGGGATCGGGCGGGAACCGAGCGCCGGGAAACGCGCGACGATGTGCTCCATAGGGCCCTGGAAGAGGCCCACGCCGAGTTGGTAGCGTTGATGGGCGATGACCCGCAGCGATGGCGCTGGGGAGACATACACACCGGTGTGTTCAACAACTCCAGCCTGGGGGAGTCGGGTGTTTCCCTGATCGAAGCCGTGTTCAATCGCCGTAGCAACAATGTCTCCGGGGGATCTGGGATCGTCAACGCCACCCAATGGATCACCTCAGACGGGTACGGGACAGAAGGGATACCGTCGTTTCGGATGGTGATCGACCTGGGGGACCCGGACGCCTCCCTCTCCATGCACGCCCCCGGCCAGTCAGGCCACGCCTACCACCCCCACTACGACGACCTGCTGGAACCCTGGGCGGCCGGGGAGATGCAGCCCCTTCCCTGGGACTACGACGCGGTACAGTCCCTGGCCGAGGACACCCTGGTCCTTCGTCCCTCCCCCTGATCCGGCCGTCGGAGCGACTCAAGCGGCGGAAAATGCCACCCCGGCGGCAACCGTCAGTTCCGAGAAGCGAAGGTTTGCCAATCTCCCCTTACGAGGGCTAGGAGGAGACGACCACCTCGATCGCCTCGGCCTCGACACCGTGATCGTCCTCCGATTCGGAGTGCCCCGCGCCTTGTGTGTTCAGCACTGCAAAAAGGATGAAGACCATGACACCTATCCCGGCGGCGGCCAGTAGGAACTCTCCCCGGGTTATACGCATCCCCGGTCGGGAGGCGGCAAGCCCGGCGAAAGTGAGGATGCTGGCAGCCACAATCGATCCCATGATGGGCGCCCAACTTGGAAACTGCAGGAACACATAGGCGTTCGGCAACACCAACATTGCAATCAGCACCAATCCGATTACAGGCAGCGCCAAGGCGGATTTCAATCGGAACCTCACCACTGTGGCTTCCTCACCCTCGGCGCCAGTCATCCCCTCCGGAACCCCCAATATCTGCGACAACTGGCCCACTGCCCAACCCAGGGCAGCCCCCGCCACAACAACCACCGCTAGACCGGCCACGACCGATACCTCCACCTCTTCGGCGCCGGGTATCACCGTTCCGAACATGCCGGTCGTTACCGCGCCCGCCGCCCCTCCGACAACAAAGCCGGTGAGCATCCCTCCCACCAGGATGGAACCTCGGCCCTCCACGATCCTCATGCCAGGGCCGTGCCACCCGACCGCCTCGGTGGTGAACAGAGCCAGAATCATGCCGTACACACCGAACAGCACCACCAAGCCGATAGTCACCCAGTTGGGCGTCATGATCAAGGAGGGAGAGAAGGGACCCTCCTCACCCAGGGTGTCGGCGCGCGCCGCCAGCCATGGACTCAGAGCAACCAGGCTCACCAGTCCGATGGCTGCGCCTGTTACGGTTCCCAGTCGGCCTCCCAGCTTTCGCCGGACCCGCAGCGGCGCAGGATCAACGGGTGGAGGAGGCTCCTCCTCCACGACGGCCGCCTGCACTACCGGTTGAACGGGCACCGCCATGGGGGCTGCAGTCGGCATCGGAACAGCCTTCGGGACGGCAGGTTCAGGGGCGCTCTCCACCACAGGTGGGGCTTCGGCGGGCGCCGCAACTGCGGTCACAGGCGGAGCAGGTGCTGCCTCCCCGCCTCCCCAGGCTGCCAAGTAATCATCGGCGGTACCCCCCAGGGCATCTGCCTTCGCTTCCGCCGACCTCAAGACCAATTCTTCAGGAGCGTTGAGAACCGCCGCTGCCGCCGCCAAGAACTCACTCATATCCGTCCTTGAGGATACACGACCAGATGAGTCCCCCTACCACCGGGGCGGAACCGGATCGCTACTGCGGTGTGGAGGCATTCTCTTCCATTTCCCGTCGGCGTTGGCGAGCCTTCCGCTCCGAGCGGCGCAACAGCCAAACCAGGCCGACCAGCACTAGTCCGGAGGCGACAATCTCGTCAACTGCGCCTCCTCCCAGAATGTGAGCGACGGCAATCATCATCCAGAAGTAAGTATGAACAGGGCAAGCATCGTCAAGACCACCATCAAGGCCAGCATTGCATACTGGGATCGTATGGCATTGACCCCAGGGAAGTCAACCAGCGCCCGGTCGTGCGCCAGGATCACACCACCCACATGGCCCGCAATGACCGCAATCAACTGGATGTACCAGACCACGTTCGGAGAGATCAGTGTGTAATCGACTGCTCGCCCGGTGAGTCCGAACAGATCCCAGCCGAGGTCGAAGGGATCGCCGATGGCGCTCAGGAAGAACTGTCCCTCATACAGAACAAGGGTGAAATAGTGGGCAAACGCGTAGGCGAAGGCTATGGGCACCAGGGTGTGAGCGAATCGGATCCGCACCCGGGAAACGCCTGTGTCTGCCTTCGAGAGGATGACCGAAAAGGCGCACGCCACATGGTAGGCCCAACCGACCATCAGGACCACTGCCAGCAATCCGAAAGTGCCCACCCCCATCTCCGCCACCTTCCAGTCCAGCCCGAGACTCGACAGGGTGTCCTCCAGTGGACCGGCCAGTTGGTTACGCCAGAAGGGAATCCCCGTGAGACCGTCATAGGTGACTCCCCCGATCAGTACCACCGCCACAACGTCCAGTCCGGGGCGCTCGGCCACCAGCGGCAGACCTCTCAACCATCCCCGCCTCACCAGTTCACCGTCCCCACTCCTGCCGATGGGCCCGATCGCTCCCATGAGATGGTTGTAAGCCCCGAAGCCGTCCCATGTGGTCAAATGGGCTTCCCCACCCCAGAGGCCGGTGGTGACCAGCATGCACAGCGTGTAAACCAACGCGATCACCGCGAGCCACAGCGGGACGCCGCCCACCGGCGAGACCAGTTCCCACCAGGTGAACACCAAAAGAACCATCGCCGCCGGCCAGTACCCGAGGCGAGCACCTACTCCCGGTCTGCTTACCCCGCCAATCTTGAGCCAGCGGGCCAGCACCTGCCAGGGAGCGATTACCTGGTAGAAGTCACCAACCAGGGCGGACATGAAAGGCAGGACCAACCAGAGTCCCACATAGACAATCACCGGCGCCGGGTTCTCGAGGGCGTCCTCCGATCCCAGAAAGCCGCTCAGCACCATTACTGCCAGCAGCGCCAACGACACCACGGAGAAGATCCCTCCTACCAGCCCCAACCAGGGAGGTGCGTCGAACACCCTGCCGGTGGGGGCTTGCAGTCGCGGCTCGTGCCATCGGGTCGACAGCATGGCAAAGGTAACCACCAGCACCGTTATCGCCGCAAGCGTGAAATAGAGAAGGGGGATGGGCAGATCCAGACGCCCCCCAATGCCGTGTGCCAGTGTCATGCTCCCACCTTCAGGGCGACACTTTCAACTCGATCAATAGACGATGCGTGACATGATCCTCCACCTCGAAGATTCCAGGCAGATCGCCCACCATTTCATGGGTGGTCAAGACACCGGCTTCGACGGAGAACTCCTCGTCGTAGCCATGGATGTGAACCAGGAGACGAGCGTCGGAGTCGAATCTCAACGAGATCCCGTTGCCAAGGACGACATCAACCCGGTCCTTGGATACCACCCTCCCTTCTCTAACCACCACTTCCACAACGGTCAAATCGTCAGGCAAGGTGGTGGTGGTCGTTGTGGTGGTAGACGTTGTGGTGGTGGTCAAAGGACCGGTTGTCGAAGTTGCGGCCAGCGACGTAATGACGTCGGAAGGAGGGCCGGTTGTTGAGGGTGTCTCGGTCACCGTTGAGGTGGTAGTGGATTGGGGAGACACCTCCGATTCAACGACTGTGTCGGGAGATACCGTGGTCACGGTAGGCGCGGACTGAGCAACGGCCTCGGTGGTGGAAACCGGCATGGTGGGAGAAACTACTGACACCTCGCCTTCGGAAGTACAAGCAACGGCCAACAGCAGCAGGGTGAACCAAGCTCTATTAAGCCCGCGGGTAGTCATCTTCTCCGTGTGACAGATCCAACATGAAGGGACATCCTTAACCGTACCTGTGGCACGGCTCTTGCTAACCGTTCGCGGGGGGAGCCAGCAGGTGTCCCCTACGAGACTCCGCGGATGCCAACCATTACCACGTCCTTAAACGCCTAACGGCACCTGTTGCATGTTTGGCGGGGCGCCTTTTCCTCAGTCTGTCAGGCGCCCACGGTGCTACGGCCCCCATCAGCGATGACATAGGAGCCGATCATGTGACTAGCCTCGGGGGTGGCCAGGAACAGAGCCGGTACGGCCAAGTCGTCCGGAGTCGGGACCCGCCCCGCCGGGGTGGCCGCGGTGATCGCCTCGCGACGTCCGGTGTTCCAATCCTCGCGGGACACCGTGGACTCGGTCGCCATGAAGCCTGGCGCGAAGGCGCTCACTCTCACCTTGGGGGCGAAGGCCCGGGCATATGACTTGGTTAAAGCCATGACTCCGTACTTTCCGGCGGCATATTGGGGGGCGCGGGGACTGCCCCTCACCACCACGGTCGAGCCGATATTCACGATGGCGCCGCCCTCGTCCTGTTCCATCATCCTCGTACCGAATTCGTGGATCATGTAGAGGGTTCCCTTGATGTCGACATCGATTACCCGGTCGACGAGTTCCTGCGTGACATCCCTCCATGACATCTGCTCGGTGGCGATATCCCCGACGTTGTTGACCAGAACGTCCAACCCGCCGAACTCATCGAAGCACGCTTCGGCCATCGCCTTCACCGCATCCCAGGAACTGATGTCGGCCTGGAATATCGAGGCCTCCGCGCCCATGTCGCGAATCTGTTGGGCCGTCCGTTCCGCGCCCGCCTCGGAACTGTAATAGTGCACGCCGACCCGCGCGCCCTCCAGACCCGCACGACGGGCGATGGCGCTGCCAAATCCGGTGCCTGCGCCTGTGACCAGCACCCGCTTCCCCACAAACCTCTTGAATACCGTCATCTTTACTACCTCTCTGACTCTTTGCACGCTATTCCCCCCACCACGACCACCTACCCACTTGGTTCCGATCCTCGAACTTAAGTGGCTGTTTTGTGACAATCCCCAATGTCAACTGATACGGTATATGTTATCACTCCCGATGCGATGGAGGAGGTTCACCTCAACAATCAGGGAACTCTTTGACAGTAAACAGCCAGAAAGAGGTGCGTTGTGAGAACAGATAGTCTTTGCACATTAGAGAAGTTGAAGAGCATGGTGGCACTACTGGCCTGTTTTGCTTTGTTGGCCGCAGCATGCGGCGATGACGAGGCTGATGAACCAGCTACTACTGCAGGCACGGTCGCCCCTACCACTACCGCTGCCCCACCCGAAACAACCGCCGCGCCGGAGCCGGAACCGGAACGGACGAGACTTGTATTTGCCGTTCCACCGCCCGAGCAGGGTGAATCGAACAACCCCAACCGTGACATACAGCCCAACGATGAGTACCAGCTCAAACCTATGTATGAGAACCTGGTCGGAGTGGACCCGTTGACGGCCGCGTGGACGCCGATGCTGGCTGAGAGTTGGGAACTCAACGACGCCGGCGACCAGCTTACCTTCCACCTGCGGCAGGGAGTGCAATTCCACAACGGCTTCGGTGAGATGACCGCCGACGATGTCGTCTTCTCCCTCACCGATCTGATCGACCCGCCCGGCGCCGTCTCCGGTGTGGCGGAAGCGGTGCGGAACGCCGTGAGCGAGTTCGAGATCGTGGACGATTACACGGTGATTTTCCACGTGGGCGAAGGCCTCTCCTTCGCCTTCTTCGAGGGCATCAGCTACGGTGCCGCGGGAGCCGTGATCAAGAGCAAGGCCGACTGGGAGTCCAGAGGCGGAGGCTCGCCTGCCTCCCCGGGTCTGGACGAGGCCCCGCTGGCGGGCACCGGGCCGTACCAATTCGTGGAACGGAATCCCGGCCAGAATGTCGTGTTCGAGAAGGTGCCGTATGACCACTGGCGTCAGAATGGCGACTTCGACGAGATCGAGTACCGGTTCATCCTCGAGGAGGCCACCCGGATCTCCTCGCTCCTGGCGGGTGAGGTTCACATGACCTCGCTGTCGCAGGAACTCGGCGACGAAGCCGAGTCGCAGGGAATGCAGGTCATAAAGTCGGCTCTCCCCGGACGCCGCTACGGCCTGGCCCTGGTGGGTTGCTACTACCTCGAGCCACCCATCCCCGGCGAGAAGTCGGCGGACGTGTTCACCAGTGGTGAACGCCTCTATCCGGACAGCCCGTGGTGTAACAAGGACATCCGTATCGCCACCAACAAGGCGATCGATCGCCAAGCTCTGAATGACGCCTTCTTCGGAGGCGAGGCTGAGACGGCCATTATGTGGTACTGGCTGCCGGAGCAGACCGATTCTTGGAACCCCGACTGGGAGACCCGTTTCGCCGACCACATCGGCTACGACCCCGAGGGAGCCCAGGCCATATTGGACGGACTCGGCGGAGCGAGTATCCAGGTCTACGCCAAGAACGACATCAGCGAGGCCGTCGCCACAATGCTGTTGGACGCCGGATTCGACGTGGAACTCGTGTCGATGGACGGTGGCCAGTATTCGGCCGCCCGCGAGGCCCGGGAGTTTGATCGGATGGTGGAATTCGACGACACCGCTTCCGAGAATGTGACCGGCTTCGAACCGGCTGGATACTGCAACCAGGACTCCCAGCGACCTGTGTGCATGGTCGACTGGGACACCCAGTACGAAGCGATCCTCATCGAGTTGGACCCGGTCAGGCAGGCCGCGCTGTGGCGTGACTTCGGCGACGTCGTCTTCGAGAACGCCCCGCACGTCCCGTTGCTGCGGACCTTCTCCGAGACCGTTGTCAATCCTGATGCCGTCTGCAGTTACAGCTACCCCGGCGCCAACATGAGCGCACCGTTCAGCTTCGTGGAATACATCGAGTCCTGCTGAACCCAACTATCGGACGCCCCCCAGGCACACAAACGCCTCGGGGGCGTCCCCCCATACAACTTCACAACCGATGTGCAAGCGTCTAGTCCTGCTCGCACCCACTGATAGGAGATACCGAGAATGGCGGCAAGGGAACCTGGCTGGAAACGATCAATCCGCAAGATGTCCGCCAAGCCCGTCACCGAACCGGTCGCAACCAACATCGACATAGTCGGTTTCAGCGACCTCGACGGCAAGTTGGACGGTGCACAACTCCAACTCCAAGCCGTGGGTAAGCACACCTATCTCTACATCGGCCACCCATGGTCGAGCGGGATAACCGTGCTGGATGTGACCTCGCCGAGCGATCCCCAAGTCGCCTCCTTCATCCCAACCCCTAACGAGCACACCTGGCACATCAAGATACAGGTAGCCGACAACATACTCATGGCCGCCTGTGAGCCTGCCTTCTTCAACCCAAGGAGCGACCCGCCTCAGGCGTGGAAAGGAGTTCGGCTCTTTGATGTCTCCGATCCCACCGCTCCCCGAGAATTGGCCCACTGGGACGAGCCCGATCCCCGCAGTTACGGGATCCACCGCAGTTGGTGGAACGGAGGCCGCTACGCCTATCTGTCGAATATGATCGACGCGCCCGGCTTCCGCTATCACTGGCGCCTGGACCGGGCGCGGGTGATGACAATCATCGACCTCTCCGATCCCGAATCGCCCAAGAGAGTCACCGACTTCTGGCACCCGGTGCAACTGGGGGAGGGCCGACCGCCCCTGGAAGACGAGACTTTCGGGGTGCATTTTCCCCTCGTCCACGGAGACCGCGCCTACATCGCCTACTCCGACGGCGGATTCGCCATCGTCGATGTTTCCGACGCCGGCAACCCCACCTTGGTGAGCCACGTCCGGACCTTCCCGGACCTGACGGATGGTCAGACGCATACCTGCGTCCCCCTTCCCGGCCGAGACATCCTGGTGGTTGTCGAGGAGCCCATGGCAACCTTCGGCCTGGAAGGACCCAAGAACATCCGGCTGTGGGATATTTCCGACGAGACCAACCCCACCGAACTCTCCACGCTCCCGATCCCCGATCCCACTGAGGGGGAACCGTACGAGACCTACTACCAGAAGGGTGAGCGGTTCGGTCCGCACAACCTCCACGAGAACCATCAAGGCTCCAAGGTGGTAGCCGACAAGGTCTACAACGCCTACATGAACGCCGGCCTGCGGGTGTTCGACGTGTCCAACCCCCACAAGCCAACCGAAAGTGCTTCCTTCCTGCCGCCGACGCCCACCCGGATAGTGGACCCCCGGCCGTACATGCGCATCTTCGACGTGGTCCATAGCGGCGTACGCGACGTCACTTCACAGGATGTGATTGTCGACCCCCGTGGCTACATCTACTTGAGTGGACTCAACGAAGGCATATGGGTGCTCAGGGAAAGCAGCACACATCCGGGCAACGGAACATGAAGGAGACACCGATTACGATTGAAGGGGCGCGTGGTGAATAGGAACCCAGGTATCGGGGACTCGATTCTGAGACTGGAAGACTATCCGTTCGTCACCGGGGCAGCATCGTATGTGAGCGACCTCGTCGACGGGGACACCCTGCATTGTGCCTTCGTCCGCAGCCCGGTCGCCCATGGAACCTTCGAACCGCCCGACCTCGAGGATGCCCTGGAAATGCCCGGCGTCGTGGCGATCTTCGATGCCCGCAATCTTGACATTCCCGACCTTCCCTCCACGCCGGGACGGGGAGCGCCGGAGGCAACCGGTATGAACCAGCCAGCCCTGGCCCGCGATCGGGTTCGCCATGTGGGAGACCCGATCGCAGTGGTCATTGCCCAGACCCCGTCCCAAGCGGTCGACGCCGCCGAGATGGTGTGGGTTGACATCGATCCCCTGCCCGCCGTCATCGATGCCAGGCAGTCCCTTGGCGGGGAGGTTCTCCTATTCCCGGAAGTGGGGACCAACCTCGTCCATGAGAACAGGTTCGCCACTCCGGGACCTCGCCCCGAAGCAGAGGTGGAGGCCTCCGTCGAGATCGACATCCCACGGCTCTCGCCGGTGACCTTGGAACCGCTGGCGATGCTCGTCCGCCCACAAAACGGGACTCTTGAAGTGTGGTGCGGACACCAGGCGCCGTCCCGTCTCCCGCGGCAACTCTCTCCCTTCGTCGGCATCCCACCGGAGGATTTCCGAGCCCGCGTCCCGAGTGTCGGCGGCGCCTTCGGCACCAAGGGACAGTTCTACGCCGAGTACGTGGTGGTGGCCGTCGCCGCCCATCGGCTCAATAGACCTCTGGCGTGGATCGAGAGGCGGGGCGAACAGTTCCGATCGGGTACCCACGGCCGCGGCCAGCAGGTGAATGTCACGGTAGGTGGGGACCGCTCGGGCCGCATCCGTTATGTGAAGGCCGTCCTCCTCGGTGAAGTGGGCGCATATCCGAGCACGGGCTCGCGTATACCCTTCTTCTCCCAGTTCATGGTCCAGGGGGTCTACGACATCGAGCACCTCGAGGTCCATGCCATCGCTGCCCTCACCAACAAGGCGCCCACCGGACCCTACCGGGGCGCCGGACGACCTGAGGCTGCCATATCCATCGAGTGCGCCGTTGACGCCTTCGCGGCGGAAATCGACATGCAGCCCGAAGAGGTGAGGCGCCGGAACTTCATCAGCTCCAGCCAGCTACCTTTTACCACCCACACCGGCGCCATCTACGACTCCGGCAACTACCGGGAAGCCCTAGACCTAGCCCTGGAGACACTCGGCATCGAGTCATGGCGGGAGCGACAGGAAGAGAGGCGCCGCCTCGGCGGGAACCCCATCGGGATCGGCATCTCCTCCTTCATCGAGCGGGCAGGCGGCGCGGTCGGTTCGTGGGAGTGGGGTCGGGTTGAGTTGATGGTCGACGGATCTGTGGAGGTTCGCACCGGTTCGACATCGGCCGGTCAGGCTCACCGCACTGTCTGGGCCCAAATCGCCGCCTCGGTGTTCGACCTCCCCGTGGACCGGACAGTGTTCCATGCCGGCGACACCGCGGCAATCCCGAAGAGCATCGGTAGTTTCTCAAGCCGCTCGTTGCAGTTGGGTGGCTCGGCCGTGCTGCAGACCGCACGAAGAGTGAGAGACGCCGTCCTGGATCTTGCGGCGGAGATGCTGGAAGCAGCCCCCGAAGACCTCGAGTTGACCAACGGCAGGGTACGGGTGGTCGGTTCTCCCGACCCTGAGCTTTCCCTGATGGAAATTGCCATGGAGGCGCAGTCTCGTGGTGTGGAACTCGCGGCGGACGAGATGTTCAATCCCTACGCCCTCACCTACCCTTACGGCGCCTACGTGGCCGTGGTCGAGGTTGAAATCGAGACCGGGTTCGTGCACCTGGTCAAACTGGCGGCGGTCGATGACTGCGGGAACGTGATCAACCCGATGGTGGTGGAGGGACAGGTCCACGGTTCAGTCATGCAGGGAATCGGCTCGGCCCTCCTGGAAGAGGTCGTCTACGACCCCGACGGCCAGCCTCTCACCACCAGTCTCATGGACTACCTGATCCCCGGCGCCACCCAGCCAATGCCCCTTCAGACCGGACGACTCACTTATCCGGCGCCGTCGAACCCCCTGGGGGCCAAGGGGACCGGCGAGGCGGGGTGTATCGGCGTGCCGCCCGCCATCTTCAACGCGGTCTGCGACGCGCTGCGCCCGCTCGGCGTCAGGCTGACCAGTTTCCCCCTGACCCCGGTAAGGGTTTGGGAGGCCATACAGGCCGCCAGCCAGGAAAGGGTTTCAACATGACCTACGATGTCCATGCCCACATCGTGCCCATCGAGCTGATGAAATTGCTGAGACACCGAGGCCACGACTACGGCATCGAGGTGATCCATGACGACTCCGGAGAGGAGTTGCTGCGCCTGGCGGGCACGAAGGTAATCGGCCCCTTCCCCCAGGAGCTATACGATCTCGATGCCCGCTTACGGGCGATGGAACGCGGCGGCGTGGACATCCAGTTGGTGTCCCATCGCACCGACTTCAGCGCTTACGCTCTGGATCCGGAGGCCGGCGCCAGGTACGCCCGAGACTTCAACCGGATCCTCGCCGAAGAGGTCTCCCGGTACCCCGACCGCCTCCTGGCCCTGGGGACCGTCCCTCTCCAAGCTCCAAGCGCCGCGGCTGACGAGTTGGCGTACATCGTGGGCGACCTGGGAATGGTCGGAGTGGAGATCGCCACCACGGTCGACGGGGTCCACCTGGTCGATGCCGGACTCGACCCTTTTTGGGAGGTGGCCAACCAACTCCGGTGCCTGGTGTTGATGCACCCGTACGACCCTCTGGGCGGCTATGACCTCAGCAGGCACTTCCTATCGAATATCTTCGGCAGGCCCGCCGAGTCCACGATCGCCATGGGCCACCTGCTCTTCGGCGGGGTCTTGGAACGGTACCCGGACCTGGTCATCTGCATGGTCCACGGTGGTGGTTACATGCCATACCAGTTGGGACGCTGGGAAAAGGGATACAAGGTGGTCCCCCATCTCACCGCCGAGAATATCAGCAAGTCACCGCTCGAGTTCGTGAGGCACCTCTATTTCGATAGCCTCGTTCACTTCCCGGAGGCGCTCTCCTTCCTGATGGACCTGGTTGGACCGACCCAGATGGTGGTTGGCACCGACTACCCCTACCCCATGCATGAGCGGGCTCCTGCTGCCTTTATCGATTCGATCCCCCGTTTGACCAACGAAGCCCGGGAGATGATTCTCCATGGCAATGTCTCCCGGATACTGAAGGGAATACGCAGATGACTGGAACCGATGCCCGCCGGATGTCCGTCGTCGGTCACATCGACCTTGACGGCAAGGGTGATCTCATGCACATCAACGTGGTGGACGGCGTGGCGTATGTCGGGCACATGGGATACAACGAACTGGGAACATCGATTATCGATGTCTCCAACCCTGCCCGGCCTGAGGTGATTACCCAGATCCCCAGACCTGCGGGTACCCACAGTCACAAGGTTCAGGTTAAGGACTCGCTTCTTCTGGTCAATCACGAAAAAAACCGTTTCGAGGACAATCCGATGGAGTGGAGTGCCGGGATGGCCATCTATGATGTCTCCGACCCCGCTTCCCCACAGCAGATCGGTTTCCACCCGACCACCGGCACCGGCATACACCGCATGGCTTGGTGGGAAGGCGACCACGCCCTCGTCTCGTCAGGCGAAGAGGGGTACTCGGGCCGCATCCTGGGGATAGTCGACCTCTCCGACCCCACTTCCCCCGCAGAGGTCGGGCGCTGGTGGTATCCCGGTCAGCATGTGGCTGGTGGCGAGTCGTCAAACTGGGGCATGGCCGCGGCTCCCGACGTGACGCAGGAGGGCCGCCAGTACAACCTCCACCATGCCCTCCCCGACGGTGACCGCGCCTATGGTGGTTACTGGGACGGAGGTCTCATGATCCTGGACATCAGCAACCCCGCCAGCCCGCGACTTATCAGTCAACTCGAGTTCGGTCCCCAGAGCCGTAACACCCACACTCCTCTCCGACTGCCCGGCCGGGACATCCTCATCGTCACCGATGAGTTGATCCACCGATGGATCGGAGTCCAGCGCCATGTCTGGGTGGTTGACGTCGCCGACGAGACCAACCCGAAGGTGATTACACGATTCCCCGTTCCGCGGGGCGCCCGGCATGAGGACAACATTCGGTGGGGACCCCACAATCTCCATGAAATGCGTCCGGGGTCTTTTACCGACCCCAACCTGGTATACCTCACCTATTTCGCCGGCGGGCTACGCGCCTACGACGTTTCCGACGCCAGCAATCCTGTCGAAGTCGCTCACCTGGTGCCGCCGGCGCCACCCGGTCGAGACTCGATCCAGTTCAACGATGTCTATGCCGCGGAAGACGGGTTGGTGTATGTCAGCGATCGTTTCGGCGATGGCCTTTACATAGTCGATCCCGGGCTATGAGAAGCCGGGCCGGTCCCCAGAGCCTGGCCTGATGGCCCGCTACGTCCTGATCAACAGCGTCCGCGGGGTGCTTACCATCCTGGCGGTTTCTTTCATTGTCTTCTCCTTGGCGCGGCTCACCGGCGACCCCCTGGACGTTCTGGCTCCGGTGGACATGAGCCGCGAGGACGAGCAGGCGCTGCGGGAGCAGTGGGGACTCGACAAGTCCCTGCCCGAGCAATACCGGTCTTTCATAGCCAACGCCCTCCGGGGTGATTTCGGCCCCTCTTTCCTGTATCCCACCGAGACGGCCGGGGGCATCATCGCCGACAGGCTCCCCGCCTCGATCAGGCTGGGCATGGTGGCCACCCTGTTGGTGGTGACTATCGGCATCCCCCTGGGGATTCTCTCGGCGGTCAAACGCGGCTCTCCCGCGGACAGGATTGCCAAGGGCCTGGCGCTGTTCGGTCAGTCGGTTCCTGAGTTCTGGCTGGCCATCATGCTCATCTGGCTGATCGCGGTGCCGTGGAAATTCATCCCCACCTCAGGTATAGGCAGTTGGTCCAGCTATATCCTGCCGAGCTTTGTCATCGCGATCTTCGGCATCGCCGCCCTCCTGCGCCTCTTTAGATCGGCCATGTTGGAGACCCTGGGAAGCGAGTACATCAAACTGGCGCGCCTCAAGGGAGTCTCAGAGTTCTGGGTGATCATGAAGCATGCCCTCAAGCCAGCCTCGATCGGACCCCTGACCTTCTTCGGGGGCGTTGCGGTTCGAATGCTCACCGGGGCAACGGTGGTGGAGATCGTCTTCTCCTGGCCGGGCGTGGGGTTCCTGGCTTTCGAGGCGGCCAATGCCCGTGACTTCCCGGTTGTCCAGGCACTGGCCCTCTTCACCGCGACGGTGATCGTCGTAATGAATCTTCTGGTCGACGTAACATACGCCTACCTCGATCCGAGGGTGAGACTCGGGCAGAGGTCTCTCGCCTGATGCCGTTTGGCAGGTTGTTCTCCGGGTCGGGACGGGAATCTCCAACTGCTTCCTCTGAGCAGGCTGTCGGCACGGCCGAGGGTCGACGCCGCTGGTTTCCCTGGTTGCGGACCCGCTCCGACAAAGTGCCCTGGATTCCCATCTGCATCATCGTGTTCCTGTTACTCCTTCCGGCGCTCCTGGCAGATGTGATCACCGTTCACGATCCCCTCCGAGGAGTTCTCGCTGACCGCCTGACCCCACCGGCATGGATCGAGGGTGGGTCCTGGACCTATCCCCTGGGCACCGACAAACTGGGCCGCGACATCCTCACCAGGATCATCTACGGTGCCCGAATCTCCCTCACGGTGGCCTCGCTCACGATCTTGGTCGGTGCTTCGGTAGGCACCACCCTGGGACTGATGGCCGGGTATTTCGGTGGTTGGATCGACCGGGTGGTCAGTTGGCTGATCGACACCTTCCTGAGTCTTCCCATCGTGCTGCTGGCACTGGTCATCGTGGCGGCGATCGGACCGTCGTTCATAACCATCGTGACGATCATTGCCATCACCATGTGGGCATACTTCGCCAGACAGGTGAGAGGTGACACGCTTGCCGTGCGCGAATCCGAATACGTCGCCCGATCCAAGGTGGCCGGTTCCCGCCCATGGCGGATCCTCCTGCGGCACGTGCTACCAAATGTGGCCAACACCCTGATCGTTCTCGCCACCCTGCAGGTTGGAGTCGTGATCCTGAGTGAGTCGTCGCTGAGCTTCATCGGCGCCGGAATCCCCAGACCCAACCCGAGTTGGGGAGTGATGGTGGCTGACGGAAGGGACCAGGTGCTGATCGCCTGGTGGATATCGCTCTTTCCCGGATTGGCGATCCTCCTGGTGGTGCTGTCGCTGAACCTTCTCGGAGACTGGCTCCGGGACTTCCTGGATCCCAAGATGCGCCAGCGACGATGACCGCCGTGCCACCTGGAAGGGATGTCGATCCCATCTTGGACGTGAGGGACTTAGTCACACATCTGTACACCCGTTGGGGCGTGACCAAGGCGGTGGATGGGGTTTCTCTCCGGCTTTACCCGGGCGAGATGCTCGGCATTGTGGGTGAATCCGGCAGCGGGAAGAGCATGCTCGCTCTGTCGCTGGTGAGGCTGACGCCCGAGCCAGCAGGACGGATTCTCGGGGGCCAGGTCCTGCTCAACGGGCAGGACCTCCTCTTGCTCAGCGCCAAGCAGATGCGCCGGATCAGGGGGCGGGAGATCTCCATGATCCTCCAGGACCCACAGCAATCGTTGAACCCGGTGTATTCCGTGGGAAACCAACTGGCCGAAGCGATTCGCCTGCATGGCATGGCCGCTTCTTCGGCAGAGGTTCTCAAGCGGTCGGTAGCCGCCCTCCAGAGCGTGCGGGTACCGGCGCCCGAGCGGCGCCTGCGCGACTTCCCCCACCAGATGAGCGGCGGCATGAAGCAACGGGTGGTGGGCGCCATGGCCATTGCATGTCAGCCGTCTGTCCTCATCGCAGACGAGCCGACAACGGCGCTTGACGTAACGATCCAGGCTCAGTACCTGCGTCTCCTTGACGAGATCCGGAAGGAGACCTCCATCGGCATCATCCTGATCACCCATGACTTTGGCGTGATTGCGGAGTCTTGCGATCGGGTGGCTGTGATGTACGCAGGGCGGATTGTTGAGCAGGGACCAGTGTCCGATATATTCGACAATCCCCGCCACCCGTACACCAGGGCGCTGCTGGAGGCCCGTCCCCGACGGGGACGCCAAGCCGCCAGACTGCCCTCCATCGAAGGACAACCTCCCTCGCTCATCGATCTGCCTCCGGGGTGCGCCTTCGCGCCGAGATGTCGTCATGCATACCGGCGCTGCGAGGAGCAGTATCCCCCGTCGTTTGAAATAGGGGACTACCACCGGGCGGCATGCTGGCTGGCGGAGGAGACACCATGAAGAATCCGGTGATGGTCGTCGAAGACTTGGTAAAGCACTTCCCGGTGTCGTCAGGCCAATACGGAGGTCGGGTCATTGGCCATGTTCGAGCCGTTGACGGAGTCAGCTTTTCCATCGAGGAGGGCAAGACCCTTGCCCTGGTGGGTGAATCTGGATGTGGCAAGACAACCACGGCCCGCCTCCTCCTGAGACTGACCCGGCCTACCAGCGGGACGGTGACCCTGGACGGCAAGGACATTCACCGTCTGAAACGCAGCGAGAGGCGGTGGTTCCGCACCCACCTTCAAGCCGTGTTCCAGGATCCCTGGGCCTCGTTGAGTCCACGAATGCGAGTGCGGAATATCGTCGGAGAAGCTCTGGTCGTCAATCGAAGCGTTTCGAGGGAGGAGTTGAGAGAACGGGTGGGAGAGACGCTGGAGAAGGTGGGCATGGAACGGTGGCACGGAGAACTCTTCCCCCACGAGTTCAGCGGTGGTCAGCGCCAGCGGATTGCTTTGGCAGGCGCCCTAATCACCGATCCCCGGCTACTGGTGCTCGACGAGCCAGTCTCAGCACTCGATGTCTCCGTCCAAGCCCAAGTGCTGAATCTACTCAAGGACATTCAGCGAGATTTCAACACCACCTATCTGATGATCTCCCACGATCTGGCCACCGTGCAATACGTGGCCGACCAGGTGGCGGTCATGTACATGGGTCGCATCGTGGAACAGGGGCCCACCGACCGGATCTTTGATTCACCCCAGCACCCCTACACCCAGGGACTGCTGGCAGCCGACTTGCCCGACCATCCCCGGGACCGCGGCCCCCGGTTGGAGATCGTCGGCGAATTGCCCAGTCCACTCGACCCCCCCTCCGGTTGCCGGTTCCGGACCCGCTGCCCCCATGTTATGGAGATCTGCACCACTACTCCCGAGACCGTTGAGGTGGATAGGACCCACCTGGTGAACTGTCACCTATTTGCTTCGCCGGTCTCCCAGGCTTGACCCTTGGAACATATAATCCGCCCAGCATTCGTGACTGCGAGGACTCATGCTTGATCGCCATTTGGTTTGGACGGGATCGTTCAACGAAGTCGCTTCCGACAAGGCTCTGGAACGGGGTGTCGGCATCTATGACACCACCCTTCGCGACGGGGAGCAGACCGTTGGCGTCGCACTGGGCCCCGAGGCGAAGCTCGAGATAGCACTTGCCCTGGATCGCCTGGGTGTCGACCGGATAGAAGCGGGCTTCCCCCGCGTCTCCCAAGATGACGTAGAGGCCTTTCGTCTGATACTCGCCGCCGGGCTAGGGGCCGAGATCTGGGGGTTTTCCAGGGCCGTGAAAGCCGATGTGGAACAATTGGTCGACCTGGGAGTGAAAGCGGCGGTCATCGAGACACCCGTGAGCGATGGCAAGCTATCGGCCTATGGGCTAACCCGCGAAGTTGTCAGCCGGCGGGTGATTGATTCGGTGCGTTTCGCGGTCGACAATGGGATTCACGTCTGTTTCTTCGGGGTTGACGGCAGCAGAGCCGATTTCGGGTTTCTGGACGAGATCTACACCAAGTCGATCGCAGCCGGGGCCGCCGAGATCGCCTTGGTGGACACCCTGGGAATAGCAGCCCCGGAGGCAGCCGCAGATATGGTGACCCAGGCTCGTTCGTGGGTGGGGGATGACATTCCCATCCACTGGCATGGCCATGATGACTTCGGTCTAGCCACGGCCGGGGCCCTGGAGGCGGTTCGAGCAGGGGCGGACTGGGTCCAGGGAACCATCAACGGCATGGGAGAACGGGCCGGGAACATGGACATCGCCGAGTTTGCCATCGCCTTCGAAGCTGTCTACGGAGGCCGGACCGCCATGAGGCTTGAGAACATCGTGGAGGTGGCTGACACAGTCCAAAAACTGTCCGGTTACCACCTAGCACCTTGGAAGCCTGTCACCGGCCGGAATCTCTTCATAAGGGAAAGCGGGGCGGTGGCATCCCAGTTTCACGACCCAACCGCCATCGAGCCCTATTCCTCGACCCTAGTGGGCGCCGAGCGAGGACTGGTCCTGGGAAAGAAGAGCGGACTGGCCAGTATCAAGATCAAGGCTGACGAACTGGGCCTCGACATCCCCAAGGAGTACCACGCCATCCTGCTAGAGCGGGTGAAGCAGCGGGCAATAAGAGCCGGGGGATTGGTCTCGAACGAAGGATTCGTGGAGATGGTCAAGGCCTTAACCTCAAAACAAGGCGTCTAGCTGGGCAAACTGGTATGGCCTGATTGAACTACGGTTGCCGACGATCACTAGGCTGGATCGAGTTGTGCAATCAACTCGGCAGAGGTCTTAAATGAAGTTGGCTACATTCAGTGGTGGGAAAGTCGGGCGTATTGAGGGTGACCGCGTAGTCCAACTCGATGTCGCCACAATGAGGCAGTACTTCGAGCGGGGCGGCGACGTGGAAGAGACCGGAGCGGACTACGGTCTCTCCGAGGTCAAGATCGAGGCGCCGATCATACCCAAGAAGTTCTTCCACACCGCCGGCAACTACAAGGAACACCATGAGGAGTCGCTCAGGGTCAACTGGTCGCACCCAGTTCTGCCTTGGATCGTGTTCTTCCAGAACATCGACGCCATCATAGGACCCGACGACCCTATCGTCTACCCCCACCAACTGACCAGTGAGCTTGATTACGAATTGGAACTTGCGGTGGTCATCGGAAAGTCCGGGAAGTTCTTCTCGGCGGAAGAGGCTGACGAGTACATAGCCGGCTACCTGATCTTCAATGACATGACAGCCCGTGACATCCAGCGCAGGGAGATGAAGTCCGGTGTCTTCTCCTTCTGCAAGGGGATAGACACCTTCTGTCCGATCGGACCCTGGATAGTCACCCCCGACGAGGTCGGCGATCCCCACTCTCTCAATGTCGAACTGCGCGTGAACGGCGAGAGGCGGCAGGTCTCCAACACGGGGAACATGTCGGTGACGATCCAGGAGATCGTGTCCCACTACTCCCCGATGGGCTACAGCGCTGGCGACGTTCTCTCCACCGGGACGGTTTCCGGAGTGGCCGGATTCAGCCTGGATGCTGAGTCCCTGTACCTCAAGCCGGGCGATGTCATGGAGGCGGAAATAGAACGTATCGGTGTGCTCCGCAACCCGATAGTCTCCTGGGACGATGCCCACGGTTCATGATCCGGAGCGACGCTCCAAGTAGAACGTGTCCCTGGAAAGACCTTGAATGAGTCGGGTGCCAATGGCACCCAGCGGGCTTAGCTGCAAGGGGTAGATCTAACCTACATTCCTATGGAGAGATACCTTGCCAACAACCCCGACCTGGCAAGGTACGCGGTCGCCCATTCCAGCCCGGTGAGCGAGGTGGGCCGCCGGGTGATGGAACAGACCGCCGCCCTCTTTCCAGATGTGTCACAGATGCAAGTCGATCCTATACAGGGCGCGTTTCTGGCATGGCTGGTTAGGCTGGTCGGCGCCAGGAGAGTCTTGGAGATCGGCACATTCACCGGCCTGTCGTCTCTGTTCATGGCCGCAGCCTTACCGGAAGGCGGAGAGATCGTGTGCTGCGATATCTCCGAGGAGTACACCGCCTTAGCGCGGCAAGCGTGGCGAGAAGAAGGCGTGGCCGATCGCGTAACCCTGTTGCTGGGTCCGGCGCTGGACACTCTGACCGACCTGGCGGGTCCTTTCGACATGGCTTTTCTCGATGCAGACAAGCCAAACTATCCCCTGTATCTCGAAATGCTGAAGCAACTGGTGAGGCCCGGTGGGGTGATCGTGGCCGACAACACATTGTGGTCGGGTCGAGTGATCGACCCCGAGGATCACACCGACGCCACCGAAGGGATCCGACGCCTCAACGAGATGGTCTCCACTTCTGCCGACTTCGAAGCTGTGATGCTCCCCTTCGCAGATGGAGTAACGGTGATACTTCGATCCTGAGTCACCCGCTGCCCCGGGTGCGACGGGGGAGGCCCCTTTCGCCCCTGACCGTTGCCGCCACCAACAGGGCTGCCAGAGAGAAGCCGGCCGCTACCAGCCACCCCGGCCGGTACCTACCGAGAAGGTCGACCGACCAGCCGAGTAGCGGTGCTCCCAATCCCCCACCGCCCAGCGCCCCGGCGAGCATCACCCCCGAGCCCTTGCCGGTCAGGGAGCCCGAGAGCCCCTGGATCGCCACCAGCATGCACACCGCGTTCCAGGCGCTGCCGCTCAGACCGGTCAGCAACCCCGCCAACCAGATCGACCAAGTGCCCAGTTCCTGCGCATAGGCCAGGACAAACCCCAGACCAGCCCCCAAACACGTAATGACCATCAAGCTACGCACCGCTCCAAACCGGCCCTCGGCGAGACGAGTCCACCCAGCCAAACCGGCAATCCCCACCCATCCGGAAATCGACAGGGCGCGACCCGCTTCCCCCTGGCTCATTCCCAGGGCCTCCTGAGCGTATAGAGGCAGATAGGTGAGCACGGCCGTGATGGCCGCTCCCATCAGGAAGCAATAGATCGTCAAACGATATACCCATCCCGGTAACCGGTCCCTAGTCGCCCGGGGTTCATTCTTCATGCCGTTCTCGGGAGGCGCCGATGCTGCTGTCCTGAGCCGCACGCCTCTCACCATGGAAGGAACCCCAAAGGCCAGCGGCACCGCGGCAAACGCGATCACAGCCCACCGCCATCCCCACCAATCCGTGAGTATCGGAAGAAACAAGCCCCCGACGGCGGCGCTGACCAGCGAACCCGTCTGCTTCACTCCCACGATGAAACCCTGACGACCGGGCTCGGCCTCCACTGAGATCAGCTTGTTGGTGGCCGGATTGGAGATGGCTGTTGCCAGCCCGGTCAAGAAGGCGGCGCCCACTATCAAGGAAAACTCCGGCGCCGCCCCGAGCGTGACGAGCACCACCGCCGACAACACCAGGGTCGTGGTAACAGCCCGACGTCCGCCCACCTCATCGACCCATCTCCCTATCAAGGGAGACAACGCCCCACCCCCCAGGGTTGCAACGCTGACCAGCATTCCTAACTGCCAGCGTTCGATCCCCAGGTGGAGGATCAACTCGGAGGCGAGAACACCAAACACCGCGAACCCGAAGGTGGCCGACGCCATCGTGACAACCAAGACCGTGCCGAGGGCCACCCGAGGAGGATTCACATCAGATAACCGTACTAACGACGAGGAGAACCCCGCAGCGGGGAGGGAGTACGAGCATTCCCCTTAACAAGGACGAGAAAGGGCGACCTTTACAATCCCGATTTGATCGGCCCGGCGATGGCTCCGTCACCCTTGACTGCAAAGATGACCCAAAACCCTATCGCAAACAGAATGGTGATCGCCATCCAACCCGGCGTATAGGTCCCCAGGTGGTCCACCGACCACCCGAACAAGGGAGCACCCACGCCGAAGCCACTGATAAAGCCGAAGTAGACACTTCCCGAACCCCTCCCGGCAAGAGAGGCGGGGAGAACTTCGATCACTGCCAGCATTCCCACTGATGTCCATGCGAAGACACTAAGACCGACCACTGCGGCCGCGGCCCAGATCACCCATATCCCCAATTGGTCCCCAAAGGACAGGCCAATGCCTGACACCACTCCCAAGAGGGCAATGACCATCAGACTCCGAACCATCCCCAGCCTGCCCTCTGCTGCGCGCCCCCATCCGATACGGGCAATGATCCCCACCGGCCCGGTCACGGCCAGAACCAATCCGGCCTGGCCCCGGCTCATCCCCATGACTTCCTCGGCGTAGAGCGGCAAATACACCACCATTACCACCACTCCCATCCCCAACAGGAATCCATATAGGGTCAGACGGCGGACTACCGGGGGCAGTCGACCCACAGACTCCTGATCGGCTTCTCCCGGCACCCCCCTGATATCCGGCCCCGAGCCGGCAACCTCTCCCGCAGAATCCGTGACCATGGAGAGGACCCCCACCACCAACGGCGCCGCCGCAAATACCAACACTGCCCATCGCCAACCCCACCAGTTGGTGAAGACCGGCAGCAACCATCCTCCCAAGAAAATGCTGAGTTGCACTCCCGATTGCTTGATGCCGATAACCACTCCCCGCCGACCCGGCTCGATTTCCAAGGAAATCAGCTTGTTGGTAGCCGGATTGGAGATGGCCGATGCAACCCCGCTCAGGAATGCTGCACCGACCATCAGAGAGAAATCCGGCGCCACTCCCACACAGAACAGAGAGACTCCGGCAACTATGAGGGTCGTCACTGTGGCCCGTCGACCACCGACCAGATCAACCCACCTACCCAGTCGAGACGAGAATAGGGCACCGCTCAGGGTGCCGGCGGTGGCGAGC
Organism: bacterium OM1 bin76; assembly: GCA_002238785.1. Classification (GTDB taxonomy): domain Bacteria; phylum Actinomycetota; class Acidimicrobiia; order Spongiisociales; family ZC4RG35; genus Bin76. The sequence continues at coordinate 65,285 of MPNA01000011.1, read as the reverse complement.
ATTCCCAACTGCCAACGCTCGATACCCATGGCAGAAATCAACTCGGAGGCGAGAACCCCGAAGGTGGTGATGGCCAAGGTCACGGAAGCCATGGTCACAACCAGCACCGACACCAGGCGGAGATGGGGAGTGAACTTCAGACACTCCAACATAACACACCGCAGGGGGCCCAAGGCTCCAGCCCTCTGGGGGGCTTTACCGTCCAGGTGGTAATGATGCGGGCCGCCCTGCGGGAGAGTTACCGACGATCTAGGCCCATGACGAAATACCCGACCGCGAACAGAACGGTGATCGCTATCCAACCCGGCGTATAAGTCCCCCAGGTGTCCACCGACCATCCAACCAGAGGCGCTCCCAGGCTGAGACCCCCCAAGAATCCGAACAGCACCACCCCCGACCCTCGACCAGCCAGAGAGGTTGGGAGCATCTGGATTATCGCCAACATGCCCACTGCGTTCCAGGCACTGCCACTGAGACCAGTCAGGACCGCAGCCAGCCAGACGGACCAGCCTCCCAACTGATCCCCGACCGCTAGTACAACCCCCGTGGCTACCGCCAGCAGGGCAATGATCCTCAGACTCGGCACTGATCCGAGGCGCCCTTCAGCCAAGTGCGCCCACCCCAGCCGGGCCGCAATTCCCACCAAGCCCGTAACGGCCACCGCCAGACCACCCAGTTCCTGGCTCATGCCGAACACCTCCTCGGCAAACAGAGGCAGATAGGTGAGCAACACCGACATGCCGGTCCCCATCATGAATCCGTACACTGCCAGGCGGTATATCAACTTGGGCAGATAGCCCGACGGGATGTCGGCTGCATCACCGGGAGTTGGCATGACATGCGTTGTCGCCAGCCAGTAGATGCCTGCCAGGGCCAGCGGAATCACTGCGAATGGCACTACCGCCCATCGCCAGCCCCACCAGATGGTAAAGACGGGCAGCAGCCAACCTCCGAGAAACACCCCTATCTGAACGCCCGATTGCTTCAGTCCCACAATCAGTCCCTGGCTGCCGGTGGGATACTCGGTGGAAATCAGCTTGTTGGTGGCCGGATTGGAACTGGCCGAGGCTATCCCGGCAAAGGAAGCCGCTATTGCCATGAAGATGAGACCGGGCGCCGCACCAATTAGCAGCAGGGACGCCCCCGCCACCGTCAGCGTGGCAATCGTTGCCCGTCTGCCACCGATCCTGTCAGCCAATCTTCCCAACCAGACCGAAAGGAAGGCGCCTCCCAAGGTGGAAGCGCTCACCAGCATTCCCACCTGCCACCGATCAATTCCCAACGAAGATATCAACTCCGAAGCGAGAACACCGAAGACTATGGGGGCAAGAGTGGCAGCTGCCATGGCGACGGCCAGCACCGTGCCCAACAGCAGACGACGAGACAGCACTCTCACAAAGGTAGTGGTCGCCGCAAGGTCCACCACGGAGACCGGACGGCAGCAACTGGCGTCGAAAATATACCATCACCGCACTTGCCCCTTGGTGTTCTACCATTCGCCACGAAAGGCCTGCTAACGGGTGATTGGAGCTCTTCAAGCCAGGAACTCGACCCCGTTTCAGCAAATCAAGTGTCAAGCGTCCATAGGGAGTACGACAAGTGGAATCACTACCCGTTGCGGGGCCAGGAGCGGTGGACCGCCACCTGCTGGTGGTGTTCGGCGCCACCGGTGACCTCTTCCGGCAAAAGCTCGTCCCGGCTCTCTACCACCTGGTCCGACAATACAACCTGGCGGATCGCTTCTTGATTCTCGGAGTAGCCCGTTCGCAAATGGAGGACGAAGACTTCCGGGCACTTTCCCGAGTATCGATAGAAGGTATCTCTCGCGGACAGGCCCAACTTGGAGAGGAGTACGCCGATCCGGGTGATTGGTGCGATGAGGCCTTGTACTTCCAGTCGATCGGGACCGGAGAGGCTCATGCCTACCGGGCTCTCCGCAACCGGATCGAGCGCATCGAGGCGGCGCACGGCCTTTCCGGCAACCGCATCTTCTACCTCGCCCTGCCGCCGGCCGCCATTGGCCCGACTGTGAGGGGTTTAGGAGCATCGGGTCTGGCCCACAGCGCGGGATGGACCCGTCTGGTGGTCGAGAAACCGTTCGGCGTCGACGTCGAATCGGCCGTGGCGCTGAACAGGGTACTCCACGGGTGCTTTGACGAGCCGCAGATCTACCGCATAGATCACTATCTGGGGAAGGCCACTGTTCAGAATCTATTGGTGTTCCGCTTCGCCAATCCCCTCTTCGAGTCGGTCTGGAATCGGGACCGCATCGACAACATCCAGATCACGGTGGCCGAGGCGGTAGGGATCGGCCAACGGGCCGCCTATTACGACCGGTCAGGCGCCCTGAGAGACATGGTCCAGAACCACCTAACCCAGTTGCTCAGCCTAGTGGCGATGGAACCGCCGGTCTCCTTCGACGCCGAGGCCATCCGGGATGAGAAGGTCAAGATACTCCAGTCGGTCCGCCCCCTGCGCCCCGACGACGTGGTATTCGGTCAGTACACCGCCGGTCAAGCCAACGGAAGGTCGGTCTCGGGTTATCTGGAGGAGCAGGGTGTAACCCCGGGTTCGGTCACGCCCACCTACGCCGCCCTCCGGGTGTTCGTGGACAGTTGGCGTTGGCAGGGGGTTCCCTTCTACCTGCGCACCGGCAAACGCATGCACAGTCGCCTCACCCAGGTGGCGGTGACCTTCCACGGGCCGCCGGTCACGCTGTTCAAGTCCTTCGAGAGGAGTGGCCGGCAGGGCAACGTCCTCTATTTCAAACTCCAACCGCACGAGGGATTCGATCTTCTGTTCGATGTACAGAAGCCGTCCGACCACCCCCAACTGGACACCCGATCCCTGGCCTTCGCCTACGAAGAGGCATTCGGAAGTCTCCCCGACGCCTACGAGACGCTCCTCTACGATGTGATGACCGGAGACCGGACCCTGTTCGTCCGCTCCGATGAAGCGGAAGAAGCCTGGCGCCGCTATACACCGATGCTCGAGGCTGCCATCAGTCCCCATCCCTATCCTGCCGGTTCATGGGGTCCCAAGGAAGCGGAGCGCCTGCTCAGCCCTCGTGACCACGAGTGGACTGTCCGGCTACCCGATAATGGAGATCCGGGGATCTGACGACTAAACCAGATCTGATGCTGCAAAACCTGCGAACTTCCCACCGAAATTGTTTTGTTCAATAAGAATCGCCACAACTCAACAAATTTCATTTTTCCAGAGATCCGGTAGCGAAGGCGTATTCTTCTACGATCCTGCCACCCACCAAGTGCTGTTCGATGATCATATCCAGCACCTCGGTGGTGACCCCCCGGTACCAGACGCCCTCGGGATAGACCACCGCTATCGGACCCTGTTCGCATACTCGCAAACAGTCCACTTTGTTCCTCAACAGCAGACCATCGCCAGGGGATTCTTGCTGGGCTTCCAAGCGGGGGTTCCTCGACCACAGGGGAGGGGCGGTCGCCAGCCCTTCATCCTTGCAACGCCGCTTCAGGTGCCGCCACACCAGATCCGACTCTTCCCGGGTGGCGCATCTCGGCTTGGACTGCCCGGCACAGAGGAAGATATGTCGCTGGACACCGCCGATCGACAACCCATTGGCTATTGCCTCTAAACGTTGCGGAGCATCTATCACCGGTTCTCCCCTTCTGGTCAAGGAATATCATAAGCCCCAATCAGACCGATGGAGCGAGAAGGGTTTTGCCTATGTCCGTAGTGAAGCATTGGATCGGCGGGCGCCTGCTGGAGGACCCACCGGAAAGGACCGGACCGGTGTTCGATCCGGCGCGGGGCCACCAAACCGGGGAAGTGGCCATGGCCGGACCGACCGAGGTGGAACTGGCAGTCGACGCTGCCGCACGGGCCTTCGGAGAGTGGCGGGACACATCGGTGGTTCGCCGCCAACGCATCCTCTTTGCCTTTCGACAACTGGTGAACGATCACCGCCACGACCTGGCAAAGCTCATCACTGCCGAGCACGGCAAGACCATGGATGACGCCCTAGGGGAAGTCCAGAGGGGCCTGGAAGTCATCGAGTACGTGTGTGGCATTCCTCAGCTACTGAAGGGAGAGATCTCCGAGCAGGTCTCCACCGGAGTGGATACCTATTCATTCCGCCAACCCCTGGGAGTGGTGGCTGGAATCACCCCTTTCAACTTCCCGGTGATGGTCCCGATGTGGATGTATCCGGTTGCCATAGCCTGCGGCAACACCTTTATTCTCAAACCGTCTGAAAAGGATCCTTCCCCTTCCATGCTCGCCGCGGAGTTGTTCTCGGAGGCCGGTCTGCCGGACGGGGTGTTGAACGTTTTGCATGGTGACAAGGTAGCCGTGGACGGTCTGCTAGAGCATCCGGAAGTGGCAGCGGTCAGCTTCGTGGGCTCCACTCCCATCGCTCGCTACATATACGAGACCGCGGCTCGCAACGGCAAGCGTGTGCAGGCGCTGGGCGGGGCCAAGAACCACATGGTGGTGCTGCCCGACGCCGACATGGACCTGGCGGCGGACGCGGCGGTCTCCGCCGGCTACGGATCGGCTGGAGAACGGTGTATGGCCATTTCGGTGGTGGTGGCGGTTGGGGACGCGGCCGACCGGCTGATTCCTCGAGTCACCGACCGCATCGACCGGCTGCGGGTGGGGCCGGGCGCCAACGACCAGAGCGAGATGGGCCCATTGGTTACGGCCGAGCACCTCGGGCGGGTGGCCGGATACGTCGAACAGGGACTTTCCGAGGGCGCCGACCTGGTGGCCGATGGGCGAGGCCTTGCCGTGGAAGGATACGAGGACGGGTTCTTTCTGGGACCATGCCTGTTCGACCAGGTGAACCCGGCAATGTCCATATACCAGGATGAAATCTTCGGACCGGTGCTGTCGGTGGTGCGGGCCGACAGTTACACGGAGGCGATTGATCTGATCAACGCCAACCCCTATGGGAACGGCACTGCGGTGTTCACCAACGACGGCGGCGCCGCCCGCAAGTTCCAACGAGAGATCGCCGTGGGAATGGTGGGCATCAACCTGCCCATCCCGGTACCGCTCAGCTTCTATTCCTTCGGAGGGTGGAAAGAGTCGCTGTTCGGCGGCCACGCCATCTACGGACCGGAGGGAGTCAACTTCTACACCCGCCAGAAGGTGGTGATATCCCGCTGGCCAGATCCCATCCATCGGGGCGTGGATCTGGGCTTCCCCAAATCGGACTGACGTCAGCTACACCCTGGCCGGCCGCGGTGATGGCGGTTCCTGTTTGAGCTAAGAATTGGCGGAGTGACACCTTCCAAATCCCGCTACGCTCGGATGAATGCAGCCTGCTGATCTCGCCCTCATCACTTCTGTGTCCGATCCTCAGATCCATCCGGACGGCCAGCGGATCGCGTTTGTGGTAACCACCATCGATCTGGACGACGATCGCTACCGCTCGTCCTTGTGGATGTGGGACGGTGAGGCACGGCAATTGACTTTCGGATCCGGTGATTCGGCGCCCCGCTGGTCGCCGGACGGCAGGTACCTGGCCTTCCTGAGAAAGGGAACGGAGCGCACCGACCCACAACAACTGGCAATCATGCCCTCCGACGGCGGAGAGGCACGAGTGGTCACCTCATTCGAACTCGGGGCGCGGGCGCCGGTCTGGTCTCCTGACGGATCACGCCTGATGGTGGTGGCGACGGAGTGGTTCGGAGAATGGGCAGAACTCGACAAGGACGAACGAGCACGACGTCCCCGGCGCATCACCGGTTTCGAAGCCCGACTGGACAACCAGGGTTGGCTGCATGACCGGCGTGGCTACGCCTATGTGGTGGACCCCTCCGGTGAGACGGAACCCTCGAGAGTAGGGAGTTCCGCGGAGAGCGAGTCGGGTTTGGCATGGTCTCCGGACGGCGCCAGGGTGGCCATGGTCACCCACCGTGACAACCCGCGGCTACTCGAGGAGGGGATCGAAGTGGTGGAGGTGGACCTCGCAAGCGGCGCCGAGACGCTGCATGCCCGGCGGTCCGGCTACTACCTCACCGATTACGACCCCTCCGGAGCCCTCTACGGGATAGGCGGCCCCACCCCCGATTACCCTTACGTATTCTCCCTGTGGCGCCTTGGCGAACCTCCCGTGGACCTCACCGGTCACATCGATCGCAGCATAAACGGTCTAGCGGTCCCATCCGCCCTGGAGACACCCATCTGGCTGGATGACGGATTCCTATGCAGCGTGCTGGACCGAGGCCGAGGTCACATTGTGGAGTTCGACAGCGAAGGGAACCCTTCGACCGTGCTGGATGGAGACCGGTATATCACCGGGTTGTCAAAGGCGTCCTCGGGACGGTTGGCCTTCACTGCGACCGATCCCACCTGCCCGGGGGAGCTTTACGAACGAACCCCAAATGGAGAGGAACGACGCCTTACCCAGTTCAACAAGAAGATCCGCTCAGGCGGTGGGTTGGTGCGTCCCGGGTTCTTCCAAACCGAAAGTGCGCCGGGAGTTGATGTGGACACATGGGTGTTCGTGCCTGAAGGGGATGGACCCTTCCCGGTGCTCCTCAACATCCACGGAGGCCCCGCTTCGGAGTACGGCTACTACTTCTTCGACGAGTTCCAAATCTACGTTTCAGCGGGTTACGCGGTAGTCGCCGCCAACCCCCGCGGGTCGGAGGGACGAGGCCTGGAGTGGCTGCGCGCCGTGACAGGCCCGGGCTGGGGCGTGGTGGACATGGAGGACATCACCGCGGTAATCGACGAGGCCATCGGGCGGGACGCACGCCTTGATCCGTCCCGTGTCGGGATCATGGGAGGCTCCTATGGAGGATTCCTCACAGCTTGGGCAATCGCTCGTGACGGTCGCTACCAATCGGCGATCGTGGAACGGGCCCTGATTGACTGGGAGTCCTTTGGGGGGACCTCGGACATCAATCGCGACTTCTCGGGGCTGTATCTGCACCCGGCCACTGCCGACGACCATGAGGCGTTGTGGGAGGCCAGCCCACTCGCCTCGGCCGGACGTGTCACCACACCCACTCTTATCATCCACTCCGAGAACGACCTGCGTTGCCCTATCGGCCAAGCGGAACAGTTCTTCACGGCTCTGCTGCGCAATGGCGTCGAGGTTGAGATGCTTCGCTTCCCCGACGAGGGACACGAATTGAGCCGAAGCGGAGCGCCCCGCCACCGCGTGGAACGTTTCGAGCAGATTCTCGCCTGGCACGACCACCACCTTGGGACAGCATCAAGCTCTAGGCATGCAACCCGGGAAGCGGAGGAACCTACCTGAATCAGAGTATCTCACCCGCGGTCCTCTAAGGACCGCCCCGGCGTCAGGTGATGGCCAGAGTCAGAGTTTCAGCAACCAGGGCGGGACGATCGGCGCCTTTGATTTCCACGGTGACGGTCTTCTTGATCAGAAACTGGCCGGGTCGGCGCTCAGTGACGTCAGCCAGGGTGGCTCGAGCGCGAATCTGGCTGTTGACTGGCACCGGAGCAAGAAACCGCACCTTTTCAGTCCCGTAGTTGATCTCAACCTTGGTCCCCTTCGGTAGCACCTTTACTCCCGACCCCAGATGGGGTAACAGGGAAAGCGTCAGGAAACCGTGGGCAATGGTGACCCCGAAGGGCGACTCGGCGGCGGCCCGGGCCGGATCCACATGGATGAACTGATGATCCAGGGTGGCGTCGGCAAAGTCGTTGATCCGGTCCTGGGTCACTGCGAACCAGTCGGAGACTCCGATCTCGCTTCCCACCCTCTCCATCAACTCCGCCACGCTGATTGACTGGTCACTCACTAAATCAACTCCTTCCCGCCGGACCCGGCGCCCGGAAGGCGGGAACCCCGGTGAGGGCATGGCCCAGGATCAAGGTGTGTATGTCGTGGGTTCCCTCGTAGGTGTACACCGTCTCCAGATTCGCCATGTGCCGCATGATGGGGTAATCGAGGGTGATCCCGTTGGCGCCCAGGACGCTGCGGGCGGTTCGAGCCACCGCCAGCGCATCTCCCACATTGTTGTACTTCCCCATCGAGACCTGTTCAGGAGTGAGCTTTCCCTCCTCCCGCAACCGGCCGATCCGGATGGCCAGCAGAGTGCCCCGCTGGACAGCCACCATCATCTCCACCAACTTGGCCTGTGTCAACTGGAAGGAGGAGATGGACACACCGAACTGTCGGCGTTCGGAGGCGTAGTGAAGCGCCGCTTCATAGCAGGCGCGAGCCGCCCCCATGGCCCCGAACACAATCCCCAACCGCGCCTCGGTCAGGCAGGAAAGGGGCCCTCTCATGGAAGCCACCCCCGGCAACATCATTTCTTCGGGAAGACGTACTCCATCCAGTACCAAAGCGGAAGTGACCGAAGCTCGCATGCTGACCTTGCGCTCGATGGGATGCGCCTCGAATCCAGGGGCATCAGTGGGAACCAGGAATCCGCGCACGCCTTCGGAGGTCTTTGCCCAGATCACCGCCAGGTCTGCGATGCCACCGTTGGTGATCCAGGCCTTGGTTCCGTCGATAATCCAATCGCCACCAGCACGTCGGGCGGTGGTACGCATCGAACCCGGATCGCTCCCGGCGTCGGGTTCGGTCAAACCGAAGCACCCGATCACCTCCCCCCTGGCCATACGGGGAAGCCATTCCTGCTTTTGTTCCTCGGATCCGTACTGGTGGATGGGGAACATACACAGAGAACCTTGCACCGACACGAAACTGCGCAGGCCCGAGTCCCCAGCCTCCAACTCCAGGGCAGCCATCCCGTATTCGACCGCACCCATACCCGCACACCCGTATCCCTCCAGATGCATGCCGAACATCCCCATGCGAGCCATTTCAGGAACGAGGCCCAAGGGAAGCTCTCCAGCCTCCCACCACTCGCCTATCTCGCCCAGGACCTGGCTTGTTACGAACTCCCGCACCGTTTGGGCCACCAGTCGCTCGGAGTCCGAAAGCAAACCGGCCGTATCCAGAAAATCGAGAGGATCGGGCACCATTGTCTAGCCTCTCTCAGCTAGGACGAATACTCGAATGTGTAAGCACAGCGGCCCCGCAGTCAATGCTGAGAACTACTTCTTGTTCTTATGACGATTCGCCTTGCGCCGCTTACGATATTTGTGCTTGGACATTTTTCTGCGACGCTTCTTGACAAGCGAACCCATAGTTGGCTTTCTCGTTGGCCGATCTGAAGGTCCCCATCAGCCCACCCTGGCCGACGGGGACCTTCCGGAGGGTACCACGCCACGGGAACTTGGGGAAACCAGACCGCACATTTCTTCGACCGTGCGCCACGGAACGACGAATTGATTGGCAGGCTCTCTTCGTGGCTCTGATCAGATCACACCCTGGCGGGCCACACCTGGACGGAGTATCTCGACTTGAGAACCCATGGCCGACTGGATCCCAAGGGCCACTTTGTCGGTCTCCCCGGACTCGGTGAGCACCAGAACCGAAGGGCCGCTCCCCGACCAGGCGGCATAGACCGCTCCCGCTCCCAGTGCCGCGTCGATGAAGTCCCCCACCAGGGGCTGTAATCGGTTCCGGCTGGATTCGTGAATCTGGTCCCCCAGGGCCGAACTCAGCATGTCAGACCTCCCGGTGGTCAGTCCCACCACCAAAGAACCCATCCTGGAGAGGCTGCCGATCACCGTTCGCAGGTCGAAGGTCCCCGCCACAACCCTTCGAGACTCACTGGTGAACAGCCGGAAGGTGGGCACCAACACCAAGATCCCAAACCTCTGGTTCAATCGGAGCCGGTGCACACTGCCCTCAGCCCCGACGAGCACCAGGCCGCCGAAAACCGTGGCTGCAGCGTTGTCGGGATGGCCTTCGAGTGCCGCCACCCTGTGAAAAACCTGGTCGAAGTCGACGGGTTCTTCCATACAGCGAGATGCGGCAGCCATGCCGGCCGCGTAGGCAGCAGCGGATGAACCCAGACCGCTGCCAATCGGGATCTGATTGTCCACCTCCATGCTGAGCGGATGCTCGATCCCCACCGCCGACCGTGCTCCATCGAGCACCGCGTCCGAAGATCCTCGAGGAGGGGTGTGAGCACCGACATGTTCCACCACCCACTTTTCAGCGCGTCGAGCCTTCACCCGGCACCTGATCTCCAGCGCCACAGCCAAACAGTCAAATCCGGGACCCAGGTTGGCCGAGGAAGCCGGCGCCGATGCTTCAGCCTTGATCTTGGTCATAGGGTTCCACGAAGATGTTCCCCGCGCCGGGAATGTGACCTCTGATCACCTCTTCCGCCTTGGCGATAGTGTCGGGAATCTCTGCGGCGGCAAGTGATTCCACAAAATCAACCTCCACATTGACCAGCAGGTCGTCAGGTCCCATGTGCATGGTGAGAAGTCGCCCCACCGCGGCAACCTCGTCCATTCCCAGAAGCGCCGCCCGGATCAGCATCCGGTCACGTCGACCTGCCGCCTCGCCTATCAGCAGGGCTTTGATTTCGAAGGCCAGCAACACCGCCACCACGGCCAGCATGACCCCGATCAGCAGCGATGCCGCCCCATCCCAACGGGAGTCCCCCGTGGCCCAAGCAGCAGTGGTGCCCACCAGAGCAAAGATCAAACCCAACATGGCGGCGGTGTCCTCCAGGAGAATCACAATCAAAGAAGCATCCTTGGATTCCCTCACCGCCTGCCACATCGAAGTAGCGCCCCGATGACGATTGAACTCGCGAAGGGCCACCCCAAAACTGATCGATTCCAACACCAACGCGAACCCCAAGACGACAAAGCTGGCGGTGAGGTTTCCAAGCGGCTCGGCATGGCTGATCGCCTCCCAACCGTGCAAGAAGGCCCAGACTCCCCCTCCGAAGAACAGCATCACCGCCACCAGGAAGCTCCAGAAGTACACCTCCTTGCCCCTGCCGAATGGATGGGTGATATCGGCCGGTTCCCGGGCGGCTTTCGATCCGTACAGAAGCATGCCTTGGTTGGAGGAGTCTGCCACCGAGTGAATGGCTTCCGCCAGCATGGCGGCCGAACCGGTGATCACGAAGGCAAACAGCTTGGCAACGGCTATGGTGGAGTTCGCCACCAGAGCGGCGATCACCGCCAGTCGTGATCCTCCGCTAGCCACGGTCCGTTGACCTACCTTTTCTCAGCCGCATTGCCGAGGTTGGCGAGATAACCACGGTTACCACTTCATCTCCCTGACCCCATCTCTAACAACCGTTCCCCCCACCCGGCACCGACTTCCTTCCCAACTCAGGTATATCAACGACGGCCAGCCTATTTCCATTCCTTGGGAAATCTGGACACTACCCGCCGCCATTCCGTCTGAACATAGCACCGCCGCCAAGGCAACCGCCGCGCTGCCGGTGGCGGGATCCTCCACAACTCCCATGCTGGGAGCGAAGAAACGGGCCTTCACACGGTCCGGTGAGGACTCCCATGCCCACGCCAGCGTCATCCCCAAGTCGGAGGGTGGCGGCCCCAGGGCGCCGACCATTTCGGGGGAGTCCATTTGCCAGACCGAATAAGGAAGCGGCATTTCCACTTCCCAGGCCCGAATGGGAGAACACCAGCCGAGGGTCGGCGGATCGTGTTGGGTCCTGACGGGCTGAGCGAAAGGGGGCTCGATCCAAACCATGGAGCCATCGGCGGAGATGGTCACCTCTCCCACTCCGCAGGTCACCCGGTCCACTCCGCCCGGACCGGCGCGGAGCAACAACCAGGCAGCTCCCACCAGTGGATGTCCGGCAAAAGGCAACTCCGACACAGGTGTGAATATGCGGACATGTGGTGGGGCGCCAACCTCCCAATCAATGAACACTGTTTCGCTGAACCCCAGTTCGGTGGCAATGGCCTGCATGCGCTCGGCGTCCAGGTTTACGGTGTCTGCGACCACTCCCAGGTGATTCCCACCGGTGGCTCCATCGGTGAACACCCTCAGAACTTGCGCAGGGCGGGCCATTTCAACTCGCCAGGGATGGACATACCATCATGGTGGACGAATCGAGTAGTGGGAGAACACTCATGGCGGAGATACTTGGACTAGACATCCTGGTTACACAGATGATCCTAGCCATCGGACTGGCATTGCTGGCCGGGAACGCCTGGGCCACCTTCCGGCATCTCAAAGGACAACCTCCCCCCGGCCAGAGAGGGGGTTTTCGCCCTAAACGGGCCGCATTCATGATGGCAGCAGGGATCCTGATGGTGACATGGAGCCTGGTCTCCATGTTGTCATAGGCACTGCCAGACGATAGTGATTGCCGGTTCACATGCAGGCCGGCGTAATCTCGGAATACATGACGTCTTGGCCCTTCGCCCCTCCCCTGGCCACCATGGAAGCTCGCGTTTGGGAGCGGTGGCCAAGAGGTTCTTACGCCTACGAGCCCAAGTGGGACGGTTTCCGGATCCTTGCCTGGAGCCGACCGGAGCCCCGCCTCGATTCCCGCAACCAACGCCCGCTGCTCCGCTATTTTCCCGAACTCCATGCCGCGTTGGAGCAACTGCCGGCGGGAACGGTGGTGGACGGTGAGGTAGTGGTCGTATACGACGATGTCACTCACTTCGATGCTCTCCAGATGCGCATCCATCCCGCCCGCAGTCGCATCGAGCGCTTGTCGGAGGAGATTCCGGCCCAACTGGTGGCCTTTGACCTTCTGGCCGTCGAAGGGGAGGATCTGCGGTCCCTGCCCTTCTCCGCAAGGCGGCAACAACTGGAGAAACTGGCGATTGGACTGGCTTCTCCTTGGAACCTGACTCCCACCACCACCGACCTCTCGGTGGCACAACGCTGGTTCTATGAGTACGAGGCGGCGGGATGCGACGGGGTGGTGGCCAAAAGCCTTGACGAGGGGTACGTGAGCGGCAAGAGAAAGATGATCAAGATCAAGCACCGCCGCCATGTGGATTGCGTGGTGGGGGGATATCGCGTCCACAAGGATGGCGACAAGATCGGTTCGCTGCTCTTAGGCCTCTACAACGACGAGGGGTCGTTGCACTTCATCGGTCACTGCTCGGGATTTCCCGACGCCGACCGGACCGAGATGCTCACCATGTTCGAGAGTCTGCGGTCACCTGACTCCTTCGATGCCGAGGCGCGGGCCCCAGGCGCGCAGAGCCGCTGGTCGACTGCCAAGAGCAAGGAATGGACGCCGGTCCAACCGGGAGTGGTGATCGAGATCAGCTACGACCAGTTGCAGAACAACCGGTTCCGCCACGCCACCCGTTTCCACCGGTGGAGACCCGACAAACCTGCCCTCGAATGCACCATGGACCAGTTGGAGAGACCCCTGGGACCAGGCTTTTCACAAGTTGTGACTGGCGGTCATGACAATGTCCAACAATTTCCCTAGAATTCGTTCCGACCCCCACCCAGAGGAATCAGCAGATGGAGCTTGCCAGCCAGTTGAGCTTTATCTCCGTAGGGATCGGCGTCATCATGGTCATCTACGGGATAGTCAAATTCTTCAGGCAGCGAGCAGACTTGAAGAAGCGCCAAGACCCAGGGCGTTCAGAAGATGATGGGTAGCCGCAGGCCCCGGCTCAGGTGGCCACTGGTCGCCGGGTTGGTCTGCTTTCTGGCTATAGGGTGTGGAGAGGACAGTGAATCTGAATACGGAGCCACAGGGGAGAGCGACCCTCAAATCGCCACCGTGACGGCGCCGGACCTGTCGGAGACTGCTCTTCAAGGCAGGGAAGTGTTCACTGCCAATTGCTCGGAGTGTCACGGGACAAATGCAGCGGGTTCATCAGAGGGCCCACCGCTGGTGCACATCATCTACGAACCCGGTCACCATGCGGATGTCAGCTTTCACATCGCGGTGCGGCAGGGAGTGCGTCAACATCACTGGGACTTCGGGGTCATGGACCCGGTGGAGGGACTGTCCAATCAGGATGTTGACTTGATTGTCTGCTACGTGAGGGAGTTGCAGTACGCCAACGGCGTCTTCTCCGATCCCAGTGGTCTTGCCGCTTGCCAATCCTAAGGTCAGCAGTCCCAATGAGAAGCCTGACCAACCGCCTGGCCGCCATTAACCTAAGGGGTCATGCCCTTTCTGACTCTCGCCCGAGAAGAGCAATCTGACAATGTAACGGAGAGGCTCGGTCTTTTGGGCTGGTTCCAGTGGTTCTTGGCCGTCATGGTGTCCGACCACCTCCCGAAGTCATGAGAATCGGGCTGCTGGTCTGCGACCACGTCCTACCCAGACTTCTGCCGATAGCCGGCAGCCAGGAGGACAGGTTCACCGCTTTTTTCTCGGAACGCCCGGAGATAGAACTACTCGCTTACGACCTGCTCAAGGGGGAATACCCCGACAACCCTTCGGACTGTGACGGCTGGATCTCCACCGGCTCCAAACATGCGGTGTCGGACGGCGAGCCGTGGGTGGCTTGGCTGGCCGGATTCGTCCGCCGCCTGCATGAAGAGAGGGCGCCTCACGTCGGCGTTTGTTTCGGGGCCCAGATGATCGCCCACGCCCTGGGGGGTGAGGTGACCCTCCAAGCCGCCGGCTGGGGCCTGGGAGTCACCGAGACCGATGTCAGAGCAGACGCGGCGTGGATGGTTCCCCGCCGGGACACCTTCCAGGTGGTGGTCTCCTATCAGGACCAGATCACCAAACTCCCCCCTGGCTCCCGACTGCTGGCGTCCACGGACCACTGCCCGGTCTCGATGTTCGCCATAGGGGATCATGTCCTCGGCATCGGGGGGCACCCCGAGATGCCGATTCCGTACATAAGGGGCCTCATCGAGTTGAAGCGCGGTATCAGCATCCCCCCGGATGTGGCAGACACCGCCCTGGATTCGTTGGAGACCACCCCTGAAGCCCCGTTGCTCCGCAACTGGATCATCGAGTTCCTGAGTAGGGCGATCAACGGGTAGCAAACCTGCGGTCCCGGATCATTCAGCCAAATGGCGCTGTCCGAGGGAATATCTTCCGTGGTTCCTAAGTTGATATAAGTAGACTAAGATTTTCTTATACCAAAAGGAATAACAACCACATGTCTGAGGTTTTTCAGCGGCTAACTGCCAAGAGCAGGCAGGCAATCACCGATGCAGATGCTGCCGCGCGGCGAAAGCATCACCCCGAGATTACGCCAGTCCACCTGCTGGCCGCGTTGCTTGGCAAGTCGGAAGGCATGATGCTGCCCCTGGTGGATTCGCTGGGAGCCCAGCCCGCCCTTCTCAAGGCCGATGCGGACCAACTGCTGGAGGAACTTCCCAGCGCCTACGGAAACGCCGGCCCGGCGCCCAGCCGGGAATTCTCCAAGACTCTCGAGCGGGCCGACCGCGCCCGGGCCGACTTCAAAGACGACTACCTGTCGGTGGAACACTTGCTGATAGCCCTGGTGGAAGGGAAGGGTTCGGCTGGAGACCTGCTTCGGCGTCATGGGATCAACCGCCCGAACATCCTCGAGGCGCTCACCAAGCTACGGGGAGCACATCGCATCACCACCGACGACCCGGATGCCACCTTCGGAGCGCTGGAACGCTTCGGGCGGGACCTCACCGCCCTGGCCCGTCGCCAAAAGCTCGATCCGGTCATCGGGAGGGACGATGAAATCCGCCGGTTGATGCAAGTTCTGTCCCGCCGCACCAAGAACAACCCGGTCCTGATCGGCGAACCGGGGGTGGGAAAGACCGCCATCGTGGAAGGACTGGCCCGGCGGATCGCCGACGGCGATGTACCGGAGGGCCTCAAGAGCAAGCGGATCGTCGCCCTGGACATGGGAGCGATGGTTGCCGGCGCCAAATACCGCGGCGAGTTCGAGGAGCGGTTGCAGGCGGTGCTGACCGAGATCAGCGCCTCCGAGGGTGAAATCATCACTTTCATCGACGAGATGCACACCATCGTGGGAGCCGGCGCCGCCGAAGGGGCAATGGACGCCTCCAACCTGCTCAAGCCGATGCTGGCCAGGGGCGAACTGCACATGATCGGCGCCACCACCACAGACGAGCACCGCCAACACATCGAAAAGGACGCGGCACTGGAGCGGCGCTTCCAGCCGATACTGGTCACGGCCCCATCCGTCACCGACTCGGTGGCCATTCTGCGGGGTTTGAAGGAACGCTACGAGGTCCACCACGGGGTGCGGATAACCGACTCGGCCCTGGTGGCGGCAGCCACCCTGTCCGACCGTTACATAACCGGACGGCACCTACCTGACAAGGCCATTGATCTAGTGGACGAGGCGGCGTCGCGCCTTCGGATAGAGATCGACTCCATGCCAGAGGAAATTGACAAATTGACCCGGGTGGTAACCCGCCTTGAAATCGAGCGGGAGGCCCTGAAAATGGAGGCGGACCGCAAGACAAAAGCCCGCCTGAAGGAGTTGGAGCAGAAGTTGGCCGATACCCGGGAGACTCTCGGAGGCCTGACCGCCCGCTGGCAGCAGGAAAAGGACGCAATCGCCTCCATCCACAGCATCAGAGAAGGGATCGAGCAGGCCAGAGCAGAAGCGGAGATGGCAGAGCGGCGCGGTGACCTCCATCGGGCGGCGGAACTTCGCTACGGGGTGCTGGTCGGATTGGAAGCCGACCTGGACCAAAAGGAAGAGCATCTCGAGAAGCTGGCCGCCAACGGTCGCATGCTGTCGGAGGAGGTCACCGGAGAGAACATCGCCGAGGTGGTGTCACATTGGACCGGCGTCCCGGTGGCGCGGATGCTGGAAGGAGAAGCCTTCAAACTTCTGAACCTGGAGAGCCATCT
The DNA here is from genome assembly GCA_002238785.1 of bacterium OM1 bin76. Lineage (GTDB taxonomy): Bacteria > Actinomycetota > Acidimicrobiia > Spongiisociales > ZC4RG35 > Bin76. The sequence continues at coordinate 48,654 of MPNA01000011.1, read as the reverse complement.
GCACACCAGGGTGGTGGGTCAGCATCAGGCCGTCGAGGCGATCTCCAACGCCATTCGGCGCAGCCGGTCGGGTCTATCGGACCCCAACCGCCCGGTCGGGTCCTTTCTGTTCCTGGGCCCCACCGGCGTGGGGAAGACCGAATTGGCTCGCACCCTGGCCGACTTCCTGTTCGACGACGAGCGGGCCATGGTTCGCATCGACATGTCCGAGTACTCCGAGAAGCACTCGGTGAGCCGCCTGATCGGGGCGCCACCGGGATACATCGGATACGACCAGGGTGGGCAACTCACCGAGGCGGTGCGGAGACGCCCTTACACGGTGATCCTGCTAGATGAGGTGGAGAAGGCCCATTCGGAGATCTTCAACACCCTCTTGCAATTGCTGGACGACGGCCGGCTCACCGACGGCCAGGGACGCACGGTCGACTTCACCAACTCGGTGCTGATCATGACCTCCAACCTGGGATCGGAACTGATCGACCCGGGTCTGGGAAGGGATTTGAACAAGAGTCGGGTGATGGGAGCCGTCCGAGGCCACTTCCGTCCGGAATTCCTCAACCGAGTGGACGACATAGTTGTCTTTGACCGGCTGAGCCGCCAGGATCTTGCGAAAATAGTCGAGATCCAGTTGGCACATTTGGTGCGGAGGCTGGCAGATAGAGGCTTCCGCTTGAGTGTGGCGGCCGAAGTAAAGGCCATGGTGGCCGAGGAAGGGTACGATCCCGCCTACGGTGCCAGGCCCCTCAAGCGAGTGATCCAGCGTCGCTTGGCCGATCCATTGGCCATCGCCATGCTTGAATCCGAGTGGCCGCAGGACTCCACCATAGAGGCGCATGCCCAAGGAGGAGATGTTCTCTTTCGCCTGGCGTCTTGAACAACCGGCGGGATAGTGGGCGGCGCCCCGGTCTGGCCCCCTGAACATTTCCGGCGCCGCTCATTAGCCTCCATCTGATGGACAGACGCAGAGACTGGTCGGTTTTACGAATAGGTTTGCGGCTGATCGCCTCCGGGTTTCTCCGCTACCCCCGCCTGCTGGTTATCTCGATCCTGGCCGCCCTGGTGTGGATGGCGGTAACGGTTGTCAACCCCTACCTGCAGAAACTCGTGGTCGACCACGCCATAGAAGAGGGGCAAAGGAACCTGCTCGTTCCTCTCGTGTTGATCCTCTTGCTCGCCGGGCTTATGAGAGCGGTGAGCATCGGATGGCGGCGGTGGTACGCCTTCAAGCTCGCCTACCGTTACGAGGTAGACCTGCGGGGCCGCATCTTCTCGACCATCCAAAGACTGGGGTTCGACTTCTACGACCACTCCTCGGCGGGATCGCTGATGGCCCGGGCTTCCACCGATCTCACCCAGGTCCGGCTGGTGTACATGATCCTGCCCATCACATTGGCCAACATCATCACCGTGATCATGGTGGTGGGGATGGCCTTCGTCCTGGATCCGGTCATGGGGGCGGTGGCGGCTTTGACCCTGCCCGTGATGGTGGGCTTTGCAATCTTGTACGCCCGCAAGACAACCGGCATCTCATTGCAGGTGCAGCAGTCGTTGGCGGAGATGAGCAGACTGGCGCAAGAGGGAATCTCGGGAATCGCGGTTACCAAGGCGTTCGGAAGGGAAAAGCGCGAATCACGCCGGGCGCAACAGGTTGCCGAGGACATCTTCTCCAAGTCGATGGGATTGGCGCGCTTTCGGTCGCTCTATCTCCCCTGGTTCGAATTGATACCAACCCTGGTGACTCTGGGGGCTCTGTGGCTGGGTGGGTTGAGGGTGGCCGGCGGTGACATGACCATCGGTGACCTGGTGGCATTCACCCAGTACCTTGTGGTCCTCTACTTCCCCATCCGCATGACCGGTTGGTTCTTTGCCGAACTCCCCCGGTGCTCGGCTGCCGGCGCCCGCATAGTGGAACTGCTGGAGACCACCCCATCCATCAGGGCGCCCGCCAGCCCTGCCCCCCTGGCGCCGCGAGGCGGTGAGATCCGATTCGACGGGGTCACCTTCGGCTACAACGGCCAGGAGGTTCTACGGGATCTTGATTTGCTGATACCGGCCGGCAGCAACGTGGCTCTGTTCGGCGCCACCGGTTGCGGGAAGACCACTCTGGCCCATCTGATTCCCCGCTTCTACGACCCCACGGCGGGCACGGTATCAATCGATGGAACCGATGTCCGGCAACTCGACACCATGCAATTGCGCCGCGAGGTGGCGGTCGCCTTCGAAGAACCGTTCCTCTTCTCGGCCACGGTCGCCGAGAACATCGCTTTCGGCGCCCCCGACGCCGAACTTTCCCAGATAGTGGCCGCAGCCCGGATCGCCGATGCCCATGACTTCGTCCAAAGCCTTCCCGAGGGGTATGACACGGTTGTTGGAGAGAGGGGGTTGAGCCTGTCGGGAGGCCAGCGCCAGCGGGTGGCTTTGGCCAGGGCCATAGTGAGCAACCCACGCATCCTCATCCTGGATGACGCCACCTCGGCGGTGGACGCCATCACCGAGGCTCATATCCACGCCGAATTGATCGAAGCCACGCAGGAGAGAACCACCATCGTGATCGCACACCGCACGTCGACTCTGCTGTTGGCGGACCGCATCATAGTCCTGGAAGACGGCAAGGTCCTGGCGTTCGGCGAGCACCAAGACCTGTGGGACAACGTGCCTCGCTACCGCCAATTACTGGCCGAGGCGAGTCCGGTTCACCGTTAATGTACGCTCGCTACGGAACCGACGATCCCATCCCCGAGCGGCTGAACCTGATTCGCCGGGCTGCGGGATCGGCTCGATACATGGCCCTGCCTGCCCTGGGAGCGGCGGTGGCCGCGGTGGTTGCCACCTTGTCGCGGGTGGCAGGGCCATTGGTCATCCGGGAAGGAGTGGACGGTGGGATCATCCCCCAGGACACTTCCGTGATCACCATGGCGGCGCTGGTGTTCGCCGGGATCGTGGTGGCTCAATATGTATCCACCAGGATCACCCTCTACACGGTGGCCTGGATGGGCGAGAGATTCATGATGGATCTTCGAACCCGGATCTATGCCCATGTGCTCAGGCTGGACATGGCTTTCTTTGGAAGGACGAAGACGGGAGTACTGGTCTCCCGGCTCACCTCCGATATCGAGTCTCTGCAGGTGTTCGCCTCGGAAGGGGCCTTGGCGGTGGTGGGGAGCACGCTGATGGTGGTTACAGTGTCGGTGGCTCTTTTCGTGGTCGACCCCCTGCTGGCCGGTCTGGTAATGCTGCTGATGCCGCTCCTTCTGTTCGCTTCCTACCGCTTCGGGCGCAACTCGGCCAAGGCCTACCGGGAGTGGCGGGGCGAGATTGCCAAGGTGCTTGCTGCCCTCTCGGAGAACATCTCGGGCGTCCGGGAGGTCCAGGCCAACGCCCAGGAACATCGCCAGGAAGAGCGTTTCTCCGAGATCGAGAAGGCCTACTACCAAAAGGCCATGAACGCCGCCAAAACAGTGGTCGACTACTTCCCCAGAATGGACGCGCTGCGCGCCGTAGGGCTGGCGATGGTCCTCTTCATAGGTGGAAACCGGGTCCTGGATGGGGAATTGACCCTGGGATCGCTGATCGCCTTTCTGCTCTACCTCAACTGGTTCTTCGAGCCCATCGTGCAACTGGCGAACGTTTACAACCTGCTGCAAGGCGCCCTGGCAGCCCTTTACAAGCTGTACGGACTGGTCGATGAGCAGCCAGCCATAGAGGAAGCGGCGGAACCCCGGCAACTCCCTTCCCATGTCGCCGGGAACATCGAAGTACGGGGACTCACATTCGGATATGACGCTGAGGAGCAGGTGATCACCGACATGAACCTGAGCCTGCGGGCCGGGCAACGGGTGGCGGTGGTGGGCTCCACCGGATCGGGGAAGAGCACCCTGGTGAAGCTATTGGCCCGCTTCTACGATCCACAGACCGGCTTCATCACTATCGATGAAGTCGACCTGCGGGATCTGAGCTTCGACAACCTCCGCCGTTCGGTGGCCATGGTTCCACAGGAAGGCTTCTTGTTCGAGGATTCACTGCGTTTCAACCTTGCCTTCGGAGGGGAGGAGATCAGTGACGACAAGTTATGGGAAGCTTGCCGGGCGGCAGGGATCGCCGAGTGGGTGGAGAGTCTCCCCGAGGGACTCGACACACCCATGCGGGAACGGGGGAACCGGTTGTCTTCGGGAGAGCGGCAATTGGTGGCATTGACCAGGGCATTGGTGGTGGATCCACCGATAGTCATCTTGGACGAGGCCACTTCCAACCTTGATCCGGAAACGGAGAGTCAAGTCGAGACGGCTCTGGAAACCCTTCTGGCCGACCGCACCTCCATCGTGGTGGCTCACCGCCTCCAGACCGCCCGGCGCGCCGACCGGGTGCTGGTGATGCAAGATGGCCAAGTAGTGGAAGACGGCAGCTACGAGGACCTGGCGGGCAGCGACGGACCGCTCGCCGCACTCATCAGGACCTGGGAGAATTCGGAGGGACTCAAGTCTGGCCCGAGGGGCGGGCGGCCAATCGAGAGTGCTGGAATAGAGGCTCTCGGCGTGGGTGTCGACGGTGAACACCTGGCCGCTGACGCGACGTCCTGAGGACGCACCGTCACGCCTCTGGAGACTCTCTCTGGCCAGCCGTACCTCTGCCTTAAAAACGCTTTCTTTCCGAAGTAAAGCAAGGTTTGGTCCCGGAAACGATCTGGACGTATAAGGAAGTGAATCACACACAAGGCGCAAGAAAGACCCTGCTTCAACTATTCCCAGAAGAGACTCCCAGCTTCACTTCGAAGCCCTTTGAGCTAATCCAACGGATCATCCTATTGTCCACCGATCCCGACTCCATCGTCCTCGACTCCTTCGCGGGTTCTGGCACCACCGCCCATGCCGTTCTCGCGCAGAATCAGGAAGATGGCGGCAACCGGCGCTTCATTCTCGTCGAGTGCGAAGACTACGCGGACACCGTTACGGCCGAGCGTGTCCGGCGTGTCATCAAGGGGGTACCCAGCGCCAAGGACGACGCACTTAAAGCTGGACTCGGCGGCGCCTTCAGCTACTTTGAGCTGGGGCGCCCCCTGCGCCAGGAGTCCCTCCTCGACGGCTCCCACCTGCCGCTTTGGGAAAAGCTCGCCAGCTACATCTTTTTCACCGCAACGGGCCAGGAGTTCGATCCGACCGAGACCGATCGGGAAACCGGGTTCATTGGGCGGACCCCATCCCATGACGTCTTCCTCTTCTACGAACCGGATGTCGAAAAGCTCAAGAACCTTGCGCTCACCCTCCCTCTGGCCCGCGCGCTGCCCGCCGGATCCAAAAGGAAGCTCGTCTTCGCGCCCACCAAGTTTCTGGATCGTGAGTTCCTTCACAGATACAAGATCGACTTCCAGCAGTTGCCTTTCCAGATCTACGAAGCGATCGACAAGTTGGAACAATGATCCTGAAGGATTACCAGAAGCGGACGGTTGGAGCGGTCCATGGTTTCCTCCAAGAACTAGCCGAGTGGCGGGAAAAGGACAGGGCGGCGCGTAGCCAGGATCCCGACTGGGGTTTCGACTGGGTTCAGCGGGCGTGGAAGAAGACCGTGGACGGACGCCCGTATTACCCACGCCGCAACGGACTCGGCCAGCATCTGCCGGCCTTCTGCTTGAAGATCCCGACCGGAGGCGGCAAGACGCTGCTCGCCACCCGGGTGATCGACCTCGTCAACAGAAACTTCCGGCAGAGTCGGCGCGGGCTGGTGCTGTGGATCGTGCCTACGACGCAGATATACAACCAGACGCTAAAGGCCCTCAAGGACCGCGACCACCCGTACCGGCAGCAACTTGATCTGGCATCTGGACAGCGCACCCTCATCTTTGAGAAGACCGCGGCATTCGGACCGCGCGACATAGCCGAAAACCTCTGCATTCTTCTGCTCATGCTGCCGTCCGCCAACCGGCGGACTAGGGACACACTTCGGATATTCCGCGACAGTGGGGGCTTCGACCGGTGCTTCCCTCTGGACGACGATCCTGCCGCGCATGCAGAATTGCTCGCGGACAACCCCAATCTGGACACCTTCGAGCAGACCACCGGTTTCTGGGGCCGATATGTAAAAGCCTCACTGGGCAACACTGTGCGGCTTCTCCGGCCGCTCATCATTTTGGACGAGGGACACAAGGCGTACAGTGTCAACGCGAAGGCGACGCTTGAAGGATTCAACCCCTGCATGATTTGTCGAACTGTCGGCCACTCCCGCCAAAGGGGCCAACGTCCTTGTCAATATCCTGGGCCGGGAGTTGAACGCCGAAGAGATGATCAAGCTCGACCTGCACATCCTCAACAAAGCCAGCGGCGACTGGCGCGACGCGCTGCTGGCATCTATAGAACACCGCGAACGTCTTGAGGTCGAGGCGCGGCATCACGAAGCCGAGTCCGGGACATACATCCGGCCCATCTGCGTTATCCAGGTTGAGAGAACCGGCCGGCAGCAGAGGAGACCTGGGTTTGTGCACACCGACAATGTGCGCGATTACCTGCTCCAGCACCCGGGAATCAACCAGGAGTACATTGCGGTCAAGACCAGCACGAAGGATGAACTCAAGGAGGTTGACGACGTTGGCGGCCTGATGTCCCGCGACTGCCCAATTCGGTTCATTATCACCAAGCAGGCCCTCCAGGAGGGTTGGGACTGCCCGTTCGCCTACGTTCTCACCATCCTCGCCAACCCGGTGTCAAAGACAGGGATTACCCAGCTTGTGGGACGGATCCTGCGGCAGCCCTACGCTCGAAAGACGGGAGTCACCTGGCTTGACGAGAGTTACGTCTTCTGCTTCAGCCGCCGGGGCCGCGACCTGTTGCAAGAGGTCAGGAAGGGATTCGGGCTGGAAGGTCTGCAGGATCTGGAGGGGAGGGTTGTGTCCGATAGCGACCCAACCCGCCCAGCGGACAAACTGGCAACCCGGCAACGGGCGCGGTATTGAGTCGCTACGCGCGATCTTGTCCTACCCGCCTTCATGATTCGGGATGTGGACGGCTGGCGTCTGGTCCATTACGAGGCGGACATTCTTTCGCGGTTGCCCTGGGACGCCATCGATCTGTCGCCACTTCGGGATTTGACGCTGGGCGAAGGGAAAGGGGGAGATGTCCTGCTGCGGACGAACCTGACCGAGGAGACGCTTGTCCCAGAGCCGGATGGAGGTGGCCAACTCGAAAACGCCAAAGCCCCTGGCGATGCCGGCCCGGACAACGGCGGCGATCCGGTGGATTTCTTTTTCGCGGCCAGCCACCTCTTGGACCTGGTTCCCAACCCGTGGCGGGGACGCGATCTGGCCCGGTCTACCTTCGAGGCTCTGCTTGATCGCTATCCCACCGAGAGCGTGGCAGCCAATCATGTCTTTGTCCTCGAAAAGCTACGCCAGCAGATCGAGAAGGAACGCGAACGCCTGTCGCGAGAGGTAATTCCATGCTCTTCTGGAGTCGGGGACGATGCGTTTCTTGGTCGTGGCGGAGGATCTCAACTTCAACCGGCTTCCCGCGAAGATTGACGTTCCGAAAGCGAAGAAGGCGAACCGGGAGGACGGCACCCCCTATCAGCGCAATCTCTTCGACATCACCACGGAGGACGATCTCAATCAGTTCGAAAACAGAGTCGCTACCTACCTAGACCAACAGGCACGGCTCTTCTTCTGGTACCGCAACCGCGCCCGCAAAGACTATTACCTGCAGGGATGGAAACCGCGCCGGATCTACGCCGATTTCATCGTGACGCTACAGGATGACGAGCCCGGGACGGACGACAGCTTCCACCAAGTGTTCGTGGTCGAAACCAAGGGCGTTCACCTGAAGGCATCCGAGGACACCGAGTACAAGCGGTCCGTCTTTGACATTTGCAGTGAGCACGCCCACCAGACCGACTGGGCCAAGTTGGTGCCTGCGATGCGAAGCAAGGTGATGCGCTTCGAGGTTGTGGATGAGGACGAGTGGCAGGAGAGGCTTAATGGGATGCTGTTCGGATAGAGCCTCCAGAAACTGTCGCTGCCGGGAAACGGTGGGGCGATTGGTTGACCATTGACGGCCAGTAACCACGAACAACCATCCGACTCGAGCCCGAAGATGTACTGCGCAACCCGAGTTCGGGTGGTGACCATTCATCATCGACCGGATCAAGTCGACTCAGTCGTCGGAATGAGGCGCTCCAGCTTCCGTGGTTGGCCCACACCCCTATCTCTAATAAGTTAACAGTAAGTTAGAGCAAGACTCGGGAGAGAGTTCATGAACGGGTGTGCAGCGTCCAGTATGCGTGGGGGTCTCTGGGTGACCTGCCTACCCATTTGATGATCCCCGCGGATTGCAGAGTTCTGAGGTTGTGCAGGACAGCAGGTCGAGAACGCCGGGTGGCGGCCACCAGATCGCCGGTTGACAGGCTCGCCTCGGCGCGAAGCAGTTGGAGAATCTGCTGGGCCATCTTCGGCAACCCGTCTTCCAGATTCGGATCCACCGTATGGGCGAACAGGGTCAGCCGAACGGATGACGGTCCCTGCTCGTATACCGGATCAGCCAATCTCTCCTGTCGCATCCGCTCGAACATGCGACGGATCCCCTCTCCCAACTCCTGCCCGAAGCGCAAGTCGGCACACACCCGAGCGATATTGGGATTTCGAGCGTAACGCATCACTTCACGGGGGTCGACACCGTTGGCGAGACCGGGAAACCGGCCCGGGCTATGGACTTCGATGCGGTCCTCAAACACCTCGATCCGAATGTGGTCTCCAGCCAGGCTGTAGGAGCGATGCACCACCGCATTCACCAATCCCTCACGCCACACATCGCTGGGGATGATCGGCACGGACTGGAACTTCCCGTCACGACCTAATGCTCGGCGGGTGGGTACCAGTTCCACCAGCACGCGACCTCCTTCCTCGATTTGATGCGGCAGAGGCCCATCTACCTGCACATCTATCTCTAACTGCTGGTCACGACCGGCACCTCTCGCTCTTCCTCGATACCGTAAGACGCGCACTCGAGCCTGGGGTAGCCATGCCTGGGGAGTCATCCCGAACAGCAGTACCCCGGCAATCGTGAAATGCCGATCACGGTTCACCAATCCCCGTGCGGCCAAGAGCCTGTGGCCGTCTTCCCCTCCCACCGCAGACACCCAGGATTCGATCAAGTCTGCATCCAGATCCGAACCGGAAGCATCTGGGACCGAAGTCGCCTCATAGATGGTCTGTCCCTTGTCGTGCAACAACTCCCGCCGTTGATCGAACCGGAGTTTCCTCGTCTCGTCGCCTACGCGAAGATAGACCTGGTCGGCGACTGTGGCATGTACCACATTCGACTTCTTGACCCGGATCGCCAGCAGATGATCCTCATCACCCCGATCATTGCGACAAGTCAGCACTTGCATGGCCACCGGTACCACCGGGACAGTAAAGTCGATTGCGGCCTGCTGCCACTCGGCCAGACATCGAGGACCGGAGCGGTCAATTCCCTCAACGTGCCCCCCATGCAAACCCACCACGACCACTCCCCCGTCTGCGTTAGCGAATCCCACCAAGACAATGGCCAGATCCCTAGCGGTCACCCGTGGGCTCTTGCGGTCGAACCACTGGCTCTCGGGAACCTGACAAAGCAGCGCACCGCAACTGGACGGGTCGGCGCCCAGCGCCCTCTCGACCGCGGTAGTGGTCATACGATATCCTCAACCTCTCCTAGTCGAGATTATAAGCAAAGCTGAGAGATTCTACTGTTAACTTTTAACAGTACGTTAGAGCCAGGTTTGCCGCTGCATTTGATTTGGTGGGGTCCGGCCTCCCGATCGGCCCGAGCGGAGAAGCCCATCGTTTGAGTCTTCCCCGTCCTTTGCCTGGCAAAAGTGAAGAGCCACCTTGCAACCATTCCCCCAAGAGCCTCCACTATTCCCAGATTCTTCATGGTAAATGTGCTGATTCGGAGAGGATGCGTGCACTGCCGTTGACGCATGCATGTCATATGCATGGCTATCCAAGTTGACTTCTTTAGCAAACATCTCCAGAAACTGTCGCTGCCTGGGAACGGTGGGGCGATTGGTTGACCATTGACGGCCGGTAACCACGAACAACCCATCCGACTCGATCCCGAGGATGCCTGTCCTCCGTCGATTGCGCTGCTGGTCGGGTTTCAGGGCGCCGCGCTTGTCTTGGCGCCGACGGTGATGCATGTGGCGATCGCGGTTCGGTCTTCGGCCCAGTTCCATCGCCAGGTCTTGGTCAGCCCGACCACCCCGAACTTGGCCGCCACATAGGGAGAGCGATTCGGCATCCCCATAAACCCGGCCGTGGAGGATATGTTGATGATCGCTCCCCTCCCTCGCTCCTTCATGGCGGGAATCACCCGGCGGGCGCAGTAAAACTGCCCCGACAGGGACACCTCTACACACCTTCGCCACTCCGCGGGATTGATCTCTTCCACGGCCGCGGTCGGCCCCGCCGCCCCAGCGTTATTCACCAGCACGTCGATCCCCTCCGCCGCGATCGGATCCAGCCAGGCAGCCATTGCATCGGCATCGGCCACATCAACAGTCGCCCCATGGAGATGAGAAGGAAGCGACTCCACCGCCACAGAGTCGACATCACATACGAAGGTGGTGGCGCCCGCTCCGGCCAATGCCTCGGCCACCACCAGCCCAAGGCCACCTGCACCCCCTGTCACCACCGACCGTAACGAATCCAAACGGATACCCATGCCGGCAGCGTATCACCCAGGGTGCTGTCCGTCTCCAGATCCGTGTGGCGGCTTTCCCACGTCTCGCCTAGGCCAGCGCCACCCGCGCCACGACTGCCATGACGGCGGCCAGCGCATTGAACAGCATGTCGACCCGGGTCGAAGTGGCAACTGGGCAACAAGAGTTGAATGCCCTCATCCAACACTCCCACCACCCCGGTGGCCAAGACGGTCAGCACGGCGGGAACGGGAACCCGGCCACCGCGGGCGGCTCGCTCCTTGAGTGCCTCGTAGATGAATGAGGCCACGACTCCGTACTCAATGAGGTAGCTACGTTCCGCGAGCGCCATCCGGATCAGAACCATCAGATAGGCCACTGCCACCCCCAAGAGCCACGCCGATCTCGGCGCCAGTCGGCTTGGTTCTCAACCCTTGGATAACCACGGTGACCCCGACCAGGAGCATCGCGGCGGCAAAGCCCACCGTGGTCAGGCCCGATTCAGAAAGCTGTTCGGCGAGTGCTCCTGCCAGCCCCAGGGTTGAGAAGATGGCCACCACTATGGTGAGCGTCCAGAACCACAGGCGACGCTCCCGGTGCGACACGAACAGAGCCATCAACAGTGAAGATAACGGGCGGGAGAACCGGCGTCATCACCAGCAAGAGAACTTTGCCGAGTACTGCTTTGAGGTCTGTCTGCTTCTAAGGCAGATCGCTCCTTCAGGCAGATGATCCAAAAGCAAGAACCCGCCCGATCTATATGGATTGGTTGTTCAGTATCCAACACGGCATCCACCACGACTGGCGCGACGCCGAGCCGGTGCGGCTGTTCCACAGGCGGAAATCGAGCGTCACGGTTGGTTGGCGGATCCCGGGGTGGGGTTGTCGACGGTCTGGAAGTCGCCGGTGGCGTCGGGCACACGGGCATAGCTCTGGCCCTCGCCGGAGTCGCCCTCGTTCCAGTCGACCTGGTCGACCGCAGCGCCGTCGCTCAGCCAGAGCCCCAACTCCTCGTCTCCGCCCAGAGCGAATCCGGGCCAGCCCTCCTTGTCGGTGGCGAACTGCACGTAGGCGCCGGGGGCCATGGTCGTGCCCGGCGGGAAGACCACCCGCTTACCGGCGTCGGTGAGGCTGTCCGCCACCACGAAGCCGTCAAGCGATATCTCCTCGTGCGAGGTGTTGTGCAGTTCGAACCAATCCAGCGGGTCCCCCTTGGCGGCCACCTCGTTGATGACCAGACCGACGTTGGCGGGAGCACTGCCGGCGCCGGCGCCGGCGCCGGCGCCGGCAGTGGGGGCGGGTTCCCATCCGAACCGGCCTGAGAAGGCGCCGGTGATAGTGTCGCCGCGAGACGTTCCGGCTGCCGTGAGTCTCAGCACGCCCTCGGCGAAAGGCGTGAACATGTCCGGTGCCGTCGCTCCCGCCGGGAGGGACCACACCCCGCCGGCGATGGCGTCGGCGCCGATCACCAGCGTGGCTCCCGGCGCCAGGCTGTCCCGTTCCACCACCAGTGTCATCCCCGACAGGGAACCATCGTCTTCGAAGCTCAAGACCACGATGGAAGCGGGCTCGTCAGCGCCCGGAAGCAGGCCGATCTCATCCGGACCCGAGTGGCCGGCGAGGACCGCGGTGTTCTCGGCCGTCTCGGGGGACCCGTCCAGCACCAGGCGAGTGACCTCACCCTCACCCAGGGGGTTGGAACTGCGGTTGCTGTCCCAGGTCGCCTCAAAGGTGATCTCCAGGGTTCCCGACCCGACGGCGGGCGGCACGTAGGCCTCCGGCTCCGGCCATTCGGGCGGCTCGGGGGTGAGATCGGCCAGGATCTCGCCCTTCCGCTTCAGAATGAACTTGCGCACCCGTTCGGTGTCGTCAGCGGCGGAGTGGCGGGCCGCGGGGAGAGCGTGCCGCTGCACGACAGCGGCCATTTCGTCCACCGCGGCCAGCAACTCGTCCTCGTCCCAGACGGTTTCCAGTATCTCCTCGAGTCGCTCGACGTACCTGGCCCGCCAGTCGGGGTGGTTGTACAGGCGGTTCGGAATGGACGTGAGGGCCAGCACCGACGGGGGCGGGTCGGAGATGTTGTCGAAGGGATTGGGGTCGTCCTTAAGGTGGAAGGTGTCGTCGACGCCCCACGGAAGGAACACGAAGCGGCCGTCGGGTTCGCGGTAGAACCAGTAGTTGTTGCGGTCGCCGGCGTACCCGTCCCAGTGCCCGATCAGGACCTCGGTCGCCCAGAACGTCAAGAACCGCTCCAGGTCCACAGTCTCCCCCAGCGCCTTCAGGCCGGCGTCGGACCGGTCCTCCAAAGCGGCCACCACGGCGTCGATGTCGGACCAGTCGGCGGCGTCCTCGTTGGTTTTCTTCTCTATGGTGCCGCGGTATTCGGGCGTGAAGTCGCTGACCGTACCCTCGTACAGGGCGCCCCCGGCGCTGTCGAAATGACGGGCCAGGAACGGGGCCTTGATCTCCTCCACATGGACGTACAGCCCCAATTCTCTCCCGTTCACGGACACGGTGGCGAAGTTGCAACGCGGCGCGGGAACGCCGGCCGCGGCGAATACCCGATACGACAGGCAGGTGTTGACCATCGATGGGTCCTGCACGCTGTTGTTGAGGGTCATCCGCTCCATGACCCCGCCGAGCGACTGGTCGTCGACATACTTGTCGAAGCGGAGCTTCAGGGACGGCTTGGTGTCGCTCTGGGAGCCCAGGAAACCCTTCTTGCGCACCGCGACGCCGGTGTGGATCTCTCCGTCCACCGTCACCGTGGCGCTGAACCAAGTGTAGATGTTGGCAAAGGGCCGGGAAAGTTCGTACTCCTCGATCTCCGCCATCAGGTCTTCGAAAGTCCGGGTCTGGTGGCGCAGCGTATCCCAATCGTCGGCTGCGATCTCGATGCCGATCTCCAAGACCCGATCGAGGGCGAAGAAGGAGTCGCTGGGATCGGCGGCTTCGGCGTCGTCTTGCCGCGCCGGGTCGGAAGTATCCGTCGGCTCAGGCCGCGGTTCTTCTGGAGTCGTGGCGATGGCGGATGTCGTCTCTGGGGGAGGCTCGGCGATGTCGGCGTCGCCCCCACAGCTAGCGGTAATGATCGCGATCGCCCAAATCGCCGCAGCCACACGCCATTTCCTCCCACCACCGGCGTTCCTGCTCGTCGCTGCGGCGCGCCCGCGGTGGGCGCGTGAAGAACCAGGTACAGTTCGGGGACGATCACTCGGACGGCCAACTGCCGATGCCGGCGGCCTCGAGCGCCCCGTTGAACTGGTTGAGCCGCCTCGGGTCCAAGCCGGGCCGGCATCCGCGGTGGTGGGGAGTGACGTCACATCGGGACTCTGCCTCGATAAGAGTCCGTCACAGGCACCACGCGGGGTGTTGTTGACGATCCGCTTGGATGACAGGCGCGCTCGCCGGGCGGGTTCCTTGAGGGTACGGCCACATGTCCTCGGGAATGGAGTCGATTTCTGTCCGAAGGCGGCACGCCGCCTCGTCGTCGTCCAGAGTCAGCGTGGTGCGGACACAAGACATCATAGTCCCGCTTCCTCCTCTGCCGCCATACTGTCGGGATATGGTTAGAGTCCCACCCGTGCGAGATGCCTTTTCCGCATGCAACTCAAGAATCGGCGAATGGACGGAGCCTGTCGAAGTCCCTCGTGTTGGCACCGGTCATCGTCCTGGTTGGCTTCCTTCTTCTACCGGCTTGTGGGAGCGGCGCACTGACAGAAGAGCAGCGTGCCGCCGCGGAAGTCCAGATTTACGCTGCGGTAACGCGCCAGTTGGTAGAGATCAACAATACGTTCGGTCCTCATCATCGATTCAGCCGCATCCTGATACTGGACCGCCTTGACCCGCACGCTGGGGATCCGATGAACCAGGGCCGGTCGGGCCGGTCGCTCACCGAGGAGCAACGACAAACAATCATCCCGGCCATCGACCATCTTGGGCCGATCGAGTTCATCAGTAACTGGAGCCAATTCGTACGAGAGGATGTCCTGGAGCCGGTCATACCTGGCAGCGTCAGGCTTCGCCAGCCAGTCGGATGACCATTTACCATTCTCAAGATGTCCGTGCTGGATAACGACACAGCAATTGGTTGACCGTTGACTGCCGAAAGCGCCGAACAGCCCATTCGATTCGAGCCCGAGGAGGCCTGTCCTCCGTCCATCGCATTGCTGGTCGGATTCCAGGGCGCCGCACTCGTGCTGGCGCCGACCGTGCTGAACGTGGCTATTGCGATTCGCTCTTCGGGACTAGATGACACCTACCTCACCTGGGGCGTCTTCGCCGCGATGCTGGTCTGCGCGGCCACCACGGCGTTTCAAGCCTCCCAACTGAGGCGATTCGGCGCCGGCCATGCGGTGCTCACCATCCCCGCGGCGCTGTTCATCGCCATCATGGTGACAACGGTCTCTATAGCCGGACCGGCGACCTTCGCCAGCCTCCTGATGGTCTGCAGCTTCATCCAGGTCGCACTCGCCTGGTGGCTGCCGACGCTGCGGCGGATCATCACACCGGCGGTCTCCGGCACGGTGACGATCCTGATCGCCATCACTCTGCTGCCCATTGCGTTCGGCAGCGTCCGCGACCTGCCAACCGGCACCCCAGCCGTCGCCGGCCCGGCGATCGCCGCGGCGACGTTGCTGGTTTCGGTGATCGTCACGCTGCGCGCCAGCGGACGCTGGCGCCTCGTGGCGCCGTTCATCAGCATCCTGGCCGGATGCGCCGTCGCCGCCGGATTCGGTGTGCTCGATGCGGACCGGATCGCCAACGCCGGTTGGTTCGGGATTCCCCAGATGCCGGACTTGAGTTTCGATCTCACACTGAGCAAGCAGTTCTGGTCGCTTCTGCCATCATTCGCGATTCTCACCCTGGTGATCGGACTCAAGACGATCAGCGACAGCGTGGCGATTCAGCAGGACTCCCGCCGCCGGCCGCGGGCCATCGACTTCCGGAAGATCCAGGGAATGGTCAGCGTCAACGGAATAGGGATGTTGCTGGCCGGCCTTGGCGGCACCCTGCCACCGATGACCATTTCCTCGTACAGCCTCTCGTTGATCAATCTCACCGGTGTCGCCGCACGCCGAGTAGGCATCGCTGTGGGGATCGTCTCCGTAACGCTGGCCTTCTTTTCCAAGTTCACGGCTCTTTTGCTGACCATCCCCGGACCGGTGTTGGGCGGTTACCTGATGCTCGCCATGGGCATCCTCTTCGTCAGTGGCTGCCAGACGATCCTGCGCGACGGCATCGACCCCCAGCGGGTGCTGGTGGTGGCGGTGGCCACCGCACTGGGCCTGGGTCTCCACGGCCACCCTTTGATAGGGGACCTGTTGGGCGATGATCTGGGCGCCCTGCTCGGTAACGGCGTCACCATCGGCGCGGTGGCGGCGATCGGGATGACGCTCCTGCTGGAAGCTATGAGCACGCGGCGTTCCCGCCTCGAGGTCACCCTGGACATGTCCTCGCTAGCGGAGATCGATGGATTCCTCGCCGGTCTGGCATCCAGGCTCAACTGGAACGAAGCCTCCGCGCTCCGGCTGCGATCGGCGGGAGAGGAGACCCTCGCCAGCCTGCTGTGGCTAGAGGACGATACCCGGGACTCGGAGACCCCTCGCCTCGTCATCGTGGCGCGGCCGCAGGGCGTCATGGTGGAACTGGAGTTCGTAGCAACAACGCGCCAGGAGAACATCGAGGATCAACTGGCGTTCCTGACTGACGAAGTCGCCGTGCCGACCGCCGATGATCTCTCGCTCCGGCTGCTGCGATACCACGCCTCAGGCGTACGACACCAGAAGTTTCACGGCGTGGACATCATCAGGGTCCAGGTCGAGGGCAGCATCTGATTCGAAACGTGGGCCTTTCGGGCGGTGTCTCTCAGGGTCACCCCTCTAGGCGTGTTTACGTTTCGGGGGGTATCGCGGATGACAGCGAAGTTGACGAGAGGGGAACGTAAACGGAGTCATCAGGACCAGTAGGCATGTTCGTTGTGGGGTTCCACTGAAGTTTTAGTGTTTGTTGTCACACTGTAGTGTTGTGTGGGGGTGTTTTGTCACAGGGTCTGTGCATACTGGTGGATATGAATACAGAGTCTGCGAACCCCGCGGTGGTGAACAGGGCGCGTCTGGTGAGGCCCACCCTGCCGGTGGCGGAGGCGTCGGTGGAACAGTTGAGACAGCGGATTAGGTCTACGATCCGCTGTCAGAACCAGGCTGCTGCGGACCGTGCCGAGGCGGTGGCGGAACTGGAACGACGCGAGGGAGCCGAACTGGTGGAATCGGTTTTGCGGGAGGATGGTTTGTTGGGCAGACGGCGGGCCCGTTCGGAGGTGGAAACCGCCAAGGAGTTGGAGGAGTTGCCCAAGACGCGGGAGGGTTTCTGGAAGGGGGAGATCTCTGCGGACAATGCCCGCATCCTGGCCAGTGCTAACCAGCGGGGAACCATCAAAGAGGACGAGTTGTTGGATGATGCCCGTTCCCAGTCTCCTGACAAGTTCGCCCGGTCAGTCCGCAAGCACGAACAACGACAGTCCCGTGATGATGGTGTCACCAGGTTGGAGCATCAGCGTTCCCGCCGCTTCGCGAAGATCACCACCGATGCCGACGATGGAATGACCGTGCTGTACGGGCGGTTCGACCCTGTTACCGGCGCTCGGATCGAAACGGCCGTCTCGGCGATGATGAACCAGTTGTGGCACAAGGAGGACCCCACCGACCGGGCCACGGCTCCACAGCGGATGGCCGACGCCCTAGCAAAACTTCTTACTCGTCAAGGGAAGGGTGGGGAGGGTCGTTCTCAGGATGTGCGACTGTTGTTGATCGCCGACTACGACGCGGTCAGCGGACGGTTGGGCAACCCCCGCTTGGAGAACGGCACCCCGGTTCCGGCGGGAACGTTGCG
Source organism: bacterium OM1 bin76 (assembly GCA_002238785.1). Lineage (GTDB taxonomy): Bacteria > Actinomycetota > Acidimicrobiia > Spongiisociales > ZC4RG35 > Bin76. Next base: position 31,104 of record MPNA01000011.1, on the reverse strand, counting down.
CCGTTTGGGGTGCGACGCTCAGGTGCTGCCTGCCATCTTCTCGGGTGGTTCGATACCCGTGGACCTGGGACGGGCCCGGCGTACCGCCAGCGGTTCCCAACGCGCTGCTTTGGTCGCCCGCGACAAACACTGCATCGGTTGCGGCGCCAAAGCGTCCTGGTGTCAAGCCCACCATATTGTTCATTGGCAGGACGGAGGCCCCACCAGCCTGGAGAACATGTGCCTGCTGTGCACCCGATGTCACCACAAGGTCCACGACCAAGACTGGACCGTGCACCAAACCCCAACCGGGAAGTACACGCTCCGCCGGCCGCCGATCACCGACTGGCGACGACCCACCCGCCAAACCAACCACCACCCCCGCCACCGGCGACGCCGACGCACCCGCAAACGCCCCACCAAACAAAGAAAATGATCGACCTTCCCAGGGCGTGATCCCGGTTCGTGGGGTGTCGTGGGTGAGGGCGAAAGTCATGAACGCTTTGAAAAACAATGTCGAGTTGTCCAAGCGGGAAGAGCGTGAACACGCCCCAGTTCAAAGACGAGGGTAAAGGGTCTCGGTGTTGCCGTCGACAGAGATCACCTGCCCGCTGATGCTACGCCCAGAAGAGCCGACCAGGTACAGCACCAAGTCCGCCACTTCCTGGGGCGCCACGAAGGTGGCCATCGAGGTTCCCTGTACGTACGCCGAGCGAGCCTCCTCGACGGTTATGCCTTCCGCGACAGCGTGTGCGGAAATCACCCGGTCCATCCGGTCGCCGGTGATCGAACCGGGGGCTATGGCGTTCACCCTGATGTTATGACGGCCCAGTTCCATAGCCAGAGTCTTGGTCAAGCCGATCACTCCGAACTTGGCCGCCACGTAGGGGGTGCGATTGGGCATGCCCATCAACCCCGCGGTGGAGGTGATGTTCACTATGGCGCCTCCACCGCGCTGCTTCATGGCGGGAACCACCCGGCGAGCGCAGTAGAAGTGACCTGACAGACAGACTTCTAGGCATCTTCGCCATTCCCCCGGATCAATGTATTCCACCGCGGCGGTGGGCCCCGCCGAGCCAGCGTTGTTCACCAAGATGTCAATGCCTTCGGCTGCGATAGGATCGAGCCAGGCGGCTACCGCGTCAGCGTCGGCGACGTCCACCGTACATCCGGTGAGATTGGTAGGTAGAGCCGCAACTGCGGATGGGTCGATGTCACCGACAAACGTGGAAACCCCGGCTTCTGCCAAGGAACTGGCGATCACCAACCCCAGACCCCCCGCCCCGCCGGTGACCACCGCTCTTCGAGAATCCAAATCGGAAGTCATAGGCCGCCAGAGTATCAATCAGTTAAGGCATGGACATAAGCCAACGCAAGGGCACCCCCACCTCCCGACGTGAGGGTGACATCGAGGATGCGCGGGGAGGCGGGACCAGTCACACCACCGGATCCGGCAATATCGCGAAAACTCAATGCTATCCCGCGACATTTTACCTGTTCCTACTCGCCCGTTGGGCCCCACCCCCGCCACCGCCGCCAAGGGTCGAAGGACGCGCTTCGGCAGACCATCCCAGAGGGGGAGGTGCTCTTCAACTATGACCTCCGATCAGAGATCGTGGCCCGGGTTGACGTCAGGACGGGGCCGGGAGGTGTTTTTCGTGACAGTATCCAATATGCCACATTCATGGGACAAAGACAACCCTTTACCGTCCTTTTCTTGCAAACGGGGAGACTGTTTCTTCACGCATCGCCCGAACCCCGCGCCCTCTGAGTCCTTGCCGACCTGGACCGAGATTGCCATGCTCGGCGTTTGGCCCATCCCAGCGCCAGGCTGGCGGTGACCGCCATGGCTGCCGCCAGGATGTTGAAGACTATGTCCACGGGGTCGAAGACTCGATTGGGCAGGAACAACTGGATGCATTCGTCAAGGGTCCCCACCAAGCCCGTGAGCAATACGGTGAGCACCGGAGCCATAGGGACTCGCCGGCCTTGAGCCATTCGCTCCCTAAAAGCCTCATAGATCAACACAGCTACCACACCGAATTCGATGAGGTGACTGCGCTCCGCCAAGGTCATCCGGAAGAAGACCATAAAGTAGACGGTTGCGACGCCCAGCGCGATGCCGATCTGGGCACCGGCGGGGCGGGAACTCACCCCGTGAATCACCACTGTCACCCCAACCAGCAACATGCCAAGAAGGAACAGCGCCGCGTCCAGCACGCCGGCGTCGGGCAACTTCTCGGCCAATGTCCCCGCCAACCCGAGAGTCGAATAGATGGCCACCACCACCGCCACCGTCCAAAGCCACAGACGGCGCTCCCGGCGGGACGCGAACAGAGCCATCAAGAGCCACGATACCGTGCCGACGGACAGTGACACCGAGGCGCACCCAAAGGTTCGGCGAAGTTACAGGGCCAAATGGAACGCTCCCTGCCATACTGGCCTATCATGTCGGGTCCCGTCAGAGAGCGGTCAATGGGTGCGTTTACAGTGACAAGACCCGGCGGCAGGGCTCGGGGGTCCTCGGTAGTGGCCGTCGCTTTGATCGGGTTTCTCCTGCTGGGGGCATGTGGTCCGCCCACGGGCGAGGACCGCACCTCCGCGGAGGCTGAGATCTATGCGGCGGTGACCCGCCATCTTGTTGAATTCGACAACACCTTCGGCCCCAATCACCGGTTCGCCGAAGTCCTGGTAGTCAACCACCTTGAGCCCGACGCCGGCGATCCCCTGGAGCCATGGGGCAGGTCAACCGGTCTGTTCAGTGATGATCAGTTGGCTGCGATCAACACCGCTATAGAAGACTTGGCGCCGGTCAGATTCATCGACAGCCAATGGGATTACATACGGGAGGGCGAGTTGGCGCCGGTTATCCGGAACAGTGCCATCATTACCCTGGCGCCAGTCGAGTTCGACAGTGAGGGAGCCACGGTCGGGGCCAACCTGTGGTGCGGTGGCATCTGTGGTCTATGGATTACCTACCGCGTTACCGACGGCCCGGACGGCTGGACGGTAACCGGACCCCAGGGCACGTGGAGCATCTCCTGACCTAACCCCGAGTCGTAGACGGCCGGTGCGCTAGAACCCCAGGTTCGTTCCCCTTATCTTGGCGGGATGGATGAACACACCCGTCCTCCGCTCGGCGGCCATCACCCGGTTGTACTCGTCCCAGTCTTCATGGGTTCCACCCGCGGCCGTAAAGATGTCCCGGAGCAGTATTGGCAGGTCGGCGGCGTCGAATCCCTCCATGGGATCATCGGGACCGACCTTGGTGACGGCGCCTTCCACGCCGATCCACGACCATCCTGCCCGGAAGGTGATGGTGGCCTGGGGAGTGTGTCGCCAGTGACGGAGTTTGACGGTGTTGCTGGGTACCACGAACGCCACCACCTCTTCATCGGTGACGGGATGGGCCATCACCCCTGCGTTGATCAGAGTGGAGTGCACCGTCCCATTCGCCCGGGCAAAAGAAACAAATGCCAGTCCCTTATCAGCAGCCGCGAATTCCCTGACATGTTCGATGGTTCTCCTCATGGGTGCTCCTCTTCAATCGGGTCCCGGTCTGGAACGTCTCCGAGAATACCCCCGGCCCATTTGTTAAGGTTTAGGGGCGTGTCAGATCCAGCCAATCTGCCTGCTGCGACCCGCCGTTTCGTGGACAGATGCGAAGCATTGGACATCGAAGGGGAAATCCGAACCTTTCCCAGCGGGACCAAGACCGCTGTCGAGGCTGCCCGGGCAGTGGGATGCCACACAAGCCAGATAGTCAAGTCGCTGGTGTTCGAGGTCGACGGTGAGGCGGTGCTGGCCCTGGTTCCTGGGGATCGGAGACTCGACGTCCAAAGGCTGGCCCAAGCGGCCGGAGGGCTGAAGGCGCGCCGGGCTTCTCTCGACCGGGTGAGGGAGGCCACCGGCTTCGCCGCGGGGGGAACGCCGCCTTTCGGCCATTCCCAACCGCTGCGGGTGTTTGCCGACTCCGCCTTGAAGAGACACGGACATGTATGGGCGGCGGCCGGGACGCCAACCACGGTCTTTCCCATCGCCCTCTCCGATCTTGACCGGATCGCCGCCCCCCGATGGTGCGACCTGTCTTGAACGAGAGCCTTTCGGCTAGGACTGATAGGAGGGGTCGAGCATCGTCAGGAACTCCGCGCAACGATCAGACTCGGCATCCTCGCCGATCGCTTGCGCCATCCTCCTCAAACCGTCCAAGCAGGCAAGAAAACCCCTGTTGGAGGGATGAGCCCAGCGCACGTATCCAGAACCCCGCCAGCCGTTGTGTCTCAAGGCGTCCAGACCCCGGTGATAACCGATCCGGTAGTAGGCGTAGGCCTCCACGACAGCCGCCAGATCACCAGCCTCTGACTCACAGAGGTGTCCCAATGCGGCCCACACCTCTGGGAGGTCGGGATGAGCGGCCGCCACCTCCACCAGCGCTGCCCGGTCGGTTGCCGCGGTGAGGGCAGCCACCACCTCCGAGGGTGGATCGGGCAGGACGGTGTGGGGCGCGCCTCCGGGAGTGAGCCTGACTTCCGCCATCGCTCAGGATCCTGAAGCGGAACCGTGGCCGTTGCGGATGGCCGCCTGGGCGGCGGCGAGACGAGCGCCAGGAATGCGGGGTGGGCTCATCGACACATAATCCAGGCCAACTCGATGGCAGAAATCTATGCTGTCGGGATCGCCACCGTGCTCCCCGCACAGGCCCACCGATAGATCGGGGCGGGCCGCCTTGCCCTGTTCGGTAGCCCATTTCACCAGCAATCCCACGCCGCGCTCGTCCAGTGACTGGAAGGGATTGTGGGACAGCACGCCGTCGGCCAGATAGGTGTTCAGAAAGCGGATCTCAGCGTCGTCGCGGCTGAGGCCGAAGGTGGTCTGAGTGAGGTCGTTGGTGCCGAAAGAGAAGAATTCGGAGATGCGGGCCAGTTCCCCCGCCAGCAGGGCAGCGCGGGGAATCTCCACCATGTTGCCCAACTTCACCTTCTGATCCATGCCGAAGGCGGCTTGCTCCTCGGCAAGCATTACCGCCACCCGCTCCATCTCGGCAGGATCGACCACCAACGGGACCATTATCTCCAGCATCGGCCTTCCTCCCGCTTCCAGACGACGACGGATGGCCTGTAAGGCCGCCCTGATCTGCACGCGGTAGAGCGATGGGCGGATCAGGCCGAGACGGACTCCGCGAAGTCCAAGCATGGGATTGGTCTCCTCCCAACTTCGGACCACCTCGATCATCCGCTCCACCTCCGCCGTAGGCTCCCCCTGTTCTTTCAGTTCATCGTATTGATCCCGCAGGTCCCACCGGTCGGGAAGGAACTCATGAAGAGGAGGATCCAGCAGTCGCACTACGACCGGTTTGCCATCCATAGCCTCCAGCAGGGCTGTGAAGTCATCGGCCTGCAGTTGCTCCAAATGCGCCAAGGCTCTCCTGCGGCCCTCGTCCATAATGATCCGGCGCACCACGGGCAGGCGATCGCCCATGAACATGTGCTCGGTGCGAGCCAAGCCGATGCCTTCAGCACCCAACTCGGCGGCCCGGGCGGCGTCCTTGCCGGTGTCGGCGTTTGCCCAGATGCCCAGGCGCCGCACCTGATCGGCCCACTCCAAGAGTGTCGTCAACTCTGGTGGAGGAGAGGGCGCCACCAACTCGACCTCTCCGATGAACACCCGGCCGGTGGTGCCGTCGATGGCAATGTTGTCCCCCTCCCGGACCATCAAGCCGCCCGGTGTGGTAAAGAAGCCCTTCTCGGAGTTGATAAGGATCTCAGCAGCCCCGGTGACGGCGGGTGTGCCCATGGCGCGGGCCACAACCGCCGCATGACTGGTCTTCCCGCCGTGGCTGGTGAGGATTCCCTCTGAAGCAAACATCCCGTCTATGTCGTCAGGAGTTGTCTCCCAGCGCACCAGGATGACCGGTATCCCTTGAGAAGCCATCTCAACTGCCCGAGGAACATCAAATACCGCCCGGCCAACCGCGGCGCCGGGAGAAGCCTCCAGTCCGAAGAAGGCCGGTGGAGGAGATGCCTCCTCGTTGATCCCGGGCACCAGCAACTGCTCCAATTGAGTGGGCTCCACTCTCATCAGGGCGGTTTCGCGGTCGATCAAACCCTCCTCAACCATCTCCACCGCAGCTCTCACTGCGGCAGCCGCGGACCGTTTTCCGACCCTCGTCTGCAGTATCCACAGCTTGCTCCTCTCGATGGTGAACTCGATGTCACACATGTCCGAGTAGGTCGACTCCAGCAACTCGCCCACCCCGTGGAGTTCTTCGTGGGCTTCGGGATGAGTCTCCGCCAAGTGCGAAATGGGAGATGTCTGGCGAATCCCCGCCACCACATCCTCTCCCTGTGCGTTGGTCAGGTAGTCCCCGAACATCTCCTTTTCCCCGGTGGCAGGGTCGCGGGTGAAGAACACCCCCGTGCCGGAATCGGCCCCCAGGTTTCCGAACACCATCATCTGGATGTTGCAGGCCGTGCCCAGATCATGCGGTATGCCGTTGAGCCGTCGATAGCTGTGCGCTCTCGGGGAGTTCCATGATTCGAAGACCGCCCGTATTGAGCTTCGTACCTGTTCCATGGGATCCACGGGCACCTCACTGTCCTGGGCGGCGAGGAGCATCCGGAACCGTCGGACCGCTTCCACCAAATCGGAGGTGGGCAGCCGGGAGTCCTCGGTGACGTTCCTGCGTTGCCGGAGACTGGTCATCACCTCCTCGAAATCGTCCCTGCCCGCTCCCAACACCACTCCCCCGTAGGTCTGAAACAGTCGCCGAAAGGCGTCCCAGGCAAAACGGGCGTCACCAGACCAACGGGTCAACTCGGAAACCACCGCATGGTTGGCGCCCAGGTTGAGCACGGTGTCCATCATCCCCGGCATCGAGATCTTTGCCCCAGAGCGCGCCGATAAGAGGAGAGGGGGACCGCCTTCCGCCCCCAACTGGCGGCCGGTCTGCTCTTCGACCCGGGACAGCGCGGCCTCCACCTGGGTCCATAGCTTCGGGGGGACACGTCCGTGTTCCAAGAAGTAGCGGCAAGCGGCGGTAGTGATCGTAAAGCCAGGGGGCACCGCCAGGCCCATCTCTATCATCCGAGCCAATCCGGCGCCCTTTCCTCCCAGGAGACTGCTGTCAGCAGGATCGGCCTCGTCGAAAGCTAAAACGTATCTCTTGCTCATCGCGATTGGTTTTACCTTAGAGGGCACTTGGGCATTGCGGCTTGTTATTCGCCGGTGTTTTCAAGAATCCTATAAGAACGGATGAGGTCTAGAATTCAGAACTGGCAGGCATCACGGCAACCTGAAGCCGTTCATCTAACTTAGATGCGCCGCCCGCAACCAACCAAGGAGTAGAACATGGACAGCGAACTGTGGAGATGGCTCTGGTTGGGACTGGGCGTCGTGATGGGTATCGGAGAAGTTCTTACGGCCGGGTTCTTTCTGCTTCCCTTTGTTATAGGCGCAGGGGCGGCCGCCATCATGTCGTGGATCGGCCTGTCCGTCCTAGCGCAATGGCTGGTGTTCTTCGGTGTTTCCCTCCTGTCATGGGCCATTCTGCACAGGTACATCAGGAGACAAGATTCAGACGGTCAGCCGCAAGTGGGCGCCAATCGCTGGCAGGGCGCCACCGGGCTGGTCCTGGAGGAGATCGACCAGATCCAAGGAGAAGGACTGGTGCGAATCCTCGGTGAAGAGTGGCGAGCCACCGTCGAACCCGGTCAGGGAAACATACCCAGCGGAGACACAATAGAAGTGATCAGGGTGGAAGGAACCAGACTCATAGTGGTTCCCCGCCCTTGACAACCTGATCGTGTTCGCGGGTCCATAAACCGGAACGCGGTTGGAGCTAGGAAGGAAGTGAATTCATGGATTTAGCTGTTGTAGGACTATTCGGAGCGGTCGCCTTGGCGTTGATCTTGTACGCCGCCGCCGGACTGAAAGTGGTCAGGCCCTACGAAAAGGGACTGATCGAATTGCTGGGTCGCTATCAGAGGACAGTGGACTCCGGACTGCGGTGGGTTATGCCGTTCGTGAAGCGGATGATCAAAGTGGACATGCGCGAGCAGGTGGTGGATGTCCCCCCGCAGGAGGTGATCACCAAGGACAACGTGGTGGTGACCGTCGACGCGGTGATCTACTACGAGGCCACCGATCCTGTCAAGCTGAAGTACAACGTGGGCCGGTTCATCGTGGCGGTAACCAAACTGGCCCAAACCAACCTGAGGAACGTGGTCGGCGACCTGGACCTCGACTCCGCTCTCACCTCCCGCGAGGTGATCAACACCAAGCTTCGCCAGATCCTTGATGACGCCACCGACAAGTGGGGAACCCGGGTGGTGCGTGTCGAGATTCAACGGATCGAGCCTCCCGCCGATGTGACCCAGTCCATGCACCGCCAGATGAAGGCTGAGCGAGAGAGAAGAGCGGTGGTGACCGAGGCGGAGGGAGACAAGCGCTCCCGAATCCTCAAGGCGGAAGGAGTGAGGGAAAGCGCCATACTGGAAGCCGAAGGCGAAGCCAGGGCGATCAAGACGGTGGCCGAAGCCGACCGCTACAAGCTGCTGACCGTCGCCGAGGGTGAGGCACAGGCGATCACAAAGGTGTTTGCCGCGATCCACGAGGGAGACCCCACTCCCGACCTCATCGCCATACGATATCTGGAGGCTTTGCAGGGAATCGCCGATGGCCAGGCCACCAAAGTGTTCCTCCCCCTCGACACCAGTGGTGTGCTCGGCAGCGTGGCTGCCATCGGAGAAATGCTCAAAGAAAGCGGTGACAAGACGCCGGCGTAACTCCAACCAGGCTCGAGGGCCGCTTACGGACTAGGCACAAGGAAAGGGTCGGGACCCGCAAGGTCCCGACCCTTTCCATAATTCTCCGCCCGCTTCCGGCAGAGTGATCTTCAATTGTTTACATAGCTGCGGCGATAGCCTGTTGCAGAGCCCTGCGGGTCATGACTTTGGCCAGATGGGACTTGTACTCGACAGTCCCGAACAGGTCCTCAAGAACCGTCACGCCTTCCAAGGCCCGGTCGGATGCGGCCGCCACCGCTGCGTCAGAACCATCGGTCCCGATCAGGCTTTCCATGACTCCTTCCGCCAGGGTTGGCATGGGACCCACCCCGGTGAGCGCCACTCGTCCACAGCAGACCGCGCCGTCAGCGAGATCCACCCAGGCCGAGGCGCCGGCCACGGCGTAGTCGGTGTGACCGCCGCGCCGACCCAGCTTCTCGTAAGCGGAGCCTCCACCCTGCTTGGGCAGGCGGATCTCAGTGAGGATCTCGCCTGGTTCCAAGGCAGTGGTGAGGGTGTCCACGAAGAAGTCGGAAGCCGCGATCTCCCGTGTGCCGTTGGCTGAGGCCGCCACCATTGTGGCGCCCAGCGCCAATGCAGCCGCCGGTTGATCAGCGGCGATGTCGGCATGGGCAATCGAACCGCAGGTGGTGCCTTGGTTGCGCACCTGAACGTCTCCCGTCCAGGACGCCGCAGTCGCAAGGGCCGCGGCGTGCTCGGCAATCAGAGGATCGGAGGCGGTGTCGGCATGGCGAACCAATGCCCCCACACCGACGTGATCTCCCTGATCCTGGATCGAAGAAAGACCGGGGATCCGTCCAATGTCCACCAAGACGTCGGGCGAAAAGAGGCGCAACTTCATGATGGGCAGCAGGCTCATGCCTCCGGCCAGCACTTTGGCGCCGTCCGTGGAAGCCAGGATCGAGGTTGCCTCGTCCAGCGACCCCGGAGATACATACTCAAATGACCTGGGATACATCAGCTCACACTCCCGTTCGTCTGGGCCGCCTGAATGGCCTCCCACACCCTCTTGGGGCGCAGAGGCATATCAACATGGGTCACCCCGAGGGGCGCCAACGCGTCAACCACGGCGTTCACCACGGTTTGCGCCGAGCCGATGGTACCGGCTTCGCCGATCCCCTTGACACCCAGCGGGTTAATGTCGGTTGGAGTGACGGTGCGATGCAACTCGAAGGAAGGCAGATCAGCCGAAGTCGGTAACGGATACTCGACAAACGACCACTTCAACAAGTTGCCGTCCGACTCGTAATCGCCGTCTTCGAACATCGCCTGCCCGATTCCTTGCGCCAGACCTCCGTGAATCTGTCCGTCCACGATCATCGGATTGATGACGTTGCCGCAGTCGTCCATGGCGACATAGCGAAGCAGTTTCACGTCGCCGGTGTCGCCATCCACTTCCACCAGGGCCAGATGAGATCCGAACGGCCAGGTGGCGTTGCCCGGACTGAACACCGCATGAGCCTCCAGGCCTCCTTCCATGCCTTCCGGCAGGCGGTGAGGCTGGTAGGCCAAGGTGGCGATATCGGACCAGGAGACCGTCTGGTCGGGCGATCCGGCCACATGGGCGCCGCCGTCAGCAAACACGATGTCCTCCGACGATGCCTCCAAGAGGTGAGCAGCCAGCTTGGCAGCCTTGGCCGCTACCTTGTTGGCCGCCTCATAGGTGGCCGATCCGTCCACTGCCGCGGAACGGGACCCGAAGGTACCGATGCCCAGGGGGGACTCGGCGGTGTCACCGTGAGTCACCCGGATGTTCTCTACTGGGATTCCAAGTTGCTGGGACACGATCTGGGCCCACGTGGTCTGATGGCCCTGGCCGGATGGGCCCGTGCCGATGATCACCGAGGCGGTGCCGTCGGCCTGGATGCGCACCAAACCTGAGCCGTTGAATCCGGAGGGGATCTTGTAGGCAGCCCAAGAGAATCCCAGGTCCACCAAAGCAGAAGGACCGAATCCGCACACTTCCACATAGGTGGCCAGGCCGAGTCCTACCAATCGCCCGTCGGCCCGCATCTGGTCCCGCTCGGCCTTCAGGTTCTCATAGCCGACCGTCTCCAAGAGCGCGTCGAGGTTGTTCTCGTAATCACCGGTGTCCATGGGGAAGCCGATATGCGTGGCAGCCCCGGGGAATTCCGAGGCGGGGATGTAGTTCTTTCTCCGCACCTCGGACGGATCCACCCCGATCTCCCGGGCGAAGGCGTCAATAGCTCGCTCCAGGTAGTAGGCGGCCTCCGGTCGACCGGCGCCGCGATAGGCGTCGGTGGTCATGGTGTGAGTGTGCACGCACGCCATCCTCCAGTAGGTGGGGAAGCTGTATTGGCCCGCCCCGACGAACAGACCCAGGAATGGTATTGCCACCGTGAAGTTCTGGCTGTAGGCGCCCATGTCGGCGATGCCGTCCAGTTCATATCCCAGGACTTTTCCGTCGCGCGTGCCGGTAACAGTGGCGGTCGCTACCCAACCCCGACCATGGATGGTGGAGCCGGCCGCATCCCGCCGGGTCTCGGTGAACTTCACCGGGCTGCCCAGTTGCTGGGAGGCGAAACAGACCAGGATCTCGTCGTTGTAGACATTCAGCTTGCACCCGAAGCCACCGCCCACTTCCGGTGCTATGCACCGAACATCGGTCAGGGAGAGCCCGAAGGTTCCGGCAATTCCCCCTGCCAGGGCGTGTGGGATTTGAGTGGAGGAATGCACCGTGAACCGGCCATAACCCTGATTCCAATCCGCCACCACTGCACGGGGTTCCATTGGCATGGGCAACAGTCGCTGATTCACCATTTCCATCGATACGGTGACAGTGTCCTCCCGCTCCTTGGCGGCAGCGATGGTCTCCTTGGTGCCGGCTATGCCTTCCTCATCGCCCCATGGACCTCCCTCCCAGGCAAGCAGGACATTGGAGGCCATGTCTTCATGAACCAGGGCGGCATCGGAAGCGGCTTCTTTGAGGTCGATCACAGGATCGAGCGGCTCATAATCCACATCCACGGCATCCGCTCCATCGCGGGCGCCGTAGCGGCTGTCCGCCACCACCATGGCTACTGCTTCGCCGACGTGGTTCACCTGGTTGCCAGCCAGAAGTGGCCGCAGCTTTCCAACCGCCACCTGGGTAACCAAGTCGCCGAGATGCTCCACGTCCGCCGCGGTGTACACCGCTCGAACGCCCTCCATGGCCAAGGCTTCGGAGGCGTCTATCGACTCTATTGAGGCATGGGCGTAGGGGCTGCGCACAAAGGCGGCGTGCAGCATCCCCGGCAATTGCAGGTCGTCAACATACAGTCCGGTTCCCCTGATCAAGGCAGGGTCTTCGCGCCGTTTGACGACTCCGCCCAATACGCTGGTGGTACTCACGCCGAATCCTCCTCCCATTCAGGGGGAGGCGGTTCGTCGCCTCGCATCTTGGCGGCCGCGTATTCCACGGCTCTAACTATGTTGTGGTACCCGGTGCATCGGCACAGATTGCCTTCCAGCCCATGCCGTATTTCATTTTCTGTGGGAGACTCGTTATCAGACAGCAGGCCCACCGCGGACATGATCATCCCCGGGGTGCAGAACCCGCACTGGAGACCATGCCGTTCCCAGAATCCCTCCTGGACGGGATGGAGGTCGCCGTTGCCGGCCAACCCCTCGATAGTGGTCACCTCGGCGCCCTGCGCCTGGACGGCCAGCATTGTGCATGACTTGACAGTGTTTCCGTTGACGATCACCGTGCAGGCCCCGCAATACGAAGTATCACAACCTACATGGGTGCCGGTCAGGCCCAGCTCTTCTCGTAACAGGTGCACCAGCAACGTGCGGGGCTCGACATCAGTCACCGCCCGCTGGCCGTTAACCGTAAGTGATACGTGCATAGACCTCCTATCTCGAACTTTCCCCTCACGGTATCAGGTTCGACCCGATAGTGGTAACCGAAGTGGGAAATGTTTTTCAACAAACCCAAGCCGCAGACTTGACACTGGTAACTGCGGCAGGACAGATTGTGGTAACAGCCCTGTGTTGAGGTGAGATAGTGGTCTCCAAAAAATCTGAACATCCCGATCTGGCGGACTTTCAAGAACTGGTTCGACGACGCTTCCAGGAGACGCTGGAGTACGAACAGGAAGCGGCCCTCCTCCAGATCCAGCGTATGGCCACCCTTCGGGACCGCCTGCTGGACGCCGAGGACGCCGGCCAACCCATTCGAGTCTGGGTGAAGGGAGGTCATCTCTGTGAAGGCATCCCATCGGCGGTCGGCCAGGATCATGTGGAACTTGGCGACACCCGCCGTCTGATCATTCCCCTTGCCACCGTTGAGATGATCGAGTTGACATGATCCCGCGCGTGGTCACCACTGCTGGGCCCTTCTGGGAATCGGAGCTAGTGGAGCAGGCGAGACTGACCGGGTCTCTTCAAATAGTCCGTAGGGCCTCCCACCCCTTTCAAGTTCAGGACGCCCTTCGCCATAGAGCAGCGCAGGGAGTGCTGGTGGGGTTAGAGATACCCTGGCTGTCCCGCGGTTTGATTAGCGCCTGGAAGAATGAAGGGGCAACGGTTTTGGGAATCGAAGACCCTTATCAACCGGTAGGCCGTGGCCTCCTGGAGGACTGGGGATGCGATCACATCCTCGAGGAGCCTGATCCGGCGTGGGCGGCCACGGTCCTCCGTACCGGCCTCGGGGTTCGGGACCCCGTCGCTGTTGAGGCTGAGCAACCACGAGTGGTGGCGGTGGGAGGACCACGGGGTGCTCCCGGAGTAACCGAGGTTTCCTTGGGTCTGGCCTGGATGGCAGCCAGAACGGGCCCCTGCTTGCTGGTAGAAGCCGACCCCTCTCCCTCTTTGGGACTCCGCCTGGGTGTTCCCCCGCCTGACAGCGTCTACGAACCGGTCACCATCCACGGGATCGATGTGCTGCTTCGCGGCCCCGGCGGGTCTTCGGGGGGCATGCTGGCAAGCGGATGGTCCCGGCTCTGGGACTACCGGACCACGGTGGTCGATCTTGGCCCGTGCCTCGACTCTTTCGAGCAGTGGCCGGGCCAGAAGGTGGTGGTGTGCAGGGCCAGCCCGTCGGGGATCGTTCGAGCAGCCTCGTTCCTGACCGCACTGGGCATCGGACAGCGGCCGTGGGTGGTAGTGAATCACCTGGAAGCTGAGGAGTCAACGCGACGCGAGGTGCTGTTCCACCTTGGTGTTTGGGCAGGAAGGCAACCGGACGCAGTGATTGGGAAACTGGACGACCTTCAGTGGGGTAAGCCCCCTCCGCCTTCCCTCGAGAGCGCCCTGGCGCCGCTCATGAATCGTCTCCGGCAGCCCGAACAGGACTCATCGAGCGGATTGGTAGCTTCCCAGCATGCGCAGATTGCTCACCGTCACCAAGTCAGGGTTGAACACCTTGGCCAATCCGTCGGGACCCGGCGGGTGGATCAAGTCGACAAAGAAGCGGTAGCGCCACGCCTCGGTGGAAGGACGAGATTCGATCCGGGTGAGATTGGCGCCTCGGGCGGCCAGTTCCATTAGCGCCAGCGCCAAGGATCCCGGTCGGTGAAGGACCTCGAAGACCACCGAGGTCTTGTTGGCGGTCTCAGGCACCCGGGGTTCGCCGGCCGCCAGCACTACGAACCGGGTGGTGTTGTCGGCCCGGTCGACCACATTCTCCAAAAGGACCACCAACCCCAGCGCCGAAGCGCTGAGGTGAGCCAGGGCAGCCTGCTGAGGATCATCCTCGGAGGCAACGATTCGCACCGCCCCGGCAGTGTCGTGCACTGGCACCCCTTCCCAACCCCGCCGGGCTAAGGTCCTCTCCGCTTGGGCGAGGGCCTCTGGATGAGAAAACACCCGGCGAATACCGGCCAGATCGGCGCCTCCCAGCCCCAACAGACTGTGACTGGCCACCTTCATATGCTCGGCCACGATGTGAAAACTACCGGTTACCAACCGGTTCAACACAGGGAGAACGCTACCGGTGGTGGAATTCTCTATGGGCAGCACCAGGTGGTCGACTTCGGCGTCTCGCATTGCCGAGAACGCACCCGAAAAGCTGGGGTATCCACAAAGCCGTTGTTCAGGGAACAACTCAGTGGCTACTTGGTGGCTGTAGGAGTAGATCTCCCCCTGATAGCCGATCCTCATCGAGTTTGACGCAGGCAAGCGCGGCAGCAATTCCGCTCCCACCCTGGCTCGATCATCGGGAATCATCCCGTTCCAGAGCAACTTCTGCCAACATCTCGGCCAGATCCCTCACCACCACATCCTCATCGCGACCAGCCTCTTTGACTCCATCGTCCAGCATCACATAGCAATAAGGGCAGGAGACCGCCACCTCGGACGCTCCGGTGGCCAGTGCCTCCTCGGTTCGTTCGGTGTTGATCTTCTTGCCCACCCTCTCTTCCATCCAGAACCGGGCGCCGCCCGCCCCGCAGCATAGGGCCTTGGTGCCGTGGCGGGGCATCTCGACCATCTCGATATTCCCTGAGGCGGCTACCACTTCGCGAGGCGCCAGATAGATGTCGTTGTGCCGACCCAGATAGCATGGATCGTGATAGGTAACCCGGCGGGGCTCGGATGAGCCGTTCGATGAGCCATTGGTGTTGGTCAGAACCCCGCGCCGCAAAAGCTCGGCCAGCAACTGCGTGTGGTGGATGACTTCATAGTTGCCACCCAGTTGGGGGTATTCGTTGGCCAGGGTATTGAAGCAGTGGGGACACTGGGTGATCACCTTCTTGACACCGAAGGAGTCAAGGGTCTCGATGTTCTCGAAAGCCAATTGCTGGTAAACGAACTCGTTGCCGCCCCGCCGCGCCGGATCTCCATTGCACATCTCCCGGGGTCCGAGCACCGCGAAATCGAGTCCCGCTTGATGAAGGAGACGAGCCAGCGATAGCGTAACCGCCCGATTGCGGTCGTCGAACGAACCTGCGCACCCGACAAACCACAGGTACTCGGCAGAATCCACACCGTCTTGTCCCAGGATCTTGACTTCAAAGTCCAGTTGCCTGGTCCACTCGATCCGTTGTTCCCGGCCAAGACCCCAAGGATTGCCTTGATTCTCCATCGAAACGAATGCCTTGGCCAATTCCGAAGGGAAATCGGCTTCCATCAGCGTCAGGTAACGCCTCATGTCGAGGATCTTGTCCAGAATCTCGATATTGACCGGACAGATGTCGTCACAAGCCCGGCATGAGGTGCAAGACCACACCTCTTCGGAGGTGATCCGCTCGAAAAGGCTGTCGGTGTCAATGGTGACGCCAGCCGGTAGGGCGACTGGCGCAGTTACCACCGGTTGGCCGGTGGCGGTGAGCACTTCTCCGGATTTGACCACGATCTCCCGAGGGTCGAGAGGTTTTCCGGTGATGTTCGCCGGGCAAACCGATGTGCACCGACCACAGATGGTGCAGGCGTCGGTGTCGAACAGTTGCTTCCAGGTGTAATCACCCACCACCCCGGCGCCAACCGTCTCCAGGTCTTCTGCTTCCATGAGGTTGGGCATGGCCTTCATGGCTCCCTTGGGCCGGTCATTGGGAGAGAGGAACATGTTGACCGGCGAGGTGACCGCGTGGCGCAACTTGGTCACCGGCAGGACCACCAGGAACGCCAGGAATGACGCGGCGTGTATCCCCCAAACCACCTGGTGAAACAGTTCCGGCGCGGCGGGCATCCAGAACGAGAGTGGATAGCCCACAAAAGACCACCTCTCGAAGTCAGGCTGGCCGTCCACCGCAATCCGGGCGGCCTCCGTTATCAACCCGGTGGCTCCAACCAGGATCAGCAGTCCCAACACCAAAGCGTCCTCGGGACGGGTCTTGGAGGCGATGCGAGCGGGGGGTCGGACATAGCGCCGGAACACCGCCCACGCCAGACCACCCAGGAAGACCAAAGCGAAGAAGTCCAGGACTGCCGAGTAACCCAGGTAGAAGGGGCCGTGGAGGAATTTGAAGGACTCGGGCATCAAGTGATCTATTTCCAAAGTGATGGTCCCCGCCAGCAGCACCAGAAATCCGTAGTAGATCATCGAATGCATCAGCCCGGAGGCGGTGTCACGCAGCAGAGTCTTCATTCGCAGGCCATCTGCCAGGTAGCGAAGCCGTTTCTTCCACTCCCCCACCCGCTTTTCCTTGTCCCCTCGCGACCAATTGCGAGCCCGCAGGGAGAACAGATAGAAGGCCAACCACAGGAATGCAGCTATCGAGACGTAGAAAGCCGCCTCAAGACCGCTCGGAATGTTTCCAAAGACCTCCCGACCCACCTCGCTGGGAGGCTCGGCGTGCATCACCGACCCCAGCCACCACAGCACCATCACCCCGACCGCCGAAACCACGCCCAGAGCAAACAACACCTTCGACGCTTTCATGCTTCGACCTCGCTCCCTGCAGTCGGCCTCATAGGGATCAGAGCGGATGCCAACTCCGCTCGTCCGACCAAAGGATACTCAAACCCTCCTCCACGATTGAGCAGGGCTAGCCACCCAATAGATCTCGCTTCAGGCGGCTGACGTGGCCCTTGGCCCGAACATTCCGAAAGGCCCTCTCCACCTCACCGTCGGGACCCAACACGAAGGTGGAACGGATGAGCCCCACGATCTGCCTTCCATACAACTTCTTGGTACCCCAGGCGCCAAACGCCTCGGCCACCTGGTGATCCGTATCGGACAGCAGGGGGAACGGCAGACTCTCCTGGCGGCGGAATTCCGCCAGTCTCTCCGGTGGGTCGGGGCTGATCCCCACCACTGCCAGGCCGGCATCCATTAGCTCCTGGTAGCTGTCCCGAAAGTCACCCGCCTCCACCGTGCAACCGGGTGTCATAGCCTTCGGGTAGAAGAACACCACCAGTCTCCGACCAGAGAAATCGGAGAGGGAGACCGGGATCCGATCCTGATCCAATAGAGTGAAGTCCGGCGCCTGCATGGGTCCTCTGTTCAGTCCTTCCGGTTGCCGTCATCCACCCAGTTCGATGGAACGGGCATTGGCGGCTTCAAGCGCCCGAATCACCAGTTCCGAGAATCCCCCCTCTTTCATAACCGCCAGAGCAGCGGCGGTCGTGCCGCCCGGGGAGGCCACCTGTCGACGTAGATGAGCGGCGCTCTGGCCGGTGCGTACCAGCATCTCTCCCGCTCCCAAGACCGTGTAGTTCACCAACTCCCGTGCGACCTCAGCAGACAGGCCCAACCTGAGAGCGGCCTCGGTCATCGACTCGGCGAGAGCAAAAACATAGGCGGGCCCGGAACCTGAAACTGCCGTAACCGCGTCCAAGTCTGATTCTTGCAGTTCCACCACCTCTCCCACCGCCTCCATCACCATCCGGGCCAGATTCATGTCGCTCGATCCGGCAAATGTCCCGCCTGCCAGCCCGGCGATTCCCTTTCCCAACAGAGCAGGTGTATTAGGCATCACTCGCACCACCGGGGTCTTCCCCAAGGCGTTCTCCAGAGTCTCGATGCGGACCCCGGCGGCCAAGGTGATCACCACTTGGTCCGGCATGATGGCTGCGGCCACCTGCTCCAACAGAGTTTCTATGTCCTGGGGCTTGACAGCCACCACCACCGCCTGCCGACCCCTCACCGCCTCGGCTGGATCGGAGACGCACTTGCACCCCAGTTCGGCTTCCACTTGAGCTGCTCGCTCAGCCACCACTTCGGCCAAGATCAAATCCCCCGGAAGCCAGCCATTACCCAACAATCCCCTGGCCAACGCAGATCCCATCGCACCGGCGCCAAGCACCGCAATAGTGGGAGGAGAGGACATTCCATTCAATAATAAAGAACAAAGATGGATTGGTTTCCTGTGCTGGGTTTGCAACGGGCGGCAATATAGTCTATAATAGACCATATTGCCTTAACTGCAGGAGGTTGGACGAATGAGTGGTGCTAGCCCTCAACAAGTTTGGACAGTCGCCGAAAGCAAGGCTCGACTGTCTGAGATACTGCGGCTATCCGAGGAGGAAGGACCACAGTACATCGGCAAGCGAAAACGCTTCGTGGTGGTCCCGGCTGAAGACTGGGAATCGGCCAATTCATCACCACGCCCACCAATGGGACAGTGGCTGGTGGCAAACGTTCCCCGTGGTCTTGAACTTGAAATTCCGAGTCGCAGTGAGCCTGGAAGAGAGATTCCATTCTTTCCGGATGCAGATGTATGACTGCATTTCTTCTCGACACAAATGTTGTCTCGGAGCTAACCAAAAGTCCCCCGGCCTACGGCGTAATGACCTTTCTAAGCAGTCAAGGCGATCTTTGGCTCTCGACGGTAGTCGTACATGAACTGCAATTCGGCGTGAATCTCCTTCCCCCGGGACATCGCCGTGACCGTATAAGCGCCGTGATAGCGGAGTTTGTTGCCGAATACGGCGACCGAATACTGGCCGTGGGCCGCCAAGAGGCAGAGCATGCCGCCTCTCTCCGGGCTCAAGCACACCGGTCTGGCCGCGTTCTGCATCTGGCGGATGCCTTGATTGCAGGAACGGCTAAGGCGCATTCTCTCTCCGTTGCTACGCGAAATGTCTCCGACTTTCACGGACTGGCCATTCAAGTCACCAATCCTTGGACCCATTGAGTCCACCCTTCGGCAGCCACGAATGAACTCCGAGAAGCAGGCGCCCCTGGTTGCTGCGTGAAGCGCCTACCCTGGAGACTCCCTGAGCTGTCTGCTCACTGAACCAGCCCCCGGTTAAGGGCGGGGACCGAAGACCGGACCTACGGTGCGTTCCCGCTTTACTTCCCAGATCCCCGGCTGGGCGGCCAGGGCAGCGAAGCCGTCGAACAGTTTCAGGGCGTCCTCACCGGTTGGCGCCGGGGAGATCACCGGCCCGAAGTAACCGTACTTCCCGTCGAACACAATCGACGGCACTCCGATATCGTCCCCAAGCAGGCCCAGCACTTCCGACATGGACTCCTCAATGGCGGCGTCCCACTGGGGGTCGTCGGCGGCGGACGCCCAGTCCGGAGAGCGGCCGATGGCTTCCAGGCTGTCGGCGAGGTCCGGCAGGTATTCCTCATCGTGATGAAAGCGGGCGCCGAGTTCAGTGTAGAAATCTCCTACGAACTCTTCGCCCTCGGTGGCACGCGCCGCCTCCACTATCCGCAGGGCTTCCCGCCCCCAGTCGGCTACTTCCCAATACTCCTCGGGGAGTTCACGGCCCTGGTTCTTGATGTACAGACTGAAGGTGCGCCATCGGATGTCCACCGGGCGGTGCGGAGCAACTTCGGTCAGCCATCGGCTGGTGATCCAGCACCATGGACAGACGGGGTCGAAATAGAAATCAATCTTCATGGTCAGAGAGAATAGGAGGTTTCTTCGCAGTAGCGCCGAGCGGTTACTTCTTGGCTTTGGCCTTGGCGGCCTTTTTCATCTCCCGCTTCATCGCTCGCAGTTCTGCCACATCCTCCCAGCGGGCCACATCGGCTATGGAGGGTCGCTGGGCTGACTGCGCCTCCCACCCGGGAGGCCGCACTCCCATACGCTTGCCCAGCACACCTACGAACACCCGTGATTTCATCTCTCCGAAGCCGGGCAGGCTCATCAGCCGCCTGTACAAGTCCCGCCCGTCATCCGCCTCGTTCCACAGGCGTTCAGTCTGCCCGTCGTACTTGTCCACCAACGCTTGGCAAAGGGCCTGGGTACGTTTGGCCATAGAGGCCGGGTAACGATGGATGGCAGGCGGACCCCGGAAAATCGTCGACATCTCTTCGGGGTCCCAGTTAGCGATCTCACCGGCATCCAAAGCGCGGCCCAAGCGCTCCTGAAGCAGGAAGGGACCAAAAAAGGCCCGCTCCATAGGGAATTGCTGGTCCAACAGCATGCCGATCAGAAGTGCCAGGGGGTCCGCGGCCAAGAGTCGGTCGGCATCGGGATTGTTGGTCCACGGAAGGGACGGGGGAGGAGTGACAGTCATCTGTCCACCTGCCTTGTGGGGTGCTCTATTATCAGCCACAGTCAAAGCCACCCGAGACGAAGCGAGGATCGACCATGGCTCAAAGGAAGTTTACTCTTGCGGAGTCGCAGATTCCCACCAGTTGGTACAACGTCATTCCCGACCTGCCAGCTCCACCCCCACCGGTGCTTCATCCTGGAACCCACCAACCGGTGGGCCCTGACGACCTGGCGCCGTTGTTTCCCATGGCGCTCATCCTGCAAGAGGTGTCGGGAGACTCCCGGATCGACATCCCCGGGGAGATCATCGATGTCTACCGGATGTGGAGACCCACTCCCCTCTACCGGGCCACCGGCTTGGAAAAGGCCCTTGACACTCCCGCTCGCATCTACTACAAGTACGAGGGAGGAAGTCCGGCCGGGTCGCACAAACCCAACACGGCAGTAGCGCAAGCCTTCTACAACGCTCAAGAAGGCGTAAGGAAGTTGACCACCGAGACCGGCGCCGGACAGTGGGGCTCGGCCCTGTCTCTGGCCTGCTCCATCTTCGGGCTGGACTGTGAAGTCTGGATGGTTCGTGCTTCATACGATCAAAAGCCCTACCGCAAGTCCATGATGGAAGTGTGGGGCTCCACGGTTCACCCCTCACCTTCGGACGTCACCAACGCCGGCCGGACTGTGCTCTCCTCCGCCCCCGACTCTCCGGGGAGCCTGGGGATCGCCATCTCGGAAGCGGTGGAGGTGGCCGCCACCAATGACGACACCAAGTATTCACTGGGGAGCGTGCTCAATCACGTCCTCTTGCATCAGACTGTCATCGGTGAAGAGGCGTTGGACCAGATGGCCATGGCCGGCGAAACACCCGATGTGCTAGTTGGGTGCACCGGGGGTGGATCCAACTTCGCGGGCCTGTCTTTCCCGTTCCTGCGCGAGAAGTTGGCGGGAAGGATCAATCCCGTCATCCGGGCTTCCGAACCGGCTTCCTGCCCCTCCTTCACCAAGGGCGAGTATCGCTACGACTTTGGCGACACCATCGGCATGACTCCGCTGATCAAGATGCACACCCTCGGGCACTCCTTCGTTCCCGACCCGATTCACGCCGGGGGCCTGCGCTACCATGGCATGTCTCCCCTTCTCTCCCACATCTATGAACTGGGGTTGATCGAGGCGGAAGCCATTGGACAGAACGAATGCTTCGCGGCAGGCATCCAGTTCGCTCGCACCGAAGGCATCGTTCCCGCGCCGGAGCCCACCCATGCGCTGGCCTCAGCCATCCGGGTGGCCAACGAGTGCCGGGAAAGTGGCGAGGAGAAGGTGATTCTCACCGCCATGTGCGGACACGGGGCCTTCGACATGGGCGCCTACGACAACTATCTCGCCGGCGGTCTGACCGACTACGAGTATCCCGACGAAAAGGTGGCCGAGGCCATGCAGCAAGTCCCGGTAGTGGGATAACCAGCACATTCAACGAAAGAGTCGTGCCGGACTCCACAGTCCGGCACGACCACCATTGAAGCCACATAACGCAGTGGTTGCCTGCCTTTCATACCAACGTCCTCGGCCATGGTCCTGAAACGGATCGGGGTGGAGGAGAGGCGCGCCAGGTTGGCGGTTCGCCACCACCTCCATCCTGACAATCAAGCGGATTCTCCGGTTCAGGCTGCCCAAGACCAGGTCGGGCTTCACACCAGTGACCCTGCTACCCCGTTCCTGTCCTCTTGGGCCAGGGTGGAACACCTGACGATCGCCGATGTTGAAGAGTGCCTGTATTCCAACCCCTCTCTCTTCCGTATCCTCGGGATGCGCCGAACTCTCTTCGCAGTGTCCCGCGACCTGGTCCCTTTGCTGCACCATGGTTGCGCTCTTCCACTGGCGGCCCCGGAACAGCGCCGGTTGGTGGGTTACCTGGAGGCGGAGGGGATCACCGACGACGGGAACCGTTGGTTGGAGGAAGTGGGAAACTCCACTTTGGAAGCGATAGTCCGACGTGGTGAGGCTCTGGCCACCGAACTGAGGGAAGACGTGCCGGAACTGAAGGAGACTCTGACCTTCGGCAGGGGCAAGAAGTGGGGCGGGAAAGTAGGGGTGTCCACCCGGGTGCTATTCCTTCTTGCCACCCAGGGCCGCATCCTGCGGGGCCGTCCCCGGGGAACCTGGCGAAGCGGTCAATACCGGTGGGCCGCCATGGAATCCCGACTGCCCGGCGGCATTCCCAACATCGAGCCCATCAGCGCCCGCACCGCAATCGCGGAGCGGTGGCTGCGCGCCTACGGACCGGGGACGGAGGCAGACCTTCGGTGGTGGACCGGTTGGACTCTGCGCAATCTGCGGGCGGCCCTGGCCGCGTTGGACCTGGTCGAAGTTGAGGTCGACACCGGTCCGGCATGGCTTATGGCCGACGATCTCGACCCTGTTCCCTCTCCCGCTCCCTGGGCTGCCCTGCTACCCGGACTCGATTCCACGGTGATGGGATGGCGAGAGCGCCACTGGTACCTGGGCGACCGGTGGGACGGACTGTTCGACCGGAACGGCAACGCCGGGCCAACGGTATGGTGGTGCGGCCGGGTCGTGGGTGGTTGGGGCCAGACACCGGACGGCTCCGTGGCTTATCGCTTGACCGAAGATGTTGGCTCCGACGCCGAACTGGCCATTGCCGAACGCGCCGAAGTCCTGGAGACTTGGCTGTCGGGGGTCCGCGTCACCCCTCGGTTTGCCAACCCCATGTATCGAGAACTGTCCCGCTAAGAAGGGTCGCTAACGAACCCAGTTGCCGGCTGCCGACGTGCGGCGCCCGCATCTCTTCACGCCTTGGACTTGCTAGCTGGGTTGAACCATCCCAGCTGAGACGCACACATCAATCCGGCGATGTACATTTTGGGACATGACTGACCCCGGATCCGAGTAGCCACCCGGCGAACTCCACCCGAAGGTTCCGGGAGGTTCCCGCGCTAGGAGATGAGGGTGAGGCTCAGGTCTTCAGAAGCGGGCGGCGTCGGCGTGAGCGTAACCCACCACCTGTTTGTCGGCGCCCACCACGCCTTCCAGGTTCGCCACTATCTCCGAGAGCATTGCTGGAGGAACAGCGCAAGTGAGTTCGTCGTCTCCCATCCCCGTGCGGGCCCGCGACAGGGCGCAACCCATGGACAGAGCGACTTTACCCTGGTCGATGGCGATGGGAAGGATCTGACATTGCGGTTTTCCACTGAGATTGATGGTTACCGCGTCGCCCAATTCCATGGCCTGATAAG
The DNA here is from genome assembly GCA_002238785.1 of bacterium OM1 bin76. GTDB lineage: Bacteria > Actinomycetota > Acidimicrobiia > Spongiisociales > ZC4RG35 > Bin76. Next base: position 7,236 of record MPNA01000011.1, on the reverse strand, counting down.
GGCTGAGCCTTAGCAACACAACATCGGGATCCTGCGGAGTGTCGGCCAGGGGTCCGTAGATGATGGAACTGGGTCGACGCTCCAAGGCCGCCACTCCGCCAAACGCCTCCATGGTCACCCACCCGACTTCCAGGAGGGTCCCAACATCCTCACGGTTCAGAATGTCGCCGGCTTCCACCAGACCGTGGGTGTACTCACCCACCGAGCAGTTGCCGTGATCGTCCGGGGTGGTGAAGAAGGTGCGGGTGTGAGCGTGCATCCAGAAAACGCAGGGAGCGGGAACCGCCCCCGACCGGCCATCGGGAGTGGGATCGGAAAGCGGACCTCCAAATGGATCGATACCGCTGTCGGAAGAAACCGCAGACTCCGAGAAGGTGATGGCGATAGGTGCGTGTTCCAATCCGAGCAGATCGCTCAGGCGGTGCGAGAGGTCGCTCCAGTCAGTGTTCATTGTCACTCCATGGTGGGTAGAAAACTTGGTGAGCCAAGCATAACCTTCCCGACGGGTGGCTCTTCGGTATCACCTCACCGCATGCCTAAACGGAAGAGGGGATGATCCAGATCCGATCAGGCGGAAAACGGACCATGATCGTCTGGCCGGGCTTGAAAACCTGGTTGGAGGGGGCGTTCATCACCAGCGAAAGCGATCCCGTCTCCAAGTTGACCCGTTGGTGGGTTCCCATGTATCTGGCGCTGTCGACCCGTGCCGAGAGCGCATTCGTCCCATCCCCCAGCACCACCCCCTCTTGGCGGATGACCATAACGGCAGGCCCTGAGCCAGACGGATGAGGGAGCCGAAACGTTCCCGCCTCGCAGTGAAAGCGATCGTCTTTCACTATGCCTTCGATCTGGTTATGGCCCCCGAAGAACCGAGCCACCTCCACGGTGGCAGGCGTCTCGAGGAGTTGGGGAGGGGTCCCTATCTGATGCAGTCGGCCCTCCAGTATCAACCCGATTCGATCACCCAGGACTACCGCCTCTTCCTGATCGTGAGTGACGAACAAGGTGGTGATCCCGAGTTTTCTCTGGATGGAGCGGATCAATTCCCGCATCTCTTCTCGCAGGTTGGCATCCAGTTGGCTGAGCGGCTCATCCAGCAGCCACACCTGCGGCTCGATGATCAAGGCCCTGGCCAAGGCCACCCGCTGGGCCTGGCCGCCGGAGATCTCCGTAACCCCTCGTTCTTCCAATCCCTCCAGTTGCACCAGATGCAGCATCTCTCGCACCCGTTCCCTTATCAAGACCGGATCGATCCGGCGCATTCTCAACCCGAATCCGACGTTGGCGCCCACATCCAGGTGGGGAAACAACTGCGGCTTCTGGAAGACCATGCCAATGCCCCGTTTCTCAGTTGGGATGCCTGCCAGGGACCGGCCGTTCATCCGAATGTCCCCCCGGGTGGGCTTCAGCAGACCGGCAATGGCTTTCAGAATCGTGGTCTTGCCGCATCCCGAAGGCCCCAGCAAACAGAGCAATTCCCCAGGCTTCACCTTCAAGCTGAAGCCGTCAACAGCCAGCCTGGAAGCGTCCGGGTACCGGAAGGCCAAATCAACCAGTTCCAGGCCCTTTGTCGAACTATGCGCATTAACCAAGAGATGTCCTCGCTCACTCGACGCCTGCAAAAGGACGGCCATAGCGAGGGCCGATTCCGCATGCTTCCGCCATAATCCCAGGTATACCGCCTCCGCGACCCAAGAGAGCCAACCTCAACGTGTCCAACCATGACCCCCGATTGATCGACTTGATAAACCGGTCGGGCCCTGCCCACCACCAAGCCTTCCTGGAGGTCGACGGTTGGGGTCCCGAGTGGCCCATCTGGTATGCAGAATACTTCTGGGAGCCCATCCAGGAGTCTTTCGCCCCGGGAGGTCTCCAAGAGCGAACTCACCAACTTGCTGGTGAAGGCGTACAAGGAGTGGGCGGAAGGTGAGGACTGGGCGCATTTGCCGGCGGGACTACTGTCCCGTGACATCACCGCGACCGGTTCCACCGACCGGCCCTATAAATTTCGATAGAGACCTGCCGGAAAGGACAACCCATGACTGAAGTCTTCATCGCCGACGCCTGCCGGACACCCATGGGCCGACTGGGAGGGCAACTGGCTGCTGTTCGGCCCGACGACCTGGCTGTTCATGCAGTGGGGGCTCTCATGGAGCGCAATCCGGGTCTTGAGGGCAGGGACATCGAAGATGTGGTGTGGGGAGCGGTCAACCAGGCCGGGGAGGACAATCGGAACGTCGCCCGCATGGCAGTGCTCCTGGCGGGGTTGGGCATCGAGACAGGCGGGCAGACGGTCAACCGCCTGTGCGGATCCGGTCTGCAGGCCATCATCACCGCTTCCCAGGCTCTGGCTGCCGGGTGGGGCGACGTGATGATCGCCGGTGGATCCGAATCGATGAGCCGGGCTCCCTTCGTGATCACCAAACCGGAGCGGGCGTACGGAGTCGGCGCGCCCCAAATCGTCGACACAACGTTGGGCTGGCGGCTGGTCAACCCCCGCATGCAGGCCATGTACTCCCCCATCAGCATGGGAGAGACCGCTGAAGAGGTGGCCTCCAAGTATGGAGTCACCCGCTCCGACCAGGACCGGTTCGCCCTGACCAGCCACCGCAGAGCCATCGCCGCCCAGCAAGCGGGACGGTTCGATGACGAGATCGTCTCCATAAAAGCCCCGGTGGGTCCCAAGAAGCGGGCCATCGCCATGATCACCTCAGACGAAGGGCCCCGATCCAATACTTCCATGGAGGCGCTGGCCAGACTCCGCCCGGTGTTCAGGGAGGGCGGGACCGTTACCGCCGGCAACTCCTCACCCATGAACGACGGGGCCGCCGGGGTGATCCTGGCCACCGCCGCCGGATTGGAGAGAGCGGGACTCACCCCCATGGCCCGCCTGGTTTCTGCCGGCGTGGCCGGCGTGCATCCCGATCTCATGGGTATCGGGCCGGTTCCAGCCTCGCAGAAGGCCTTGGCGCGGGCCGGTCTGGGAGTCGATGATCTCGACCTGGTGGAGTTGAATGAGGCATTCGCCGCCCAGGCGGTGGCCTCTCGCAACGAATTGGGCCTGGACCCCGACAAGGTGAATGTGAACGGAGGCGCCATCGCCCTGGGTCACCCACTGGGCTGCTCGGGAGCCCGCATTCTCACTACTTTGGTGCATGAACTCGGCAAGCGAGAGGGTCACTACGGGCTGGCCACCATGTGCATCGGAGTTGGGCAGGGGATTTCCTTGGTGGTGGAAAGGGTGTGAACATCCCCTCCGGCCCCCTGACGGGAACGAGGGTGGTGGAGATGGGCAATCTGGTGGGGGCGCCCTATGGCGGCATGGCCTTGGCCGACCTGGGGGCGGAGGTGATCAAAGTGGAGTTGCCGGGCGGAGACCTGTCCCGGGCTTTTCCTCCCTTCGTAGCCACAGAGTCGGCCTTCTACCTGGCTATGAACCGCGGCAAACGGTCGGTTGCCCTCCATCCCCGCCATCCCAAGGCCCGCCGATGGCTGATGGCACTTGTCAACTCGGCCGATGTGCTGCTGCACAATCTCCGTCATGGGGCGATGGAGCGAATAGGTCTGGGCGAATCCGATGTGAGAGAGACCAACCCCGCAATCGTCTACGCGGTGGTATCGGCGTTCGGAACCGAAGGCCCCGACGCCGCCCGGCCAGGAATCGACCTGATCTTCCAAGCTGAGTCCGGGATGGTCTCCATCGCCGGCCATGCTGACGACCCACCCCAAAAGACGGCCACCACAATCGGAGATTTCCTGGCTGGAACCAACATTGCCCTACTCATCTGCGCCGCCTTGGTGGAACGGGCGCGAACCGGCCGGGGAAAGAAGGTGGAGGTGTCTCTAAGAGACGGGTTGATCGCTGCTCAGTCGACCTGGAATGCCATAGCCGTGGCCGAACAAGGACAACCTCCCCGGATGGGCACCGCATCTCCCTTCACAGCGCCCAACCAACTGTTCGAGGCCCAAGGTGGATTCTTGGCCGTAGCGATTGTGGCGGATGCTCACTTCCGGAGGTTGTGCGAGGTGATCGGCCGACCCGATCTGGCGGATCGGTACCCAACCAACCCCGACCGCGTGCAGCACCGGGAGATAATCGCCGAGGAACTCGGCGCCGTTCTTGCAACCGGGGATGTGGATGTTTGGGTGGAGCAGTTCCGGGCGACTGGAGTGCCGGCGGGCAAGGTTCTCACCCTCCCCGAAGTCATGGAAGACGCCCAGGCCCTGCACCAGGAGATGTTCTTCCAGGAGATTCATCCTCGGCTGGGGGCGTTTGCTCAAACAGGTTCACCCTTCCGGATGAACTCCGAACCGGTCCGAGCCGACATGCCTGCTCCGGCTTTAGGGGAACACACCGCCGAGGTGCTGGCCGAACTAGGCGCCACGCCTTTGGAAATCGCTGAATTAGTAACCCAGGGGGCAGCGATCAACGGGTAGAGGACCGCTGTGCCGCTCCCCTTATGATCTAATCACCTCGCCTGGACCCCCGACGGTTGTAGCCCTGAAAGTCATAGCCCTTCCGGTCATAGCCTTCTTGGTCGTACCCATGAATGTCAAAGCCATCCGGATCGTATAACGTTTCGGTGTCACGGTGGATCCCATACGGGTCGAACCCGCGGCTTTCCCACTTCTCGTCACCTGATGCATCGACATTCCGCCGGCTTGGTTCATGCCCTTTGGCCTGCCCAACCCGCCTTGGTTCTCGAAGATCCGAATCCCGTTCATCACCTCGAGGAAGATCAGGCCCGCCGTCGCCACCGCTTTTTCCGCCGTCGCCCTTGGGCACGGATTGTCGGTGTCTATTCCTTCGGTCCTCGTCAATTTTGAGCATCAACTTCACCAACGAGAAGAGCAGACGAAATATCACTGGAGTTGATTCTAGAATCTCAAGGTCACCCGGCGCTTTTGGAACTGCAGCTTGAAGTGACATCTCTCAGCATTCTCGAAACCATTCCTTCACGAATGTCCATGTCGTGTCTCTTCGGACGACCGGTTTCGCATTGTTGTGCGTAGCCATCTGAGGATCCCTCCCGAATGGGTGGAGGGACTGGCTGTGGCCGGGGTGGAGCCCGGCACCACCGCCCAGGGTTTGGTTTTCTGTACAGATCCGACCGTGGGTGACGACTGGGAAGATGTGCTGGAAGAGATGACCGAGGCATTTGTGCTCTCCCGGGAGGCGGCACGGGCTGGAGCACCGGTGGTCTACGTGGTCGACAGCGCTGATCTGTTGGGCAGACGGGGTGCCGGTAAGGCCATGGTGGCCACGGGTCTCCTGTCAGCGGCCCGCGATCTTGCCCAGGAGACAGTCCGGGCGGGGATTCCGGCCAATGTGGTGGCCACTGACAAGAATACCGATCCGCAAGTGGTCGCCACTTGGATCGCCCGGTTGCTCGACCGGCCGGGCACCACCGGCGAGTTGATCCGCCTCGGTTCAACCCATCTGGCAAGAGCCCTCCCATGACCAGGCCAACCGCAGTGGTCACCGGGGCCGCCCGGGGTATCGGCCGTGCGATTTCCTCCCGACTGGTCCAAGACGGGTATCACGCTCTAATGGTGGACCTTGATCCCGCGGTGGTGGAAACGGCCGCCGACATCGGCAGCGGAGATGCAACCACAGGTTTGGTGGCCGACCTCTTCACCGAGCAGGGAAGAGAAAGCGTGGCGGACGCGGTGGAAAATCGGGACGGCGAGGTGGCGGCACTGGTCAACAACGCCGGGATCATCCGGGACGTACGCTTGGTGAAGATGACCAAGGAGGACTTCACGTCTGTGATCGGCGTCAATCTGGGCGCTTCGTATCTTCTCACCCGCAGGCTGATCCCTCACCTCGGAGAAGGATCAGCGGTGGTCAGTCTTTCCTCCCGCGCCTATCTCGGAAGCTTCGGCCAATTCAACTACGGCATGTCCAAGGGGGGTCTGGTGGGCATGACCAGGGCGTTTGCCCGTGAACTGGCGCCGAAGGTTCGCTGCAACGCCGTGGCGCCGGGCCTCACCGAAACGGCCATGACCCGGTCCATGCCGCCGGAGGTCAAATCGATGCTGGTCGAGAGCACTCCCCTGCAGAGGGCCGCCCAGCCCGAAGAGATAGCCGACCTGATCGCCTTCCTGTGTTCTGACAAGTCATCCTTTATCACCGGCCAGGTGATCGTCATCGAAGGCGGCCGCAGCCTCTAGCAATTGCAGTAGGCAAGCCCTTCGGTTCACTTTCATATATATTTGCTCATCGTCACGGTGGGGGAAATCAATGACTTGACGATTATCCACTACGACCGAATCGCGGAAGTCACCCTTCAACCATGCGAACGGCTCGTACCGCTAGGTCCAATCTGAACAGAGACTCCTTGCGTTGATTGCGGGAGGGGCATCCATCCTTCATTACCGATCATCTGTCAGATCCATCATGGGTCACGCGGTGTGTATGGAGCGCGGCGGGTACATGCTGAACTGCGGTTGGGTCATAGGATCACGGTGGGGCATAACGCGGTAGCGATGCTGATGAGAAGAGCAGGCTTGCTGGGACGCTTGTGAGGGAGACCGGCCAAGGCCGGAGGGGCGACTAGGCAGCACGGCCTGGCATGTCCCCATGTGGGCACCGAGTAGCCGCAGGCGTCGGGGTCTTGTCCCGCCCGACCATGTATCGGGCCTAATTGCGTTTCAGGTCCTCGGACGCGGCGCCTACCGGAGTCCGCGCTCGACTGATGAAGAGGTGGGTCAGGCCAAGGCTTTCGGCCAGTTCCAGCAGCGCCCTCCGGTGCTGGAAGTTGGGACGGCCCCGGCTCTGCTTCCAACGCCCTACGGTGTGGCGGTAGGTGCCGATGCGCCGTGCGATCTCCGACCACGAGAGGCCGGACTGGCCTCTGGAAGCGCCTCAGCCGCTCCGGGAAGTCCTCGGGGAAGACCTAGACGCTTCCGCCGTGATGTATTCGCTGTCGCGGCATCGGCGATATTCCCTTGAAACCAGTACGGGCAGCCTGCCCGTTCGATGCCTCCGGCTTGGGCGGACTCTCACGCATGACGCGGGCCGCGCTGGGGCTATTGCCCCGACTGGCCGTCCTGCTGCTCACCCTGGTCCGGCGGGGATTCCGCCTCCGGCAGGGTGATGGTGGCGTGAACCCGCTCGCCCTTGCCCGCCTCGTTCTGCGCCCGCACCCACACCTTGTAGGTCCGGCCCGCCTCCAGGTTGTCGAATCTGACCTGGGTCTTCTTCGCCTTGGGCGTCTTGGTCTTGCCCTTGCC
>MPNA01000039.1 GCA_002238785.1 bacterium OM1 bin76 | reverse complement strand
TGTTTTTGGGGTTTACTCTCACAAACGGAACACCAGCTTTTTCGGCTTTGTGTTCCAGGATGCGGCTGAGAGCAGCCCATCGTTGCTCGCTCATTTTGCGGGAGAACCGCTTGGTGCGGAGCAGACCAGCCACGTTCAAGTCTTCGACGGCTATCCCGTCGTAGGCGCTCACCAGTCGGTGCGCCAGACGAAAATCGGCCTGGGTGGCGCGTTCTTGTTCTCTGCGGTGCGCTTTTGCGACGGCCAACGCCTTTTTCCTGCGCGAACGAGAGGCCTTCTTTGATCGGGAGAGGCGACGTTGCGCCCGCTTGACACGGGACATGTCGGCCACCCGGGCTGCAACGACGGTGCCGTCTGACAGGGTGAGACGACACGAAAGACCCATGTCCACACCTACCGGATTGGAAGGTTCAAGTGATTCGCTCCCCATGTCTCGGTCAGGGTGGCGGATCACCACCTGTAGTTCGGTACGGAGCGCAGTTCTGACTATCCGCAGCATCACCGCTTTGCCGCCCCCTTCCAACGCGGTGGCCAGGCGGCGGCCCTTGTCCCGAAACCGCAGACGGGGAAGGCCCTTCACTTGAAGTTTCCACCATTTGGCGCTGTGGTTCTTCGACGTGTCCGGCGCCCACAGCATCGACGGCGCCGCGTCCGGTATCTCGATGGTTCTCCACCTCCGCGAAGCCTTGAACCGCGGATACCCCGGGTTGGCGCCCTGTTCGCAACGCTGGTAGAACGACCGGACGGTACGGTCGAACCGACCCAGCACACCACGGCCCACCTGCACCGCCAACCTCTCCCACTCCGGACGGTCTTTCCGCACACCAGTGAACTCTTTCATCAGATCATACCTAGACATCTGAAGGTCCCGGGGAAACCGCTCGTCAGGACCAGGATGATGTTCCCGCCACCACCGATAAGTTCCCCTCCACGACTCCAAACAGGCATTGTACAACTCCGCGCTCATAGCGAACACCTCCGTGAGGCGACGATGACCCGAAGGGGAACACTTCACCGAAAACCGCAAAGGTCTGCACCAAAACCACACCACACAGGATGCACAGCGACTGTGACAAACCCGTCAACCCAAGCACAAACCCCCAAGAAAACACCACCACCACCCGCCCCCGCCCGCAACAGCGACCCTCCACCGTCTACCCACGTATATAAGTCCCTAAAATAACGCCGTGACCCCTTTCGTCTCATCCAGGTTGTTCACGCTGTGTCTTCTCGTACCCTGATCAGGAACTTCTGCATTATCGCCCACATTGATCACGGTAAGTCGACCCTGGCCGATCGTCTCCTTGAATCGGCGGGGGCGATATCCCAGCGGGAGATGCGGGACCAGGTCCTGGACACCATGGACCTGGAGCGGGAACGGGGAATAACCATCAAGGCGCAGGCCGTTCGCTTGGACTATCAGGGCTCAGACGGCCTCACCTACGTTCTCAACCTGATCGACACACCCGGCCACGTGGACTTCTCTTACGAGGTCTCCAGGTCGCTGGCTGCCTGCGAGGGGGCCCTCCTGCTGGTTGACGCCAACCAGGGGGTCCAGGCGCAAACGGTGGCAAACGCCTACCTGGCGGTGGAGGCGGGCCTGGAGATTATTCCGGTTGTAAACAAGATAGATCTCCCCTCGGCCGAACCGGAACGGGCCGCCGAGGAACTGTCCAGGATCCTGGGCGGCGACCCGGCCGACTCTATATTCATCTCCGCCAAGACCGGCGAGGGGATCGATGAACTGACCGAGCGAATCGTGGAGATGGTGCCGCCTCCGGCGGGGGACGAAGAACTCCCTCTCTCTGCGCTGATCTTTGACTCCTATTACGACATATACAGAGGGGTGGTGTGTTATGTGCGGGTCATGGAAGGGACTCTCTCCGCCGGGGAGCGGGTGATGTTCATGGCTACCGGAGAACAGCGGGACGCTGCGGAGATAGGGGTGTTGACTCCTGCGTCGGTCCCGGTGCACACTCTGGGGGCGGGAGAGGTCGGATACCTGATTACGGGCGCCAAGGAGATCGACCAGGTGCGGGTGGGGGACACGGTCACCTCCGCCTACCGACCCGCCACCCAGGCGCTGGCAGGCTACACCGATCCGCGTCCCATGGTGTTCGCCGGCATCTTCCCCACCGACGGCGATGACTATCCCCGGCTACGGGAGGCTTTGGAAAAGCTTCGGCTCAATGATGCGTCCCTGCAGATTGCGCCGGAGTTCTCCCAGGCCCTGGGATTCGGCTTCAGGTGCGGCTTCCTGGGCCTGCTGCACATGGAAATAGTCCGCGAGCGCCTTGAAAGGGAAAACGACCTCGACCTGGTCACCACTTCCCCCTCGGTGGCCTATCGGGTCACTCGTCCGGGGGGCAAGCCCGATGAAGTCAGGTCGCCGGCCGACTTTCCCGCCCCGGGTGGCGAGGTTCTGGTGGAGGAACCCTGGATCAAAGCACTCATTCTGGTGCCCCCCGAATTCCTGGGGGCGGTGATGGAGATACTCACCTCTCGTCGTGGTGAACTCGGCCCCATCAATTACCTGGGGACCGAGCGGGTGGAGCTGACCTGTCGCCTTCCCCTGGCGGAGGTGGTCTTCGACTTTTACGATCATCTCAAGTCGAAGACCAGAGGGTTCGCCTCCCTCGACTACGAGCCGGACGGATACCACAGTTCGGACCTCGTCAAGGTGGAATTGTTGCTCAATGGCTCGCCGGTGGACGCCTTCTCGGCCGTGGTTCATCGGCAGAAGGCCTACGGCTACGGTCGGGAGATGGTGACCCGACTCAGGAAGCTCATTCCCCGCCAACTGTTCGACGTTCCCATCCAGGCTGCCATCGGGAGCCGGGTCATCTCTCGCGAAACCGTCCGGGCCAAGCGCAAAGACGTGCTGGCCAAGTGCTATGGCGGCGACGTGACTCGGAAGAAGAAGCTCCTGGCCCGCCAGAAGGAGGGCAAACGCCGGATGAAGATGGTGGGATCGGTTGAAGTGCCTTCGGAAGCGTTCGTGGCGGCGCTTCAGGTGAGGGATTGAACCTCGCCAACCAGCCGCTTGCCTCCCCCGACGATCCCGAACTGGCAGACCGGGCAAGCCACTGGAAGTCGGTCTATGTCCACATTCCATTCTGCCAGCAGGTCTGTCCCTACTGTGACTTCGCGGTGGCGGCGGGACAGGACCACCTCTTTTCCCGGTATGGGAGGGCACTCATCGCCGAGATGGGTTCCGCTCCCGACTGGGGGCCGCTGGACGCTGTCAATTTCGGGGGAGGCACGCCTTCTCGGATGCCGGGTAGATGGTTGGGGAGGATTCTTGAGAATGTGGCCGCCCGGTTTGGCCTTGTCGAGGGGGCGGAGGTCAGCTTGGAAGCCAATCCCGAGGACTGGACTCCTTCCCAGGCCCGGGAATTAGCGGCTGTCGGTTTCAACCGGGTGTCCTTGGGGGCCCAGTCCTTCGATCCGGTGGTTCTCTCCTACCTGGGGCGTCGGCACCGCGCAGAGGACATCGTGCGGTCGGTGGCTGCTGCCCGCAGCGCCGGTTTCGCTTCAGTGAATCTGGATCTGATCATGGGGTCTCCGCCTGAGACGGTTGCCTCGTGGTCGGCCACCGTGCGGAACGCCCTGGATTGTGAACCGGACCATCTCTCCACTTACGCCCTGACAGTCGAGCCGGGGACGGTTCTGTGGAAGAGGGTGCGTTCGGGGGCCCTTGCCCCGGACCCCGATCAGCAAGCCGACTGCTGGGAAGTCGCCGATGAGATGTGCGGCGGGGCGGGGCTGGTGCGATATGAAGTCTCCAACGCGGCCCGGGCGGGACACCCTTGCCGATATAACCTCTCGGTGTGGGGACAGGGCGGGTACCTGGGCTTCGGAAACGGCGCCCATTCCTATCGGCGGGGCACCAGATGGGAGAATGTTAGGGATCTGCGCCGTTACGTGGACACGATGGAGAGCGGCCGAGCACCGGGCAGGAGACAGGAAGCCGTCACCGGGTGGGCGGCGGAGACCGAGCGGCTGTTGCTGGGAATCCGACGGCGGGCCGGTGTGAAGGCCGGCCGGGGCGGTAGGGCGCTATGGGACTCGGCATCGGGACGCCGGTTGCGGGCAGCAGGTGTGATCGACTTACGTGGCGAACGTCTCCGAGTGGACCGTCCCCTGCTCACCGACGAGGTGAGCCGGGCGATCCTGTCCATGCGGCCACCGAACGGGAGTCGAGTTGGATCCGGGGTAGATAGCCTTCCCTAGTTTGGTAATCTGAGGAAAATGCTGGACGATCGCCGCTCCGAAATCTTGCGTTCCCTCGTGGAATGCCACATCCGGACGGGAGCCCCGGCGAGTTCCACCATGGTTCTGGAGAACAGCGACCTGGAAGTCTCGCCCGCCACTGTCCGAAAGGAATTGGCCCTATTGGAGGAGGACGGGTACGCCGCCCAACCTCACACCTCCGCCGGCCGGGTCCCCACTGCCCTGGGTTACCGCTTTTACGTGGACAATCAGGTGGCCTTCCAACTGCGCAGGGCGGTGCGCTCCAGAATCTCTTCGTTCTTCTCTGAGGTGGAGTTGGAATTGGACCGGTTGCTTCATGCCACCAGCCGACTCTTGTCGGATGTCACCCGGCTGCCGGCAGTGGTGGTGGGGCCCCACCTGGCAGCGGAACGCATTCGCAGCATCAACCTGGTTTCCCTGCAACTGCGTCTGGCGCTGCTGGTGGTGGTCACCGAGTCAGCCAGGGTGCTCCAGGAGATCTGCCGGTTACCTGCGCCGCTAACCGGGGAGGAGGTGTCGGAGATGGAGACCCTGCTTCGCAGTCACGCTCTCGGGGCGCCTCTCGGTCTGCCTGCTCCTCCCGCCCTTGCCCCACCGGGGGTTCCACCAACTCCTTTCGGGAGTTGCTTCCAAGAGGTATGGGCCACCTTGGAGCGAGCCGCGGTGCGAGCATCTGACGTATACGTGATGGGCACCGGGCGATTGGCGGACCTTTGGGATGATCTGGATGCGGTTTCCCAGGTGCTGGGAGTGTTGGAGAGGGAAGCGGCGGTACTGGACTTGTTGGCCTCCGATCCGGGCATCAATATCCGGATCGGAGAGGAGATCCCCGACCTGGAGATGGATTTGGCGGTGGTCTCGACTTCTTTTTTGGCGGGAAACTCCTCGGGCCGGATAGGAGTTCTGGGGCCGATGCGCATGAATTACGGTCGCGCGATCTCGGTGGTGCAGCGGGTCAGCGCCGGGCTGGCCGATCGCATCGGCGTTTGACCACCTAGAACAAATGGCAAAGGACTATTACCAGATTCTGGGGGTGGATCGGGATGCCGATCCCAGCCGGATCAAGAAAGCCTTCCGGAAGCTCGCCCGGGAAACCCACCCCGACGCCAACCCCGGAGACCCACAAGCGGAGGCTCGCTTCCGAGAGGCGGCGGAGGCCTACGAAGTCCTTTCCGACCCTGATCGCCGCCGGTCCTATGACCGGGGGGAACAGATTGACATTTCAGGAATGTTCGGAGACCTGGACGATCTTCTTCGATCGGTGTTCGGGGGGTCGGGATTCTTCGGAAACGCCGGTACTTCCCAACGTTCCCGCGGTCAGGACATCCTGGTGAGAATCGGCCTGAGTCTGGAGGAAGCCGCGTTCGGCGTGGAGAAGAGAATCGAATTCGAGGCTCAGGCAACCTGCTCGACATGTGGTGGAGATGGGGCGGCTGCCGGCGCACAGGTGATTACTTGTCGGGGGTGTGGGGGATCGGGGATGGTCCGGTCCACCCGTTCCAGCTTCTTGGGGTCGATGGTCACCACTTCCACCTGTCCCCGGTGTCGCGGCAGGGGTCGGGAAGTCACCCAGGTCTGTGGGAGGTGCCAAGGCATAGGGGTCGATACGGAGACTCAATCGCTGAACGTAGAGATACCCGCCGGGGTTTCGGAGGGAACCCGTCTTCGTCTGAGAGGCAGGGGAGCGGCTGCCCCGATGGGTGGGATGCCAGGAGATCTGTATGTGGAAGTGGGGGTTCGTTCCGACAGCCGTTTCGAGAGGGAAGGAGATCACCTGTTCTATCGGGCCACCATCGGGGTAACCGAAGCGGCCCTGGGAGCGGAGATCGAGATTCCCTTGCTGCAGGGCGGCCTCTACACCCTGCGCATCCCGCCTGGCACTCAACCGGGATGGGTTAGCCGGTTGGCAGGTTATGGAACTCCGCGCATGGGGAGTAGGAGGCGGGGGGACATGCTGGTGGAGGTGGAGGTTACGATTCCACGGGAGGTTTCCCGCCAAGAAGAGGACCTCCTCAGGGAACTGGCCGATCTCCGAGGAGAGTCACCACTGCCCCGCCCGTTTCGAAGATCCAGACGCCGTGGATCCGGTAAAAAGCGGTAGAGAAGTAGGGCGATTTGTTAGGGTTTGACGAAAAGGTGGGCGAAAATAACTGCACGGACCGCTTTGCTCGGGAGGTTCGGTGAATAGCGATTGTCTTTTCTGCAGGATTGTGGAGGGTTCCATTCCTGTTGCCATAGTGGAGGAGACTGAAGGATCGGTTGCATTTCGCGACATCAATCCACAGGCTCCAACCCATGTCCTGCTGATTCCCAGGCGGCATGTCGAATCCTTGAATGAGGTTGACGACGCCCAGATGATGGGGGATCTGGTGAGGCTGGCGCAGGTGGTCGCTGCCCGGGAAGGGCTCGGCGACGGTTGGCGGTTGGTGACCAATGTGGGAAAGGACGGGGGTCAGACCGTGTACCACCTCCACCTCCACCTGCTGGGAGGCCGTCGCATGGGTTGGCCCCCGGGATGAATCTGAGTCCCCCTTGATGTCGGTAGAGCGTCACGGGCTATATCCATTTGAATGAGTACTAAGACTGTTCACCGCGAGGTGGTGGTACCGAGCCAGCACCTGTTAAGGGACCTGCTGGGAACCAGCGACTCCTACTTTCGCATGCTTCAGGAGTCCTTCCCACAGGTTCAGATGGTGGCTCGCGGCGCCAATGTCTCGCTGCGTGGGCCCTCGGATGAGGTGGGTTTGGCTGAGTCGGTAATCAACGAACTGCTGCTATTGGTACAGGAAGGAACCTCTCTGGCCGGACAGGTGGGGTCTGTGGTGCAGATGGTCCGGGACGATCTTCCGGACCCCGCCGGGGTGTTGAGCGAGACGCTGTCGGTGGGCAGGGGAAAGCTGGTGAGAGTGAAGACCCACCGCCAGTTGCTGTATGTCCAGGCCATCCGGAAGAACACCGCTACCTTCGCGATCGGCCCGGCCGGTACCGGTAAGACCTACCTGGCGATGGCGGCGGCGGTCGAGGCTTTGACTCAGGGGAGTTGTCGTAGGATCATCCTGACCCGACCCGCAGTAGAGGCCGGAGAGCGGCTCGGCTTCCTTCCCGGAGACCTCTCAGCCAAAGTAGACCCCTATCTCCGTCCCCTCTACGATGCCCTGTGGGCGATGCTGGGACCCGATGAGACGGCTCGGCTGATCGAGCGGGGGACCATCGAGATTGCCCCGCTGGCCTACATGCGGGGCCGAACTCTCAATGACGCCTGCGTCATCTTGGACGAGGCACAGAACACCTCACCCGAGCAGATGAAGATGTTCCTGACTCGTCTGGGATTCAACTCGAAGATGATTGTTACCGGAGACCTGACGCAGACTGACCTTCCCTTTGGTCGCTCCTCGGGACTCGATGTGGTCCGGGAGATCCTGGGGGATATCCCAGGGGTGGCCTTTGTGGAATTGACCAGCCGTGATGTGATTCGGCATCGTGTGGTTGCCGACATCATCGAAGCTTATCACCGGTATGAAAATTCCAACTCCAAGTCCAGGAGTGGGAGACCGAGACGAGCCGATTATGACCACCGGGGATAGCCGGCCTCTCCGAACGGGAGAGAGATCAGTGGTCCGTGGCCTCTTGCTGGTGTCCACGGTGATGCTTGCCTGGGCGACCCTGACCATAGGGGCCGCCAGCGGAGAGGTGGATCTGCGTGTGGGGGAACTGGCCACCCGCGATTACGTCGCCCAAAGGAGCAGTGAGGTCACCGATCTCGAGACCACCGAAGGAGTTCGCGAGGCGGCGGCCGCTCAGGTAGTGAGCGTGACTACCCGTGATGAGAGTATGGAGCAACAAGTCAATGATGACTTGTCTCAGCTGTTCGAGGCGATCAGGTCCGGGGTGCTGGCTCCCGAGCCGGAGTGGGTCGGGACCCTTTCGCTTCCGCCTACCAGCACAACCACGTCGACCATCCCTGAGACACCTCCGCAGACCCAGTCCGTCACTACGACTACGACCACGACCCTCCCTCCGACCACCGAGCCGGCGCCGCCTCTGCAAGAGGGGGAGGCCGGAGCCGAGGAGACCGGCGCCGGTGAGGCGACACCGGCTGGAGAAGAGGGCGAGCCGCCTGAGACCACAACCACCACAGAAGCGCCTCCGAGCACTGAGTCCGCTGGAACGACTGTCGTGACTGCTCCGGCCTCGCCTGCCATGGTCACCATCACGGGACGAGTCTTCCTGGACTTCGACTCGGATGCTGAGGTCACCGAGTCGGGCGACTATCCGGATCTGGGATTGGAGTTCGTGACGGTCCGGGTGGTCTCACCCGCCGGGATGGGCTATGACGTCCAGACCCAAGCCAACGGTGACTTCAGTCTGTCGGTCCCAGAAGGGGTGTGGGAGGTGGTGGTGGACAGCCAGGACACCGATGTGCCTTCGGGCTTCACAACCTTCCTGCCCAGGCGCAGCCAGACGCTGGTGTGTCTGGGCGCGGAATCTCAGTGCACCGCGGAGCCACTCCCGTTCGTACCCCTTCTCCGAGCCGCCCAATTGCAGAACCAGGAGATAATCCGTTCCTACCCGCAATTGAACACGGGAACGGTGGCAACCCTGGTTGAAGTGGCCCGCAACGACGTGATCCGGCAGGTGTCCGACATCGCTCCCGGTCTGGTTGAGATCGAGAGAGCGGCGCTTACGTTGATGGTGGATTCCTTTGCCGAGGAGATCAAGAGCGAGGACCTGCTATCTGCCCAAAGCGGAATCCTGTCCGACCCGCCGGTGGTTTTCATCGACGATGTCCGCAGTCCGGCTGCCGGCGAGGCCGCCGCCGACATCGCCGCTTCCTTCCTGCGTCCCAACTCCTTGCTTGACACCGGCGCCACGGAGGAGTTGCGCCAAGAGGCGCGCGATGCCCAGGAAGAGGTGACCGTCTCATATCGATCAGGCCAACCCATAATCGCGGAGGGAGAGCCTCTGACTCGTCTGGTCATCGATGTCATAGCCGAGACAGGCGCCGCCACCGGCAGGCCTGTGCGGGAGGCGGGGGTGTTGGTGGTCTTGGGAGCCGTGGTGGCGGTCCTGTCTCTCTACATCTACAGGTTCCGCCTCGATCTTTGGGAGAGCATCCCCCTCCTCACTCTATTCGGGCTCTTGACCGTACTGGCGGCCGGCGCCGTTCGGGGAGCGACCTTCGTGGGTGAGGTGTTCGGGTACGAGGTGGGGGTCTATCTCCTGCCGGCCGTGGCATTCGGCTACTTGACGGCGGTTCTGCTGGACAGTCGGGCGGGGCTGTTGATGGCCATAGTCATGGCGGTGGTCACCGCAGTGGGCACCCGTGACCCCGGCGCCACCATTTATGCTCTCCTGGCGACTCTGGCTCCGGTGGGTTTCGTATCCGCCGCTTCCAGCCGGCGGGCGTTTCGCAACTCTGTTGCGGTCTCCGCCGGGGCCTTGGCCGTCATCGCGGCCGCCACCGCCTGGATCTTTCACACCAGTATCTCACAGGTGCCAACGGGGGTGATGCTTCAGGCCGGGGTGCTGGCATTCGCGTCATCTCTGATAGCCGCCCTGGTGGCGCTGGCGTCCATGCCTTTCTTCGAGGGCGTCTTTGATGTGACCACCACTCTCCGTTTGCTGGACCTCACCGATCGAAATCATGAGGCGCTCCAATTGCTTCAGGAAAAGGCGTTCGGCACGTTCAATCATTCCCTGATGGTGGGGACTCTGGCCAGTGCAGCAGCCAAGGCGATCGGGGCGAACAATCTCTTGGCCCGGGCGGCCGCCTACTACCACGACCTGGGCAAGACGGAGAATCCCGGGTTCTTCATCGAGAACCAGTTCGGGGGGATCAATCCTCACGACGAAATGACTCCGGATGAGTCCGCCGGGGTCATCCGTCAGCATGTGGTGGACGGTATGAGGCTGGCGGCCCGCTATCAAATCCCCTCATCGGTGAGTGAGGGAATCCTCACTCATCATGGCAGTGGGATAATGAGGTACTTCTACGACAAGGCCTTGGGCGAGTACGGGGAAGAAAACGTTGATGTGGACGATTACCGGCATGTGGGGGAGAAGCCCCGGTCCAAGGAGATGGCCATCGTGATGCTGGCCGACGGCATAGAAGGAGCATGCCGGGCGGCCTTCCAGGTCAACTACGGAGAGGGCGCGCCACCGGAGCCCACCATGCAGGCCATAGGGTCTGTGATAGATGGCATCATCCGAGAAAAGATGTCCGATTACCAGTTGACCGAGGCCTCCCTGACTTTCAGTGAACTTCAAGCGATCCGCAATGCCTTCGTAGAAGCCATGGCAGGCCACTACCATCAGCGCATTCAATACCCCAATTTCCCCTGAATGGAAGACCCTTCATCTAGCAGCTTGGAAGAACCTCCCGAAACGATCGGCGAGGTTGGCAGATGAGCGTTCAGGTCATCGACGAGCACCATTCACCGGCGGATTTGGGTCTGCTGGGCCGTTTGGCTGAAGTGGTGCTGAAAGACGAGGGATACGGGTCCGGTTGTATGGTGGATGTGACTTTGGTTGCCGACCGGCGGATAGAGGAGATGAACCTTCGGTACCGTGGCCAGAGCGGTCCGACCGATGTGTTGGCGCTTCCCCTGCAAGTGTTGGAGCCGACCGTTGGAACCCCCGTTGGGCGGCGGCGGGACGGCCCTCCTCTGCACCTGGGCGATGTGGTGATCGCCCCCGAATATGTCAGTCGTCAGTCGGCGGTGCAGGGCTGGAACTTTGCCGAGGAGATGGGCCTGATGGTCGTGCATGGCGTCTTGCATCTTTTGGGTTACCGGCACGATTCAGACCGTGAAGCCGGGGTCATGGAGGAACGGGAACGACGTCACCTGGCGCGGGAGGGGTTGGAGAGACGATGACGCTGGTTTGGCTTGGCGCCGCAGTGATGATGATTGCCGCTCTGCTTCGAATGGGACTGGGCGCCCTGGCCCGCATGGACCGGGCTGGCGAGGCTCAGGCCGCCGCGGAGGGCCATCCTCGGGCGCAGCGCCACAACCGCATCCTGGGATGGGACCGTTGGATGGTCGTGGCCGGCTGGCGGATGGAAGGAGCTTTCACCATCTTGGCGGTCATTCTCCTCACCGCGGGACTCTCCCTCAACGGTCAGGGCGGTTGGTCGGCGGCGGCGGTGACGGTGGTTACGACACTGCTTGTCCGGACGGTGGCCGGCTGGGCAGGGAGGCACTGGCATGGGGCTGAGCGAATGAGCGGCCTGGTGGAGTTGTCCGCCCGCTTCCATTCCCGGTTGTGGAGACCCCCCCTGCTGTTTGATACCGACGCTGCCGACTCCGCCGAACAGGACATTTCGGAGGAAAAGGAGATGATCTCGTCGGTGCTGGAGTTTTCCGACACCATCGTGAGGGAGGTGATGGTTCCCCGCACCGATATGGTGACCGTCACCGTCGATGCTGAATTGGACGAGTTGGCGGGAATCGTTAAGGAGTTCGGTTTCTCTCGCTTTCCGGTTCTGGATGGGGGGATCGACCGGGTGGTGGGGATGGCCTTGGCGAAGGACCTCATCTCGATCCTTGTTGAAGGTGGAAACGGTGCAACCGTGAAGGACATCCAGAGGACCCCGCTGTACGTTCCAGAGACCAAGGCAGTCTCGGACCTGTTACGGGAGATGCGGCGCAACGGGGACCACATGGCGGTGGTGATCGACGAACATGGTGGAACTGCGGGATTGGTGACCATCGAGGACCTGTTGGAGGAATTGGTGGGGGAGATAGTGGACGAGCATGACGAGCATGACGAATGGTTGCGGGCGGAGGAAGGAGGGGTTTGGCATGTCGACGGCCGGTATCCGGTGGATGACATGGGAGATTTGCTGGGGGTCACCCTGCCCCAGGAGGAGTGGGACACAGTGGGGGGGTTGGTGCTGGCCTTGGCGGGCCGGGTACCCGAGGTGGGTGAGACATTCTCGACCCACGGTGTCGAATTCGGGGTCAGGGAAGTGCTCGGACATCGGTTGGCGAAGTTGCGGGTACAGCGCAGCGGGGAGATGTTGGGCGAAGGGATGAGAGCAGTCGGCTAAACCGTGGTCAACAGAACCGTTCCACCATTGTGAGATCAGGGTTTGTATCGGTGGTCGGCCGGCCCAATGTGGGCAAGTCCACCCTGGTGAACGCCCTGGTCGGGCAAAAGGTGTCAATCACCTCCCAACGTCCCCAGACCACCCGTAACACCATCCGGGGGGTGGTCACCGATCCCCAAAGCCGACCTCCCGGATGGCAGATGGTGTTGGTGGACACACCCGGCTTGCACCGACCCCGCAATGAGTTGGGTGACCGGCTGAACCGCCTGGTGTACGGGGCCCTGGCCGATGCCGACGTGGTCGCCTTCTTGGTGGATGTCCGCCGTCCGGTTGGGCGTGGGGATCAAAGGATCGCCGAGCGTCTTGCCGGCGACCGGTCCAAAGTGGTGGTGCTGGTCAACAAGACCGACCGGTTTTCCAAGGAGAAGGTCGCCTCTCATCTCTTGGAAGTGGCCCGATGGGACTTTGCTGCCTACGTGCCGATCAGCGCTTTGCGGGGAGACAACCTCGGGGCGGTGATTGCAGAGATCTCAAGTCGGCTGCCAGAGGGACCGATGTACTTTCCACCCGGGTCGACCACCGATCAACCTGACTCCTTCTTTGCCTCGGAGGTGATCAGAGAGAAATTCCTGCCGCGACTGCACCATGAACTCCCTCACTCGTTGCTGGTGGCGGTTGAGGACTTCCATGTTCGCGGTGACGGGCTGGTGACCGTGGTTGCCAAGCTGGTGGTGGAGAGTCCCTCCCAAAAGGGGATTGTGATAGGGAAGGCGGGCGGCCGCCTGCAGGAAGCCGGGAGCGCGGCCCGCCGGGAGTTGGAGGTCTTCTTCGGAGCGAAGGTTTATCTGGACCTGCGAGTGGTGGTGGAGAAGAAGTGGCAGCGCCGTTCGGTGCTGCTGGATCGGTTCGGATTCTGAGGGATTCGGGCCGTCCACGACGGGTCCGGATCGGCACTCGGGGCGGTTAAAGTAGAAGTTGGCCTTATAATGTATTTCGCCCATGTTTAGGAAAATAATGGCGGCCAATCGGGGGGAGATAGCAATCCGCATCATGCGGGCCGCCACCGAATTGGGCATGCGTACTGCAACCATCTATTCCAACGAGGATCGCTACAGTCTTCACCGCTTCAAGGCGGATGAAGCCTATGAAATCGGCAGTGACAAGGGGCCGGTGGCCGCATACCTTGACATAGACGGCATCATTGCATTGGCCAGGGAGCGGGGGGTGGACGCCATCCATCCCGGTTACGGCTTCCTGTCTGAAAACGCCAGGTTCTCCCGAGCCTGTGCTGAGGCGGGCATCACTTTTGTCGGCCCGCCGCCTGAGTTGCTGGAGTCGCTGGGCGACAAGACCGCCGCCCGGCGTCTGGCGCACAGCGCCGGGGTGCCCACCGTCCCCGGGACCGGTCTGGCGCCCGATGACCCCGAGCAGATTGTCCAAAGCGCCCAGTCGGTGGGTTACCCGTTGATAGTCAAGGCGTCCTTTGGTGGAGGCGGTCGAGGAATGCGGGTTGTGAACAGTCCCGATGCGCTGCTGGGGAGGCTCGAAGAGGCCAGCGGAGAGGCGCAACGCACCTTCGGGGACGGTTCGGTCTTCCTGGAACGCTATGTCGCCAGAGCACGGCACATCGAGGTGCAGATACTGGCCGATGCACATGGATCCGTGGTCCATCTTTGGGAGCGGGATTGTTCGGTCCAACGGCGTCACCAGAAGGTGGTTGAATTGGCGCCGGCCCCCAACCTCTCCGCCGACCTGAGAGACGAGATCTGTGCGGCGGCGATCCGGGTAGCTCGGACCACCGGCTACGTCAATGCCGGCACCGTGGAGTTCCTGATTGACGCCGATACGGGCGAGTGGTTCTTTATCGAGGTGAACCCGCGGATCCAGGTGGAGCACACTGTCACGGAACTGGTGACCGGTGTCGACCTGGTACGGTCCCAGATTCTGGTGGCGCAGGGGTGCCGTCTTCACGAGGAGCCGCTCTCCATCCCTCCGCAGACCCAGATCCCCAGGCGGGGAACGGCCATACAGTGCCGGATTACCACCGAGGATCCCAAGAACGAATTCTCGCCTGATTACGGGCGGCTGCAGACCTACCGCAGCCCAGGGGGGTTGGGGGTCCGTCTGGACGGGACGGCCTATGCCGGCGCCGTTCTCAGCCCCTTCTACGACTCACTCCTCGTCAAACTCACTGCCTCTGATGCGAACCTTTCCGACGCCTGCACCCGAGCCGATCGCGCTCTTCAGGAATTTCGGATCCGGGGTGTTGAGACCAACATCCAGTTCCTGCGGAATGTGATCAACCATCCGGACTTTCGCAACGGCACGGTCACCACGCATTTTCTGGACGAGACCCCCGAGTTGTTCGAGATACGACCGCCCCGGGACCGCGCCAACCGACTGCTCGGCTACATCGGCGACACCATTTTGAACGGGAATCCCACGGTGGCTGGGAAGGAACACCCCACGAACCTGAAGCCCGCTCCGATGGTTCCCGTGGACATGGGCGTGGCGCCACCTCCGGGCACCCGCGATCTTCTTCTCCAGATGGGTCCCGACAAGTTTGCGGAGTGGGTGTGGGACCAAGAGCGGGTGCTGGTCACCGACACCACCTTCCGTGACGCCCACCAGTCGCTCTTGGCGACCCGGGTCCGCACCTTCGACCTGATGGGGACCGCCGGGGCGGTGGCGCGACGCCTTTCCAACCTGTTCAGTGTGGAGATGTGGGGAGGCGCTACCTTCGACGCGGCGCTCCGCTTCTTGTATGAAGATCCGTGGGAGCGGCTCCGTTTGATGCGGGAGGCCATTCCCAACATCTGCTTCCAAATGCTGTTGCGAGCCTCCAATGCGGTGGGATACACCAGCTACCCCGACAATGTGGTGCGGGAGTTTACCATTGAGGCCGCCCGGCAGGGTATCGATGTCTTCCGCGTCTTCGACTCTCTGAACGATGTGCGGAACATGGAGGTGGCCATCGAAGCGGTGCGGAGCACCCACGCCATTTGCGAAGCTGCGATCTGCTACACCGGGGATCTCCTCGATCCCGGGCGTCCCAAGTACAGCCTTCGCTATTACGTGGACCTGGCTCGCCGACTCAAGGAGATGGGCGCCCACATCCTTTGCATCAAGGATATGGCGGGGCTGTGCCGTCCCTATGCGGCCGATCAGTTGGTCAGGGTGCTGCGGGAGGAAGTTGGCATGCCGATCCACTTCCACACCCACGACGCCAGCGGCGTGCAGGCCGCGACCCTCATCAAAGGCGGCGAAGCTGGGATCGACATCATCGACGCGGCGGTGGCGGCGGTGTCCGGTTCTACCAGCCAGCCCAACCTCAACACCATGGTGGGTTCGCTCAAGGGCACTGCGCGTGATACTGAACTCGACTCTGACGCACTGGGCGACTGCTCCTTGTACTGGGAGACGGTTCGTACCTACTACCGGCCCTTCGACAACTCGCCCAAGTCGGGAAGCGCCCGGCTCTACGACCACGAGATTCCGGGGGGTCAGTTCACGAACCTGCAACAGCAGGCGTCGGCTCTGGGCCTCGGCCAGCGTTGGCGGGAGGTCGAGGAGATGTACGCGGACGTCAACCGGATGCTGGGCGACATCGTCAAGGTGACGCCGTCCAGCAAGGTGGTGGGCGACCTTGCGCTGTTCCTGCTCTCGAAGGGGATGACGTGCGATGAAGTCCGACAACTTCCCCCGGACCACAATATCGGGTTCCCCGAGTCGGTGGTCGACATGATGCGCGGTTCGCTCGGCGAGCCTCCCGGCGGGTGGCCGGAGGACATACGGGAGATTCTGCTGTGCCGCAACGCACCGATAGAGGGCCGGGCAGGCGCCAGACTTCCCAGCGCCGACATCGATGCAGCGGTGTCGAAGGCTTCGGAGTTGCTGGGACATGAAGCGGAGTGGGCGGATGGTCTCAGCTACCTGCTCTACCCGGTGGAGTTCCAGAAGTTTGCAGAGACCCGTCACAAATTCGCCGATGTGGGTCTGCTTCCCACTCCGGTCTTCTTCTACGGGCTTGAGGAAGGCGAGGAATGTGTCTTTGACATCGAGCCGGGCAAGCGTCTGATTGTGAAATTCCACACCGTGGGTGAACCGCAGCCCGACGGCACCCGGACGATTTTCTTCGATCTCAATGGCGCGCCGCGGGAGGTAAGGGTGCGCGACCAGTCTCTGCAGTCGGACAAACCAGCAGCTCGGAAGGCTGACAGCGGGGACCCGCAGCAGGTCGGCGCCCCCACCCCGGGGGTGGTAACCGGTGTCTTCGTAGCAGTGGGCGACGAAGTTACAGCCAACAGCAAGTTGCTGACGCTGGAAGCGATGAAGATGCAGAGCACTATCTACGCCCCCGACATCGGTCACGTGAAAGAACTGTTGGTCACGGCGGGAAGCCAGGTCGACGCCAAGGATCTACTGGTGGTCCTGGAGCCGTAACGGCTTGCACAATCTGGAGGCGTATCCCTCCGCCGGTGCTCGCAGCGAACCCCCTCCTCGCGAAAAACTAACACTATCCCGCGAAAACGCTGGGTCCCTTTGGGGCCCACCCCCGCCGCCTCCACCGATGGGGAAGGACTCGAACGGCCGTGCGGGAGCATGGGGTCGGCCTTCCCGGAATGATGACCCTGTTGGTTGACGCGGCTGTGGATGAGCTCTGACCCAAAACCGCCGGGTGTTTGTGCAACCTTGAAAGCTTGGGGCGATCAAGGGTCAGAAGTCAACCTCAGGGAGGGGCATTTTTTGTCAGCCTTGGCAGAAACGTACTCGAGCCGGCGCTCGGTTCCTTCCGGACAGGTCGAGGCCGCAGTTGGATTTCACCGCTCATTCCACGCCGGAGGATCGGCGGGGAATGAGCGGTAACGGTGTAGTCTGCTTGATGTCTAAGACATCCAAGATGAGGTTGGGATAGGAAATGCCCCAAAAAATCACGATGACCGATCAGGGACTGGTAACGCCCGACCATCCCACTATTCCCTTCATTGAGGGAGATGGGATAGGACCGGACGTTTGGCGGGCGTCCCGACGGGTGATCGACCAGGCGGTAGAGAAGGCTTACAACGGCGCCCGCCGCATCGCATGGATGGAAGTGCTGGCCGGCGAGAAGGCTTTCAAAGAGACGGGATCATGGCTTCCGGAGGCAACCATCGACACGATTCGGGAGCACATCGTGGCCATAAAGGGGCCTCTCACCACCCCGGTGGGCGGGGGGATACGCAGCATCAATGTTGCCATGCGGCAGATTCTGGACCTCTATGCCTGCGTCCGCCCCGTACGTTGGCTGAAGGGAGTTCCCTCACCTGCTCTTCGCCCCGAGTTGGTGAACATGGTGATCTTCCGCGAGAACACCGAAGACGTCTACGCGGGCATGGAAGTAGAAGCCAAGAGCCCCGAATCGGCCAAGCTGATCTCCCACCTGCGAAACGAGTTCGGATGGGAGATACGACATGACTCCGGTATCGGGATCAAACCCGTGTCGGAGACCGGTACCAAGCGCCTGGTGAGGGCGGCCCTGAATTTCGCCCTGGGTTTCGGCCGCCGATCGGTGACCCTGGTGCACAAGGGAAACATTATGAAGTACACCGAGGGCGCCTTCCGCGAATGGGGATACGACCTGGTGCGGGAGGAGTTCTCTGATCGAGCGGTTGGTTGGGACGACAGTGGGGGCGACCCGGGCGACCGCCTGCTGGTCCAGGATGTGATCGCCGACGCCTTCTTGCAGAAGATTCTCACCCGACCCGCCGAGTTCGATGTGATTGCCACGCTGAACCTGAACGGCGACTACATCTCGGATGCTTTGGCGGCCCAGGTCGGGGGGATCGGTATGGCGCCGGGGGGGAATGTCAACTTCGAGGACGGGTACGCGCTCTTCGAGGCTACCCACGGGACCGCCCCCAAGTACGCCGGACTCGACAAGGTCAATCCGGGGTCCCTGATGCTCTCCGGTGAACTGATGCTGTTCTACATGGGTTGGCGGGAAGCTGCCAGAAACATCTCAAGGGGGATGGAGAGAGCCATCATGGAGAAGATCGTCACCTATGACCTGGCGAGGCTCACCGAAGGGGCCACCGAGGTGTCCACCTCTGGCTTCGCCACCGCCGTCATCGAGAGAATGTAGCCCGGTTGGCGTAACCTTTGGGGCCGGCAGGTGAACTCGAAAGACAGAGTATTCTTGCTAGAACTCGAACACAGTCAGACATGGCCGTAGCAACCCTCGAAATAACTCGTAAACCGTCGGTGTTCCCTCCCGAGGAACGGGCGGCTCTTCAACCTTTGATCCGAGAGATCGAGGAGTTGAAGAGAGAGCGGAACGCTCTCATCACCGCCCACAACTACATGACCCCAGACATCTACTACGGGGTGGCCGACCTGGTGGGAGATTCGTTGGCTCTTGCGCAGATGGCGGCTCGAAGCGACGCCGAGGTGATCCTGATGGCGGGGGTCCATTTCATGGCGGAGACGTCCAAGATCATCAATCCCGACGCCACCGTGTTGATCCCCGACCTGCGGGCGGGGTGTTCGCTGGCCGAAGGAATCACTGCCTCCGATGTGCGGCGCCTCAAGCAGATGCACCCGGGCGCCCCGGTGGTCAGCTATGTGAACACCACGGCCGAGGTGAAGGCCGAATCGGACATCTGCTGCACTTCCGGGAACGCTGTGGCTGTGGTGGAGGCCTTGGGAGCGGAGCGGGTGATCTTCCTGCCCGACGGATTCTTGGGCCGTTACGTGGCCACCCACACCGATGTGGAGATCATCATGTGGGAAGGAAGATGCATCGTTCATGAGAGGTTCAGCGGGAATGAGTTGGAGGATCTTCGGCAGATGCTCCCCCAGATACCGGTCATCGCCCATCCGGAGTGTTCTCCCGATGTGCTGGAGCAGGCCGACTACGTGGGGTCCACCCACGGGATCGTGAACTGGGTCCGCGAATTGCGACCCCCGCAGGTGATGATGCTCACTGAATGCTCCATGGCCGACAATGTCGCCTACGAGTTGGACGATGTGGAGATCATCCGCCCCTGCAATCTGTGTCCCCACATGAAGAAGATCACCCTGGAGAACATCAGAAACTCACTCCGGACCATGACCCATGAGGTGGTGCTGGAGCCTGAAATAGCGGCTCGTGCCCGGTTGGCGGTGGAGCGGATGCTCCAGGTGGGACGCAGCTGATCCCTCCCGGAGACCTTCATCACCTCCTGGAACAGGCCTTTTCAGAAGATCTGGGAACCGGAGGTGATGTGACCTCGGTTGCCCTGGTGGATGAGGGGTTGGATGCGGAGGGGTCCATAGTGTTCAAGTCCCGGGGAAGAGTGGCCGGGCTGCAGGTGGCGGAGGCGGCCTTCCGCTTCCTGGACCCACGGGTCGTTTTCGAACCGAAGACCAGTGATGGCGCCGACCTCAAGCCCGGATCGGAGGCTGCCTCGGTGAGGGGCCCGGCACGCGCCATCCTGTCGGCGGAGAGGGTGGCTCTCAACTTGCTGGGCCATCTGTCAGGCGTCGCCACCGCTACCCGTGACTTGGTGGAAGCGGTGGCCGGGACCGGGGCCAAGATCACTGACACCCGCAAGACCACCCCCGGTTTGCGGGTTTGGGAGAAGGAAGCGGTGCGGGCCGGGGGAGGAGTGAATCACCGCATGGGTCTGTGGGACGCGGTGCTGATCAAGGACAACCATCTCGCCTTGGTGGGAAGCGCCGAGAGGGCGGTGAGGACGGTTCGCCGCAAGACTGGGGGGAAGGCGAGAGTTGTGGTCGAGGTTGCCGACCTGGACGAACTCGAGGCGGTGGTATCGGCTCGCCCGGACGTGGTCCTGCTGGACAATATGACCCCCGCCCAGATGACACAGGCGGTTCGCATGGTCGGCGGCCGGGTGATACTGGAGGCCAGTGGGGGCGTATCACCCGGCAATGTCAGGAACGTGGCCGAGACAGGAGTGGACGTCATCTCCACGGGCTGGATTACCCACTCGGCGCCGGTGGTGGACGTCAGCCTGCGGTTGTCCGGTGCCTGAACCCCGATCAACTGATCCCACAGGACCCGGGGGAAGGTTCCTGCGGGTGGTGATTCCCGCCCACGACGAGCAACGGGTCATAGGTGGCCTGGTCTCCGATCTCCGACGGCAGGACTACCCAGACGACTGCTACCAGGTATGGGTGCTGGCTGATCGGTGCGCGGACGACACGGCCCGGGTGGCGGCCCGCG
Source organism: bacterium OM1 bin76 (assembly GCA_002238785.1). GTDB lineage: Bacteria > Actinomycetota > Acidimicrobiia > Spongiisociales > ZC4RG35 > Bin76. The sequence goes on along the minus strand of MPNA01000039.1, from coordinate 4,231 downwards.
GCGGGGCTCGGGTGGTGGAGCGCCACCGCGGACCCGACGGCAAGGGGGAACTCTTGAAGTGGCATCTGTCGAATCATCCGTTGGAGGCCGACGAGGCGCTGGTGGTGCTTGACGCCGACAACAGAGTGGATGAGGACTTCCTGTCATTGCTTTCGAGCGCCCTCCGCGGCGGCGCCCAGGTTGTGCAGGCTTCGGTGCTTGCATCCAACCTCCAAGCCTCTGCGGTGGCTGCTGCCGCCGGTCTGGGTGATTGGATGGCAAGGGAGATGATCCACAAGAAAGCCGCGCGGCGGGGATGGCCGGTCGAGTTGGGCGGAACGGGGTTCTGCATCACTTCCGAGGCATTGGCCGCCGCCGGTGGATGGAGTGGGTCGCTCACCGAGGATCTTGACCTCACGGTGAGGCTTCTGCTGGTCGGACACACCATCCACTACCTTCCGCAAGCGCGGGTGTGGGATGAAAAGCCGACCAGTTTGGGTGCTGCGGTGGGACAGAGAAGAAGGTGGGCCCAGGGTCGCACCGGTGTCCGCAAGAGGCGGGGAGGCAGTTTGTGGAAGGCCGCGCTGGTTCGTCGGTCCTTATCCCTGGGGGCGATGGCATGGCGGTTGGCTACCCCCGGACGTTCGTTCCGGCTAGTGGCCACCATGGTCCTCGCGGTCCTCTCCGTGTTGTGGGGATGGGGGTTTCCGGTGTCCTGGCCGGTGTGGGCAGCTATAGCCCTGTGGCTGGGGGGCCGGCCCCTGTGGTCGCTATGGCGGGTGAAGGAGGTCCGGCCACTTCTGCGTTGGTATCCACTTACCCTGATCTGGGGGTTCGTGTGGATCTGGGTCCGGATCGGTCCCCGGCGCAATAGCTGGTATCACACGCCACACCACGGCAGTGTCGGAAGGGATGACTGAAGAGTGGTTGGGAGGAAAACCGCTGATCGTAGACGCCAATTTGGTTTTGTCCGCAGCGGGAAAGGTGTATATACTTGCCCTTCGTGGTCTTAGTACCTCAAGCCGTCTCTTAGGGCTCTCCTCCTGACCCGGTTCCGGGGGGTCCCTCCGGGTGCGGTCATGAAGCAAGAATTAAGGCAAAGGGTCTTTCCTGCGCGTGCGGGAGAGAAGCGTCGCCTTGGCGAAGGAACACTATGCCGACCATCCAGCAGTTGGTGCGCCGCGGGCGCAAACCGAAAAAGAAGAAGGTCAAGACCGCCGGTCTGGCCGGAGCCCCCCAGCGGAGGGGAGTGTGTACCCGCGTGTACACGGTCACCCCCAAGAAGCCCAATTCGGCGTTGCGCAAGGTTTGCCGGGTGAGACTGTCGTCAGGCATCGAAGTCACCGCCTATATCCCCGGGGAAGGCCACAACCTTCAGGAGCATTCCATAGTGTTGGTGAGAGGGGGTCGGGTCCGTGATCTGCCGGGAGTCCGGTACAAGGTCATCAGGGGAACTCTGGATGCGGCCGGTGTCCCGGAGCGCCGCCAGGCTCGTTCCCGCTATGGAGCGAGGAGAGGGCGATGAGAAGGGGGGCGGCCACCAAACGGAAGATCGACCCGGATCCGGTATTTCGGAACGTCTTGGTCAGCCGGGTTATCAACAAGGTGTTGTGGAAGGGGAAAAAAGATCTTGCCCGCAGAATCGTTTACTCCGCCCTGGAACGGGTGGAACAACGCTCCCGGCAGGATCCTGTCAGCGTACTGAGAAGGGCTATCGACAACCTCAAGCCTCAGATGGAGGTGCGGTCACGCAGGGTGGGAGGCTCTTCCTACCAGGTCCCCATGGATGTCCGTCCCGACCGGGCTCGATGCCTGGCTATTCGCTGGTTGGTGGGTTACGCCCGCCGGCGCCGGGAGCCCACCATGGCATTGCGGCTAGCCGGAGAAATCCTTGATGCAGCCAACAACAGCGGGTCCGCTTTCAAGAGGCGCGAAGACATGCACAAGATGGCGGAGTCCAACAAGGCTTTCGCCCACTACCGCTGGTAAGAGGCGTTGCTGTGGCTGCTGACCGAGGACATCGTCTCCTGCGCATGCGCCAGGTGCCTCTGAGCCGCACCCGCAACATCGGAATCATGGCCCACATTGACGCCGGCAAGACGACTCTGACCGAGCGAATCCTCTACTACACCGGGCGCAACTACAAGATAGGCGAGGTCCACGAAGGTGCTGCCACCATGGATTGGATGGCGCAGGAGCAGGAGCGAGGCATCACCATCACTTCGGCGGCCACCACCTGTATCTGGCACGATCACAGCATCAATATCATTGACACGCCCGGTCACGTCGATTTCACCGTCGAGGTGGAACGCAGCCTGCGAGTCCTGGATGGGGCCGTGGCGGTGTTCGACGGGGTGGCCGGAGTGGAACCCCAGTCGGAGACGGTGTGGCGTCAGGCCGACCGGTATGAGGTCCCTCGCATCTGCTTCATCAACAAACTCGACCGGGTGGGGGCCGACTTCTATGCAGATGTGGAGTCCATCCGCACCCGCCTTAACGCCACTCCGCTGGTGATCCAACTTCCCGTCGGGGAGGAGAGCGACTTCCGGGGTGTTCTGGACTTGGTGGAAATGCAGATTCACGAGTGGAGGGGAGACGACGGGAGGCACTGGGATACCCGGGACATCCCCGAGTCGATGCAGGAAGAGGCCTACGAATACCGGGGGCAGATGCTGGAGCAAGTTGCCGAAGTTGACGAGAAGCTCCTCATCAAGTTCCTAGAAGATCTGTACATCACCCCCGACGAGATCCGCAGCGCTATCCGAACGGGAGTGCTCCAGCACATGTTCGTGCCGGTGCTGTGCGGAGCGGCCTTCAAGAACAAGGGAGTTCAGCCTCTTCTGGACGCCATCGTGCATTATCTGCCCAGCCCCTTGGACCTGCCGCCGGTCAATGGCTTCGCTCCCAAGAATCCTGAACAGGTCCTAGAGCGGAAAGCCAGAGACGACCAGCCATTCTCTGCTCTGGCATTCAAGATCATGAGCGATCCACATGTGGGCAAGCTCACCTACTTCCGCGTCTACTCCGGATCCGTCTCCAAGGGCGGAGCGGTGCTCAACACCACCAACGGCAAGAAGGAGCGCCTGGGCAGGCTGCTCCGTATGCATGCCAATCATCGTGAGGATGTCAGCAATGTCTACACCGGCGACATTGTTGCCGCGGTTGGATTGCGCCACACCACCACCGGGGACAGCCTCTCCAGTCTCAGCCATCCGATCAGTCTGGAGTCGATGGCCTTTCCAGCGCCGGTGATCTGGGTGGCCATCGAGCCGCGCACCAGGGTTGACCAGGACAAGCTGTCCGGATCGTTGCAGAAGCTATCGGAGGAGGACCCGACTTTCCTGGTGAGAAGTGACGAAGAGACCGGCCAAACCATCATCTCGGGGATGGGGGAACTCCACCTAGAGGTATTGGTGGACCGGCTGACCCGGGAATTCAAGGTGGCGGCCAACATCGGTAGGCCGCAGGTCGCCTACCGAGAGTCGATCATGTCGGCCGTTGACAAGGTGGAGGGCCGTTATGTGCGACAGAGTGGAGGCAGGGGCCAGTACGGTCATGTCGTGATCGACATCGAACCCACCGGTCCCGGAGGAGGTTACGAGTTTGTCAACCGGATCAGGGGGGGTCGCATCCCCCGCGAGTACATCCCGGCTGTGGCCGCCGGCATTGAAGAGGCGCTCGATGGCGGAATCTTGGCTGGCTATCCGGTGGTGGATGTGCGGGTCACCCTGGTTGACGGTTCACATCATGAAGTAGATTCTTCCGAGTTGGCCTTTCGGATAGCCGGTTCCATGGCTGTGCGCTCCGCCACCAACCAGGCGGGGCTCAAGTTGCTGGAACCGGTGATGGAGGTCGAGGTGGTTGCTCCCGAGGAATACATGGGAGACGTGATCGCCGACATTTCCGCTCGACGGGGCCGGATTGGAGAAACCGACCAGCGGGGAACAGCCCGGATCATCACCGGCGCCGTACCGCTGGCCGAAATGTTCGGCTTTGCCACCGACATCCGGTCTCGGACTCAGGGGCGAGCAACGTATACGATGCAATTCAAGGCTTACCAAGATGTTCCTGATTCGGTTTGTGAAGACATCCTTCACATGAGAACTGGTAAGTATTAGAAAGGGGTTGGTTGTGGGTAAGGTGAGGTTTGAGCGGGTGAAGCCGCATTTGAATGTGGGGACTATGGGTCATATTGATCATGGGAAGACTACGTTGACTGCTGCGATTACTAGGGTGTTGTCGGAGCGGGTTG
>MPNA01000082.1 GCA_002238785.1 bacterium OM1 bin76 | reverse complement strand
GGGTGTGGTCCAAGGGCTATCGGACGGTGGCGTTGGTGGACTTGGCGGCGTTCGGGCGGCCGGTTCGGTTGCGGTGGCGGAAACGGCGCTGGAGGTGCCCGAGCCCCGATTGTGAGGTCCGCTCGTTCATCGAGCAAGACCCCACGATCGGGCCAGAACGGGCGTTGCTGACCTCCCGGGCGGCTCGGTGGGTGACTATCCAGGTCGGGAAACTGGGTCGCTCGGTCGATGAGGTCGCGTCGGAACTTGGTTGTGATTGGCATACGGTCAACCGAGAGGTGGCACGCTGGGGTGAAGCGCTGCTGGAAGCAGACACGGATCGGTACGGAGCAGTGGAAGCCGTGGGGGTGGACGAGACGTTGTTCTGGCGGAAAGGCCGCTGGCGGAAAAAGCAATGGTGCACCTCTGTTGTTGATGTGGGAGGCCGACAGCTGTTGGACATAGTCCCTGGCAGAACCGCCGCAAGCGCTGCCGGGTGGTTCCGGTCACAACCGGAGGAGTGGCGGGATGGGATCCTGTGGGCGGTGTTGGACCTCTCCGGCCCTTACCGGACCGCGTATGACCGGGCGCTGCCCAACGCTTCACAGGTAGCAGACCCGTTCCACGTCATCCGGTTGGCCAACCAGCGGCTCGACGAAGTACGACGCCGGGTCCAGAACGAAACCCTCGGACACCGAGGCCGCAAATCCGACCCGCTGTATCGGATACGCCGGCTCCTCACCGCCGCCCACGAACGCGTCAGCGACGGTGGCCGAACCCGCCTACGTGGCCTCCTCGAAGCCGGCGACCCATATGGAGAGGTCCGCACCGCCTGGCACGCGAAGGAAACCGTCCGAGGCATCTACGACATCGACAGCATCGCCCTCGCCCTCTCCTACACCCTCGAACTCGCCGACGACCTCCAAGACGAATCATGCCCCCCGGAGATCAACAAGCTGGGTCGCACCATCGCCCGATGGACCCCCCAGATCACCAACTGGCACATCTCGAAGGTGACCAACGGACCCACCGAAGCTCTCAACAACCTGATCAAGAGGATCAAACGGGCAGCATTCGGGTTCCGCAACTTCTCCAACTACCGAATACGGGCACTCCTATATGCGGGCAAACCCAACTGGCACCTACTCCCCGCGGTCACTCCCCACTGAAATCCGATGAGCC
>MPNA01000038.1 GCA_002238785.1 bacterium OM1 bin76 | reverse complement strand
GACGAAGGCCCATCTCAAGTTACTTCGACCTCTGATAACCGAAGCCCTAAAACGCGCCCGAGGGCCTCTACGTCATGACCCAACCCCCCCCCCCACACCCCCCCCCCCCCCCCCCAACACCCCACAACCCCCCCCCCCCCCCCCAAAAACGCCCCCGCCCCCAAAACCAATGACACCCGCCCCCCGCCCCTGGCAAGTCTCTTTGGAAAACCCCTTCCTGCTAAAAACTATCGGCAGATACTGATTTCGGTAGTCCAAGAGATGCAAAATCGATATCCAAGCGTTTTTGCCGAAACGGTGGCTCGAGCACCCTTCGTTAAGCCCAACAGGACCTGGCAATACATAAGTAGTGATGCACAAGACCTGAGTCCGAAGCATCAACAACGCAGGGTTGGTGCATACTTCCTCGATGTCAACCTCAGCGCCAAGAAGGCAGTTGCCCGCGCCCGTCAGTTTCTGGTCGCCTTCGGTCACAGTGCTAACGAGTTGAGCATCCACCGCCAACCGGGTCCCCCGAAACTCAAAGGGGCGAGTCTGTTCGGGAAGCCCATACCTGCCAAAACCTACATCGAGATGCTGACCTCAGTGGTTGCCGAATTGCAGAACCGCCATCTGGACACATTCTCGATGATTGTGGGCAACGAAAAGGACTTCCGAGGAACCAAGCGTTGGATAATCAGCAGGGATCCCGATGATCTTGGAACTCTGAGCACCAGATCTACAAGGCAAGTAGGGGACTATTGGATCTACACCGGAGGCACTGGAAGAGTCCCGCGGGCACATAAGTTTCTCGAGGCGTTCGGCCACGATCCCAAGGAACTGGTGGTCCACACCTCAGACGAATAAGACCTCAGCGGTAGGGCTACTCCCCCGGATATCTGGAGGCCTCGGTGGCTGGATCACCTACAGACCTCCAGGCGAAGCGGTCCAGGTAGGGATTGGGGCGTCCCTCTACTGCGTCTGAGATCAGACCTCCCAGGACGGGGCCGAACTTGAAGCCGTGGCCGCTGCCGCCGCTGGCTACGGTGAGACCTTCAACTTCGGGATGGCGGCTGATCAGGAAGTCTCCATCGAAGGTATCAGTGTAGACACACATCTTCAGAGCATGGAGCGGGGCATCGGCAAGGGCAGGCAGGGAACGGGATAGAAAGTCCCGGCAACGTGATTCGTCCTCATGCCCGGGCGGCACACGAGGCGCGTCCGCCAGCACCGAGTATCCGGGCCCATGGACGCCGATCTTGACGATCCCCTCCCGATTGGCGGGGAAACCGTACCAGCCGGTGGTAGCGATATCTGCCCCCCAGGGCGGGAACAGGGGAGGTCGGAAGGGCTCTGGGTCGGCCGGCTTGAAGTAGAGGATGGGTTGGCCTGACAGTCGGAGGAAACCGTTCAACTCCGGGAGGAGCGAGGGACTCCAAACTCCTGCCGCCACCACCACCCTATCAGCCCGGATCTCCGTTCCATCCTCGATAACCACCCCCCGGACACGCCCACTCCCACGACTCAGCGACGACACCTTCGCTGTCTTGATGCAGACGCCCTTAGCCCTGGCATCCTCGGCCAGCAGGGAAACAACCAATCCTGCCTCCGCCCAGCCACCCCTCTGATTGAAGTAACCGTCTATGTACATATCGGCATTCCACCGGGGAAACCTGGTAGCGATCTCCATGGAACCCAGTCGCTGCGGAGACCAACCCTCCTCGCAAAGCGCACGATAGGAATCACCCTCGAAACCGTCCTCCTCCAACGGTCTGCTGCTCAGGAACAGGAGACCGTCTTGGTGGTACAGGCTCCGGCCCCAATGCGAATTCCATCTGTGCCAGCCGTCAATGGCTTCAGAAGCCAGACGGCTATGCAGCAGATCGCTCCCGTAGTCCATTCTCACCATCCTGCTGACGTCGTTGGAAGCGGCGTGTGGATGAGGAACCGGACCGGCGTTGACCACGGTGACCCCGTATCCCCTTTCCGCCAACTCCAACGCCGCTGACAGACCGAAGATGCCGGCGCCTACGATCACAACACCTCGGTTGAGGTGGTTCACAGTGGGAGAGTCCTCTGTTCCATTCTTCGCCCCGACGCCTAGGACCAGGTCACCAAGGCCACGGCGGTGGTGCTCGCATACAGGACCCGACCGGCTCCGGCGGCGCTCAGGAACATTCCGTTGGCGACTCTCGACCCGGTCGCCACCCTGTCGAGCAGGGCGCCGGTGGCGATGTCCACAACCACCAGGTCGTCAGACGGGGGCCCTCCAGCGGCGCTCACATGGAAATCGTTGATGACCAACTCGCCGGACTCGGGATAGACCACAGGTTGCATGGACGGTCGGACATCCAGGTGCCATGCCACTCTCATTTCGCCCCTGCCACCCCGCCCCAGCCTCCCGGCGGCTCGGGCATCTCCGCCACCGGTTTGACCGTTCCGATCGGATGAGAACTCGATGCCCGCCAAACCACCGTTCACCGAATCCCAAGCGATGGCCATGTCCACGCCGGGTTTGACTTGCGGGATATGGACGGGAGGCGCGATGATCCCCCCACCCGGAGTCCCGAAGGGCTCGATCGCATCGATGTCCCGATCGTCTGTAAGGCTCATACGGATCAGGCGTTGAGCGCCGGGCCATGGCGCCGCCCGCCGCCAGGAGAGTTTTCTGCCTGGTGGTGCACCGAACCGGCCGTTGGGCTCGGTGCCATGAATCGCTCTGACAGATTCGATGTCGCCGCAGTCCATGATCCAGCAGTGACCTGCAGAGAGGCAACAGTCCCAGGACAAACCGAACCGGTCGTTTCGCTCCCGATACCGGGGCCGCCACCTGTCATCGACTTCCAATCCGCAGCCGGCACCCGACTCGAAAGAACCGTCCGCCAGGTGGTCGGCAACCACCAGACGCCAGACGTGCTCGGTGCCGGGAACGTACACCAATTCCGTCGGCACACCGTCGATCTCAACCAGATCGGCGGCAATCCTGCCCATCGACCCCTCCGGCAGCACCAGCGGTTCTCCCACCAACTCCAGCGAATCCGGCTCGAGCCGCGTGAGTGTGGTGCCCCCCTGGCCCTCGAGCCTCAGGTCCTTGGTGACGATGGTTCCATCCCGCAGTGCCAGCATCCCGTTGTGGGACCGGTCGACGGGAAGACGCCTCTCGGCCAACACGACTAGGTCCTGGGAATGGAGTTTGTGCAGGTAAGAGCCGTTCACGCTGTAGATGGCGCCATTGGAATGGGCCAGTATCGACCCGCACCACACGTGGCTTCCGCACGGCAACCGAGGTGATCGAGCCTCCGGCTCCAGCGTCTCGAGGCTGGTGCCATCCTGGCCAAAAACCAGTCGCTCCACCCAACCGTAGGGCTCCGGACCGCTGAAAGCGGGCATCGTGCCGCCCAGATACCACTGGCCCGGTTCCCGCTCCACGAACATCACGTTCCAGCGATCATCTCGCCGGCTCACCACCGAAGCAGAACTGGAGGCGGCGTCCAAGCGGCCCGTGGCTGCCTTCTGCCGCCGGTTGCCGCCGCACTCCGCCGGCCATGAAGAGGGCCAGTAGCCATCCCGGCCACCCGGTCGCCCTTCACAGCGGTCCAGAGCCGTCACCTTTCCCTGGCCTCCTGTCTCACGGTCGTCGCAGAATCTAGGCTAACCACAGGTGGCGAGGCTCGACACCCACCGATCTCGCCCCCAAGGCTCTTCTCATGCCGAGGTCGAATGCGTTCCCCTGGTCTCAGGCTGTCGTCGCCTGAGCTTCGTCCTGGGCCTGCTTCTTTTTCTTCTTCTTTTTGGTCTTAGACCCCGGTTGGGGGACGTAGAGATCGGGAACGAAAGCCTGTTCGGTGATGGGTGGGCGAAGGTACTCCTCCCCACTCTGGCGAGCCGGCAGGCTGAGTTCGGGAACATCCACGGGGTGATAGGGAATGCTGGTCAGCAGATGACTGATGCAGTTCAACCTCGCCCGGCGTTTGTCGTCGGCATTCACCACATTCCAGCGACAGTCCATGATGTCGGTGTGGACGAACATGTCGTCCTTCGCTCTTGAATAGTCGACCCACCTCTTCCGGGACTCCAGATCCATCGGACTCAACTTCCACCGCCGCCGGGGATCCGTGAGCCGCGCCTGGAAACGGCTCTCCTGCTCCTCATCACTTACCGAGAACCAGTACTTGATGATCTGGATCCCCGAACGGATCAGCATCCGTTCGAACTGAGGGCAGGACACCAGGAACTCTTGGTAATCCTGCTCGGTGCAGAATCCCATCACCCGCTCCACCCCGGCTCGGTTGTACCAACTGCGGTCGAAGAGCACCATCTCCCCCGCCGCAGGCAGGTGAGTCACATACCTCTGGAAATACCACTGGGTCTTCTCGCGTTCGGTGGGCACCCCGAGCGCCACCACCCGGCAAACGCGGGGATTCAGCCGCTCGACGATCCGCTTGATCACTCCCCCCTTGCCAGCCGCGTCCCGACCCTCGCATATCACCAGCACCTTGAGTCCCCGGTTGACGATCCATCTTTGAAGCATCGCCAATTCTTCCTGCAGTCTGCGTAACTCTCGCTCGTAATACCTCCGCTCCAGCCTGCCCTTAGCTGTGTAGTTCGGCGGGTTCACTGAGGAATACGTCCCGTTCATTCTTCTCTCCTCTCGCCGGCTGCCTCGTCTCTCGTCGGCTAGAAGGGACCTAACCTGTCGCGTCGGAGAGTAACACCAGATCTGCGTTTCGCCCTGCAGGGATGGGGGTTTTCTTGGTGAGCCGGGAACAGCAGCAATCAACAGTCCTACAGATCCGTGATCTCCAGTCCCCAACTACTCCACCCTGCGGATTTGGTGCGGGCAAACAACTCTATCTTGCTCTGCGAAGGGAACATCTCTTCGATCCTTCTGCGGACTTCTTCGGGTTTTTGCGAGTGCGGACCTCGTTCGCTACGCACCATCTGGCGGACATTTCTCGCCCCCCGAGGCATTGGAATCCGGCCCCTTTTGAATACCAGGCAGAGTTCACATTGGCTGAGGGTGTAGAACCCCGGGTTGACTCTTACCTTATCCCACACGAAGGCGACCGTCGCCCACTTGAACCCCCAAGCTTTTCCCAGTTCCACAGCTTGGTCGAGGTGGGGATTGGTGGCCCACATGAACAGCAGGCAGTCGTCATCGGCAATGGAAGCCACCTTCAGTTTCTTCAGATCGGATAGTCTCACGGTGGGATAGTGACGGGCCGCGCCGCCGGTGTCGCCGGATCCCACCCCGGCGTGCTGCAGTTGTCCCCGGTAATCCCAGGGTGGATCAGCGTAGATGACGGAGAACCTCCGCTCAGGGAACTTCGGGAACATCTGCTCGGTTCCGATATCAATACCTACCTGTGGGACTCTCGACGCGATCCGTTCCACCCGGTTTGACCGGCGGGCCCGGGTGGCGCCTCCCTGACAAGATTAATGGCAGCGCTGTCCCACCCGGAGTTGCCCGCTCAACCGGCACGCATCGGCATCACCAGATTCCAGGCTTCCTCGCAGTTCGGGTCGGCCATCCGGACCGGCTTGGGTCGGGCGAGGGGGTCCTCTGCAAACCTGATCTCCACCCGGTCGGAGATCAGATTGGCGAGCGCGTCTGCCAGGAACATTGAATTGAACCGGAGAGTCACCTCCTCCGACAAGGCCGCATGTTCGGCTTCCATGGTTCCGCTCACCATGCCCAACGGCGACTTGGCCACAAACTCGATCCCAGAGGTCGAGAAGACCAATTTGGCCGGTGCCGGGGACTTTCGGTCGAGGGCCACCACTCGATTTGCCAGGTCTGCGAGAGGTCCCCGAGCGCATACCACCCGGCCTTCCCAGGGAGGGGACCAACCTCGGTACCGCGGGTAGTCAGAGCTGTCATGGACGATCCCCATCTTGCCCATCTTCTCCACCTCGAACCACATGTAGCCGTCCTCAGTCCACACCCGGTAGGCAGGTGCCTTTCCGAACGCCCGAAGCATCCTCTTGAGCACCCGGACATTCAATGAGAACACCCCCGGTGCCGGCGTTCCCGACAAGTCACGGACCGCCAGTCGGAATGTATCGGAGGCAACCAACCGCATGACTCCGTCCGTTTCATCGAATCTCACCGAGCCGAATATGGGGTGGTTGTCGGTTGCCGCAGCCGGAATGACCCCACCAAGGGATGACCTCAGCAACTCCCCCTCAACAGGTTGTCCTGTGCCTTGGGGTTCAGGCCATTCGGCACCACAGAGTTCATCCTGCTCGGCGAGGACAACCGTGGACCCCCCGCCGGTAAAGGCAATCCCCCCTTCCACCGACTCCATGGCCACCGCTCCGGCAGGCAGGGATTTCACCACCGACATGATCTGCCTGACCATGACCTCGGCGGCGCCGTCCTCATCCACCGCGGCTTCGACCTCGGCGATGAACATCACCTTCCTTCCAACCGCCACCAACTCGACCGTCCCTGATGAGGCTGTAATCACCAAGGGAACTGTCGAACCGGCCGCGGTGGAAATCCTTCGCAGAGCGCCGTTCAGCCGGTGACGTTCCACAGTTGCCTTCATGTTCCCGCTCCTTGTTCAGATACCGCAGCGGACCCACGCCTCCCCTCAAAAAAAGGCCTGCCGCCACCGCGCATCCATCGCGTACAGTTGTTATCTCCTCTCAATATGCGAGAACTGCTTGATACGGTGGGATCCCGAGAGTGCCGGGTTTTCCCAGCCCAAGGCTGTTTTTGCCGTTCCCGGCGTACGGTGGTCCTTCCGGAGGGCCGGCCACAATGCCCCGACGAATGGATTCGCAGCAACAGCAGACGGTGAGGACCGGTGCCCGGTACCGGCTGGAAGTCAACTATCGGCGTTGGGATCTCAGATGGGCTGTTCTGATCTACGCCATGCCGTCAAGACACCAACTGCTCCCACCACCGACCCGACCAGGTACCACCACGTCCAGTGGGACAACTGCCCCACCGACCACAGCGGTGTCACCAGCCGGACAGCCGAGGCCCATCCCAGCCCTGCCGCGGCACTGGCTCCCCTCCACCGTATGGGCTTCCGCCACAACCACACGGCCCCCAACGCCAGCAGGATCGAGGCGTACATGCCAACGGGGTGCCGGGGCAGGTCGCTTCCCGGCAGTGGCATCGCCCACCATAGGGCCGAGGGGGACCCCAGGCAGGAACCCTGCCACCAACACCCCGCTTCCCATACCGCCAATCCGGCCAGGACCGCCGGGGCCAGATGGTCCAGACGACTCAACAGGTCAGATCTGCAGGTCCATGCCAGAAACCCGATGGCGCCGATCGCAGCAGGGACCGGAGCAATCCCACCTCGGATGAAGAACAACTCCATCGGACGAGCAAGCAGGTCGATTCCCTCCTCCAAGAGAAAGAAAAGCCTGCCCACCGCCATCCCAACCAGGACTGCGCCGAGCAGGTCGCTGAAGGGCTGGGAAGAACCCGGCGGTGCATGGCGCTTCGACAGCCACAGCACCAGGGCGGCCGCCAGCATCGCCCCCACGGCGCGCGATAGCAGGGTCACATCCACTTCAGGTCCTCCATGGCAGCGCATCGGGTGGTAGGCGTCTCATCCTTGGATTCCTCAGAGTATCGGGGCAGAGGGAGGGCCGCTTCCGTACGGACTCTCCCGACGTCAACCCAAGCGGGATAGTTCGTCAGTCCACAGATTCAGAATGCCCTCATCGATTATTCCCCGATGAACGTTGAGAATGTCACCTGCCGTATCTGTGAACACGGTGAACGGAATTCCAAATGCGCCGTAATGCTCCCGCATGGCGCTGCCGTCTCCCAGATAGTTTTGGAAGGAAATCCCATAGGACTCCATGAAGTCGAAGGCATCCCCAGCCGTGTCATCCACTGCCACTCCGATGAACCGCACCTGGTCTCCATATTCCTCATGAGCCTTTCGCAACACGGGGGCTTCGGCGCGGCACGGCCCGCACCACGAGGCCCAGAAGTTCACCACCGCCGCCCCGCCCGAAGAGAGCGTGTCGGTCAACTCGTCGGGAGTGATCCAATGCAATTTGTCCGGTACGGCCGCCGGCGTCGAATCCGGCTCATCATCAGAGCCGCAGGAAGACGCCATTAGCGCCACAACCAGACCCAGCACCATGTATCTACGTTTCATCGCCAAGCCGATGTTATGTCTCCGCGAAGACCTGTGCGGCCCTTTTTCCCAGCCCCCCGGACCACCGGAGACAAAGAGGAATACGAGACCGCCCGCCTCGTCTACAATTGCCTGGGCGAACCGGTTCATCTCCGGCTTTCCCAACCTTCCCTTTCCGGGGTAGCTCAATTCGGCAGAGCGGCGGGCTGTTAACCCGAAGGTTGTGGGTTCGAGTCCCACCCCCGGAGCTGTATTAGGGTATGTTTACCCAGGTCAGAGGGCAGATAGTCTAACTGGTTACCACTTTTGATACCCCTGCCGTTTCTGCGGCTTTCTGCCAATGAAGCCTCCCCCGGCCACCGATCAACCATCCTCGCATCCGGTTCCTTACCCTTTGACAGCCACTCGAAGCGGTGAAACCCGGTTTCGCCAGATGGACCAAGATTGACCTTGATGATCGAATTCTGGACGATTCCCGGCGAGGGTTCGAAAACGGGTCGGCACCAGCGCGTCCGCTCTCGACACCGGCCCTGACGGCGTTGGAGGACACCCACCCGCGCGCCGAGGGAGTGGTCTGATCTTCCCCTCTCCAACTTGCAAGCCCCGGTCAGATACCACCATCTCGAAGCTGTTCAGAGAGAATCAGGACGGAGTGTGTCCCAGTTTCCAGTTCTTGGGCCGCAGGGATCGGGCGCCTCACGGCAGATAGCAGAACAGGCCAGCGGCCACCTGGTAAGAGGGGTTGAGGGAGGCTATCCCAGAAGCGATTTGCTAGCAACCTGGTGTAGAGAGATGGGCGGATGCCTTCTCATAAGTGTTGTGCGGACCGTCCACCAATGACAATCCGTCAACGCCCACAGGTTGATGATTGCAAGGCAGCTCTTCTTTGGACTGCTCGGACAAACAGTGCCTTTCGGAGCATGTCGCGTTTCAATTGCTCCAAGGTGAGGCCATCTATTCTGCGACTGGATAGCAGTCCGCCGATCTCGCCTCCGAGTACAACCTTCACAGGGATCTACCAAGATGTCAGCGAGGGGCCTGAACCACATTCTTAGGAAACGCTCATGATGTATGCCCACTGTTCTACTCCGCAATGCCTATCAAATCCGCCATCGAGAAGTTCATTCTCTGGCAGCGTCTTCTTCTTCGTTGTTTCGACCCGACGCGGTGATCCAGTTACGATCCGGATCGATCCCGATCACATGTTCCACCGTTGAACAAGCACAGCCATCTTTTCTTTCTCATGCTTGCAATTTCGGTCTGGCCACAGGAGGGGCGATCCGCGAAACGGCAGAGCTGTGATGAGTCACACGCCTTCTGGGGTGGACAGGCTTCTGAGCAGGCCAGGGCGGTACGCCAGGGCTGCTGCTGGCGGCCGGTGTCGGGCAGATCATAGGAAAGACACCAAACAGGTTTCAGTCAAATCGTGGGTCACGACACCGCCACCAGCAGACATACCTGAGAGCCTCAAAGGGCACCCGTTATATTCTCATAATCAAATTGGGGGCTTGGTTTTGGTGGTTGGAGGTGGGTCCAGACGCGGTCTGACCCGAGTTTGGCGGGTGGTTTGGTGTTTTACCTGGTCAGGAGGCATACGCGAAGAAGGTGTTTCCACTACATTCGGTGTTTGAGGCCGATGTGGGGGTTAGGTGATGGTGGCTTTGTCCCAGGTGCGGGTGTCGACTCCGATAGCGGCGAGTGCCCGGGTTTGTAGGGGAGTGCGTCGGGTGGTAACCGTGATCCGATGGTTGTCGGTGGTCAACTCCACGCGGCGGACACGGTGGAGTTGTTGGAGGGCCCGTGCAGCGGTGAGGTGTTGCTGTTCGAGGTCGGGATCGCGAATGTCGGCTGCGGTGAGAGCCTGGGTGATGAGCGTCTCCATCAAAGCAGCGTACACACAGACCGCTACGTGACCGCGGACTCGTTTCTCGGTCCAGTGCCGCACCGGCCGCAGTCGTAGGAAGTCTTTGAGCACCCGAAAGCGGGTTTCAACGGTTTGCAACTGCCGATAGGCGCCCACCACTTCTGCAGTGTCGGCTTGTGCGGGTGTGAGACTGGTGGTCAGCACATAACGATCCGCCAACATCTTCTCATATGCCTGGGCTTCTTCGTTGTAGTGGTAGAGAAACCGGCCTGGTCCGATCTCGAGGTCGAACAGTCGCCCCACCCGCCCGACACCGAGGATTCGTTGGGCGGCTCTCCCGATCTTGGCCGGGTCTTTCAGCCTGCCCGAGCGGACGCGATGTTCCAACGCCAACAACCCGGTTTCGGCAGCGGCGATTAGTTCGGTGGTGCGTTGGGTGTCCCGACGGGCACGAGCGTCGGACTCGACCACCACTGTGCGGGTCCCGTCGGAGAGGGTGACATCCGCGGCTCTGCAACCGTGTTCAGGTATCTCAACCCACACGGTGCTTTGGCCGATAGCCGCTAGGGCTTGGGCGGTGATCGGATCGCGGCGGAGTCTGGTTGCCAACAGGTGATCAAACCCCGCTTTGGTGACCGTTTCCAGGTTAGATGCTGATATGAGACCCCGGTCGGAAACCACACAGATCCGACCCACCGCGAACCGTCCCGCCAGGTCTTCCAAAACCCCCGGCAGGGTGGACGCGTCGTTGGTGTTCCCCGCGAACACATGATGGGCTATTGGGATCCCGTCTGTGGTGCACAACAGACCGATCACTATCTGGGGCCTGTCCGAGCGATGATCCCGCGAATACCCGAACACCCTGGACGGGAACCCGTCGGAGGGTCGGTTGGAACCCTCGAAATAGGTGGACGTCAGGTCATAGCACACCAAACGTAGGTTCAGGTTGGTCAAATTGCACAACCGCCGGTAAAGGTGCTCCTCGGTCTCTTTCTTTGACATCGGCCACGGCGTCCAGGGCCCGGTAGTACTGGTCCAAAGACGGCGCTGACCACCCAGAAGGCATGACCACGTCATGTTCTGTCCATTCGGGCAGCCCACGTTTCGAACACGGGGCTACCAGCCGGTTGGCCACCATCGCGAACACCGCATGTTCCAAAACCTCGGCACGGCGTTCCGCGCCCACTTTTGTGAAGAACCCCCCGAGATCCAGTTGTTTCCATACCTCGGCTGCTGCGGCTACTGCTCCTACCGCGGGTGCTCCCTCGGCGGCCAAGCTGTCAATGTCGACGCGTTGTTTGTGGAGGTGACGTTCCAAAGCGGCGATGATCCGTCCCAGTTGTCCCGATTCGCGTAAAGCAGTGACTTCTCCCAAGCGCAACAGGGTCCGATGGCCGATCTTCGACCCCTTGCGAACCGTTTCCACCAACGACAGGTACTCGTACACCTTGTCGCCCCTCCTACGGCGGGTCGTCTTAACGAACATACCCCACAATAATAGCACCACGATCCCCGAACCACCAACAACCTGTCGCCCCTACAATATCGTGCCGGAACAGCACCTCACAACACAAAACCCCAGGTCAACACACCAATGACCCCCACCAAACCCCCTGACCCGCCAAACTCGGGCCGGAGGATGAGCGCGCCGATCTTCTTCAGTGATTGAGAATCGTGTACGTAACGGTCCACAACAGGCCCTGAGTTGCGGTAAATAACAGAATCAGGAGGAGGTCCTATGACCCCTGAACAGATCCCAAGTCTTCTTCCACCAGGGTACTGTATCCACCGTCAGGTCAACTATGCGATTGTGGCATTGCTCGATCAACTTGGGCACTTGCACCATCCA
Source organism: bacterium OM1 bin76 (assembly GCA_002238785.1). Taxonomy (GTDB): domain Bacteria; phylum Actinomycetota; class Acidimicrobiia; order Spongiisociales; family ZC4RG35; genus Bin76. Next base: position 14,283 of record MPNA01000038.1, on the reverse strand, counting down.
CACCGCCCAGTCGCTGTCGTCGCGGTTCGCGAGAGGCATAACTGGAATGTTCAAAGACAATGAATGGGCCTTGTTAACCTCAGCCAGTTTGGATCTTGCTTTAGCTATCGCAACTCGGGCTGGGAGTGTAATACGCGGCACACTATGCATGTCGAAAGCGACCACTACATCCTCAAGGAGACTGATTGCTTCCCTCAACAAACGCCGGTCCCTCTCCCTCCACCGTCGAATCAGATTGGCGACTAGAATGCTGCCATTCAAGAAAGCCCCGACGAGTATTATGGCCTGGACAGGGGTTGGGGGCTTTGTCATCTCGAAAGAGATGAAGGCAACCAAAGCGAAAGCCACCGCGCGGGCAGTTGTAATGTAGTTGTTCTTCGGGCGGAACACCCTCTCTAGGAAAGCCACCAACTCTCGCACTTCCCGCTCACGCAATCCACTGGTTTCGGATTTCAGCATACTCTTCTTCAGATTGACAAATTGCCTCCCATTCCCTTATGACGTCGGGGATATCCGTGTCTCTCGCCTTGTATACATTGTTAATGGTAAAAGCCAAGTGTGCCGATGGCTCCCGGATCATGAGCTTGGTAGATACATCTAGGCCCTGCTGTGCCACAGCATCTTTGCCATCTCCTCCCGGTGCAATAGCCGTCTCTTCTTTGACAAATCGCAACCCACTCAACAGGACCATTTCAATATCGCCTGTCAACACCCACGGATGCTTGCTAATGACGTCGGCTACAGCGTAGATAGCCGACCCAAGGGCAGTTTCCCTTCGCCAGTAGAGTATCTCCGCGGCCACTGTCAGGAGGTCAATCAACTCATCCTTCCTCGGTGAGTCCTCCGAGCACGTACTGTGTGACAAAGCCCTTAGAGTTCGCAGGGCATCTTCAACCGTGTCTTTGGAGGAAGCCGCCATAGCCTCTTTGGTAAACAAGGCCGTTGTGCTTCTCCATTCAGGGAAGATGTGAAGGAGTCCGTTCCGGAGGTGCAGTACAGGCAATCCCCGGCGGGCCACGTCCTGTACGAGGTGTTCCAGGCGTTGTCTTGTAACACTTCCTTTTGCTGCCACAAACGGAGGGTCTACGATGGCTACGAGTGCCTTGATGAGATCAAGAAACCTGGCGCGATATTCTGCCGATATGGACAAGAACCCTACATTTTCGTCATCTTGAAGTTTGTGCTTGTCTGCTTCCCACCAGTCATGGAGCCGACCTATGACATCCTGAACCTCGGCATCCGACCACGTCATACGTCCAGCAGCCCCTTGAATGTCCCGGCACAAGGAACTCTCCCCACGATGCGTAAAGCCACTGCTATTCGGTTTATAGAATTGAGCTCTTCTTACATATCGCTTGAATGCTGAGGCTGGATCGGCCCATGGAGGGTGTGGCAACGTAAGGAAGGAAAAGCGGCGATAACCTGTCTCTGCTGGAAGTCCGTCATCATCCAAATGCCTCCACAGTGCTATAGCGAATTGCTCTTCCTCCCCAACCTCAAGCATGCCTAAGTGGTGCAGCGTTACAAGGGTCGTAACTGCCCAGCGCCTGGTAGAAGGCTCTTGAGAGGACGATTCTGCAATGAGAGCGCTTAGTCGATCACGTCGTATGGTTGGGAACTCGACCACCCATTCTTCGTGTATTGAGAGGAACGCGAAAGGGTTTAGGAATTCTTTGTCCTCCACCGGCTGAAGTTTACCTGGATTGGGAATCTCCAAGAGGCGAGGAATCAAACCTGCACGTTGTCTGCTACTGAACGTGGCTAATAGCCGTTTGGTCAGATTAGCTACACCAGAGAAGGTGGATGTAGTCCTTGACTTATGTATTTCTACTAAACAATCGATCAGTCGATGCTTGGCCTCGTCGGAGGCCTTGGAGCAGAGACGCGACAGCACTTCTGGAATCACCTTGGTTAGTAGAGCATCAAATTTGCTACTCCATAACCGACCGCCACTGACCTGAGCCTGGGCGGCCACCTCAAGTGCATCCAGATAGCGGTCTATCAAACTGTCTACGTAGGACGTGTCAAACCTGGCAAGCATCTCTCGGTCAAAGACTTGATGCGTTTCCGATGGCATCCCAGTCTGTATGAAACTAGCTGTTGCCCAATAGGGGTCTGAAGATACGATACGCGAAGCAGCACGAATCGTGGTTTTTGTGTGGAGCAGAAGTGGCAGACCTGCATCTTCGCGAAATCGCAGGTATCGGTAGGCGACCAGAACACCTTGAGGGGGTCCCATCGAGTAGGACCTCTTTACATGGCCTATGTCAAATCCAGGGCGTTCTGATTTGGATGAGTGCTTAGGCGGCGGTATGGCAAGAGCCTGCTGGAAGGTATTGAGTTCTTTCCATGGGTCGCATTTGTGTTGCCTAAGGACCTGCCATCGTTCGGTAAGGTGTTGCAGCAAATCTCGATTCTCGGAACGCGGAAGGCTCTGATCACGAATAGTTTGCTTAACGTAACTGAGCAACACCATCACATACGATTCCTGAGAGGATAGAGAGTAATCCGTTGTTACTGGCCTTAAGTTGGACCGGGTCCGGATTGCAGCCAAGGACTCCTCAAGGATTCGCTCCGCTTCTGTTGCTTGACCAATGTAGGCAAGAATACCGGCGCGTTTAGCTTCCCAAAATGGGAGCGTGGTGTCAACCGGCCAGGCTTCCAAGTATTGTTGAAGATTCTTCAGATTCAATTCATACAGTGCAGATAAAGCACGTTCATAATAGAATCGCGCGCGATACCGAGATGCCATTCTGGGAAGGGCAACCTCAATTCTTTGGGCCACTCGGGCCCAATCCTCGAGTCGACCCTCTTCCCGGTATGTCCGCAGCAGGGCCAATAGTAGGTGGTCGGCCATCTCACGTATGTTGAGATCTTTCGCCCCGGAAGCGGTGGCCATTCGCGGTGGATCGCCACCCTCCGTACCACTGCTGTCTTGAGGCTGCTCAAGGTACCGATCAACCGTGGTTTCGAGAAAGGGGAGATCTCCCGTGTAAAGAGGGTGAAGACCTTTCTCAAGGCGCCACACTAGTTCGAAAGAGAACTCTAAGTCGAGATAAGGAGGTAAAGGTTCCTTTGGTGGGAAGAGACGAACACCCTCTTGAGTGTCGGCCCAGAGATAATCACGCCGATCCTTTGGGAGAATCACCCATCCCGGATAAGTCCTGCGTTGCCTTCTCCAGCGCCCAGTGAGAGCGGAAATCTCTTGAACGACAGTGGAGTCGGATGGGTCTGGACAGCTGGGGGTGGCTGTGTCATGGTCGCTGGCACGTGGCCAATTGAGGTTGTCATGGTCTGTCTTCTTTTGACCAAGATAGTCAATGAAACGCCTCATAGCCTCATAGTGATCTTTGTCCCCTATACCTGAATATGTGGACAAATCAACAACGACAATGTTCCGTTGCTCAAGCATTCTCCTTTCGGAAGGTGACAATGTCATAGCAATGAGGTACATTTTGGCCGATCCATGTGTGCCCAGGGTATCTTGGATCCATCCTATCCATTTTACGAAGTTGGGGTCATTGCCTGAAAACCCTATCAAGCATAGGGTGCTCTCTATCAACCGTTGTTGAACAGTATTAACAAAGGGCGCAAAGTCTGTAGGATAACGCCGATAATCTTCATCCGTAATAATGAAAGGTCGATTAGAAGAGAAACTACCATGTAGTTTTATGATGCGCGGGCTTTTGGAGTAGACTAAATCTTCTTGGGTTACTACTATATCGTATTTCTGCGTCACAATAGAACTACTAGCTCGTTCCAACAGGGTGTCGTAGTTAGTGGTAAAGATGTCTATCCACGGCAACTCTACCAATTTCTTATGCAACAAGGATGGGCTACATTCCCTATCGGGTATTGCCACTCGAAGAAGCTGATCCAAGGCAGGGCGTCCGATCGTAGCCTCTACTTCCTGCGCCAGTTGTGGTATGCTCATGTACCGCTCACTAGGGGCTGGCTCTTTACCACGCAATCTCTTGTATAGAGAGTCTCCCAATCCAGCCCAGTCAGGGAAGCCTCGAGAGTGTTGGGCTGGGCACACAGCGTTTTTGCTAAATCCCGCACCTACCATCACCGCAGCATGACCTGTATATAGACGCTCTGCAATCTCGTCGAGGTGCGGGCGCAGATTTGGGGGAGGTTCTGAGAGCGTTATATCCATAGGCCTATGCTAGAGGATGAAGGGTGCGAGGTCCTTAGATTGGCGGGGTCAGAGCTGACGAACTCTGAGTCGGGAGGGCTGAAAAACCTGGTACAAGGTGGCTCTGCGCGTTTTGTTGGGATTGTGGTCTGGCTGGTTGGTGGTGGGGTTCATGTTAGGAGGAGTGCTCGGGCGGCGTAGTTGTGGAGGTTGGTGAACCCGTGTGCGGTTCTGCGGAGGGTCTGGATGAGGTTGTTGATGCCTTCGAGGGGCCCGTTGGATCGTCGGGCGTGGTGCCAGTTGAGGATCTCATCTGACCAGTTTAGGACGGTGGTGACAGTGTCGTGGTACTCGGGTATCTGGCCGGTTTCGTACAGGTTGGCGAACCGTTCCAACGCTTGGAGGGCGCCTTGGAGGTTATCGGCCTCATTTAGAGGCCGCGCGGGTAGGTGCTGACCTGCGGAAATGTTCTCTTGGAGGTTGCCCGTGTTCATGATGTTGACCAGGCATTTTGTGAAACAGGCCGGGTTCAGAGTGCTGGAGGGCGGCAATCGGGATTTCCCTACCCGCGCACCCTCTTAGGCCGTACAGCTCTTGGAGAGCGTCCCAGGCGATCCGCACCCGTGGGTGATCATCGAATAGCCGGTTCAGGCGTTTCTGTCCTGTCTCGGGTGAGATGATCGTGTCTTTTCAGCAAGCAGAAGCGGGCTGGGAATAGGTTCCGGCTTCAACGCGGGTTTCACGACGGTGCGCCTGGTTCTTGCTGTCCGAATCGTTCGGTTATGAAGGTTTTGATCTCGTCGGCTGGTACTTGTCGGGTGGAGTTGTTGCGGCGTTGGTAGAGGGCGTTGGTACCTTTGTTGTTCTTGACCCATGTGGGGCGGGAGCTGGCGGGGATGTCGATGCGGCAGATGTCGTGGTTGTTGATGCGGTCGATGCGGATGTCGAGGCGGTTGGCGCCGGCGTGTCCTAGGTGGTTTTCGAAGAGGGTGTCGAGCCAGTTCACGTAGCCGTCGGCGTTGGGGGGTTTGACTTGGGCGTAGTCGTCGTGGAGGCCGACCGGTTCGTGGCTGTCGGTGACGCCGATCAGCAGGGTTCCGCCGCGGTCGTTGAGCAGGCCGGCGACGGTTTTGACGACAGCCTGTTCCATTCTTTTGTCTCTGCGCTGTTCCCGGACGTTCCATCGGGCGGTCTGTTTGTACTCGACCGCGCGGGTTTCGTCGTTGGCGAGGAGTTCTTGGGTTGAGCTTGCCCAGGTGGCGTTGGCGCCGAAGAGTGTTTCCATGAGGCGGGCGAACAGTTCGGGGTCGGTGCGGACTTGGGTTAGGAGGTCGTCTGTGACTTGTTCGGGGGTGGTCGGCAGTGTCGCGACTGCCGTGCCCGTGGTGGTGTGAGTGTCGGGTGTGTCGTAGACGCTTTGGCCGTTGTTGAAATAGCTGGCGTAGATGTGTTCGAAGATCGCGTCGACTTTCTGGTCGAAGAGTTGGGGGTGGTAGACGTCGGGTAGTTCATCGTCGAGGACGGTGCCGACTGCGACCCGGACGGCTGAGCGGGTTTGTTGGCGGCGTTTCCAGTCGAGAACGAGTTTTTCCTCGACGTGTTTCAGTAGTTTCTTCGCAGCGGCCTTAACCGTTTTTGCTTCGCTCTCGGTCAGTTCCGGCTGCGGTTTGGTGAGCAGGTCGAACACGGCCAGTTCTGCTTCGGTGGCGTCTTCTCGAACGGCGCGTTGCTCTTCGTTGGTCAGTTCGTCGTTGATGGCTTTGAGCCGGCGGAGGAACTCCTCGAGGTTGTGGGTGCCGGCGTTGTACTCGTCGATGAGTTGGCGGAAACGTTCGGCTAGGTCTAGCCGGGTCGGGTTCTTGCGTACTGCTTCGTCGAGCCGTTTCTTGAGGTCCTTTTGGATGGCGTTGGCGGCGGTGCGTTTGTTGGCGGCGAATCGCAGGGCGAGTTGTTCGAAGTTGAGTTGGTTGAGGTCGATCAGTGGATGGAACCCGCCAGCGCTGCGGATAATGTATTCCCTCGCCCCGACCGACCGGTCCAACAGCTCCGACACCGAGTCCATCACATTGCGGATGTCGGGTGATTCGGACGCCGATTCGATCTTCGATGCGATGGAGCGGATCACCGCCACCCGGTGGGTGACCGCCATCGCCTCGGGATCAGGTAGCAGCGCCTTGAACGTCTTGCGGACCCGCCGGGCGAGCGACCCATACCGGCGGCGGGTCTGTTGGTCGACCAGCAGCGCTTCCACAGCGGCCTTCTGCAAAGCGATGAACTCGAACCCCTGTGCTGTTTCCATGTCATCGAGATCGATGTCGTTCGCATCGCAGAAATCAGCAACATCGCTCAACGCCGCGGCCAACTCGGCTACCAGGTCGCCCTTGGGTCGGATCGGCAAGTCCACAGCCGACCCGGTGCGGTCAGCGCCATAAATGGCAAGCGCCTTCTCCAGGTTCCGGAACACACCGACGTAGTCAACGATAAGACCGTTGTCCTTGTCGGGGAACACCCGGTTGGCCCTAGCGATGGTCTGCATCAGCGTGTGGTTCCGCATCGGCTTGTCGAGATACACCGTCGACGTCGACGGCGAATCGAACCCGGTGAGCCACATGGCGCACACGAACACCAGCCGGAACGGGTCGTCGGGGTCCTTGAACCTGGAGTCGAGATCCTCGGCGAGCATCCGCTTGCGGTGCTTAGCGATGTCCAACCCCGCAGCAGCCATCTCTGCCACCTCGTTCTGCGATTGGGACACCACCACCGCCATGTTGGTGCCCCGCATGAACTCGACAAGCGACTCGAGATGCGGACGTTCCAACTCGGGTGTGTTCACCAGCCGATCTTCGAGATCGGCCAAGTAACGGGCCCATTCAGCTTCGACCAAGTCGTACATGCGCACCGCAGTGGCCTTGTCGATCGCCACATACATGGCCTTGCCCCGAAATCCCCGGTTGACGAAATGGTGGACCAGGTCCTCGGCGATCTCGGCCAGCCGCCGGGGTCGGGTGATCAGCTGGTACTGCTTGGAGAAACGACGCGCCACCGCCTTCTCCTGAGCCTCGTCCAACTCGGCCTCTTCGAGCAAATCCTCAAGTTCGTCATCGAAGTCGTCATTGGTCAACTGCAGCTCAGGGATACGGTTCTCGTAATAAAGCGGGACAGTGGCCCCGTCGGTGATGGAATCCCGGAAGTTGTAGATCGACACGTAATCGCCGAACACCCGCCGGGTTTGCTCCTCCTCACCAGCGATCAACGGTGTGCCGGTAAACCCCAGAAACGACGCGTTCGGCAACGCCAGGCGCATGTTGGCGGCCAGCGTGTCGTACTGCGAACGGTGGGCCTCGTCGGTGATAACCACAATGTCGTCCCGCTCAGACAAAACCGGCATCGGTTGGCCCCGCTCCGGTGGGATGAACTTGTGGATCAACGTGAACACATACCGATGGTCCTCACCCAACAACTCACGCAAATGCGCCGAACTCCGCGCGTGGACTTGCCGCCCCGAGGTGATCACCCCCGAGTCAGCGAACTCCTCGTAAAGCTGCTCGTCCAATTCTTTGCGGTCGGTCACCAACACGAAAGTCCAATTGCCCGGATCCTTACGCAACACCTTCTGCGTGAACCACAACATCGACAGCGACTTGCCCGACCCCTGCGTATGCCAGAACACCCCCAACCGGCCCTCACGCTCCTGCAACTCCCGCAACGCCGCCAGCGCATTGTTCACACCAAGGAACTGATGGTTCTTAGCGAACACCTTCACCAAACCACCCGGACGCTCCGTGAAAGCCGTGAAATTCTCCACCAGATCCAACAACCGACGCGGCTCACACGTGCCACGCAGGACAGTCTCCAACGACACCACACCCTGCTCACCCTCCGAGTTGATCCTCTTCCAATCGGCGAAATGCCCCCACGGAGCAAAAGTCGCACCAACCCGACTGTCAGCCCCATTCGAGAGCACAACAAACCCGTTGAACCAGAACAAATGCCCGACAGTGTCCCGATAGTCACAGAGATTTCCGTCGTATGCGTCGCGGACGTTCTTGTGCGACACCTTCAACTCAACCAACACCAGCGGGATACCGTTCACGAACAACACCACATCGGCCCGCCGCCTATACATGTCACCAACGATCCAAAACTGCGACACCGCCAACCAATCGTTCGCCTCAGCATCGTCCCAGTCCACAAACCGGACCGTCACCGTCCGCCGCACCCCATCGCTACCCACCGTCTCGACCCTCGCCCCCCCGCGAAGCAAATCATGAACCTCACGATTAGCCCGAACCCGGCCCATCGCCGACCGATCCCCAACCAACCGCTCCACAGCCTCATCCAACACCGCAACAGGAACACCAGGATTCAAAACACGCAACGAATCCCGAAGCCGATAACCAAGCACCGGCTCCGACTGAGAATCGCGACCCAGCGTACCCCCCGACCCCAAAACCTCCTCAAACCCCGACGCCACCCTCCAACCCAACCCCGACAACAGCTCCAGAGCCGGCTGCTCAACCAACTGATCCTCGGTCAAACCCACCCGACTCACACCCCCACCAGCCCCAAACCAAGCTCCGACACATCCAACTCGCCCGAAACAAGACGAGGCAGCAGGAGGTCACGCGCTTCTCGTAGCGTCTGAGTCTGCCGGGCTAGATTCAACTGAAGATCAAGCATCGGCCTAGCCACACTCTCGAACTCGGTCCGAAGCTTGATGGGCGGAATGGCGAGCTTGACCTCACGGAGTGCTGAGCGTTTGATGTGTTTCATTGTGGTCCCCTGCGCCCTGGCCTGGAAGTCAGACATCCGACTGTTCAAAGAATGAAACATGAACAGATCCGAGACCTCGTGAGGTTGGACAACAAACAGATGTTGGTTTAGCAACGCTGGTCCAGAGGCCCATACATAGGCTTTGAGATCAGCCGACCAACTAAAGAGCACTGCTCCATCGTCGATGAAGAACTTCTTCTTGATATCCGCACCGTGGTACCGAGGTGTCTGTGCAGTGACACCACCCTTGAGCTCCTTGATCTTCACAATGGGCAAACCTTCGTCAAGCCAATGATTGGGCTTGAAAGCGAAGCCATTGACGAAGTCAGCAAGCTCCGAGAATGAACGGACATCCCAATCTCCTGGTATCGGGCCGAGATCGGAGTCCACCAACTCCACACCCTCATGCCCCGGGTACCGGAAATACACGAACCACTCCCGAAACAACAACCGAGCCATCCCCTCCAGAATCTCAATCCGCCGCCGATTGTTCTCAATCAAATCGTCGAAGGGCTGTAGAAGGGCAACCGTTCTCTGCTGAAACTCGATTGGTGGAAACGAAACGCAGAAGCTGGACACGTCGGCTTTTGTGAGTGCCTCCCGCGTCGCGCCAGAGCTTGCGATTGCAAGAAGGCTTGATTTGTAGGGTCCAGATAGAGCCCTGCCAAGCCATCCAGAGTCCGTCTTATCTGGGTCAACCCGAAGGAGCATCACATGCTGGTTAACTCTCCCGCCCACGACTTGCTCAGGGGCGATGCAACAACGTGCTACGGAAGCACCTGTGATGTTTAATAGGATATCTCCACGCTTGATTGTGACTCGATCCAACTCAGCAGCTTGACTTTCGTCAATATGGGCAAGATTGCTGCCCTCAAATCTCAGGTCATGCACATTCATTGATCGAACTAGTGGGACTCCCGAACTCTTGTACGCCTTCTTTCCGCCCTTTGGTGTTGCTCCACTGCCATGGAACACGAGGCTTTCGCCTAGCTCCCGCCACGGCCATGGGAAACGACTAGTCATGCAACACTGCGCGTGCTGTTTTCATCACCTTGAGGGCTAGCTCCTCAGCGGTATCCGAAAGTTCGCCGAGTTCTTCCACCAAGGCTCCAAATGCCTCACGGAACTGAGCGTCATCCGTCTCTTGATAAGAAACACCTACGTAGCGTCCGGGGTTGAGACTCCATCCCTGGGCTTCGATCTCTTCGACTGATGCGACAGCGCACAGGCCAGCGATATCCTCATATGTGTCTCTTGAGAAGCTGGCCCTGACCAGTTCCTCGCTTCCTGCGTCGAGTTCTGGCTTCTCGCCTCGCCAGAGGCGGACGATGTTGGCGAGAAACTCGGTTTGTTGGGGTGTCCAGTCGCGGTGGGCTCGGTCGATCTGGTTGTAGATCTTGCGGGCGTCGATGAAGAGCACTTGGTCGGCCCGCTCGGTGTGTTTCTTGCCGCGGTCGAGGAACCAGAGCGTGACGGGCAGGGTGACGGTGTAGAACATATTCGTACCTACGGCGACGATCACGTCGACGTTTCGGTCCTCGATGAGCTTGCGGCGAATGTTGAGTTCACTGTGTCCCGCGTCCGACGCCGAGTTGGCCATGACGAACCCGGCCCGGCCGGTGTTGTTGAGCGCGGAGTAGAAGGTCTGGATCCAGAGGTAGTTGCCGTTGTCGGGTTTAGGCAGGCCGAACGGGAACCGGGGGTCGTCTTCTAGTTTGGTCTTGTCGATCTTGTTGACGTTGAACGGGGGGTTGGCCATCACGTAATCGAACTTGCCGACCGAGTCGTGGAGGTCCTCGTAGTAGGTGTTGCCTTCTCTGATGTCGCCGCCGAGGCCGTGTACCGCGAGGTTCATCTTGGCGAGGCGAACGGTGTCGCCGGTCTTTTCTTGGCCGTAGATCGACAGTTCCTGGCTGGGGTCGTGGCGGTGGCGTTCGACGAAGTGGGCGGACTGGACGAACATCCCGCCGGTGCCACAAGCGGGGTCGTAGATTTTGCCGTGGAAGGGTTCGAGGATCTCGACGATGAGCCGGACGATCGAGGTGGGTGTGAAGAATTCGCCGCCCCTGTGGCCTTCGGCGAAGGCGAACTTGCCGAGGAAGTACTCGTAAATCAGCCCGAACCCGTCACCCTCCATCACCTCCGGTAGTGGCCGCAGGAGCCGTAGGAGCTCTCCGAGGATGTCATCGGGGATGCGGGAGTAGCCCTTCGGCAGGGTACCTTTGAGGTCGGGGTTGTATTCCTCGATGCCTTGCATGGCCTCGTTGATTGCTTTGCCGATGTCGGCAGCCTCGGGCAGGTTGAGGAGCGTTTCGAATCGTGACTTGTCTGGCAGGTACAGCGCGCCGATAGCTTGGTAGTCTTCGGGCCCGGTCGGACGGCGATCAGATCCCGGGCCCACGACTGTGGCAGCTTGGGCGAATCGCTCGTCCGCGTACCTTAGGAAGATGAGCCCCAGCACCGGCGAGGCGTACTCTGATGCCTTCAACCCGGAGTTGGCCCGCAACTGGTCCGCCGCCTCCCACAGTTTGTTCTGCAGTTCACCGAGGTCCGTTGCCATGTGTGTCCTTTCGGCTAGTCCCTTTATTGTGGCCGCAGCGGTCGGTCCTAGCCAAGATTACGGCTCAAACTTCCTGGCAGATGGCAGTTGCGACGATGTTGAGGTTCGTATCGGTGCCATCGCTCCGCGTCCGCACATCGACCGGACCAGAGAAACACCAGTCCACTTCGTCCCACGCATTACGGTCGGCTCTCTATCACGTTCCGGAAGCTTGTCGATAGCTAGCAGACCTCTGCGCTGCCGGGATCCCACACTAGGCGCCGTTCGGTGTGCTGTATGAGCTGAAGCAACTGCACTTCGGCGGGATCGGCCAGCTCCTTCGACAGCCGATCGAGGGCTCCACGAGTCATGTTGGCGAGTTCACGCCCAAGCCAGTCAGGCGTCTGCATCTGTTGCATGGCTTCGCGACTCGCTCTAGTGGATCCATGCTTGTAGTGTACGAAGGGTGGGGATCCCTTGGTTTGGGTGACTACCGCGCAAGCCTAAACGGGTTCTTCGGATATCTCGGGGGAGTCGGGAATCCATCGAATGTGAGGGAGGGTCCTCCATAATCGGGTGCTGAGTTCAATTCACATCCGAAAGGAGGACCCTGTGGAGACTGATGGTAGGCGTATGTGCGAGGTGCTGGTTGGGCTGGGTGAGGTTGATCTGGTGGGTATCGAGGAGCTGTCGGGTGACCGGTTGAGAGTGACGATCCGGTCTCGTGGACCTCGCCCGGTGTGCGGGGAATGTGGTGGGAGGGTGTGGTCCAAGGGCGACCGCCTGGTTCGTTTGGTGGATTTGCCGGCGTTCGGTCGGCCGGTGCGGCTACGGTGGCGGAAACGCCGCTGGGTATGCCCCAGACCGACGTGCGCGGTGGGGTCGTTCGCCGAACAGGACCTGTCGGTGGCGCCGGAACGGGCCCTGTTGACGTCTCGCGCCGGTCGTTGGGCCACTGCTCAGGTGGGTCGGTTTGGTCGCACGGTGTCGGAGGTGGCCGAAGAGTTGGGATGTGATTGGCACACGGTGAACCGTGAGATTGTCCGGTGGGGAGACGCGCTGTTGGAAGCTGATGTTTCGCGGTTCGGACAGGTGGAAGCGGTGGGGGTGGACGAGACCCTGTTCTGGCGCAAGGGCCAGTGGAAAAAGAAGCAGTGGTGCACCTCGGTGGTGGACGTGGGCGGCCGTCAGCTCTTGGACATTGTGCCTGGTAGAACAGCTGAAAGCGCCGCCTCATGGTTCCGTTCCCAACCCCCTGGGTGGTGTGAGGCGATTCGGTGGGCGGTGTTGGACATGTCAGGCCCCTACCAGGTGGCCTATGACCGGGTGCTGCCCCACGCATGTCAGGTGGCCGACCCGTTCCATGTGGTCCGGTTGGCGAACCGCTGTGTTGACCTGGTGCGCCGCAGGGTCCAGAACGAGACCCTCGGTGCACCGCGGGCGGAAACGTGATCCGCTTTATCGGATCAGGCGGTTGTTGGTCATGGCGTCTGAACGTCTCGATGTTCGTGGCGAGAAACGCATCCAAGGGCTGTTGCGGGCTGGTGATCCCTATGGAGAGGTACGTGACGCCTGGTACGCCAAGGAGAGCATTCGGGACATCTACCAGATCGGAGACGCGCAACTGGCCTCGGAGTTCACCCACCGGCTGTCGGGGGATCTCCAGGACCGGTCACTGCCACCGGAGGTGAACAGTCTCGGGCGCACTATCGCTCGTTGGGCCACCCAGATCACGAACTGGCACCACTCGGCCGTGACCAACGGACCGACCGAGGGTTTGAACAATCTGATCAAGCGAATCAAACGAGCAGCGTTCGGGTTCCGTAACTTCGCCAACTACCGGATCCGAGCACTCCTATACGCCGGGAAACCCAACTGGACCCTCCTTGCCACCATCACTCCCCCCTAATTTCCGAAGACCCCCTAAACGAACGGTTTGCGAACGCTTCGGAGTAGGAGGCTACGGTGGAGGGTTTCGTGTTTCTTGGCTGGGCGACGATATCCGCGGGTTCTGGGAGCGGTCTAAGCGATGTTGTGGTGTTGTCAAGGGTGCCATGCCTAGCGAGGCCGACCTTCCGGGGATGCCGATTCGTCGTAGTGTGCCTGTTTCCCATACATCTCCGTGGTCCTTCTGATGGAGCGGGAACCACGACCTCGACGTAGATCGAAGTTGCCTCCTACGTACCCGGGTCTTCAATGGGCCTTTCAATTCGTTTAGGTTCAACCATTAGTATCGGCTGCCCGTTTAGCAAGGTGACATTGCCATGGATCAGTACCTTGTCGCCCGGGTTGATCTCTTTGAGGTGATCACGCTCTTCATCGGTCACAAAGAAGCATTCGACCTGAGTGAAGTACGTTTCGTCCCGCAGGGCCAGGTTTACCTTTCCAGGTAGACCGTATGCGGAATGGACGATCTTTATGTCGTAAACGTATCCCTTTAGCGTGCGGCGCTCCGACGTATAACCGCTGTTTCTTGGGAGTTCGCCCCAGTGTTTCGCGTGGCGCAGCAAGTGTGGCCGATCCTCTCTGACTTCTCCGAACAGGCTGACTCGTCCCCCTTCAAGGCCAAAGTAATCATTGACATACCGCTTGTAGAACTGGGCAACGACCTCATCCTCATGCTGGTCAGAGTCGATCACGACTTCGACAATGCTGTACGGATCGAATCCGTCGGGTATGGTCACAGCACATACCCGGCCCTTTACCGGGTCTTCGGAAATTAGGGGGGAGTGATGGTGGCAAGGAGGGTCCAGTTGGGCTTCCCGGCGTATAGGAGTGCTCGGATCCGGTAGTTGGCGAAGTTCCGGAACCCGAACGCTGCCCGTTTGATCCT
>MPNA01000037.1 GCA_002238785.1 bacterium OM1 bin76 | reverse complement strand
CCCGACGCATTCTCCGCGACCCTGTCCGCACCGCGCCGCCTACTCAAAGCAGCCATGCCCGTACCCCCCCCCCCCAACCCCCCCCCTACCCCCCCCCCCCCCCCCCCCGGGCAGCCGCGGCGCAGCCCCGCCCCCCCCCCCCCCCCCCCCGAACCTCCGCTCTAGCCCCCACCTCTCCCCGGCAGGGAAGCGCGGCATGACACGCGCCCCCTCCCTCCGCTCCCTGCTCCTCCTGCTGACCGTCGCTCTCGTTGCGCTGGCGGTCTTCTTCGTACACGACTCCCGGCCCGCCTCCGCGCAGGCACCCCCCGCCTCCGCGCAGGCACCCGGAACCACCGTCTGGTCCGCCACAATGACGGCGGCCCAAGTGCACTTCGACGCGGGCTTTAACTCTTACGAACACCCGGTCTTCGCCCTCGCCGGGTCGCTAACCGACAGCAACTTCATGTACGCCGGCGAACAGTATGAGGTCAAGTTCTTGTACCCGAGGCTCAGCGGTCTGCTCCAGTTTGGACTCGACAAGCCAATCCCGTTGGATCTCACGCTGCACGTCGGCAGCGCACAGTTCCGCATGACTGACGCCACTCTCTCCTCATTAGACAGCAGACCATATGGGTCCTTTGGATACTGGGAGAAATCCGGAGTGGCGGCGCTCGCGGTCGGCGCCACGATCGAGGTGAGTCTGACGGTGAGCTTGCCCCTGCCGCCCCCACCCGCCGAAATCGACCTCTGGGCGTCCACGCTGACGGTCAAGGACCTGGGCCCCCTCGCTGGAGACGGCTGCATCGGGCAGCAGCAGTGCTCCGACCAGCTCGCGTCCGATAACTCCTTCACCTACGGCGGGCGGGCGTACAACGTCCTGGCGCTGAGGGTCGCCCACGGCTACCTCCAGCTCCTGCTGGACAAAGCGCCACCGCTGCACCCGGACCAGCTGCGACTGGACGTGGGCGACAAGCAGTTCCAGTTCAAGGACGCCATTGAGAGCTGGGGGATCGATCGCAATGAGGACGCATGGAGGCTGACCTGGCACGGCGCGGGCCTGAGCTGGTCGGACGGCGACACGGTCTCGGTAAGCCTGGTGGGCAGGAACGTTGTCGATCCCGGCGCGCCCGCGCCCCACACGGACCTGCACCCCGTGCGCGTGCATTACGACGAGATGCGCGGCGGGCAGCCGGTGGACAACTTCAACAACCTGCGTCTCGCGCGGCCCAAGCCGTCCACGATCCCGGGGACGTTCGAGAGGCGCGTGCAGCTGCGGGCGTACATCCCCGGGCAGTTCCCCAGCGCCGACCCGGAGAAGGGCATGGTGACGACGACCCACGTCATGCTGCGGGTGACGGCGCATCCGAACAGCACGCTGGAATGGGCCATCGGGAACGTCTATGGCGTCACCGGCACGTTCGCGTCCTTTCCCAACGGCGGCTACACCCCGGCCATCGCGCTGAACCCGTCCTCGAAGTGGACCTACGTCTACATCCGCGTCACCAACGGCTCCCAGTCGGCCACCCACCATGTGGCCATCGACCCGCCGCCGCGCACCTACACGCTGAGCCCCCAGGTCAGCGTGACGGAAGGCGAGGAAGCGACGCTGACCCTGAGCCTGGGCACCCCGGCCGGCGCCGGTGGCGTGTCCTTCACGGTGACCGCCGACTACCCGGACGGCGGGGCGACCGCCGAGGACGTGGGGCAGTTCGCCGCGACGCTGACGGTGCCCGAGGGTCAACAGAGCGCCCGGATAATCATCCCCACCGTGGACGACGAGGCGGTGGAGGAGGACGAGGAACGCTTCACAGTGCGCGTCGCCCACGTGGGCGAACCGGCCTGGGGGGTGGACCCGGAGGGCACGGCCACAGCCGTGGTGACCATCGTGGACAACGACGAGCCGCCGCCGCCGCCGGAGGGGCCGGAGCCGTGGAACATCCGGGTGGCGCCGGGGGACGGCACGCTGACGGTGACCTGGAACGTCTCCTCCCGCGACGGGGTCGAGGACTCCGATATCTGGCACGTGCTGCGCTGGAGCCAGGAGTTCGGAGTGTGGGCCAATCCCCGCGACCCCAGGGCGGTGGGCCGAAACGACGGCGTCTCGGTGGATCCCGGGTTGACCAGTTACACGATCACGGGCCTCAAGAACGGCGTCGCGACGGGCGTGTTCATTCGCTCGATGGTCGGGCACCGCAACAACATGAGCGAGCGCGAAGGGAAATCCAGCGAGTGGGTGCGGACCAAGGGTGAACACACCACGCCGGTGGCGCCGCCCAACGATACGCCCACCGTCTCCACCAGCATCGCCGACGCGACAATCACCAACGAAAGCGGGACGCATGAGGCGTCCCTGGCGGGCGTGTTCTCGGACGCCGACGGGGATGATCTGACGATCAATGCCTCGTCCTCGACCGAGAGCGTGGCCACGGTCGCGGTGTCCAACAACACGCTGACCGTGACGGCCAAATCGCGCGGCGCCGCCAACATCACGGTGACCGCCGACGACGGCGCGGGCGGCACGGTCTCCGACACGTTCAGTGTGACCGTCAAGGCCGGCCCGAGGGTCGCTTCGCCCATCACCGACATCAGCGGACTGGAAGCCGAGGACAGCCGCACCATCTCCCTGTCCGGGGTGTTTACTGACGCCGACGGCGACACGCTGACGATCAGCGCCGGTTCATCCGATACGAGCAAAGCCACAGTGTCGGTCGCCGCCGACTCCTCCGCGCTGACGCTCAGCGGAGTGGCGGCGGGCACGGCACGGATCACGGTCACAGCGCAGGACTCGGACGGCAACCGGGTCAGCGACAGCTTCGATGTGACGGTCACCGCGCCGCCCAACAACGCGCCCACGGTGGCGTCCGTGATCGCCGATGCAACCATCGCGAACCAGACCGGCACGCACAGGGTCTCGCTGTCGGGCGTGTTCTCGGACGCCGACGGGGATGATCTGACGATCAATGCCTCGTCCTCGACCGAGAGCGTGGCCACGGTCGCGATGTCCAACAACACGCTGACCGTAACAGCCAAATCGCGCGGTTCGGCGACGATCACGGTGACGGCCGACGACGGCGCGGGCGGCACCGCATCGGACACGTTCACCGTGACGGTCAAGGCCGGCCCGAGGGTCGCTGCGGCGATCGCCGATATCGGCGAACTCGACGCGGGAGCGAGCCGCGAGATCTCGTTGTCGGGCGTGTTCAGCGACGCCGACGGCGACACGCTGACGATCAGCGTCACCACCTCGGACGAAGCGATCGTCAACATCTCGACCGCGCTCGACGGGACGACGCTGTCGGCGACCGCGGTCACCGTGACCGCCGGGGCCGAGGGCACCGCGACGATCACGGTCACGGCCCAGGACTCCGACGGCAATCGGGTCAGCGACACGTTCACGGTGACCGTGCCCGCGGCTGAGACAGCGCAGCAGCAACAGGCGAACCCGCTCCCCGGCCAAGTCGTCAACCTGAGCGTCCGCCAGACCCAGCCGACCCGCATCCGGGTCGAGTGGGACGCGCCGCAGGACGGCGGCGCGGTCAACAGCTACCTGGTCGTGCTGTCGCGCGACGGCGAGGAACTGTCGACCCGTAGACCCGGCGCCAAGAAACAGCACGTGGTGATCCGCAAGCTGGAACCCGGCGCCACCTACACAATCAGCGTGCGGGCCAAGAACGCGGGCGGCCCGGGACCCGAAGTGACGGCACAGATCACGCTCACAGCGGACGAGGGGCAGTGATCGGCCAAAGCAGCCGCTAAGACGCAGACGGCCAGGCCACCGGCCGACGCCGCCGTCGGCCCCGCCTTGAGCACGGGACGCCGCGACGGACAGGGCTGTCCCGTGGTTGTCTAAACAAGACGCGCCCGTCTAGCCCTGATTATTCATGAGAATGCCGCGAGTCGTCTTTTGGGCATGCCGGTTAGCCTGAATTGTCATGTCCGGGTTGTTGGGGTGCCGGCCGAGGCTCCACCGGGCAGCTTATGGCTCCGGTTTGGGCGTGGGGATGCTGTGGGGCGTGTGTGCGGGCGCGGCGGAGCCAGCCCGCGGGTGCGGGCACCGTTGAGTTCGGGTCCCGCGGAGGCTCAGCGGGGTGCGCGATGGCGAGCAGCGCTTCGGTGCCCGGGCGCTGTTCGGGAAGCCGCCCCAGGACGCGTCTTGCGGTGCGGGACACGATGGCTGGGAGGTGCCAGAGCTGCCAGCGGAGCCGTTTGAGTGCTGCTTTGGAGAGCGTCCCGGACAAACAGCAGGCTTGGAACCATCCCACGAGCGTGAGGCTGACGGCGGCGATGGCGGCCCATGCGCTGTTGGCGTGCCAGTCGGTGAACGGCATGCGTGACATGCCGCTGTCTTTGAGCCCGAAGATGGCGTCCTCGACATCTGCGCGGCTGCCCATGATGCGGTCGAGCTGTACGGTGTCGCCTCGCTGATCGGCGCAGAACCCCCAGCAGCGGCAGCTGTCGCTCCCGAACAGGCTGCGCTGCGCGCCTGAGCGCAGCGGTTAGCGGCGCACGATCACGCGTGTCCCAGCAGGCCAGCCCAACATGTCCATGAGGTCGGTGATGTCCGCGACTTGAGTTCGGTCGCGTCTGCGGCGGCGGCGGTTGCCCCCAACGCTGTGCCAACGGCTTCTTTCGCCCAAGATCAGCCCGACAGCGGCCTCGATGGCAGGGTTCGAGCGCGCTGAGACCATGAACCCGATGCTCGGGTCCCCCAGCTTGCGTGCGAGCGTCGACAGCCCGCGCTGTCGACGCTCAACCACGCAAGAGCGCTCCACAAGATCCTTGTCGTCGCCCTCGCTGTAGCCCGCAGCGTCGGTCTCGGGCAGCATCGCGACTGCGGCGTCGACCACTTCGAGATGGTCGGCGATGCGGTTCGCGGCGGCGTTGGATATCCACGATCCGGTCTCGAAGCATCCGGTCGGTTCGTTCCCGAGCAGATGTCGGACGGGAAAGCGACGCGTAGTAGCCGCTGGCCGAGCACACCCAACAGTTTACACATGCGCTGTGCCGAATGGGTGGCCTGGTTGGCTTCTTATGAACCCAAAAGCGCCTCCGCGGTGTCGATCCGGTCTCCTCTGCGAACCAGGCCGCTGCTTTTGCCAGGATCTCCTTCTCCTCACGGAGGATCCGGTTCTCCCTACGCAGCCTTCGAAGTACCTCCCGCTCTCGAGTGGTCAAACCCTTCCCTTGGCCATCATCTACCCCGGCCTGGTTGACCCAGTTGCGGATGGTTTGATGGGAAGGCTCGAACTCCCGGCTCAACTGTTCAATGCTCCGACCGGCTCTCACCAGGCGAACCATCTCCGCTCGGTACTCAGCCGGATACGGCTTTCTCGATCTCGACATGAAACACTCCTTCTGGGACAAAGAATCCCAAATGTCAAAGAAGAGTCTGGAAGAGTTGACGAGGTCTGCTACGGAGTTCATGACTTCCTTTTCCTTTCAGACGGGCTCTGGTCAGAGTGGGAGTGGTCACATCTTCCTCTCCTGGCAAGAGACTGAAGCAGTGCTTCGATTGGCTACATATCCAAGCGAAGATCGCTTACATGGTCAGGACAGCCAGCCAACAACCTCACGTTGAGTGGGAGCGTTGCGTGACCCCCTCCTGATAACGACATGATCAAGCACAGAATCAGACCCGGTGCCGCTTACTCCAGGCCTCTTCGAATTTGCTGGGATGGAACTTGGGAAGGTCCAAAGGATCCAGACCTAGGAAGTCACCGTCGATGAGACGGCGAAGCATCCAAGAATTCTTCCCACTGGGGCATCCTTCTCCAGGCGAATACGTATCACCTCCAAAACCCTTGTGATCGACCACTCCTCAACTCTCCAGTCCCTCAAATCAATGGTATCTAGCTTCTCGCCGAACCCATACTCACCATTACTGAAGGCTTCAATGTGCCTCTCGGAATCCCGGCGGACCCTATGGACCGAACCGCAAGTGACATCCACGGCTCCGAAGAAGGGAGCACTAACGCACAAGAAAAAATGATTATTACTCATAACTGTTGAGAATACTTGGCACTTGCGACACATTGAACCGCCCCGGTTTTCCCGGAGGTCATCAGACCGCGCGAATTCGGGGCACACCATTGTTGCTCGAGTCGTGCGCTGTCATGCCCCCACCGCCACGTTGATTGTGTGATTCCCGAGGCTTCGTCCCTTTCCAGTCCCGTTCTCTAGGACGCGATCCAGCACATACAACTCGTCTCTTCGACACGTTGGGCACACTTCGACGAGTGCGAAGGGGTGGAGGCTCAGGAACGACGAGGTGGCCGGGGTATTGAGGTAGAGGCGATTCGGTGTCACCAGCTTGGACACGGGTATGACGACGGGTTCCCAATCTGGGTGTGACCCGTTGAGCCGTTTGGCCTCGACCTCGATGCGCGCGCCGGTGTAGACGCATGAGCGGACGAAGAGGAATTCGTATTGGCTCAGCCATGTGGATCGATCGAGCACCTCGTAGAGAACTGATTCCAGCTCTTTTAGCATGTCGTCTTCCTCCGCCGGCGTCATCATTCCCGGAGCATGCTTCACGCGATTCCGTATGTTGACGCACTTTTTGAGGAGTGCACCGACCCCTCGCCTTCGGAAGCGAACTCCATCGAGTTCCGGGTATGCCTCTAGAGTGGACTTGCTTTGTGCCTCCTGGAGAATCGAGAGCCAGGCACCCGTTGAGATCCCGCGTCGGAAATGCCTCAGGGTTGAGGTGAGTTTCTCGGTCTCCGCCGTCGCCAAAGAGGCAGCGGCCACGGTGCCCATCGAGCGCACAATGGCCTCTGAAAGTAGCAGACCGGCGTCGAGTTGTCTTCCGGAGGTTGCAGTGAGCCTGAAGTCACGAGCGAGCTTCGCAATTTGATACGGGTAATGAATCTCTGCGCGATGGACGACGTCAGTCAGCGGCCGAAGAAGGGACTGTACTGCCCGTACCGTCGAGGTTTCCGTACGCAGAGCACTAGGCACCAGATCCTTAAAGGATCCGTCCTCGAACGGGTCGGGGAAGAGAGCATCGCTCAGTCGGAGGGATTCGTCGCGCGTTTGGATGAGATCAGCCACGGCAGACGCCAGGGCCTCGTCGGTCACCAGTCCAACCGGCACCATGGTCTGTCGGCTCAGTCGCCAGACGAGAGATCCAACTTGTTGAAGCTGGCACTCGGGCGACGCTAGCCACAGGCTTAGCGGGAGTGCATTGCTTCGGGTATCGTCGCTGGGACGTAGCACAGTGAGGCGGGTTGCTGCCGTCCCGAAGTCGTCCGGCAGTACCCGCCATCCGCCCATGTTGCCGACGATGTCGCCGCCCATACACATGGCGAACCGAGCCCCCGCCTCCGCTGTCTCGGTGAGCGCCGCCGCCGCATGTGCTCCTGAGTCGAGATCTTCCTTACGTAGCAGCGGCATGACGGCGTCGAGTGCAACCTCACTACGAAATTCGACGAACTCGCCCAGCGGACGGTGAGTTCCGGGGTCGACTTCCGCCATGAACATCCACGGCCAGATAGCGCAGTGCCCCGACCCGGGATCGACGAAGGCAACGTTCGGAAGAACACGCGACGATCCATCACGTCCCTGGTCTCGAACCTGGCGAACAATCGCTTCGGCCTGATCGGGTGTGATCTGGTTTCGCTTGCAGCCGCGACTCCTTCGCATCCGAATGAAGGAGTCGCGCGCATCTACCAGCTGTACGGTTCCCCGACGGCTTTCAGGCTTTCGGTTACTCAGCAGCCAGACGAAGATTGGAATTCTCGTGTTGTACAAGAGCTGATCTGGAAGCGCCACCACCGTGTCGAGGAAGTCGTTTTCGATGATCCACCGTCGGATTCTGGACTCGCCCGACCTTGCGGAACCGGTGAACAGTGGTGACCCGTTGAGAATCACCGCCAAGCGGGAACCCCCCTCCTCGGGAGCCTTCATTTTGGAAATCATGTGTTGCAGGAAAAGAAAGCTCCCGTCGCTGATCCGAGGGAGACCGGCCCCGAACCGGCCCGCCAAGCCTTTGGTCTTGTGCTCCGCCCTAATGGTGTCGGCCACCATCCTCCACTGCACCCCGAACGGTGGATTCGCAACGACGTAATCGAACCTGCCGAGCGCGTGTCCGTCCTCGACAAGCGAGTCACCCAGAAAGATGTTCGTGGCGCTGTGACCCTTGAGCACCATGTCTGCCCGACACATCGCCCACGTCTGTTGGTTGAGTTCCTGCCCGTAGAGCCGGACCTCCGCGTCATCCCCGTTCTCGTGGAGTAGGTCCTCGGCCGCGGCGAGCATGCCACCCGTTCCACATGTGGGATCGAATACAGAAACAGCTGCTCCTCCCGGAACACTCCTCTGGTCCTCTCCCCCTACCAACAAGCGAGCTACCAGTCCAGCGACATCCCTAGGAGTAAAATGTTCGCCTGCCGTCTCGTATGACAGGTCAGCGAACCGTCGAATGAGCTCCCCGAACAGGTAGCCCATTTCACTATTCGACACGGTTGCCATGCCCAAGTCCAGTCCCAGGAACCGCGAGCCCACAGCCTCAAGTAGCCGAGTTCGTTGGAGGCGGTCAACCTCGTCGAAGAAGCTGAAGCCGGCAAAGACCGACTCGATCTCGGACCCGAACCCGTCGATGTAAGCCCGAATTCTGCTGCGAGTCGCCGACAGGTCTTCGAACACCTGTGCTAGCAAGAGGTCGGACGAGTTTCGGATCGGCTGAGCGCCCGCCGCCGTGGCGTCATCTCTACCGACGTTACAAATGTCCGCGCTCGTCGGCTTGAGCAGGCAGTCGAGCCGGCGCAGCACCGTGAACGGCAAGATGATCCGACCATACTCGGACTGTTTGTAGTTGCCGCGCAACAGGTCAGCCACCGACCAGATGAACCCCGCGAGGTCGCCTTCGTTGCCTTGGCTCACTCGCCCGCTCCCCTGACGCGGTGCCCATCCTGCCAGAACTCGACGTCTTCGCGAACCCACGCGCGACACCTGCCCTTACCGAACTGGAGCGCCGGTTGCGGAAAGTCGTCATAGCGGCGCATGTAGGTGGTGACACTGTTCCTGTGCGCGAGGCCAAGCAGCACCGCCACCTCTCCCACATCAATCAGGTCGTCGAGATCAACCAGTCGCCCCATCGGACCTGAGTCTATGAGCGTTGACAACCCCCCTATTCGCTGACGAGTCAGTTGCATCGTGTCGACTTCATAGTTTCGAGGTCCTGGTGTAGCCGGTTCGGGGGTCCCCCGGTTGGGTTGGCGCCGGCATAACCCCCACACCACCGAGGCGGCCATGAACAAATCCCGATCAGTACCCCAGATTGCAGTCCCTCACCTCCAAACACAGTCTCCGGCTTCCTTGGGAGAGACATTCCCAGAGATCTGTCGTAGCCTTCCTCGGTGGGGGGTGGGGTCCTCGGGTCACAGCAGCCTGTCTCGGTCTAACATGATCACTCCTTGTGCCCTTTCAATGATCAGGTCTGAGAACTTTCGGTGATCGCCTACATTGCTTGGCGGACCCGACGCTTTGTCCCTGATGTTCTTGGCCTTTGCGACATACCGGTTGGGTGTGGTGTCGCAGGCTCTGCCGCTACGGGGCGGGGTTCACAGCCATCCCAGCAGATTCCAATGCCACACCGTGTTGTAACCCACCCGGTACATGGCTTCTTGAAGAATGTCTTGGGGCAGCAGCTTGATCGCCTCTCTCACACTGACTTTCCTGCCCGCATGAAGCACACCCGGTAGGTGGGCGTTCTGGCCTGGGCTGAGCCAAGCATCAGCGAAAGCGTGCACCAGGTCTTGTCGGGAAACAGATGCGTGTTCGGTTGTGGTCATAAAGCGTGTACTCCCTTGCTGTCGGTCCTATCGGCAGGCCAGAGAGAGAACAACGACACCGCGACCCCTGGGACGGAAGAGATCCTCCCGCCCTGATAGGGCTGGTCCCGGATAATGGCCGTCATTGTTCATTCTCCCCCTCGTGACGGGCGAATGGATTTGCTTGGCGAAGTTTGCCTCGGATGTGTGTTTGCTATCTAATGGTCATACCGAAATGCACGGTAGGACCCGGGAGCCTAACCGGCCGCCAAAGCTCCTCGTACGCATTCGTGTCACCGGGTGAGGAGGGTGTCGGGAGATCCACTTCCCAGGGCGTTTGTGAATAGGCGAACCGTTGTTGGCGATCATTGAAAGTCCTCAGACCTGATCACTGAAAGCACTCACCTTCTGGGGGGTTAAACCCGTTGATGGGTTAGGCTCTCTCGTTGGCACGGCACCATACTTTCTGTTCCCACCGCTCACCATCTTTCCGGCCGCAACCACAGCAGCACCGAAACAAAGCGCTAGGACTGATATTTATGGAATATCTGCCGTAAGACACAGTTAATGTGTCGATCTAGCTGGGGGTTTGGTCCTAGGCTCCGTGCATGAACCATGTGGAATATCTGTCGTAACAGGAGGTTTGTGCTGTGAACGGCCGGGTGGTGGCTCTGTCCGATTACCGGGGAACACCCCGACTGGGGTCGGCGGTGGAGGCCTACTTTTCGGATAAGCAGTTGTCGGCTAACACCCGCCGGGGGTACTCGCAGGCACTGTCGGCCATCACCGAGGAGTTGGGGTGGGACCTTCCCCTCGACCAACTCGACTCTCGCAAGCTCCTAGACATCTTTCAGAAATGCTGGGGGGAGGGGAAGCCTTCCACTTGGAACACCCGGTTCACCGCTGTCCAGTCATTCGTCTCCTATTGCCAACGCAACGCATGGCTACAACATGATCCCATGGCGTTGGTGGACCGCAGGCGGTCACCCCGTGATCAGACCAAAGCCGTCCCCTACGAAGACTTGGAGGCGCTGTTGTCGCGCCGGGACATCCACTTGCGGGAGAAAACCCTGTGGAGACTGTTATACGAGACCGCCGCCCGGGCCGGGGAAGTCCTCGCTCTGAACGTGGATGATCTGGACCTTTCCCGCAAACGAGCAGTGATTATCGGCAAAGGCGGCCACAGAGAATACGTCTTCTGGGCATCCGGCGCAGCGCGGCTTTTGTCAAGATATCTGGCTGGCCGACGCCGGGGACCTGTGTTCCTCACCCACCGGCAACCCAACGTCATCCCCGCCCGAGGAGACGAATGTCCACACACCGGCCGGGGAAGGCTATCCTACGAACGCTCCTCCACCCTGTTTAAACAGTCAAGTGGCGGGTGGACACTCCACCAACTCCGCCACTCCTCACTCACCCACCTCGGCGAACAAGGTGCTTCCACCACCCTCCTCCAAGCCAAAAGCCGACACCAAGACCCACGCACCCTCGCCATCTACACCAAACCAGGAAACGAAGCAATCGCGCAACTCACCTCCGAGTTTGACAAACAACGGTGGTCTCGATGAGCCACCACTCCCGGTGATCGGAGTCCACCTCTGGTGATGGTGACACTGACATCCGCTGTCGCGACGCTCTCCGCTACAGGCACTCACGACGATCGCAGAATCTCGATGAGACCCTACGCCGGGAAAATGGGACAAACACAACGGTTTCTGTGGGCGATCACCGCCCAGTACGGATGGGCGTGGTTGTGTAGCGTTGGACGATTTGTCCCCGTGTCAGGCCATGGCTTTGTAACAGTTCAGCAACATTCTGTTGGGAGAAGGAGTCGCGGGTTGCTAAAGCCGTAGCGAACTGTATCAACGCGTCTCCGAGCTTTCGCAGGCGCATCACATCTAGGACGCGAGCTCCGGGCGGTGGTGTGGCGTCGGGAGCTTGGCGGCCGTCATGGTGAACAAGCAGCGGTGTTGCCTTGCATGTGTGGTCGTATTTCTCTTTGAACCAACTCATTGAGTGCGCGAGCTGAGCGGCGGCCTTCTTGGGTACCGTGTTTTCAACTTCGTTCTTGCACTCCACAACCAGGTACTCCAGTTCACCTAGGTTCCAGAGAACGTCTGGCCCACCCTCTGCTTCGGGTTGTTGTGATTCAAAGCCCAGCAACGTCCCCAACTCTGCGATTGCGTTCTCAAAGTCCCGAGCGGGTGTATCGAAATCGAGCTGATCTACCAGTTCCCGGAATCCGAGGATCAGCTCGGTTGGAGTGGAGAACCGACCGAGTTCGCCGCCCAAGGCGTTGGCTTGAGGTGTTGTCGATCTGGCTCGGTCATAGCTGACGCCGAGATGTGGTTTCATCACCCGAGGGTTACGTTTGGTAGCACCAACGAGCACCTTTTGTGTTTGTTCTGGATCCACCGACTGCATATACGTCGCAAGCTGTTCCTGGAGCCAACCCTTTGTCTCTTCCTCCTCCACAGCGTTAATTGCTTCGCTCATCACCTCACAAGCCTGCGCGTACTGCCCCACCACGGACTGGTTGAAGGCTTGTCGGATAGGAACAGCGAACGGCTCGATCGAGCCGTTCGTATAGGTGGTGCCCGCAAGGCATTGTCGGCTGGCGGCGAGCCAGCCGGGGTCGCGACTCAGGCACCGACTAACAACGTCTATCCATTCCTGCGGTGCTTGTCCTTGGAGGTCGGTGGCTATGGCCATCGAGAAGTCGAGTTGTGCCCGGGTCGCAGGTCCTAGCCTCTCCTTCATCTGCGGCCGGGACAGGATATGTGCGAGGCTGGATCCGAGTAGGAGAACCACGCAGTAATCCTCGTCACTGCGCACCCCGCGGCCCATACCCTGCTCAATCCGCTGCAATCGCCGGTGGTCTAGAACGGTGCTTCCCCTAAGGATGTTGTTTTCGCGACGGCGGCACTCGCGAACCGCCTCAGGTAGGCCATCGATGATCAGAACACGGCACGCTTTGTCCGGGAGGTCAATGCCATCGTACTTGTTCACGAGAACGACGAGGCCTACGTGCTTGTTCTCCTTGAGCAAACGAACAGTGTCGGCAATCGTTTCCGCGTTGAGAATATGATCAGCGTAGTCTTGCCAAACCTCTGACTGGCGTTTGCTTGGTACGAGCACCACGACATTGTGCTCGTCGGCAAGGGCTCGGACTGTTTGCCGGATGCTCTGGTCGGTGGCCGCTGGATCTAGTTCAAGCGGGGAGAGGATCAGCCGGTCGCCGATGTCGGCTGCGCTGTTCGGGGTCACCGGTTTCAGAGCCGCATCTGGTGAGGCACCGAAGTGCGTGATCAGAACGCTATCGTCCGGGAGAGTTGCAGTGAGAAAAAGACGGCGCCGTGCTTGGTCTAAGCTCACAATCGTGTTGGTGGGAGGGCACAGCGGCTGGATTTCGAGGTAGTTGCCTGAGAAGACCGCTTGACACGAACGCAAGTGGTTTTTCACAAAGGCCCAACTGAACAACAGGTCGTCATCCCCTCGATATGGGTGGAGTTTGTTTACGACTTGGGACTCTTTATTCGCCCACGCCCAGATCGGAACACGCATAACAACACCTGGATCCTGGTCTTGCAGTTCTGCAAGCCCCGACGGTGACTGTTCATTGAGATCGTCCCAGAAAAGGTCGAGCATCTCCCGATATCCTGGGTGATGCTGAGGAATTCGTACCGTTGTCGCGTCCTCCACGGTGTTTACGCACGCGTGCGTATCGTCCACGACCAGAGATCCAATCGGTACCGGACGGGGGCGGGGACTCCCGGGACCGCCGAAGACCGAACGGGCGTTGACCAGTTTGTAGATGTTGACAACGCAGATCGCACGACCGGACCTGTAATCGGAGGAGTCTGGATCGTCCGTTGAGCGGATGCCAAGACGGAAGGCTTCCTCACGCACTTGTTCTACGAGAAAATTGTCGGGAGTCACATACAGGGCTGGTCCGTAACCCTCATTGATGCTGCCTGCAACGCGAGGAGACCTACGGCTGTCTTACCGGTACCGGTGTTCATCTTGATGGCAATGTCGCGTTCGCGCCTACGCTCATACCAAGCGTCGAGCACCTGACCCTGAACATCCCGCAGATAACCCCGAGCACGACCGGGGAGCGTTGCGAATATGACGCGCGGGTCAGAAGGCAGCTCATCGCCACCTTGCTGGTATTTAGTGAAGTCGACCGGCATCACTCAATCCTCTTGTTAGTTAAAAGGGTACAAACTTTGGTGGCCACCCGCCCCGGCTCCCCGCTTTGTGAAGATCGCATCACCTCAATCCAGAACCGTTGCGTCACCACGTCATCTAGAACTTTCGGATGTCGCCGTAGTGAGGCGAGTAGTACGCCTGGCTGAGTTTGAAACCACTCCGGCCCTTTTCTCGACACTTCCGTTCGAAGATCTCGATTATCTTCATTTTGTCATCTTCGCTCATGTTGATGCCAAAGATGATCCCCTTCAGACACTCGAAGTCGTACCTCATCAGCTGGGGATCGCCATCCGAGGCATCACTATGGTGTCCATAATCAATCAAGCGTGTCTCCTGTTCATACTCCCAGTGCCTTGTTTTTGTGAACGCAGCGCGATAGAAGGCATCCCAATGCTTGTCGCGCCAAGTGTGCATGCTGCGACCATCTTGCATGTACGACGCGCAACGCGACTCGTTGCCCTGTTCGTCGGTGTACCAAAGCTTCATGACTACTGACTCGGACAAGGTGCCGAGGTTGCGGAAAAAATCGACCTCTGGGAGCCGAGACTGGTACTTCACATCCCAAAAGCGATAGTCCCGGCAGTCCTGACGTTCGTTCCGGCCCAGTCCCTTGCGTTCGGCGGCCTCCAGGTGCAGCGACCTCGCCAAGTCATCCTCAACCGCGCCCGTGTCGAATATCAGGCACGCTCCTGTGTGATTCTTGGCATAGTGTGCCCACATTGCCGGACTGTGATACGTCTTACAAAAGGAGGCTGCATACCACTTCGGTCCGAGCAGTGCCGGCAACTGTTTGAGGTAGAGCGCTGGGAATTCGGACCCCAGCTGCCGTTGAGCGACCCCCATAGGTTTGCCGAAGTCTTTACGCCGTCGGTATCTATCCACTACAAAACGGGAGGCAAGCAAATGAGGGAGTATCTCATGCACCGGCTCGCGTTTGTCCTTGTCAAGATCGATCTGTGACATCAGGTCCTCGACTTCTGCGAAGGGATACCTCGACCTGTTCATTGCTGCAACTAGAACGGCTCTATCAGGTGCAGGCCCGATGCCCCGTTCGCCGTAGGTTAATTGAACGCTGGCAAGCGCACGGGGATGGACTGCATAGAGATAGGACAATGCTTCGTGAAGTCTCACATCCCGTTCCATTCCCCCAATCTCCTCGGCGAACTCGGTGACGTAGTTATCTTCCGACACTCGTGCCCATATCTCCGTAAATAGCTCGCCCATCTGGGGCGTCTCGGGCTGATCCCAGCGGCCCTCGACCGCTATTCCGTGCTCCTCGAAGTCGAGGTCAGGGCCTACAACCCTAGAGATAAAGTACGCGCGGTGAACACAGTACACGTAGTTCTTGAGCAGATTCGCCCACGCAATCCGGTCGCCACGCCAAACGATGTCACGCATCGCTTCCACTGGGTCATTGAGTTGAGCGCCGCTGGCGAAATAGATCGTTTGGCGTTCAAGCTCCTGAGACTCCCCGAGCAGTCGTTCTGCGGACCGGAATCGGTAGACCTCGGTCACCTCACTTCCACCCTTTGGCACGATCTGACCGATGGGCATCCGCATAGGGATTCTGAAATTCCAACTGAAGGGCTCCAGATCACCCCATTCAAAACACCGCCATCACCAGCCGTGGGTTCAACCTGACTCATCCGAACCCCCCAATCCAGGTCATGGCCTGGGGCCACCACCCGTCACCTGCGGCGCAGCAGGGGCTCCACATAGGACTCCACATCCAAAACAGGAGGGCTCCGCATTTTGGGAGTCCCTGAACCGGCCGATGATCGACGAGGTTAGCGGATGGAAGCCCCCAGGGATCACTGCTCAGGTTTGGGTAACTACTTCTGCTTCCTCGACCCAGCGAGATAGCAGACTCAGGGCTGCCAATCGCTCAAGCGCCTCCTGCTCGTCCATGCCTCCTCCACCAACATTGGGATGAGCGAGAAGGTTCCTGATTCTCATAGCACAACCCATCCCGAAAAACTTTGCCCCTTCATGAGCTGAGATCCAAGTTGCTTTATCTTCCTCTCTATCGTATTGGCGAAATCTTAACCTGGGGGTGCTACTTGTAGGGTCTTTGATACTGAACATCTCGGCGTACAGGTTCCTCCCCTCTAAGCCCACACGACTCCTTGGTCGGTGTTGGGTCTGTAATTCGACAGCTTTGGCCGCTTCGAATACCGCCGACTGAAAGTGCCCATCATTCCATAGGTGCTTGGCAGCATCCCAAACCCAAGGATGCAAGCCTGTTGCAGATAGCATGGGCCCACCGGGGATGAACATCCTCTCCCGTCGTTGCCTGTTCTCAATAATTCCTTTGAGCCGATTAGCAGCACCTTTTGCACTACCCCATAGATGAGGAGAATGGACCCCTGCAAACAATATCGGTGAGGTACTACCGTCAAACCTCCCCTCCGGCTCGTGTCCTGGGTCGATCGCAGCGGACAGTTCCTCCATGAGCGGAGTCAAACGAGTAAGTCGAGGATGGAGTCCCTGGTGGATAATCTCGCTGTCAGTCGCACGGTACTGATCAATCAACTCAATGAACTCGTCCACCACGGTTGCCGCTTCGTCCCAATCGATGTTCAGCGCCGGTGATGAAGATGGCGGAGGTCGTTCTGGAATTGCAGGCTTAGTATGCCTCATGTCCCACATGATACGAGTCGGTGGCTGTCACGCGCGAGATATTGGAGCGGGAGTGAGCCCTTCACGTCCTGCTTAGCCCCGGGTCAGAGGTGACGGCCAGCAAACCTCGTATAGGATCCGGGCGGGGCTCTGTTTTCAAGGGGGATGGTTGGCCAGGGGAGGGTTTCTTCCGCCCTCTTTTGGTTTGTCGACTCCTGAAAGGTCCGGCCTTGGAAACCGAATCGGCTACAGGCCCATGGGGGCGTATCAACTGGCTGGATATCTGTTCGGCATTCTTTTCTGGATCGGGTGTCGTTGCCACGGTAGTTTGGTTGATGTACCCTGGCCACGACCTGGCCTGCATAGATTCCTATTGGACGCCGGCGCATCAGCCAGTCATAGCACTCACTTTGTTGGTCGCAGGGGGTGCTCTGTCTCTAGCCTTAGAACCCACCGCATGGGTCGTAGTCGCTAGATGGCTGACGGGAGCAACGCCTGGGGTGGTTCTCATCGTTGTTGTCCTTCTGCCTATCGTCATCCACGCTGTGGCGTATGTTTCCCTTGAATGGGTGGCGAGAACCACCCGTCGGCGGAAGGGCATCTGGATACCACGCTCCTCGGCAGCATTCCGCGGCCTGGTAGTCGGCGCTGCGTTCCTCTGGCTCGACTGGGGCATAACTTTCTGCTGAGAAGAGAACCGCCACTAAAACTCCTACCCATTCACTATCCAACCAATATCCAAATCGGGAATAGTGGCCCGGGTCGTGGGCGTTCCTCCCCCGCTCACAAATCAACCCCAGCGGAACCCCGCGTGGACTAGGTTCAGGGGCGGCAATTGGTAGATCGGAATCACTTATATGAGATGGTGCCGGATTCGTTGCGTGTTACGCGTACCCAACTGCTTGGCTGGGCAACAGGTCTCGGATCTGTTGGAGAATTGCCGAGGCTTCTTCGAAAGTTGATAGCGGAGACCGTGCCTTCTGTGGAGTGGCTCGATATGCCTGCTGAGGAAGGAGTTGCCTCACCCGGCTGGGACGGTGTGGTGGAGTGCCCGGTCGGCAATCAATTCATGCCTGCTGGTCGTTCGGTGTGGGAACAGCCCACCGCGCAGAAAAACGCTCACAGCAAGGCTTGTAAGGATTACGACAAACGTAGGGAGAACACCCCCCCAGGGGAGCGTGCCGAGTTGACCTATGTCGCTGTGGGCTGCGCCCCATGGACCAGCCGGATACGACAGCTGCTGTACCAACCAGCCGACGTTGTCGTACACCGCGTCGGGTTCCCATCCGGTGTCAGCGAAGACGGCCACATCGGGCCGCTGTCCGAACCGTCCTTCGTCGGCTAGGAGCGCCATGACGGTCGACTGGGTACCGCCGCCTAGCGACAGCACCCTCAAGACTGGGGTGTGCGGATGCCTCCTGCTTTTGAGGGCATCATCCGCTCTATGCGGTCCCGTAGAGCTTCGTTGTCGAGTATGTCAAGGCTGATGGCCCCTGCAAGTTGGTTCAACGCACGCAGCATCCGGTTGGTTTCCGACGTGTTGTTCTTCTGGGCCAGTCCCCTGTGGATCGACACGTCGAGTACAGCAGCCCGGATACGGTCGGATGCCATAAGGTACGGATGTTTGAGCAGCGGATGGTAGAAGTTGACGTTGTTGGCCATCGTGGACAGCAGCACGTCGGTCGGATGTTCTGAGTGCGCTTCCGCGGACCGGGCGTACTCGTAGAGCCACCACAGACGGGCCGCTGTGTTCGACTCCTTGCTGTGTCCCAGCCAATGGTTCGCAACGAACTTCGTTTGGTCGTCGGGATCGTCCGAAGACCACAGCTTCTTGCTACTTTTCCACCGGATGTCGGGATAGTTGCCCAGCGACAGACAGTTGATCGCCGCTAGCACACGACGGTCCGACATGTGCGACCGTTTCGCCTGCGGTAACGCTTCCCATATCTGGAAGGCAGCGAAGTCGTCGTGTGACGGCCCCCCGCGGTTGGGGGCGTCCCCACCGTCGGGGAACGGCCCGTCGGGTGCCCACGTTCGGGCCTCGTCGAAGATCGCCGGTGGACGGCCGGTGTTCTGTTCCCGGTTCAGCCGTTCGAGTGCGCCGACGATAGCCGCCCTGTCGCCGGAGCGGATCAGCATCGGGTTGGTGTCGGCCAGCCGCTCGACCAGTTTGTAGCCTTCGTCGGTGAACGCCTTCACTCGCCTGTCGCCGGTCATCGGTCTGGCCTGTCGTCGGGTTCGGGACGGGGACGGAGCGGCCATTCGAGCAGCAGTTGAGCCACCCACATCAGCGACCGGTGCTGCCCGTCGTGTTCGAACGCTCCGTCCAGGCAGTCAACACCGACTTCTTCGAGCCGGCGGCGGATCGTCGCTCCCCAACCGCCGTCCTCCCAGTCACGGTCGGCGTTCTGTAACCAGACAGAGAGGCTGTCCGTCAACGCGGCCAGAAACACGGTCTCGACCGGCCAGTCGGTGTTACGCCGCTGCTGGAAGTAGGCGACTGTGTCGGGCGCGGCCCAGATAGTCACAGCAGCTTCCTGTGGGTCCGCGTGAACATGCCACCCGTACCCGTAGGCCAGGTCCTCCCGGATCAGGAACATTCCCTGCACCCCCATGTCGCCGTCGTCCAACGGAGCGTTGAAATGCGCTGCCACCGCGAGCGGCGCGCCAGCTTCGACGGGGATGTCCCGTCCCCGATAGGCCGGGTTCGCCTGCTGGGTGTTCAAGGTGAGCGGCCGAGCGGCTATCACCTGGGGATGTATTTCGGTTCTCCCGCGCAGCTTCAATGTGTTCACCCGGACGCAGATACGCCACGGGTCGTCGCCGTCGTGGGTGGCGCGGACGAGCCGACGGTACGACGTTCTGGGGCAGTACAACCACAGAGCGCAGACAGCTGCGCCTTCGTCTACCAGCTGCCGGATAGCTTCCACGTTGCTATCGAACCGGGCGTCCACCGCTAGTTCGTGTCCCCTGGGTGTGCGCTGCAGGCTGCAATCGACGGACGTTTCGAACCGTCCGTCAGGCCAGTGATGGTCACGTTGTCCCAGAACCGGATGCGGGAACCCGTCCCGTTTCGCTACGTACCGCACAGTAGCCTATCCGCCCGCATCCTGGTCCCCGGTGCTCGCCTGGACGGCTACCAACCGGAACGACCTGCCGGCCAGCGGAACGTTCGCGCACACCCGCAGGTCCGTCCGTTCCTGTCCCTGCCGTCCGGGGGGCAGCAGGAACCCTTTACGCCTACCGACGGTCGCTAGTCGCAGCCGTTTGCCATAGCCGTACGCCGACATCAAACCGACCGTGCGTTCCCGCCCGTCTTCGCCTACCGTGTTAACCGCCACATGTATCGTCTCTGCGGGAACCCCCCCAGCGCCGGGTGTCAGAACCGAAAGTCGTACCTGTTCCGGCCGCTCGGGGTGTCCCACGAATACCGGTTCCAGGTCGATGCGTGGCACCTGTTTGACTGTTACGGGCCGCGGTCCAGGACCGGGTCCCGGCCGCGGTCCCGGACCGGGTCTGGGACCCGGTCGGTCCTGCCGTTCGTGCTGCCCTTCGGACAGTTCTTCGCTGGTTTCGTCGTCGACGTCGCTGGGCACGGACGGAACATCAACGGACGGAACGGTCGGTGCTGGCGTACGGCGCCGCACCCGTCTGGTACGCAGCAGCCGGACACCGGCCGACCCAGCGCCGTCCCGCTTGACCGACAAACCGAAATCGAGCAGCTCGTGGGCGTCGTCCGCGGCAGAGTCGCCGACACGTGCTCGGGACCGTATTTCCTGGTACACCCACTCCCGCAGCTCCCGTAACGCAGAGCGGGCGGTTCTACGCCGACCCGATTGCGACTTGGGGATCTGGCTCACCGACAACCCGTCGTGGCGGGGGTTCTCACACGCCCGGAGAACCCAGTCATCGTCCTCTACCGGCTCGGTAGCGACCACCGCGGTGAACCGTTCCCAACCGTACGGTATCCGCGGGTTCGCTTCGCCCAGCTGGCCAGCCCGGTCGGTTATCTTCAACCCGGGCCAGCGAACCAACGCCAAATCCCGCCGCCCGTTGCCTGGCCCGACGTCGATGTGCAAGACAACCTTGCCGATTCCCGGAATATGTGTCTCCGCCACGGGCGGCTTCGCAGCTACCAGTACGTAACGGGCCGTTGTTTTCGTCTCTTTGTCTTTCTGTTCCTGAAGCAGCTTGTACACGTCGCCGCCCGGCCGGATCGTTTCCGACGACACGACAGACGCCCGCTCGTCGCCGGAGTCCTTCTCCAACACGGCCCCCAACCGTTCCTCCAACACAGCGTAGAAGTAGCTGCCGACTATTGAACACACGGCCGAGACCCGCCAGGTGTCCCCGCCGGACGGCTCCCAGCCGGGAATCAATATCCGTGTGCCGACCTTGTCCATCCTGAAACAGGACGGAATCCCCTCGCCCTGTAGCGAACGTTTGCCCGTCCCGTCGCCCAGATACCCGTCCGCGGACTTTTGCCGCCCGTCTGGACCCTCATGTGTTACCAGCACTGCCCGGCCCCGGAACCTGGTATGCGTCCCACCCGCAGCGTCCCGGTACCGGGTGGAGTACAGGACGGTCCGCAGCGGGGTAGCCGCTAGTGGCGCGTACTTCCCCAACCCGAAAGACCCCCCGGACCGTTCGTTCTTCGCTACAGGAGACCCCTCCGAATCGGTGAGCCCCTCCCACGGTGACAGGCCCCCATCGGACTCGGGTTCGTCCTTGGTACCCTTCGTTCCCAGATCGGTGACCGACAGAGTGCGAACAGCCCCGTCGGTCAGAAGGCGGCGGGCGTCATCTAACAGTCGGCGGTCTTGTTCGGTGGTCACATACTTCGACTTGGAGCACCGGCCGATGGTCTCCGCCAGCCCGGTCCCGTCTATCCAACTGGTGTCCAGGTTGACCTCCGCGAGTTCGATCAGAACCGTGCCGCTGCCGCGGTGGGCGTCCAAGGCGTCCAACGAGTTCTGCACCATCTCCCGGTAAAGGTGGTTGTCGGTGAACTGGCTCATCCCACCCTGGTTGAACCCTTCGCCCCGCCCTCCTGACTCGGGAAACCACCACTTCAAGTTCATAACAGAAACCCTCACATGTGTGCGCTGTTCGGGGAAGCATACATCGGCTTCTACTGTAGATCACCCTCTTGGATTTGGCCGTGTCGCAAGACTCTCACTATGGGCTTCGGAAGATTGAGGGCCAGTGCTGACCTCTAGGTAATACCGACCCGACGGTGGGGGTTGCGGTGTCGGTGGTTGGAGATCAGCATCGGCCCGCTCGGGGCTGGAGAGCGTCAGGTTCTACCTGTGCGTACCCTAGTTGTGCTGGGATGTCCGAGGAGCCGCAGGGTGTGGGCACTTCTTACCATATTGGAGTCACCTCCAAGACCTCGATCAAGCGCAAGAAACGGAAACGATGGCTCACTGCCAACACAATCGGCCCATTCACCGCACCCTGTGTTCTCTAGGAGACGAGGTTCCGACGTGAGGGGTGACTGGGACCCGGCCTGTCGGATCCACTGGAATCTCCCCACTCCCCACAGATTCGCGAAGCCTCGGAATCTCTGGACAACTCACTCGCGGTTCGGGGCAGAGCCGCGTGGGGGTTGGTTGTGTCAGGGGTTGGGTGTTGCGGAGTTCACCCATCGGCTGTCGGGGAATCTCCAGGACCGGTCACTGCCACCGGAGGTGAACCGTCTCGGGCGGACCATCGCTCGTTGGGCTACTCAGATCACGAACTGGCACCACTCGGCAGTGACGAACGGACCGACGGAGGGATTGAACAATCTGATCAAGAGTGGGGACTTTCACTGATCGCCAACACCAACTACCGAATACGAGAACTCCAATACGCCGGAAAACCGGACTGGACAATTCTCGCCGCCATCACTCCCCCGCAATTTCCGAAGTGCCCGTTTAGCCGGGGAAGTGACTCCCACATTCTCATAGCGTCGGCAACCGAGGCGCCCAACGCGGGAACCCTGCTACAGTTCCCTAGCCTTTCAATGAGACCGTTTCCATTCCCTGCATTCGTCACCTTTTAGAAACTTCGCCACGACCGTGATATTTCGCCAACTGTCGTGAGAACGGAACCCGATGGTCAACTCAGCCGGGTAGGCCCCTTCGTTGCTGCGAACGATGGTCCCTTCCTCGTCGATCCACGCCGCCGACGGCACGTTCGCTAAGACTGTCCCGTATTCGGGGCCGGATCACACTCCGCAGGTGCCTGCGCACTCGTTTCCCCAGTGATCCTCGTCTGTTGTTGTGTTTTGGGAGATGTCAACAGCCACTGCCTGGTCTAGGGGTATTCGTTGTGGGTGCAGAAACACTTGTTTGCGGAACATGCGGGTTGCGTTGTGTCCTGGGGAACGCAAGGCGTGGTCTGTTTGGACAGCGTCAGCGAAAGCTTCGGGATCTTCTTCAGCGAAACGTATCCAAGCTCCGCGGGATCGGTATGGACAGGCTATACACGCCGAGCGGGGTAGTTTCCTGTCGGGGTATTCCTCTTCGAACCATTCGATGCAGTCGTCGCGGGTCAGTTCCATGTCGATGAGGGGATATTGGTTGATGATCCACCGGTCTGGCGCTATTCGCATCCTTACATGTTCGTCCAAACTGATCCCGAGCCACATCTCTACAGTCGTGGCTGGCGGAACGGGGCTTCTGGGCGCCAAGCCGAGACGGGCCCGGACTTCTGCTCTGATGGGAGCTATTTTGTAGTCGGTGGTGCATTGGCGCCAGTTCATCCCTGCTGCCTGGCCGTCCCTGTCAGCGAGGAATGCGGGGATGGTGAGCCACGGCCGTCCCCGTACGTTGACTCCAGCGAGTACCGCTTCCCTGAGCGACTGGTCGGGATTCGCCACCACCGTAACTATTGGGAATGAGACAACCGTTTTGAGCCAATTCACGTTCTCGTAGACCGATTGGGGTTCCCATCCTGTATCCGCGAAGATGGCCACATCGGGTCGGTGTGTGAAGTATCCTCGTTCGGCTAGCAACGCCAGTACCGTGGATTGTGTTCCGCCTCCCAGTGACAATACCCTCAGGGCGGGGGGTGGTGGGAGGCGTCTGCTTTTGGGGGCATCACCCCCTCGACACGTTGCCGTAGTTCATCGTCCGAAAGAACGTCCAAGCTGATAGCGCCAGCTTTTCGGTTCAATGCCCGCAGCATGTGGTTGGTTTCTACGGTATTGCTGCGGCGGAGTAGGCCATTGCTCAGAGAGACATCGATGACTGTTGCGCGTATACGGTCGGATGCCATTAGGTACGAATGTGCGAGCATGCGGTGGTAGAAATTGACGTGGCCTGCCAATTCCCGCAACAGGAAGTCGATCGGGTGTTCCGAGTAATCCGCCGCGCGTCTGGAGAATTCGTACAACCACCACAAACGGGCAGCCGTGTTGGACTCTTTGTCGTGTCCAAGCCAATGACTCGACACGTACCTTGCAATTGCTTTGGGGTCTTCGGATCTGGCTAGTTTGCTGAGACTCCATCTGGTTTCGACGTATTGGCCTTGTAGCTGGAAACAGTTTATGGAGGCTAGGACTCTCGGGTCGGACATGTCCGCTGCTGTGACGGTGGGTAGGGCATGCCAAAGATAAGCGGCGTGTTCATGGTCGCTTCCCGGACCTTTTGTGGCGTTTTCTGCTAACGCTTGCAGTGAGTGTTGAGGCTGAGCGAGTCGGCCTGCTGTGAACAATGGCGTTTCGGGGTCTGGAAGGTGCTGCCGTCGTTTGTTCATCTCTTCCTTGAGATGCGCACTGTCGTCCTCCCGTAAGAGACTCGGTTTGTCCGCGGCGATTTCGCTAAGCAATTGGTATCCCACGTCGGTGAGCGCCCGCAGCGTTTCGGTCATTGGTTTTCCTCTTCCCCGTCGTCAGGGGGTGGTGCCTGAAGTGGGTCACCGAGCAATCGTTGAGCGACCCATGTTGAAGAACGCCCGTAGGGTCCGGCCATGAACATTGGATCCTGGTCGTCGCTGCTGACCCGTATGCCCAGCTCTGCCAGACGGCCCTTGATGGTTCCTACCCACCCTCCAGAAGAAGATGTGTCCTCTTCTGTTTGTTCGTCGTCTCCTACCTGTTGCAGGTACACATTCAACGCCTCGGTGAGAGCAGCCAAATACAGAGTTTGCATGGCCCATTTGCTGTCCGTTTCTCGTTGTTCTTTGAGGAATTCCATGGTCGGGCGGTCAGCGGCGAGTTCAATCGTGGCTTTGTCGGGATCTGGGCGCACATCCCACGCGGTTCCGCTGTCGGGATCCTCCATCCAGCTGAAGATGTCTTTGATTGTTCGGTCACCATCGAGCAGTGGTATTGATGTTGGCGGTTGAACGGCAAGGGGCGTTCCGGGTGGAAGGACCAAGGGTTCTTGATCGAACACCCTGTGAGCTTCCTCTGTGCCAAGCATCACCTCTGTGGTTGTCACAACCTGCGGATGCGCTTCTACCTTTCCCCGAATATCGCCTATTGGGATATCCGCTATAACCTGGCGCCGGTTCCCATTGTTCTCGGCTTTGAAGAATTGCCGGTACGAGGTGGCTGCACAGTAGATCCATACTCCGCACACGGCTCGTTCATCGGCGATCAGCCGGTCGATAGCGGCAACGTCCAAACGGAACCGTGTCTCGATCCTCAATATGGGACCGCCGTTCTTGCCGAAAGATTGCTTCAAATAGACCTTGACCGTTGGGGCGAAGGACTTGGCGGGCCACAGGAATTCCTGTTGCCCCAGCACGGGGTGTAGGAAGTTCCGGTTTGACGCGTACTTCACGTTTGTGAACCCTCGGATGTGTCTAGGGGAATGGCTGTCACGTCGAACGCCGTTTCTTCAATGGGTTCGCTGGCTCGGATTTTCAGATTCAATCTTGACGTCCCAGCCGTGAGAGATGCTGGGACAGTGAAGGTTCCCTTTGTTTGGTCCACCATTTCGAGAGATACGTTTTCGGACTCAACGGACATCAACCTGACCGGCGCCTGGCGGGTGTCTTCGAGAACAGCCGTTACCCGTATCTGTAGATCCTTGTTTCTCATTCCACTGGGAATGGACAACGCGACATTAAAAGCGTGGGTGTCTCTCTGCCCGTTCTCTCCTGTGAAGGCGGATGTGAAAACCGGTCTTAGGTCAGCCCTCGCCACCCTCTTGGTGGTGGTCCCGGTCGTGGTTGGTGCGTTAGTAGGCTTGTCCGGTTTCGGGGGCCCAGGGGGATCATCGGCTCCTGGTTCACGGCGTTCACCCTCGGGAACATAGACATCACCGGGTTCCTCCTCACCATCGGGATCCTCCACTTTCATCTCGGTGGGCGTTACATCAAAACCCGGGTTGGTGGTCTGACGAGGTATGTGTTTGGTAACCCGGACGTTGCCCAAGCGAATGCTCCTACCCTTCTTGTCACCTCCCGGCCCTCCGCTGGCATCGCCATCCTGGTCGCTTTCCACAAACAGGCCCAGTTCAATCAACCCGGGATCGTCCCAATCATCAACGCTGTCCCGGCCAGGGTTGGCATATTTTTCTATCTCCTCCTTCAGCCAACTTTGCATTATTCGGAGTGCCTTGCGGGCCTCCGACCGAGTTTTGGTTTTCCTTGTCGTGCGGATCCTGCCAACGTCTATGGCATTGTGCGCTGGGGTTTCGCAGTCCCGCAACACCCAATCGCCGCTTTTTCCGTTCTGTCTATCCTCCCCTTTCCGGG
>MPNA01000010.1 GCA_002238785.1 bacterium OM1 bin76 | reverse complement strand
TGCTATGCAGCCGATGCCACCACAAAGTACACGACCAAGACTGGACAATCCACAAAACACCAGCAGGCAGATACACCCTACAACCCCCCCCCACCCAACCACGACACCCACCCAACCAGGACACCCCCCCCGCCAATCCAATCCCAACCGCCATCCCCGCAGACGCAAACGACAACACCCCACCCGACAAAGAAAATAGATGTCCCCACGATCCTCGAATTCACACATGCCACAAGCAGTTACGGCTGCCCAAACCGCAATGCTGGGATGCCGGGTGATCGACCGGAATGGTGGCGTGGTGAGGCGTGTCCTCAGAGAGTGGTGGTCTGAGATCTGCCCCTATGGCACAGGTTGGGTAGCCAGGCGGGTGGTTGTCAGCTTGTCAGTCGTCCGCTCGATAAGGAGCGGCGGCCTCGGCAAAGCCCCGGGGAGTGCGTTGGGGTTTTCCTTCGGGGTTGGTGAAGGCTGCTTTGACCTCGAGCGTCACCACTCGGTCGGAGCCCACCCGGGCGACCTGTGACCATCGGGTGGAGGCGCGCTTCACTTCCCGGACCCTGGTGGTGATGTGCACTTCGTCACCGAGGCGCGCCGGAGTGAAGTAGCGGATGGTGGCCTCCACCAGCACGATCTGCAGCCCCATCTCCGCCAACTGACCCATACTGAAGTCCATCTGTTCCAACAGATCGATCCGGGCGGTCTCGAAGTAGCTCAGGTATCGAGCGTGGTTGACGTGGTTATAGGGGTCAAGGTCGGAAAAGGACACCCTCAGCACGGTCCGGTAGGCCATATCGGAAGGCTAGTGACGGGCCGAAAACGTAAAGTCGCTTTGACTTAGAAAGCAATAATTCGTAGCCTTGGCGCGGTGGCGCAGATAGCCCGATTCCCCCTCGTTCGCGTGATCTATCTCATCTTGGGATTGATCTGTCTCGGCTTTGTCTTCATAAGCTGGCTGCCGGGGATTCCCACGGCCGATTTCGTGATTCTGGCGCTGTTCTTTTTCGCCCGATCTTCGCGTCGCTTCGAGATGTGGCTTCGCAACCATCCGGTGTTCGGAAAGATCATCCGAAGCTACCAGGGGGGTCTAACCAAACGAGCCAAGGCCATCGCCTTGATGGGGATTACCCTCTCGATCGGTGTGTCCGCGGTGCTTCTGACCAGCAACACCACCCTGCGGGTGGTCCTGGTGGCAGTGGCCGCCATAGCCTGGTGGTACGTGCTATCCCGCCCCACCAAACCGCTGGGCGCCAGAGCCTGATCCGACCGCCCGACGGCTTATTCACCCGGCTTCGGTGGTGCACCGGCCGGGTTACCTCACCTCCGACATGATCCTCTCGGCGGTGGCGTACTGCTGGGGTTGGGGAGGTTCGAAGATCAACTCGCCGACGCCGACCTCAGCGTACCTGCCCACCACCTCGGCGAAGGCGTCGACACTCGACCAGGCGTCGGGCAGACCCTGTGAGTCCAGATTGGTGCCGCCTGCCAGCACGGAACGGATTATCTGGGCCGGATCCCGGCCGATCCGGTGGCATGCCTCGTCCAGTCGGCGGTTGCGGTCGGCCATCTGCTCCACCGTCCCGGTGGAATTCCATCGGTCGGCATAGCGGGCACAGATCCCCAGCATCCTGGGGCGGTGGGCGCCCAGGGTCAAGGGTGGGCGGGGCGACTGCACCGGCCGGGGGCGCAACCGGGCCTGGCTGAGCTGATAATGGCTGCCCTGGTAGGAGACGGTCTCGCCGCGCAGCAAGGGGTCGATGATCTCCAACGCCTCCTCGAATCTGTCCACCCGCACCGCCGGTTCGTAGAGGGGAACCCCGAACCGATCATGCTCCTCCATGAACCACCCTGCTCCGATCCCCAACTCCAACCGGCCCCCGGAGACGTGATCCAGGGTGATGGCCTGCTGCGCCAAAAGCGGCGGATGGCGGAAGGTGTTGCTGGCCACCAGCAACCCCACCCGGACATGGGTGGTTCGAGCGGCCAGAGCGGCCAGCAGCGTCCACCCTTCGTAATACGGAAGGGACGGGTCGAAGGGTTGCAGGAAGTGGTCGAAGTGCCAGATGCTGTCGAACCCCAACTCCTCCAGGTAACGCCACCGATCCGCCAGCACCGGGTATGGCGCGGTCTGGCCGGTGGCCACCCCGAAGGAGAGTCTTCCCGGTTCTAGCACGTCAACTCGACACCCGGATCCCGGGTTCCACGAGCTGGGACACGATCTTCTCTGCCGTGGGGTACTGCTGCGGTTCGGGTTGATCGAAGACGAATTCGTTGATGCCCGCCTCGGCGTATCTGCCCACCACTTCGGTGAAGGCGTCGACGCTCTCCCAGGCGTCGGGCAACCCCTGGGCGGCCATGTTGGAAGCCCACCCGTAGAAGGAGCGGAT
Source organism: bacterium OM1 bin76 (assembly GCA_002238785.1). Taxonomy (GTDB): domain Bacteria; phylum Actinomycetota; class Acidimicrobiia; order Spongiisociales; family ZC4RG35; genus Bin76. The sequence continues at coordinate 113,180 of MPNA01000010.1, read as the reverse complement.
GATCTCTTTGGGGTCGCGGCCGATCTTCTGGCAAGCCTGGTCGAGAAGCCGGTTGCGTTCGGCGATCTCCTCCACGGTGCCGAACGAATTCCAGCGGTCGGCATAGCGGGCGCAGATGGCCAGCATGCGGGGGCGATGGGCGCCCAGCGTGAGTGGGGGCCTGGGCAACTGCACCGGCCGGGGGCGCAGGCGGGCCTCGTTCAACTGGTAATGCCGACCGTCATAGGTGGCGGTCTCTCCTCGCAGCAGGACGTCGATGATCTCCACCGCTTCCTCGAACCGGTCCACCAACACCTTCGGTTCGCCGAACGGTATCCCGAAACGCTCATGCTCTTCCACGAACCACCCCGCGCCGAATCCCAACTCCAGGCGGCCGTCGGAAATGTGGTCGATGGTGATCGCCTCCAGGGCCAACAGCGCCGGATGACGGAAGGTGTTGCTTCCCACCAGCACTCCCACGCGGATGCGGGAAGTCTGGGTGGCCAATGCCGCCAGCAGCGTCCATCCTTCGAAATAGGGACCGGAGGGATCGGAGGGCCGCAGGAAGTGGTCGCAGTCCCAGATGCTGTCGAACCCCAACTCCTCGAAGTACCGCCACCGGTCCACCAGCACCTGGTAGGGCACCGACTGGTCCGTGCAGATCCCGAACAGGATTCTGCGATCCACTGGCGAATACGACCCGGTTGCCACCCCAGGGAGGTTACCGGCATGGGCGGGATCGCCTCCAGAACCACAATTCTGCCGTGCCTGCTTCGATTCTCCCGCAGAAGCCGCTGACGCGGACCGCCCCATGGCCTCCGACCCCCTGGGAGGGGGAGGTCGACACCATGGGGCGGCCGCCTAGAAATGGGTGGATTTGTAGAGAGTCAGCTTTTAGCCGAACGCACCAATCAGAGCGATCACGCCGGCGATGCCGACGATCACGTAGATAATTCGAGAGATGACGTTGCTGTCGCCGAACTTTCCGGCGGTGGTGATGGCCGCTACCAGGTCAAAACCGAACAAGCCGATCAATCCCCAGTTGATAGCGCCGATCGCCGCCAACACAATGGCCAGGGTGTCCATTGCTACTCCTTCCTTGCTGCCACGGGTCCTTTTGAACCCATGGCAGAAGTTAGTCATCCCACGTTCCCAAACAGTGGTTTATCCCAGTTAACTTCGCCTCCTGTTTCAGTTGGTGGGACAGACCCCCATCGCCGTTGGTGGCGACCATCATTAAGGAGACAATGCCCAACCGACCTGCCACCGCTTCCGGCTACGGGCCGCCGCCGATCCTGTTCGGAGTCTCGGGTCCCGCGCCGCCGGATGACTCCGACGACTTGGGGTTCTTGGACGACCTGTCGGCGCAGGGCATATCGTCTTATGAGTTCTCATTCGTGAAGGGCTTTCCATGGAAGGAAGCCCGGTGCGCCCGGTTCGGCGCCCAAGCGGCCCAGCAGGGTTTCCGGGTCTCTGCCCATGCGCCCTATTTCGCCGTGCTGACCGCCGAGGAACCCGACAAGGCCCGGATGTGCCTGTCGGCCCTGGAGCACACCATGAAACTGGGCAAGGACCTGCGGGCGCCGCTGATCGTTGCCCACGCCGGCCATCTGAAGGGGCGGGAACCGGGGCAGGTGATGGACCTGATCAGAGGCCGCCTGGATGCGCTGGCTCCCAAGGTGGCCGACCTGGGGGTGGGACTCGGCCTGGAGACCGCCGGTCGGCAGGGCGCCTTCGGAACCCTGGGCGACATTGCCCTGCTGGCATCGGAGTTCTCGTTCGTGCGGCCGGTGATTGACTGGGCGCATCTACATGCCCTGTCGGGAGGAGGACTGGTGGGAAAGGAGAGGTTCCGCACCGTGCTGTCCTTTCTGAAGGACTCCTTTCCCGCCTGGATGCTGTCACCACTTCACACCCACTTCACCGACAACCGGTTCGGGCCGGCGGGCGAGATCAGCCATGTCCCCTACGGTCAGGGGACCCTTCGCATCGGGCCGTTGGTGGAAGCCGCCTTCGAGTCGGGGATATCGATGGTGGTGATCTCCGAGGCCCGGGAGTGGGAGAGCCATCTGGCCATCGGCGCCGAGTTGCGCGAAGCGGCAGGTGGCTTGGAGGCAACACCCCGGCTGGGTCGGCGGGCCGCTTCGGGACTGGTGTCCTTTCCCGACCCGGTGGGGGTGGAACCGGTGGACGACCGCTTCCGGCCCATCAAGGCCAACCGGGCGGTGACTCTCTCCAACCTCGCCAAGCCGTTCTTTCCCAACGGCTACACCAAAGGCGACCTGATCAGCTACTACGCCTCGATAGCTCCCACGCTGCTCCCCCACCTGCGGGACCGCCCCCTGTCGATGTCCCGCTACCCAAACGGCATCGGAGGACCGTCCTTTTACGAGAAGCGGGCGCCGGGCCACCAACCCGAATGGATGCGGACCCTGCCGGTGGACTCCCGCTCGGCGGGCGGGGAGATCCCCTTTTTGTGCGCCGACCACCCCGAGTCGGTGCTGTGGTTCGCCAACATGGGCTGCGTGGAGGTGCATCCCTTCCACTCCCGGCATCCGCAGTTGCACCACCCCGACTGGGCGGTGTTCGACTTCGATCCCGCTCAGGGCGCCTCCTGGTCGCAGGTGGTGGCGGGCGTGCGACTGCTGGGAGTGGCGCTGGAGAGGCTGGGACTGCGGTCGTTCCCCAAGCTGTCGGGAAGCCGGGGCATGCACGTCTACCTGCCGCTTCGCCCCGTTTACACCCACGCGCGGGTGCGCCGCTTCGTCAAGTCGGTGGCGGATGTGCTGGTGGCGGCCAATCCCGACGATCTGACTCTGGCCTGGGACAAGCGGCACCGGACCGGGAAGGTGTTCATCGACCACAACCGAAACGCCTTCGGTCAGACCATCTCCTCGGTGTACTCGGTGCGGCCGCTTCGGGGAGCACCGGTCTCGGCGCCCCTGCTGTGGGACGAGGTGGGGCAGTTCGCAAACGGCGACATCAACATCGCCAACCTGTGGGAGCGGCTGTCTTCCTACGGTGATCTGTTCCTTGGGGTGCTCAATGGAGACCAGACTCTGGAAGCCGCCGAGCAGGCTCTGCAGTTGGGTCCCATGCCTGAATAACGGGAGGGGAGCCGGGGGCACAACCTTGCTATCCGCAGGTAACCTATAGCCCATGGATGTCTATGGCCGGATCAACATTCTGGGGGGGAGATCGGTGCGACTCCCGGCGCTGGACGTCACCGAAGCGATCATCTTGGACAACGATCCGCTCAACCGCGCCCGCAGTTGGGCACGGCAGGGCGCCGACTATCTGCATGTGGTGGACCTCAACGCCGCGGCGCTGGGCGACTACCAGAACCGCCCCCTGATCGACCGGATCATCACCGAACTCGACACGCCGGTGCAGGTGGCGGGAGGGGTGCGCTCTCACATCGAGGCGATGCGGCTGTTGCGAAACGGCGCGTGGCGGGTGGTGATGGGGACCGCCGCCATAGAGGACCAGATCATGATCTGGGACCTGTGCCGCGACTACCCGGACAAGATCGTGGTCTCCATAGACGTGCGGCCGGACCAGGAGATCGTCACCCAGGGCTTCACCGAACGCAGCGGCCGCTATCTGGAAGAGGTGATGCTGGAGATGTCGTCGGCGGGGGTGGCGGCCTTCCTGGTGGCCGAGGCGGGGCGCAACCCGCTGACCGAACCGCTTGATCTGGACATCTACGCAGAGGCGCTGGAACTGGTGCCCGAACCGGTGATCGTGGCCGGCGGGGTGGGGACGCTGGAGGACCTGCGAACCCTGAGCCGGCTGTCGGTGGAGGGCCGCAAACTGGCCGGGGTGATCGTGGGCCGGGAAGTCACGGTGGGCCGGTTCAGCCTGGCCGACGCCAAGCAGACCGCGGTGGCCGGGCAGGAGGTGCCGTCTCTGAGCCCCCGGGGCGGGATGAACATGATCCTGTGGGCCGACGATCTGGAGAAGATGTCCGCCTTCTACACGGCGGCGCTGGGCCTTCAGGAAGTCACCGCTCCCCACATGGCCACCCGCGGACAGGTGTGGATGATGATCGGCGGTTCCTACCTGGTCCTTCGCAAGCGCCAGCCCGACACGCCGAGCACCGGTGGCGCCGACATCGTGCTGTGGGCGGACAACATGTCAGGATGGGGCACCTTCCTGGCAGCTCAGGGACTCTCGGTGGTGGACATGCCCGCCAGCCGAAGCGGGCTGCCCATTGACATGAAGGGCGTCAAGGATCCCGAGGGAAACACAGTCTGGGTCAGCCACCAGCCGCCGATGTTCTAGGATCCCCTCCGGGCGGTTCTGCCCAACGGGACGGGGCTTTGGGGTTGATTTTCGCGAGGGATGCTGCCAAAATGGATCCTGTAGCGTCACCAGACGCTCATCCAGAGCGGTGGAGGGACAGGCCCCGTGAAACCGCGGCAACCGGTCGGAGACGGCCGATACGGTGCCAACGCCTGACCGATGAGTAAAGGAGAGTCGGTGACAATCAGCGCCCCAAGCACACCGTCGGAAGACGCCTACGCCGACCTGCCGCGCACCGAGACCCGGTTCGTGCAACTGGACGGCCCTTTCATCACCCTGAGCGGCAAGAAGATCCCGCAGGTGACCCTGGCGTATGAGATGTACGGGGAACTCAACGAGGCGCGGGACAACGTGATCCTGGTGTTCCACGCTCTCACCGGAAGCCAACACGCCTACGGGTTCACGGAGTCGGTGCCCGGGGTGGGCGACAAGTGGACCGAGGAGATGCAGGTGGGCTGGTGGGAGGGGTTCATCGGGCCCGGCCTGGCGCTGGACACCAACCGCTATGCGGTGATGTGCGTCAACTACCTGGGCGGGTGCTACGGGTCGACCGGCCCCTCCTCCACCGATCCCGCCACCGGCCGACCCTACGGATCGGCCTTCCCCAACCTCACCATCACCGACATCGTCGACTCTCAGGTGCAACTTCTGGACAAACTCGGCATCGAGCGGATCCATGCCTGCACGGGAGGATCGGTGGGCGGTCTGATGGCGCTGGTGATGGGGACCCGCTATCCCGATCGGGTGAAGGTGGTGATCCCCATCGCGGCGGGCCTGGGCGTCACCACCCTGCAGGTGATCCACAATTTCGAGCAGATGTTCGCCATCATCGCCGACCCCAACTTCCGGGGCGGCGACTTCTATGACGGTCCCCCTCCCGATCTGGGATTGGCCCTGGCCCGGATGATCGGCCACAAGACCTTCGTGTCCCTGGCCGCCTTCCGGGAGCGCATCCGCAAGGAGATCATCCACCGCGACTACCTGGCGGGATTCCGCGTGCAGCACCCCATGGAGTCCTACATGCTGCACCAGGGGCAGAAGTTCGTGGAGAGATTCGACGCCAACACCTACCTGCGGGTGGTGCGGGTCTGGCAGAAATTCGACCTGCTCCGGGAGGTGGGCGGGCAGAACATCGCCGAGGTGTTGGGCCGCTGCCGCAACCAGCAGTGGATGGTGTTCAGCATCGACTCGGACGTGTGCTTCTACCCCGATGAGCAGGAGCACATGGTCCGCCAACTCAACGCCGCCGAGGTGCCGGTGCTGTGGCACACCGTCCACTCCGACAAGGGGCACGACGCGTTCTTGCTGGAACCGGAGAAATTCAGACCCGGCCTGCAGGCAGTGTTGCACTAGGGTCGAAAAGCCGCCTCAGCGAAGCTCGATCGCCGGTTCTGCGTCGATCACTTCTCCGATCACCGCGGCGCTGACGCCTTCCTCCTCGAGGCGGGACTCCAGTTCCTCCACCCTGGCGGAGGGGACCGAGATGAGCAGGCCGCCGCTGGTCTGGGCGTCGCACACCAGGCGCCGTGAGGTGGGGTCTCCACCCCGCAGCCTGGGCTCGGCAGCCTGGAGGTTGCGCAGACTCCCGCCCGGGTAGTGGCCGGCGGCCAGCAGTTCGGCGGCGCCCCGAAGGATCGGAACCCGGGCGGTGTCCACCAAGGCTGCGGCGCCCGAGGCTCGCAGCATCGAGAGCAGGTGCCCGGCCAGACCGTAACCGGTGACATCGGTGGCCGCGGAGACCCCCACCGAGACCATGGCGCGGCCCGCGGCGGCATTGAGGGCGCTCATCTGCTCCACCGCCGCAGCCAGCACGCCGGGTGGGCACTGGTCGGCCTTCACGGCGGTGGTGATGATTCCGGTGCCCAACGGCTTGGTGAGCACCAACCGATCTCCGGGACGGGCCCCGGAGTTGGTGACGATCTCTTCTGCGGAGGCGGTGCCCGTCACCGCGAATCCGTACTTGGGCTCGGGATCGTCGATGGTGTGCCCTCCCACCACCGTGCATCCCGCCTGGGCCATCTTGTCCGCTCCGCCCGAGGCCACCTCGCCGAGCATCTGCAGCGAGAGATCCTGCGACGGCCAGCACATCAATTGGAGGGCGGTGAGCGGCGTGCCTCCCATGGCGTAGACATCCGACAGCGCATTGGCCGCCGCGATGGCCCCCCAGGCGCGGGGATCGTCCACCACCGGAGTGAAGAAGTCAACCGTTTGGATCAGGACGCGCCCGTCCGGCAGGCGGTACACGCCTGCGTCGTCAAGCGTCTCCACCCCCACCATCAGGTTGGGCGAGGAGAAGGCGGGATGATCCTGCAAGGGGCGCAGCACCTGCGCCAACTCGGCCGATCCGAGCTTGCAGCCTCAGCCGGCGCCGTGACTGAACCGCGTGAGCCTGGTTTCCATCGCACCAAAGCTACCAATCCCGCCGGGGCGCTTCTTCGCTCTTGTTTTTCACGGCGCCCCGGGATCCGGCGCCGCGACCGGGGGTGGAGAAGACGGTGTTCTGAAGCGATATCCTTTTGGAGGTGATGACCGAAGATTCCAGTACTTTCCTCACCCCCGATGCACACCGGCGACTCACCGCCGAACTCGCCGAATTGAAGGGTCCCAAACGGATCGAGATCTCCGATCGGATCGCCGAGGCCCGGTCGCACGGGGACATCCGGGAGAACGCCGACTACCACGCCGCCAAGGACGAGCAGGGCCTGATGGAGGCCAGGATCCTCCACCTGGAGCAAATCCTCCGTGACGCCAAGGTCAGGGAAGCCGTCGACACGGGCCGGGTGGAGATCGGCTCGATGGTCACCGTGGTGGACAGCGACGGAGACGAGATGGAATTCCTGCTGGCGCCGGCGGAGAACCGCGGCTCGGCGCGGCTGGTGGTCTCTCCCCAGAGCCCGTTGGGCACCGCGGTGCTGTCCCGGTCTCCCGGCGACAGTGTCACCTATGAGGCGCCCGGCGGACGGTTCCAGGTGACCGTGGCCTCGGTCCGCCCCTTCTCCGGCTAACTCCCGGGCTCCATCGAGAGCCCCGCGGTCCGTCTGCCCGCAACCTAGGCGGGTGGGCGCCATGGAACGACTGCGGCCATTTTCTGACAGGCCGTAATCTCTGGTAGCAGTGAAGATGAGACCGCGTCGCCCCCGTGAGTTGGCGCAGCGCCTGCGCCGCGCCGCTCGTCTGCGACCCACCGAGGTCGAGGAGTATCTGGGCGCCAACACCGAGGTGTGGAAAGTCCTGGCCGAGGCTTCCCCCCATGACGTGGCGGACATCTTGGAGTCGGTCTCCCCCGACACCGCCGGAGAGTTGCTGAACGTGCTCGACCGGGAAGACAGCGCCGCGGTGCTGGAGGAGTTGCGCGACGAGTTGGCGGCCAACCTGCTGGAGGAGTTGCCCTCGTTGGAAGCCGCCTCGGTGCTGGAAGAGATGCCATCGGAAGAGGCCGTGGACATCTTGGAGAACATGCCCACCGACACGGTCACCGAGTTGATAGACCTGATGGGAGACCCGGCCAGCGCCGAAGTCAGCGAACTGTTCCGCTACCCGCCCGACACCGCCGGCGGGCTGATGACCACCGACGTGGCGGTGCTGCCGGTGGGGATCACCGCCGGGGAGGCCATCGAGCGGATCCGCACCATCCGAGCGGCGGTGGAGGACCTCACCTACGTGTACATCACCGACGACTTCAGAGTGCTGCAGGGGGTGCTGTCGTTCCGCGACCTGGTGTTCGTGCGGCCGGCGGTGGGCCTGGACGAGACCATGGAAGCCAACCCGGTGTCGGTCCACCTCACCGCCGACCGTGAGGAGATCACCGAACTCATGCAGCGCTACCGCCTGAAGGGGATTCCCGTGGTGAACGACCAGGGACAGTTGGAGGGCATGGTCCCCTACGACGAGGTGATCGACGCGGTGCAGGCGGAGGCCTCGGAGGACTTCGCCGCCTCGGTGGGCGCCGGCGCCGAGGAGACCATCCACACCGGCGTGCTCTCATCGGTGAAGATGCGCCTTCCGTGGCTGAGCCTCAATCTGCTGCTGGCGCTGATAGTGGCGTTCGTGATCGAACGGCAGACCGGGATCATCTCGGCCGAACCGGTGCTGGCGGCGCTGATGCCGGTGGTGGCGCTTCTGGGCGGCAACGGAGGCGTGCAGAGCCTGGCGGTGGTGATACGTTCCATGGCGATCGGCGATCTTCCCCGGGCACGGATCTGGACGGTGCTGCGACGCCAGTTGGGAGTCGGCCTCCTCAACGGCGCCTTCCTGGCTGTGGCCGCCATGCTCCTGACCGTGGCGTTGCTGTCCGCAGATCTGTTCTCCTCCAACTTCGGCCCCGGGAAGGTGGCGCCGGTGGTGGGACTGGCGGCACTGGCCAACCTGGCCATCGCCACCCTGGCGGGAACCGGCATCCCCATAGCCCTGCGCCGCCTGGGCTTTGACCCCGCGCTCGCCTCCAGCATCTTCTTGACCCTGATCACCGACGTGGTGGGGTTCGGAGGCTTCCTGATGGTGGCCGCCGTCCTGCTGTAAGCGGCCTCGCGAAAAAACCCTCTGATTCCTGCGCGCCAAACCCTTGACTTCTGTCACACCACCGCTTCATGCTGTTGGGGACAAACACCTGAGCCGGGTCCGGACCGATCAGATCATCACCAAGTCTTTCGTCCCGCCGAAGCACCACAGCCTTGGGGAAGGAAAGCAAACAGCCGACGACCAATCCATCGTCTCGGTCAGGCCACCGCGCCCACCCGCGACGAATTCCACCCGGAAAGGCGGAGGCGGGTCGGGAGGGGAATCCCAGGAAGGGCTTTTCTGGATCCCGGGCCGGCACACTTTCGAGGACTGCCCTCGCTGGTACCCGAAGAGGGTCAGCAATCTCTGAATCGGCTTGGCGCCGCGGTTGGGTGCGACCTGTTCAAGCTGTCGATGATCTTGGCTCTTCCCCGGCCTCCTAGGAATGTAATCCCGTACTTGGTGCCCTCCCACACCGCCGAGGCAGGACCCAAGGCGCTGTACATGGTGCGGGCCACCCCGCGGACGTGGTCAAAGTCGGTCGGCCATTGGTGCTAGTCGGCGAGTTGCCAGATCCTTCGAGGTTCCCGGGCGACGTGATCAAGCCACTTGTTCACAAGGACCGGGCCCAGGAGTGAGTCGGACTTCTCCCGGTTGACAGATCGGCGCGTCATGACGAGATTCTCAATGTGGGAAAGAGGCGTCCGCGCCCACGGTATCACATGGTCCAACTCGGGATCCGAGCTGAGGGGACGGCCGGTGTACACGCATCTGTTGTTCTGGAGTCCGATCAGGCCTTCTCTGATGCCTGGCGGAATCATTGCCCGCTCACTGCGGAACAGATGCCGTCGCAGGTCGAAGGTTCGGTCCTTCCGATGCTCCCCGCTGGCCCTTGCGGCCAGTTGCGCAAACTCGAATTGAATCAACGGTTTCAGCACATCCGAGTACTTTGCCAATTGCCGGGGAACATCGGGCAGGAATTGCATCTGATTCCCGACAACGGTGTAGAGGAACGGCTCTGATCGTCCAGGAAGATTCTGCAGACGCTTGACAGGGTTTCTCCACAAGTCCTTTGCGATAGCCCTGCGTGCCTTCCCCAGAGCGGTTTCCCACCCGGGATCCACCACGCGGTGCAGGACTACTGGAAACGAATAGTCTCGAACACCGCCATGCCCGGTGTCTCGCAGAAACCGGCGGAGCCGATGGACCTGTTGCATGACAGTGGTGTCCGTTGCGACGCTGCCGTCCATTCGAGCCTTCCTGGCCTGCATCTGTCGAAGTTCCATCTCTCCGTAGGGCCGGCCATGCTGCCAATGCAGGTGCAGGGTCCGGTCAACCAGTTCTTCTCTGGAAACGGGTCTGTTGTCTTCGATTCTCTCCCTGGCAACATCGAGCAGGACAAGGAGGAGGCCCAGTTTGTTGGTGCCGGTCTTCAACCCCCGCCGGACCACTTCCAACACGCCTTCTACGGGGCCTATCCGGGGCAGGGGAGCAGGATCCACTGCTCCCGCAAGATTACTTGACGGGGGTGTATTGTGTCCGACGGTGTGTGAACTGCCGGAGGCCCTGCCGTCAGGATCCGATTATGAAGCCCTCCAGGTTGGCGAAGGGACCCTGGAAACGTAAGACCGAACCCTCCAGCAGGCTCACCAGGTAGTGGCGGTCCAGTAACTCTTTCTCCTCAGGGGTCCGCTCCTCCTCCGCCTTGACCAGCACGTCCACAACGTCGCCGTTGTCGACCACATGCAACTCGTAGAGGTCGTCCCGCTCCTCGTAAACCGACAGCACCAGGTTCTCCAGGTCGATATCGGTGTAATCGCCCGCCGGGATCTCCAGGAACACCAGGTTCCCGTCGCGGGTGGGTACCTGGCGCACCAGTTGGTATTCGATCTCCCCGGACTCCAGTGGACTCGTTTGCGCGTCCTCCGCCGGTTCGGCAGCGGTGGTAGTGGGCGCCGTGGTAGTGGTGGTCTCCAACGGTGGAGCGGTGGTAGTGGGCGCCGCGGTGGTGACCACCCGGGAAGTGGTGGTAACCAGGGCCGTGTCGTCGTCGCCTGCGCACGCCGCCGAACCGACCGACGCCAGTGCGGCAGCCAAGCTGAAGACCAAGAGCCTGCTGGGCCTGTTCATTTCACAGTCCTCCTGTTCGCTTCACCCTTCGAGCGGGACCCACACCTCTTCAGGACCCGTCAATAGCCTGCTGAATACGTCTCTTGAATCCGGCGATCAGCCGCGCCGTCACCGGGCCGGCCCGGTAGTGGCGGTCATCCAACTGCACGATCGGAGTTATCTCACGGGTGGTCCCGATCACCATCGCCTCATCGGCGCCCAGCATCCGATCCAGGTCGAAGCGGCCCTCTCGGCAGGGGATGTCGAGGTCGGACACCACCTCCAGCACCACCCGGCGGGTGATCGAATCCAGGATCCACAGATCCAACGACGGGGTCTCGAACACCCCGTCGCACACCCAGGCCACCGAGAACACCGGTCCCTCCAGAACGGTCCCGTCCTCGGAGGTGAGCAAGGCCTCGTCGTATCCGTCTCTCACCGCCCGGCGGGTGGCAGCCATGTTGGGCGCATAGGAGAGGGTCTTGCCGCCAGCCAGGTCCCACTTGTGACCCGCCGAATGCCAGGGCGCGGTCATCACCCTGAGGCGAATCCGGTCGGCCCGGTGGGGAACGTCGTGCCACATCACCACGCACAACTCGTCACCGGGCTTTTGGCCGCGGCCCAGCATGACCCGCACCAGGCCCTCCGGACCGTGTGCCGCCACCTGTTCCACCCAGGAGTCGAGATCGGCGCGATCGGGGGTCTGCAGGTCCAGCATCCGCGCCGACCGCTCCAGCCGGTCCAGGTGCGGTCCGGCTTCGAACGGATGGCCTCCGTACACCCGCATCACCTCGAAGCACCCGTCACCACGCTGGATGGTGGGGCTGTTAACCGAGAACACCATCTCTCCCGATGGCTGCCCGTTGACCAGGATTGGAGCGGCGCTCACAGGCGGTTCCATCCGCTGGTGAGGGGACGGCGGCGTTCCCGTCCCAGGCTCTTGGTGGTTACCTTGGGACCCGGCGCCGACTGGTGTCTTTTGTATTCGGACCTCTCTACCAGTCCCACCACCCGGCGCACCATCGCCGCATCGAATCCCGATGCCGTGATCCGTTCCACCGAAAGCTCGGAATCTATGTACATGCCCAACACGGAATCCAAATCATCATAGGGAGGCAAGGAGTCGGTATCAAGCTGGTTGGGCCGCAGTTCGGCGGACGGCGGCTTGGTGATGATCCCCTCGGGAATCACCGGACCCCGGCGGTTTCTCCACCGCGCCAGCCGGTAGACCCAGGTCTTGTAAATGTCCTTGATCGGCGCGAACCCGCCCACCATGTCGCCGTACAGGGTGGCGTAGCCCACCGACAGCTCCGACTTGTTGCCGGTGGCCAGCACCAGTCCGCCGTGACGGTTGGAAAGCGCCATCAGCAACGACCCCCGGGCACGGGCCTGCAGGTTCTCACCCGCCACTCCCCAATCGTCGCTTCCCATCACCGGTGACAGGGTCTCCCCAAAGGCGCGGTGCACCCGTTCGATGGGGACCATGTCGAAGCGGATCCCCAGGTTGGAGGCCAGCCGCTTGGCGTCGGTCTTGGAATGCTCGGAGCTGTACATCGACGGCATGGAGACCCCCCACACCCGGTCGGCGCCCAGCGCGTCAGCCGCCAGGCAGGCCGTGACCGCCGAGTCGATCCCGCCCGACAGGCCCACCATCGCCGATCGGAAGCCGTTCTTGCGCACGTAGTCGCCGGTGGCCAGGGCGACCGCCGACCACATCTCCTCCTCCGGCTGCATCCATTCTCGCGGCGACGACGTGGGCGCGGCCTCCTCTCCGGCTAGGGGGACATCCAGAACGAAGCGGTCCTCGGAGAACTGCGGCGACCGGTGGATCACGGATCCGTCGGAGGCGGCCACCAGCGAGGCGCCGTCGAACACCAACTCGTCCTGGCCGCCCACCAGGTTCAAGTAGACCAGCGGCGCGCCGGCCTGCCGGGCTCTCCGGGACACCAGTTCCTCTCGCTGCGCGGCCTTGCCGAGGTGATGGGGAGAGGCGTTGATGTTGACGATCACATCGGCGCCGCCCTCCGCCATATGCTTCCAGGGGCCGTCGGCGGTCCACAGGTCCTCGCAGATGGAGACTCCCACCTGCACGCCCGACACCGGCCAAGTGCGAACCGGCCCCTCTCCCGCACGGAACCAGCGGCGCTCGTCGAAGACGCCGTAGTTGGGCAGCAGCCTCTTGCGATACACCCCCTTGATCCGCCCCTGTCCCAGGATGGCCGCCGCATTGGCCACCCCCCTGGTATAGGCATCGCCCGACGATCCGCGTCCCGGCCCGGTGGCGTCCAGGAAGCCCACCACCGAGGTGGTCCCGGCGCTGCGTGCGGCAAGGCGCTGCAGCACCTGCCGGTTGGCACTGACGAAGTCGGTGCGCAACGCCAGGTCCTCGGGCGGGTACCCGCTGACCGCCAACTCCGGGAGCACCAGCAGATCGGCCCCCTCATCCTCGGCCCAGGTTATCGCCTCGAGGATCCGCCGGCAGTTGCCATCGAGGTCACCAACCACCAGGTTCAATTGGGCGCCAGCTATCCGAAACGGCATCTGCCTAAGAATACGGAACCCGGGCCCCCACCCCCCAAGTCGGTTATCTTCGCAGGAGATGGAACTCTTCCCACCGGTGTCCCGGGGCGGCGCCGGCCCGTGAACGCCGCCACAGCCGTGCTGGGTTCCGGCCGCTTGGGGGCAGCGGTTTTCCTGGGTGGGATGGTCGGTGCGCTGGCTCGCTACGGGCTGGGTGTCTGGGTTGCCCCGGTGGCGCAGATCCCCGTCGCCACGCTGGCGGCCAACCTGTTGGGTTCGGCGGTGTTGGGGGCCCTGGCCGGCGCGGCGGAGCGACGCGCCCGCCGTGGGGTGGCATGGGCCATGCTGGGGGTGGGCTTCTGCGGCGCTCTCACCACCTTCTCCACCTTCGCTCTGGAAGCCTTCGAACTGCTGGACCAGCAGGGTCCGGTGGTCTCCATTCTCTACGCCGCCGCAAGCATCCTGGCCGGCCTGTTCCTTGCCTCGGTGGCGCGGCGACGGAGCCTGGCATGGTGATCCTGGGCGTGGCGCTGGCCGGGGGGATCGGAGCGGTCATCCGGTGGCTGGTCTCGGTGTGGCTGGCCGATCGCACGCCGGGGGGAACCGGCGCCGCGGTGGTCAACCTGGCGGGGTCGCTGGCTCTGGGAGCGGTGGTGGCCCTGTCGCGCCACGGTCAACTCCACCCGCAGGTCGCGGTGGTGCTGGGGACCGGACTGCTGGGCGCCCTGACCACCTTCTCCACCTGGATGGTGGAGACGCTGGAAGAGTACGGCGGGAAAACCTCTGGGCTGTGGTGGCGGACCGTCCCGCTGACAGTGGCGGGGGTGGCCCTGCTGTGGGTGGGGGTCCAACTGGGCGGCGGCCTCGGCTGAACGGTGCGTCGAGAACCACGCATCCCATGCTGCCGGAGACAGTTCGTCTTCGCCCAACGCTCGTGCTTCCGATAGCCTTCTTGGGGTAATGGTCTCCCGTAGCCTGATCGAAAAAGCCGTCAGAGAAGTCATCGACGAGGTTATCGAGGTGAGAAGAACTCTCCATCGGTACCCGGAACTGGCTCACACCGAGGTCCGCACCACCGCGCTCTTGACCGAGGCGCTGGCCGCCCACGGGATTTCTGCCCGGGTTAGGTCGCCGTCTCGAACCGGGTTGGTGGCCGAGGTTGGAGACAGCGGACCGCTGGTGGCCTGGCGCGCCGATCTGGACGCCCTGCCCATCCAGGAACCACCCGCCAAGGCCTACGCCTCCGAGAACCCCGGTGTGATGCACGCCTGCGGGCACGACGCCCATGCCGCCATCGGCCTGGGGGTGGCGGCGGTCCTGACCAAGCTGGGGCCGCTGCCCGGCAGGGTACGGTTGATCTTCCAGCATTCGGAGGAGGCCCTTCCCAGCGGAGCGGCGGAGATGCTGGAAGAAGGAGTGCTCGACGGCGTGCAGGGGATCGCGGCGCTTCACGTGGACGCCACCCTGGAATCGGGCAGGGTGGGTGTTAAAGCCGGCGCCATCACCAGTTCCACCGACCGGGTCAGGATCGTGCTGCAGGGACCGGGAGGACACACCGCCCGTCCCCATCTCACCGCCGACCTGCTGTTCGCGGCGGGCAAGGTCCTCGCCGAACTACCCGCCCTGCTGAGCCGCAAGGTCGATCCGAGGCTTCCATTCTCCCTGACCTTCGGCACCATCCGCGGAGGGAAGGCAGAAAACGTGATCCCCACCGAGGTGGTGATGGCCGGAACCTGCCGCACCCCCGATCCCGGAGCGCGGGAGATCCTGCCCGACCTGGTCCGCAGCCTCACCGAGCAGATCGTCGCTCCGCTGGGAGCGGTGGCCCAGACCATCTGGCAGCCGGTCCTGCCTCCGGTGTACAACGACCCCGCCACCGTCGACAATATCCGCGGATACCTGGCGCATCTTCTGGGAGCCGAAGCGGTGGTGGGTACCTTCACCTCCCTGGGAGCGGAGGACTTCTCCTACTACCTGAACAGGGTCCCGGGGTTGATGATGAGGTTGGGGACCATGACCGAGGATGATCGGCGGGACTTGCATTCGGCGTGGTTCCAGATAGATGAAGACTGCCTGGAGGTGGGAGTCAAAGTTGGAGTGGCTTCGCTGCTGGGGCTCCTGTCGGAGCCGATCGTCGACTGAGCGCCCTCCGCGCGGCACGCCTCGGGCTGCTTCAGATTGTCTGCGGCGGTTGCAGATCAATCAAGATGCGGCAGTGGTCGCTGGGCCCCCATTCATCAGTCTGGTTCAGTGCCCGGACGCGGAGCCGGTCAGCGATGGACCTCGAGGCGAACACGTAGTCCAACTGCAACCTGGCGTCCGCAGGTCGTTCTCTGTGCAGCTTGCTGTAGAAGGTCGGTGAATAGGGACCCATCAAGGGCAGGCCTCTCCGCCTCATTTCATCGAATACGGGACAATCGCTGTCCCACCAGGTCGTCAGGTCGGCACCCACGATCCAGGGCAGATCGGCGCCGCAGTGGTCCTGGATCTCACCGATCATCCTGGGCACTCTCTCTGCGCTTCCACTATCCATGGCCGCCTCGACAGAGACCAAGCCGATGCGCTCTCCCTTCCACAGGTTGACGATGGCCACCGCCAGCCGTGCGGTGGATTCGATGGCAGGGTGCGTACCGGCCGATTCGATTATATCGGCCACCGGCACCCGGTGGATGGAGAAGCGTTCCAAGAGTCGCACCACAGCCTTGGCGCCCTTCCAACCCGGATGTATCCACGGTCCGGGACCGACGTCGATCCGAGCGGTTACCTCATCCGGCGGCGTGCATGCCTCCTGCAACAGAGCGAAGTCGGCGTCGCTGCGGTTCTCGCTGAGAAAACGCCAACTTGCCCTCTGGTGCTCCATGTTCCAGCAGAGGATCCGCGTCGGTGGCAGGCGTGAACCCGACAAGGGCTCAGTCTCCCAATAGGCGGAATCCCTCCGCCATGAGAGCTCGTCGCAGGCTGTCGGCCTCCTCGGGACGCACCGACAGGGTGAGCACTCCCCCGCCGCCGTGGGTGGCGTGCCGAAGTTGCAGGTCGCGCAGGTCCACGCCGCTGACCGCCAGGGCCTGTCCCACATGGGCGATCTCTCCCGGCTTGTCCTCCAGCAGCACTCCCACGCCTTCTCCCGGCGGGGCGATTCTGGTGCGGGTCCGGCGCGCCGATCCCAACAGGTCGGTGACCCAGGCGCGCTCCTCCGCCTCCAGTTGCTCGGCCCATCCCTGCAGGCCATCGGAGATCTTCCGCAGCACCGAGGACAGCGGTTTGCGGTTGGCGACCAGCAGGTCGGCCCACCAGTCGGAACTGGAAAGGGCGATGCGGGTGAGGTCCCGGAACCCTCCGGCCACCATGGTGTCTGCCGAGGATCCGGCGGCGCCCAATTCCTCCACCAGCGAGGCGGCCAGCACCATCGGCAGGTGGCTGACCAACGCAACGACATGATCGTGTTGGGCGGCGGTCATCTGCACCGGCTGGGCGCCCAGCGACCGCACCACTTCCGATAGCTTCTGCAGGTCGTCTCCGGAGGCATGGTCGGTGGTCAGCACCCAGGTGGCGCCCCGGAACAGATCTCCGCTGGCGCCGAGGGGGCCGGAAACCTCCCGTCCGGCCATGGGATGGCCTCCCACGAACCGGGGCAGGCCGCAGGCCGCCTCCACCACCGGTTGCTTGATGCCGGCGACGTCGGTCACCAGCGCCTGGGTGGCAAGGTCGGAGAGAATCGAGACGATGGCCCTGGGAGAGGCCGCCAGCACCACCAGTTCCGCACCGTCCACAGCCTCCTCCAGGCTGGAGACGGGCGTCACCGCTCCTATCGAGACTGCCTGAGCCAGGTTTTCGGTGTCGGCGTCCCACCCTGCAACCTGCCAGCCGGCCACCTTGAGGCCGACCCCCACCGAGGCGCCGATCAACCCGGTGCCGACAACCGCGGCGGACGGCATCTACAGAGGAATCCGCAGAGCTTTGGCTATATCTCTGACGCTTTGCATCACCGCGGCGAACTCTTCGGGGAGAATGGCCTGGGCGCCATCCACCAGAGCCGTCTCGGGAGTTGGATGGACGTCGATCATGAGCCCGTCAGCGCCCACCGCCACCGCGGCCCGGGAGAGAGGGGCCACCAGTTGCCTCTTGCCCGAGGAGTGGGAAGGGTCGATCAGGACCGGGAGATGGGAGAGTTCCTTGAGCAGCGGCACCGCAGTGATGTCGAGCGTGTTCCGAGAGGCCGTCTCGAAAGTCCGGATGCCCCGCTCCACCATGAGAATGTCCTGGTTGCCCTCCTTGTAGATGTACTCGGCGGCGTTCAGCCACTCCTCCAAGGTAGCGGTGAAGCCGCGCTTGAGCATCACCGGCGTGTCGGACCTTCCCACCTCGGTGAGCAGGGCGAAGTTGGACATGTTGCGGGTTCCGATGCGCAGCATGTCGGCGTAGCTTGCCACCAAGTCCACGTCGCGGGGGTCGAGCACCTCCGCCACGAACGGCATGTCGAATTCCTCCCGGGCCTCGGCCAGCAGGATCAGTCCCTTCTCCTTGAGGCCCTGGAAGGAGAAAGGCGAGGTGCGGGGTTTGAAGGCGTCTCCCCGCAGGACGGTGGCTCCCGCTTTCTTCACCGCCTCGGCGGTTTGGAACAGGATGTCCCGCGACTCCACCGCACATGGTCCGGCGACGGGGGTGAACGAGCCGTCTCCGATCCGGACTCCGCGGATCTCGATCACGGTGTTCTCGTCTTGGAAGTCACGGCTGACCAGTTTGAAGGGGAGCATCACCGGCACCGCCCTGTCGACTCCGGCCAGCGCCTCCAGCGGCAGTTGCAGGATCTGCTGGCGGTCACCCACTGCTCCGATGACAGTATGGAATCGACCCACCGAAATATGTGCCTCGCAATCTATGGACTCCAGACGGTTCACCACCACCTGGATCTGCTGCTCAGTGGCGTCCTGCTTCATAACGATGATCATCGGCGATCCCTTTTCGTCAACCGCTCCTCAATATTACGGCTCTGCGAACCGGCTCCATCCACCAATCTGGCATTCTTTGGGAGATCTCGATCGCGAAACTATCCGGATGGCTGGATCACTCGTTGTTTCCCGGCTGCGGTAGTCTCTTCGTGATATGTCCATCGATATTGCCGGCTTCATCCACAACGTCAAAGAGCACGCCATCAAGCACAGTTTTCACATCCACGACGAGCGTCATTTCGTGGAAACCTACTCTCTCCGGCAGTCCTGGGAGGTAGACCTGCATCCCGCAGAGTCCTGCAACCTGCCCATCGATTTGCACCTGTCGCTGGACGTGGAACCTCGGGCGGTGCTGGCGCTGATCGACCGGCTGGAGGAGATGGAAGAGGACTTCGAGGAGCCCGAGGACATCTACCAACTGCACATGTACTTCAACTGGTCGGTTCCCCCGCTCACCAACCCGCCCGACCTGCTGGTTCTGGCCACCGACCTGGCAGGGATCGGAGACATGTCGCTTCCCATCGAAGTGCAGGCGATCGACTCCTACGCACCCCTTGGCTCCGACACCCAGCGACGCCTGATGATCACCGGCACCGTCCACATCTCTCTGGTCGACCTGGTGATGGGACGCGAACAAATGTGCGACACCCTGGATCTGGCCAAGGAGGTCAGCGTATACCTCGCCGACCGGGTGGAAGCCTGGGCGTAGTCCCCTTCGGGTCTGATCGGGGGGTCAGCGCAGGCGTAGTCGGGTAGCCACCCGAGCAGACCCTGCCGGAGATCGAAGTGTCAAAACATCGGCAGGACCGCGATAAAACCCTGCCGCAGGACTTGACAACGACCCTGTTCTGAACTCACACTGTTCATCAGCTACCAAAAGATCCAACCGGCCGGGAAACCACGAGCTCAACCCCCTGGGCGGAACAACCCAACAGGCTAAGAAACCGGGTTCACCCAAGCCTGGGTTCTCGCCGAAGCAAATGGAAAGGAGGTGGAGGGGGACGGGCCCGAACGGACCAGGGCCACGCTCAGTTTTCGCGGGTTAGGTCTGCTTTTTCGCAGATTAGGGAGCGTTGGGGAGTTGGGTTCGTGGTGACGTGGGGCTTAGGAAGCGACTATCTCAGGGATAGGAGACCTGAGGTTGGAGGCCCACCACTTTGGGACCGTCTTCTTCCATCTCCAGGAACACCAGCCAGGTGGACCAGTCGAGCCCACCAAGTTCCGCATTGTCGCCGGGATCGTGGATGGCTACCCACGGGAAGTTGGCGAAGGCCGAGGAGATGGCGGAACTGGGTAGGACGGCGTTGGGTCCCAGGGTCAGGCCACCCACCTCGATGTTGATGTCCTCGTCGAGGTAGTCGGCGAGGAAGGGATCGGCGATGACTTCCTTCCAACTGCCGACCGTGGCGTCTCCTTCGCTGGCCGAGGCGCCGGTGTTGGACCAGCGCAGATCGCTGTCGTCCTCGTGCAGCACGGGCAGGTCATCGGGGCTCCAGCGACGGAGATTGTCGTCAAAGTAGATGACGAACAGCCCCCTCCAGGACACGGTGTCCTGCAGTCCCTCGCCCAGCACCAGGGAGTTGGCGAAGTCTTCGAGAGCCGACATCCAATCCCACTCCTGCTCGACCTCCGAAGGTGACCAGGTCTCGGTGAGGTAATAGCCGTAGACCCATCCCGTCGCATCGCCGGTGATCAGTTCATGCCACACCCGACCGTCGACCACTTCGATGGCGTCGGTGGAAGCCAGTTCGGCCTGGGCGGGTTGCAACTCGCCGACCACGGGGTTCTGGGTTCCAGGGCCGGCCCGCATGTTCAGTTTGTTGTTGGACTCATCAGGCGCCAACAGCACCACACCCATCCGGCGGGGTGGAACGGTGGTGGTCGTGGTCGGCGCTGCGGTGGTGGGCGCCGCGGTGGTTTGCTCCGTCCCCTCCGCACCGGCGCCGTCTTCGCCTTCGGGGGCCGTGGTCTCGGCGCCTTCGGCGGCGGTGCCGTCCACCTCTGCCTCCTCATCATCTGCACCGCATGCTGAAACGGCCACCAGGATGGTCAGCAGCATGATCCAAAAGAGCCGATGGCGGACCTTCCGGGAGGTAACGCTGAACATGCCTGCCAAGACTAACACCGATCCGGCGAGGACTGCCAAGGTGCGGGGCGGGTCAAATGGCGCGGTCTCTTTCGCTATGGCTGCTCTCCCCGCGCCAGTCTGCGGTTGACATCTTCCACCACTGCGACCAACTCCAGGGGTTCGTCGATCACGTAGTGGGCGCCCGCCTCCCGCAGCAATCGCCGAGAGCCCCGGAGGCGTTCGGCTACTTCCTCCCCCGACCATGACCGGGCCTGTTCCAGGGTGTCGGCGTTCATGTAGTTGCTGTACCGGGCGATCCCCACCGACCAGCATCCCGCCGACAGGCCCTCCCCCACCCCCGACACCGTGTCGTCCACCTTCACCACCGACTGCACGGGGTAGACATCCAACAGTTCCAGGTTGCGATACAGCATGAACGGCCGGGGACGGGCGCCGTGAGCCACCTCGTCACCCGCCACGGTGCAGCCGGGATGAAAGCCCTGGCGGCGGGCGTGCTCCACCAGCACATCCACCATGGAGCGCATGAACCCGGTGGTCACGCCGATCTTGACGCCCAGGTCGCCCTGCAGCCGCGAGGCCATCTCCACCACGCCGGGCAGGAGCGTGGCGTACTCGGGCAGGCACTGGATCTGACGAGGTTCGAACTGCTCGAACAGTTGTCGGGCGTCGCCGTCGTCGGGGTCACGGCCGTGCACCGCCCGCCAACGCCTCCTGATGTCCGCCACCCCCAGCAACGTGCGGATGTGGAGATCCTTCGGCAGGCCCATCGGCTCCCGGGCCTCGGCCATGCTGATCTCCACCCCCGCCGCGGCGAACACCTCCACGAACACCCGGGCGGGCGCCATCACATAGGCGTCACAGACCGTCCCGCTCCAGTCGAGGATGGCTCCTCGAACAGTGCCCCGGTAACGCCGCTGACTACTTGAATCGATGCAGGAGATAATATGCGGTAGACCATGGAAATCCCCAACGGACCACCATGCCCAAGTCTGACAACTTTGGTAAAGGATCTTCGCTAGTGTCTACCTCCATGCCGGAGACCGTGCAACTCTTCGTCACCTGCGTCATCGACGCGGTCTTCCCCCAGGTGGGCCGGGATGTGGTGGAGGAGTTGGAGCGAAACGGCGCCAGGGTGGATTTCCCCCAGAACCAGACCTGCTGCGGCCAGCCTGCCTACAATGCCGGTCACCGCACCGAAGCCACTGATGTGCTGATCCACAATCTGGAGGTCCTGGACCGCACCGACGGGCCGATAGTGATCCCGTCGGGGTCCTGCTCCGATTTCATCCTGCATCACGGACCGCGGCTGGCGGCCGACCGGCCCGGCAAGGCCGAGTTGGCCGAACGGGTGGCGGATCGCGTTCGAGAGTTCACCTCCTTCGTGGTCGAGAAGAGAGCCGGGCAGGCCGAGGGCCCCGCACCGCCGGCGGGGACGGATGAGGGCGAGCGGACCCGGGCCTTCTATCACCCCTCCTGCCACGCCCTCCGAGGCTTGGGGCTGCGAAAGGAGGGCGAGGCGTTGCTGGAGTCGGTGGACAGCGTGGAGCGGGTTGACCTGGAAAGCGCCGAGGAGTGCTGCGGGTTCGGGGGACTGTTCGCCCTGGAAATGCCCGAGATATCCACCGAGATCATGAACACCAAGCTGGACCGCCTGGAAGCCGCGCAGGTGCAGATGCTGGTGGGCGCCGACGCCGCCTGCCTGATCCACCTCGAAGGTGGCCTGCGACGCCGCAACAACCCCATGCAGGTGCTGCACATCGCCTCGGTGCTGGCAAAGGGCCGGGCCGAGGCAGAGAACGGAGGATCCGGGAGTTGAGCCAGCCAGTCACCTTCCGTCGCCGGGCCGTCGAGGAGATGTCCACCTCCAAGCCCGCCGCAGTGGACCGGGCCGCCCGCCGGTTCACCGGCAAACGCCAATGGGCGGTGGATGATTTCGCGGCCATGGAGGAGACCCGGGACCGAGGTCGGCAGATTCGCCTGCACACCCTGGCCAACCTCCACCACTACCTGGGACAGTTCGCCGACTCGGTGGAACGAGCCGGCGGGCAGGTGCTGTGGGCGGCCGACGCCGGGGAGGCCAACCAGATGATCGGCCGGCTGGTGGGAAAGAAGGAGGGGTCGTTGGTGATCAAGTCCAAGTCGATGGTCACCGAGGAACTGGAATTGCTCCACTACCTGGAGGACCAGGGGCACACGGTGGTGGAGACCGACCTGGGGGAGTTCATCGTGCAGATCGCCGAGGACCACCCCTCGCACATCATCGCTCCGGTGATGCACCTCACCCGCCAGGACGTCGGCGAACTCTTCCACGAGCAATTGGACCTTCCCTACACCGACGATCCGCCCACCCTCACCCAGATGGCCCGCCGGCATTTGCGCCGGTACTTCCTCACCGCCGATGTCGGTATCTCGGGCGTCAACATGGGGATCGCCGAGACCGGGTCGATCGTCACCATCACCAACGAGGGGAACGGGTGGCTCACCACGGCCGCTCCCCGGATGCACATCGCAGTGATGGGAATGGAGAGACTGGTCCCCACCTTCGAGGACGCCGCCACCATCGTGGAGATCCTGGCTCGGTCGGCCACCGGACAGAGGCTCAGCGTCTACACCAACTTCGTGACGGGACCCCGCCGCGCCCAAGACCCCGACGGTCCCGACGAATTCGTGGTGGTGATCGTCGACAACGGGCGCAGCAAGGTCCTGGCCAGCGAGGCCTCGGAGATCCTGGCCTGCATCCGCTGCGGCGCCTGCCTCAATGTCTGCCCGGTGTTCCGGGAAGTGGGCGGCCATGCCTACGGACAGGTCTATCCCGGTCCGGTGGGAGCGGTGCTGGCGCCGGGGCTCTCCGATTTCAAGGAGTGGGTGGACCTGCCCTACGCGTCCAGCCTGTGCGGGGCCTGCCGGGAGGTCTGCCCGGTGAGAATCGACATACCCAAGCTGCTGGTCACCCAGCGGGAGAGGGCCACCAAGGAGAACGACCCCTTCCGCTGGATGGGACCGGGGCTGGCGCTGTACCGCCAGATCGGCAAGAGACCCGCTCTGTGGAAGACAGCCATAGCCGCGGCGGGGGTGGCGGGACGGTTTAGGAAGGGCGAGTGGTTCCACCGCCTGCCTTTCCACACCAAGGGCTGGACCGACAGCCGCGACTTCCCCGCTCCGGCCAGCCAGTCCTTCCGGCAGTGGTGGAAGGAGAACCGCGGTGGAACGTAGCGCCTTTTTGAGCCGGATCAGCCAGGCGGTCAGCGCCGACACCGTTCCCGGGCACGGCGCAGAACATCCCGAGCCCACCCTCCCCCGTTTGCCCGAGGTGGACCTGACCTCCCATTTCATCGAGGCATTCGAAGAACTCGACGGCAGGGTCCACCATGAACCCCCCGTCGAGGTGATAGCCAAGATCATGGCCGACCGCGGCACCGACGAGTACGTGGCCTGGGACTCCGAGCACCTCCCGACCGACGGCCTCCTCGACGAACTGACCGAGCGGGGATACCGCCGCGTGGAGACGGTGTTGCCGTCCGACCCCGACGGTCGCATCGCCCATCAGATGGGGTATTTCGACGTCGGGGTGGGGATCTCCGCGGCGGTGGCCGTTCTGGCGGAGTCCGGCTCGGTGGTGGTGACCTCGGGACCGGGACGCTCCCGGCTGGCCTCGGTGATCCCCGAGGTCCATGTGGTGCTGGTCCCCACCAACCGCATGTTCCGCTCGCTGTCGCACTGGGCGGCACAGGTCGAGTCGCCCCACCGGTTGGCCAACATCATGGTGGTGAGCGGACCGAGCCGCACCGGCGACATCGAACTCACCTTGACCCGGGGAGTGCACGGTCCCGGGGAAGTCCACGCCGTCCTGCTGTAGGGCACCACGGTTCCGCCGGCCCGCGCCGATCGGACAACCTGCCTAATCTGATCTGATCATGGCCGTCGCAACCCGCCTGCGTCCCTTCGGGAGCACCATCTTCACCGAGGTGTCGGCCCGCGCCCTGGAGGTGAAGGCGGTGAACCTGGGACAGGGCTTTCCCGACTTCGAGGGTCCCGACTTCGTCAAGGAGGCCGCCAAGGCGGGAATCGACCACCAGTCCAACCAGTACCCGCCCTCGATGGGAATACCCGCCCTGCGGGAAGCGGTGGCAGCCCGGTTCGAGGCGCAGACCGGGCGGGCGGTCGACCCGAACCGTCAGGTCACCATCACCTCGGGGTGCACCGAGGCGCTGGCCGCCTCCTTCCTGGGACTGCTGGAGCCCAAGGACCCGGTGATCCTGCTGCAGCCCTGGTACGACTGTTACCCGGTGGGGTGCGCTCTGTCGGATGCGGCGCCCCGGTACGTGACACTTCGCCCTCCCGGATTCCGGCTGCCGGAGGCCGAACTGCGGGCAGCTTTTGAGGACGGCGCCCGGGCCATCGTGATCAACACCCCTCACAACCCCACCGGACGGGTCTTCAGCCGCTCGGAGATGGACCTGGTGGCAGAATTGTGCGTCGCCCATGATGTGCTGGCCTTCACCGACGAAGTGTACGAGCACATCCGGTTCGACGGCGTCCCCCACCGCTCCCTGGCTGCCTGGCCGGGCATGTGGGAGCGGACGGTGACGATGTCGTCGGTGGGCAAGAGCTTCTCGGTGACCGGTTGGAAGACCGGCTGGGCGGTGGCGCCCGAGCACCTGACCGCCGGAGTGCGAGCCGCCCATCAGTTCCTGACGTTCACCACTCCCAATCCCATGCAGTATGGAACCGCCGCCGCCCTGTCGGCGCCCCAGGAGTATTTCGAGGGCCTGCAATCGCTGTACACCGCCCGCCGCGACCTGCTGGCTGAGGGCCTCGACCGGCTGGGGTTCGGCGTGTACCTGCCCCAGGGCACCTACTTTTTGATGGCCGACCACCGCCCCTTCGGCTTCGGAGACGACATCTCCTTCGTCCACCACCTCATCGAAGAGGTGGGAGTGGCGGCGATACCTCCTTCGGTGTTCTACGATGACCCCGCCGACGGCGCCGGGATGGTCCGTTTCGCCTTCTGCAAGAGCGAAGAGACGCTGCGAGCCGCCCTGGAGCGGATGGAGGCGCTCCGCCGCTAGCCGGGGGTGAGGATCACCTTCCCGGTGGTGGCTCTTCCCTCCAGCATCTCATGGGCCCTGCGCGCCTGCAGCATCCGGAGGCTGTGCCCGATCCGCAGGCTCACCTCTCCGCTCAACACCATTGCGAACACCGAAGAGGCCCTCTGCAGCAGTTCGGCGCGGGTGGCCATGTAGTCAAAGCCAGTCGGCCGGGTCAGGAACAACGACCCCTCCTGGGTCAGGCGCAGCGGCGCCACGGGCGGGACCGGCCCGCTGGCGTTGCCGTAGGTGACCATCATCCCCCGGCGACGGAGCACCGACAGCCCCCTGTCGAAGGTGGCGGCGCCCACCCCGTCGAAGACCACGTCCAAGGGCCTGGGACCGGCGATCCGTTCGACCGCATCGCCGAAGTCCACCTCCCGGTAGTTGATCACATGGTCGGCGCCGGCGCGTTCGGCCAGCCGAGCCTTCTGCGCCGAGCCCACCGTGGTGAACACCTCGGCGCCGCGCAGTTTCGCCATCTGGATCAACAGGAGCCCCACTCCCCCCGCTCCGGCATGCACCAGGGCCCGATCGCCCTCTCGCAGTGGGAAGGTGTCGTGCGACAGGAAGTGGGCGGTGGCCCCCTGCAGCAGCACTCCGGCCGCCGACTCCATCTCCAGGCCGTCGGGCACGGGGACCATCTGGTCGGCCGGCCCCACCAACTGCTCGGCGTAGGATCCCTGGCATTTGGTCCACGCCACCCGGTCGCCCGCTTCGATCTCCTCCACCCCTTCCCCCACCTCCATGACGATCCCCGCCCCCTCCAACCCGGGCGTGAAGGGAAGTTCCACCGGGTAGAGGCCCGTGCGGTGATATGTGTCGATGAAGTTCACTCCCGCGGCCAGGACCGTGACCCGCGCCTCGCCCGGACCGGGATCCCGGTCGGGGACCTGCTTCCACTGCAGTTGTTCGGCGCCCCCGTAGCTTTCGACCCTTATGGCGTACATCTCACCTCCAGGATGGTGTCTCAATCCGCCCAGTGTATATCCGGGGTGGGACGCGGGGCTGCCGGCGCTTTCAGGACAAGAGACGCCCCCCTCGAGATGATCCGTCTATCCTGATAAACAATGCCAAGAGTACGACTTTTCGCCGGTCTGAGAGAGGCGGCGCATGCCTCGGAGGTGATGATCGAAGGCGAGACGGTGGGAGAGGTGTTGGAGACCGCCTCCACCCGGTTCGGATCGCAGTTCGCGGCCGGATTGGCCACTGCCAAGGTGTGGCGCAACGGCGAGGAAGTGGACGCCCTGCAACCGGTGTGCCCCGACGATGAGATTGCGGTGCTGCCTCCGGTGTCGGGCGGGTCCCTGGATTTGGGAAGGCAACTGGGCTCGGGAGGCCTGGGAACCCTGATAGTGGTGGTGGGCCTGGTGCTGGGCAACCTCTCGGGCGACCTGAATCTGTGGGCGCCCATCCTGGCGGCAATGGTGGGACTGTGGACGATCGACATAACCTCGGCCGCCGCCGAGCGGGGGTACCGGGTGCCGGTGGGAGCTCTGTTGATCGCCGAGGTGGTGGCGGTGGTCCTGATTCACCTGATGGGGCCGGCGGCGGTGCTTCCCGCCCTGGCCATGGGGGTGGTCTTCTCACTGGGCGCCGCGGTGTTCGTACCCCGCCGCCGTGACCTGGTGTCCATCGGGATCTCGGCGGGAATCGGAACCCTGGCCTGCGGAGCGCTGGCCTCTCTGATGCTGGCCCGGTCCGTCTACGAACCGGGCGGGCGCACCGTGGGTTTCTTCCTGGTGGTGGCGGCGGGCACCATCATCTTGGCCGAGGTCGTCCAGCGGGTGACTACCAACCGTCTCCTCAACCGGCAGAACACGGTGGTGATCGGCGTCTTGGTCCTCTCCCTTCTGGCGGCGATGCTGTGGGGGTTCTCGGTCCCCGGCTTCCTGCTGATCGGTTTCGGCCTGGCGGCCTCCTACCTGGCCGGGGAGGGATTCGGAGCGCTGCTTCGGGCGGGGCGGCTGTGGTCCAACCCCCTGCCGGGGATCCTGTCCAACCTGGACGGCCCGCTGTGCGCCGGGATGACCTTTTTCGCCCTGCTCACCCTGCTCGCCTGAAGAGTCTGCAATCATTGACCAGGCAATCGCTTTAACCTATCCCATATATGGATGTACCGCAGCGGGTCCCCGCCGGTGTGCTCCTCATAGCGATACTGATAGGAATGCTCCTCACTGCGGGCGGAGCGGCCCTCTCCTTGGCGCAGGAGGAAGAGGCCCCGCAAGACCCGCCCCACATAGAGAAGCAGCAGGTCGACGAAGCCTGCGCGGTCTCCCGCGTCCATCTGGCGGTGTACGAGGACGCCGTGGAGGCCTTCAATGACGCCAACGCCGAATGGTATCTGGTGCTGGAGGACATAGAGATCGCCAATGGCAGGCGGGATGTGGCGCTGTCGCTGGCGACCCGCAAGGCCGAAGAGGTGGAGGAGCTTCGCTCCGAACTGGAGCGGACCGCCATCCAGCTGTACATGCAGCAGGGCGTGCTGAGCCTCGCCCCCCTGCTGGGAGACACCCCCGCAGACGTGATCGTGGGGACCCACTACCTGGACACCGGGACCGAGACGCAACTGGCCGAGATAAACAACTACCTCAGTTCCCAGCGGGACCTCGACCGCCACCAGCAGGAGATAGGAGCGCTGGAGGTCGACCTGGCGGAGTTGGAGCAGCAGCGGAAGGAATGGGTTGACAGCCTCGCTCTGACCGCTCGGGACCAGTACGGCGCCTATGCGCAACTGGATGAACAATGCCAGGAACTGGTGAAGCAGTGGGAAGCCCAGGAGGCCCGGCGCAGAGCCGAGGAAGCCCGGCGCAGAGCCGAGGAAGCCCGGCGCAGAGCCGCCGCCGCGGCGGCCGAGGCGCGCCGGCGCGAACAGGCCCGCCTGCAGGCCATCGCCCGCGCCTCCCGGCAGGGCGAGGGCGTGGGGCCCATCCCCGGGCTGGTGTGCCCCTTCCCGGGTTCGGCGTTCGTGGACTCCTGGGGTGATCCCCGATCGGGAGGCCGGACCCACCGGGGCGTGGACATGTTCGGCCCCTACGGCGGAGCCCTCTACGCGGTGGCGAGCGGCACCGTCACCATCGTGAACAGCGGCCTGGGAGGTCGAGGCATCTGGCTGCACTCGGACACCGGGGTGGGTTACTACTACGCACACCTCAGCGATTGGGCGGTGAGCGAAGGCGACCGGGTGAGCCGCGGGCAGGTGGTGGCCTACAACGGAGACTCCGGCAACGCCGAGGGGGGACCTCCCCACCTCCACCTGCAACTGCATCCCAGCGGGAGAGGAACGCCCGCCTATAACCCCTATCCGACCATGAGAGCGGCCTGCTGACATGCGGGTCCACCAGGACTGGGACACCGCCGCGTTCGGACTGCCCACCGTCTCCGCCCATCTGGGACCCTTTCCAGGACGGGACTTTTTGCGAGCGGTCACCGCCCACCGCCGGGGCGACGGGGTGAGCCTGGTGGAATCGGACGACGGTCTTCTGGCGCTGCACCGGGAGGGTCACACGGTCCGCATGGCCGGTCCCGCTTCGCTGACCGACTATCACAGCCCCCGGGGAACAGACGTCCCCGGCCTGGTGGCCCGGTGGTGGCCGCAGCAGCCGACGGGAACCGCGCTGGTGTGGGACTCCCTCCCCGACCGCGCCGCCCGTGCGGTGGAGGAGGGCCTGCGCGCCGGGGGCGGCTCGCCGCGGCGGGAGCAGACCGAGGTGGCGGCGGTGCTCCACCTGCCCCCCACCTTCGATGACTACCTGCACATGGTGGGCAAGAAGGAACGCCACGAGATCCGCCGCAAGACCAGGCGCTACCTGCGGGGCCTGGGAGAGGCGAGGCATCGCACCCATCGGGACCCCGGCTGGGGAATGGAGGAATTCATCAGGCTTCACAGACTGGCCAGCGGCGCCAAGGGCCAGTTCATGGATGAGGAGAACACCCGGCTGTTTCGACGGTTGGCAGGCCTGCGGGGATGGAGGGTCGACCTGCTGGACACCGGAGACGGAGCCGCGGCCTGTGTGTTCGGGTACTCCGACGCCGATTGCTACTACCTGTACAACTCCTCGTTCGATCCGACCTATTCGGCTCTCTCGCCGGGGGTGGTCCTGCTGAGTTCGATGATCGAGCAGGTGATCGGAGAAGGCCTGACCCGGTTCGATTTTCTGAAGGGAAACGAGACGTACAAGCGCCGGCTGGGAGCCGTCCACCGGCCGCTGTACACGGTGAGTTGTCAGAAGTGATCGCCAAGGTCGCCTTCGTCTCCATGCACACCTCCCCTCTCAGGGACCCCGGGGAGGGAGATGCGGGAGGCATGAACGTCTACCTGCAAGAACTGGCCGCCACCATGGCCGCCCGGGGCGTGGAGGTGGACGTCTACACCCGAAGGGACCAGCCAGGCTCCCCGGACACGGTGGAGGTGACGCCGGGGTACCGGGTCCACCATCTGGCGGCCGGGCCGGTGGCTCCCCTCTCCATCGAGGAGCAGGTGCCGCACCTCGCCGAATTCAGCCGGGCGCTGGTGGAACGACTGGAAGCCCGGTCGGTGCGACCCGACCTGGTCCACAGCCACTACTGGCTGTCGGGATGGGCGGCGCTGGAGGCCAAGCGCAGGTTCGACATCCCGATGGCCAATTCCTTTCACACCCTGGGTCGCGTGAAGGACGCCACGCGACGCGAGGACCAGTCTCCCACCGACCCGGTGCGGATCGCTGCGGAGGAGAACCTGATCTCAAGCGCCAACTGCGTGGTGGCGTCCACACCGTTCGAGGCCGACGACCTGATGGATCACTACGGCGCCGACCCCACCAAACTGTGCGTCTCCCCGCCGGGGGTCAATCGGACACACTTCCGGCCGGGAAGCAGGTCACAGGCGCGGTCGAGACTCGGATTGGGCGACGAGCCCCTGGCGCTGTTCGTGGGAAGGATCCAGTCGCTGAAGGCGCCCGACGTGGCGCTGGAGGCGGTGGCCATGGCCACCGATCGCCTGGAGGACCTGCGCCTGCTGATAGTGGGAGGGCCCAGCGGCCCCCAGGGTGAGCGGGAGATGCAGGCCCTGCAAGCGGCGGCGGCCGGCCTGGCGCCGGGAGCAGTCCGCTTCCATCCTCCCGTGGGGCACAGTCGCCTGGCCGACTTCTACCGGGCCGCGGACGTCTTGGTGGCACCGTCCCGCAGCGAGTCCTTCGGACTGGTCGCCGCGGAGGCACAGGCCTGCGGGCTGCCGGTGGTGGCGGCCCGGCGAGGAGGTCTCATGTACGTGGTAGAGGATGGCGGAACGGGCCTTTTGGTGGAAGGATGGGAACCGCAGGGGTACGCGGCGGCCATCTGCAAGGTGATAGAAGATCCGGAGTTGCGCTCCTTGATGTCGGCTCGAGCGGTGAAGTGGGCCGGCCAATACTCCTGGCAGGCCACCTCCGAACGGCTGCTGGAACTCTACCGGAGCGTGCTTTTCCAAAGATGAGCGACCCCGGCAACGTCCTGGCGCAGACCATCGCTGCATGGGTGGCCGATCCACACAGCGATGTCGAGTATGCCGAACAGGTCGAGGGCCGCTGGGCGGTGCGAATGCGCCAGGGAGTCCGTTCCGCCACCACCGTATGGTGGACGGTGGGCGACCGCACCGTGGCCGCCGAGTCATACGTGCTCCCGGCGCCGCCTGCCAGCCAGGCCGAGGTGTACCGGCTGTGCCTGCTGCGCAACCACCGCATGTGGCGCTGCCACTTCTCCCTGGACCGGGAGGGCGCGGTGGTGCTGACCGGCCGCCTGAAAGTCGAGGAGGTCACCGCCCAGTCGTTGGACCTGCTGCTGGGCGAGATCTACGAAGCCGTGGAACTGAGCTTCCGGCCGCTGGTGACCATGGCCTTCCGGAGGGATTGAACCCACCGCCGGCGCGACAGCCCCCGGTCGCGAAAAGATCTGCCCAAAAGGCTTGAAGGGCCCCACCCAACCAACCCAACCTGTGTGAGCGGGCGGGACGAGGAGTTCTCTGGGCACCACCATTAGGGAAGGCGGGACGGTGCCGGAGAACCCTCGCCTACCCGGAGAGTGCGACACACCCCAAAGAATACCAAAAACTGTGACAACCGTCAACTAACTTTATCAGTCCCAAAAAAACACCGCCTGCGGGATTGACTCTCTGTCACAGGGACAATCCATACTGGTGGATAGCCAAACACCAAGACGGTCCGTTCCGACGTCGCACGGGCCGCAAACGGGATCAGAACAGGTCCGGGCCACGCCTCAGGCTGGGCGGAGCCCGATGGACCAACGGAACGGTGGAGGCGGGGGATGGGCCCGGAACGGGAACCTTCATGGCGGTGTTTTTCTTCGGTGTAAAAGCGGATGTCGGTGTAGCAACGCGGCGAGCAGGCGCCTTATCCGACTCCGAACACGCCATCAGGGTGGGCAACACCAGGCATAGTGCGTTCCGGTCCGGTAGGCGGTCGGCTGCGAGGACGGTTCTATGACGGGGTGTACAATCGCCTTGGCCCGGTGAGACCGGCGGCATCAACCGGTATTGCCGGACAACCTTCAGGAGAGCTTTCATGCCTAACAGCGGCAGTTCGATGACCCATCGCTATCTGGTGATGCCGCGTGGCATCAACGTGGGGCGGCACAATCGAGTGTCGATGCCACAGCTTCGGACGAAGTTGGCGGCCGCCGGCTATTCGGACGGGGCCACCGTGCTGCAAAGCGGAAACGTGATCGTCTCCAGCGAAACGGGCCGTCCAGACCAGGTCGCCGACGACGTCGCAGGGTTGCTCGGTGAGAAGTTCGACGTGAAGGTGCCCTGCCTGGTCCGAACCACGGACCAGATCCTGGAGATTCTCCGTCGCGATCCCCTGCAGGACGTGGTCACCGACCCCTCGCGTTACCTGGTCTACTTTCTCTCCGAGGCGCCCGATCCCCACCAGGTGAAGGCGTTGCTGGAGGAGGGCCACGGCCCGGAGGTCATCGTCGTGGAGGGAACCGAGGCATACATCTGGGCGCCCCACGGAATGAAGGCCTTGACGCTGACCCATGCGTACCTGCAGAAGCGGTTCGGAGTGGTCGCCACCGCCCGCAACTGGAACACCCTCGCAAAGATAGCCGCCAAGTTCTGACCCCGGCCCGTATCCTGTTGGCAGCAGGGCATCATGAGTCTTCCGATTAGCTTCCTCTCCGATTTTGGGACCGACGACGAGTTCGTGGGGGTGGTGCACGGGGTAATGGCCCGGATCGCTCCCCGGTCGCGGGTGGTCGACGTGAACCACCGCATCCCTCGAGGGGACGTCCGCGCCGGCGCCCTGGCACTGCTGCGCGCCGTCCAGTACCTTCCCCCGGGGGTCACGCTGGCGGTGGTCGACCCCGGAGTTGGCACCACTCGCCGGGCCCTGGCGGTGGAGACCGTCGAGATGACCTTCGTAGGACCCGACAACGGCCTGCTGTCACCGGCGGTGGCGATGATGGGAGGGGCTCACCAGATCGTCTCGGTCGAGAATCCCGAGTTCCGCCTCCCGGGTGCGGGGGCCACCTTCTGGGGACGCGACGTGTTCGCACCCGCCGCCGC
The DNA here is from genome assembly GCA_002238785.1 of bacterium OM1 bin76. Lineage (GTDB taxonomy): Bacteria > Actinomycetota > Acidimicrobiia > Spongiisociales > ZC4RG35 > Bin76. The sequence goes on along the minus strand of MPNA01000010.1, from coordinate 80,105 downwards.
GGCGCTGGCCTGCGGTGAGGCAACGCTTGGCGACCTGGGACCCGCGATCGACGCCCATGAAGTCACGCCCCTGCTGCTCCCCCTGCCGGAGGTGACCCCCGGGCGGGTCAGCGGCGAAGCATGGTGGGTGGACACCTACGGCAACGTCCAGACCAACATCTCCCCCGATGACCTGCAGACCGCCGGCCTCGAGGGCCACCCGCAACTACTGGTCCGGCTGGGAGCCTCGACTCATCGGATCAAGAGAGGCGCTGCCTACGCCGAGGTGGGGAAGGGCGAGTTGCTGATCCATGTGGACTCGGCAGGTCTCGTGGCCATCGCCATGCGAGAGGGAAGGGCCTGTGACGATCTGAATCTTTCCGAGGGGATGTCGGTGGTCATTGAGAGAACAGCAACCCCCACAATTGCGCCACGGCCGCGCCCACGATGATCAGGGCCAGGATCACTATCACCAAGGCTGTGCCAGGTCGCATTACGTCACTCCCCACAAAGAGGCCGGAAAAGGCCAAGGATATCTGAGAGGTACAAGCCTTTGGGAAGCGAAGATCGGCACCTGGTCTTCTACACCCGCCCGCAGTGCCACCTGTGCACGGTGGCGGCTCCGCGGGTGAGGCGAGCCGCGTTCCTGACCGGCCAGGCGCTGCAGGAGATCAACATAGACCACCAGCCCGAATTGGCCGTCGACTACGGACTCCGCATACCTGTGGTGGAGACATCCGAAGGCCACATGCTGGCCGAGGGCGAGATAACAACCCTGCGCCTGTGGAGGGCGATCCTCGCTGATCGATGGAGCAAGACCTCCAAGGAGTAAACCGGCGGGCGGGTCGTCGCCGGCTCAGTGCTCCTCGTCTTGGGCCACTGCCTCGGCCTCTGCCATCTCGGTGTCCGTAGCCTCCACACCGGTCTGTCCACCGCTGTCGTCGCCTTGGACCAGGCCGCATTCCACCAGGGTCTCGTCGGGATCGGCCCCGCCGAACCGGATCCTTTCGAAAGCCACCACCGAGGCGATCTCCTCGGCGGTGTTGCTGGTCTCGAAACCGGGCATGAAACCACCGGCGCCCACCGGTTTTGCCAGGTCGCCGTAGGTGTCGATCCCCGCGTCCTGGAACCCTCCGGTGGCCAGGGTGACCCACTCGATGTGATCGGGGCAACTGGAGAACACCGACAGGATGGGGCCCATGGCCGGACCCACTCCTCCCTCGCCGTTGGCCCCGTGACACCCCGCGCAGGTCTCGAACACGACTTCACCCACCACCAGGAAGACTCCGGCGGTGTCCTCGGCGCGTCCGGTGAACTCGCTGCCGTCACAGTTGACCACCGTTGAGTCGATGGGGTTGACAGCCAGTTCCACCCCTCCTTCCAAGCAGCCCGCCCGGGCGGAATTCCCGGCCAGGTAGAGCAAACCGATCGCCGGGATAACCAGGAAGAGGGCGGCCAGCCACCGTGGGAGGGTGGAAGAGGTTCGCTCCTTCAGCCGGGCGGTGGGCACCGACACCACTACCGGGAAGGAAACCGCCTCCTTGGTGGTCACCTCCGAGGGCGGCGGAACCGGGGCCGCCACCACCGGGGCCGCGGGAACAACCGCGGGTGCCGCAGCGGGGGTCGGAACAACGGCGGGGGTAGGCACAGGCTCGGGTTGCGGGGCAGCAGCAGGCGCCGGAGCGGCAGGAGGGGGCGGTGCCGGAGCGGCAGGAGGGGGCGGCGGAGCAGCGGCGGCGGGTGAGGAACCCCCACCTGCCCACGCCCGTAACACTTCCTCCACCGCAACGCCATCAGCGTCGGCGCGGGCCTCCGCCGAACGCTGCACCAACTCTTCGGGAGCTCCCATGGCTAGGGCCGCCTGGGCCAGAAACTCACTCACTGCGCGCTTTCCGTCAAGACTCTCGACTCCGCCAGATAAGCCACCAGGTCATCCATCCAGCTTCCACGATATCGGACGTGGCCCCCCTCTCCCTGCAGCACCGCTTCGATTTCTTCGGGACTCATGCGATTGCCGACATTGGCCAGATCCGGACCGTAGCGCTGGCGGCCGATCACCTGATTGGTGTCCGCCAGAGTGATGCCGCCCACCCCCGCGGCGGCGGCCAATTGAGCGTCGGCGACGATGGGACGGACCATCTGGGTGTGGCAACCCGCGCACCCGTCCCCCAGGTACTCGCCCTGTCCCCGCAGGGCCGAGGCGGTGTAGGGGATCTCCGAATGCAGGGCGCCGCGGCCGGTCCCCGAGAAGGTCGGGAGCACCAGGGTGACCACCAGGCAGAGGATCAACAGGGCGGCGGCGCCGAAGAAATACCGGAAGGGGCGATCCACCCGGCCCGTCAGCACCGGAGGGGGGCCGGTGGCCACGGCCGCCGGCCGGGCGGGGGCAGCCACCACCGGGGCGTCCGGCGCCGAAGCGGCCGGAGGGGGAGGTACAGCCGCGGGCGGAGGCGGAGCCGCAGCAGGAGGAGGCGCTGCCGGAGGGGGAGGCGGAGGCGCCGCAGACGCAGCGGGCGGCGGGGGCGGCATCTCCACCGCAGGCGGCGAGGAGGGCGCCGGCCCTCCTCCCGCCCAGGCTCTCAGGACGTCGTCCACCGAGACGCCGTCTGCGTCGGCCCGGGCCTCTGCGGATCGCTGCACCAACTCGGGGGGAGCACCCACCACCTGGGCAGCGGCTTCCAAAAACTCGCTCACTGTTCCTCCCCCTCACCAAAGTCCTGGTCTTGTGACTCATCAGAGTCGCCTGCGGGGTCGTCGTCGGCCAACACCAGGATCTCCTGCTCCCCCGCCCTCCCGGAGGTGAGAGTCCTGAAAGTGACCAGGCAGAAGGCCAATTGCCCCGCGAACGCCACCAGGGCGGTCAGAATCGCCAACCCGACCAGCAACGAAGACATGCCCACCAGGTCTTCCCATCCGGCGCCGGTGGGGCTGACGCCCGTGAAGGAACCCCCTGCCCAACTGTATCCCGACACCAGGCCGGCGCCCACCAACAGCGCCGAGGTCAGGCCCACGCCCCAGAAGGTCAGACGCAGATGCAGGCGGGCCAACCCCATGTCGGCCATCCTCCGCCCGCTGATCGAAGGAAGCGCCTGGTAGGACCAGGCCGCCACGAACAAGCCCCCCGCGCCGAACAGGGTGCCGTACAGGACACCGTCCCAGAAGGGGGTGAGCCCCACCACCGCCGCCCCGGAGCGAACCGACCCGAAACTGGTGAGGGCCGCAGTCGTCAACGCGAAGAAGGACCCCGCCAGCGCGGCGGCCACCACCGGGCGGGTGTGTCGCTGCGCCCAGGCATCCTCGGCGGTGAGAGCGAGGTTGGCGGCGTTGGCCAGCGCCGACACCGGGAGGGCCAGCGTCATCAGGAACGCCACCGCTTCCAACCAGTCGGGCATGGGGCCGAACATCAGCGGCGCCACCCCCGACCATGCCGAGGCGAACGCCAGCGACCAGAAGCCGACTCTCGCCAACTGCCTGCTGGCCAGGGGATTGCCGGTGTCCTTCACCAGCACGTAGTAGGCCAGTCCCACTCCCATGCCAACCACCCACAGGTTGGAGAGCCCGAACAGCGAAACCGACGCCGACAGGGCCCCCGCCAGCGAGGAGGGCTCGGCAAGCACCCCGACCAGGTACAGAAGCGGCAGCCAGACCACCCCTGCCAGGGCGTACCACAAAGAAACATAGACGTTGGGCTCCTGCCGGTGACGGACAGTGGAGACGGTCACCACCATGGGCACCAGCAGGGTGGCAAGAAGCGGCGCCGCCACCCACCAGGGAAGCGCAAAGGGGCCGCTTCCATCTCCCCAGCCCAAGAGCACCACCAGGGACCCGGCCAGCGTCACCCCCGCAGTGGCCGCTCCCCCCGCCAACGCCAGCCGCTCGCCTCGCATCGGCGTGCCGGTGAGCCTGGGAAGCAGGTAGTAGACGCCTCCCGACAGCGACAGTGTCAGCCAACCGATCAACGCCAGCAGCAGAGCCACGGACCGTACCCGCCCGTAGGAGAAGGGTCCGGTCAGGGTGCCCGAGAACCGCACCTCCACCATCGCCACCACCCAGACGATTCCGGCCAGGGCCAAGAAAGCGGTCGACATGACGATGTGCCACTTGGCGGCCACGTCGGAACCCAGCATCTCAGACAGGGCGGCGTAGCGTCGGGCTCGCTTATTCGGATGTGCGACTTGATTATTCTTGGTTGTATTCAGAGCACGACCCCCGTAGCTCCGGATTGGAAGGTTTGCCAATGATCGCCGCTCCAAAAGATAGCAAGAATGAAAACCCGCTTGGCGCACGGACCGAGCCCCGAAGCGTGCCCGGCGATCTTGGAGAAGCCCTCATGACTTTGTCCGAAAGCCCCTGCGCTGTAAAAATAAGAGTGCTCCGATCCGGGAAGGTCATCTCCTAAAGATGCATCGCCTCGCCGCCATAAGCGATAAGCACAGAATCATTGTCGGGTGGGTGTCCCTGCTGCTGGGCACCGGGCTGATGGCAGTGGCGGTGCTGTGGGTCCACTATTCCAAGCTCCCGGAGACCGAGACCATCAACGGCGTGGCCACACCCCTGGTGGTGGATTACTTCAACTGGGTGCCCCGGGGCTGGTTCTGGAAGGGCCTGGGCTACCTGGCCGCCCTGGGAGCGTCGCAGATGATGCTGCTGGGCGCCGCCTTCCTGTGGGTGCTCAACCAGAAGATGACCTGGGCCAGGGCGGCTTTCGCGGCATTCTTGGTTTGGATGGAGTTCGTGCTGGTGTTCGGGATCGTCCCCTCGGAGTGGCTGAACCTCTCCCAGACCGATCTTGACTGGTCGAACCAGAGGGTCGCCTTCGACATCCCCCCCATGCTGATGCTGGGCAACGAGGTCTCCATTAGCTGGGCCGCCGTCAAGGACGCCATCTCGGGCGGTTACAACCTCGCCGCGTTGGCCGGCGCCGGGATGGCCGCCTACCTGCTGCAGCAGGTTTACAAGCCGCCCAAGAAGAAGGCCGCCGCCTCCAAGCTTTCCCCCTATGGTCGGCCGCTGGTGAAGGGAGACCGCTGAGATGCCCCGCGGCGTTGTCGACGAGACTCCTCCCTTCCGGGACGACTACCAGCTTGCCCTGGTGGAGAACGACTTCTACAAGGGAAAGCTGCGTCCCAAGCAGTTCCTGCACATCGACCAGTCCGAATGCATCATCTGCGAGGGGTGCGTGGACATCTGCCCGTGGAAGTGCATCTTCTATCTGTCCATGGAAGCCATTGACGACGTCGTCAACGTCAACGACCCCCGCGAGGACACCACCAACTACGGCTTCTTCGTGGTCGACGAAAACGAGTGCACCCGCTGCGCGCTGTGCATCGACCGCTGCCCCACCGGGGTCATCTCGCTTGGAAAATTCGAGGGTTCCCTGGCCGCCCAGGCCGAGGAGATGGGCCTCAACTCGGCGCCGTGGGAAGTGGACACCGGCCAGCGGGACTTCAAGCACGGCTACACCTATGGTATGCGCTGGTAAGGAGTGAGCAGTGAGTAGACAGAACGGAAAGCAGGGCCTGGCGACCAAGGCCCGCACCCATGCCGCCGACCTGATGGGCCGGGTCTGGTCGGGCCAGTTCATGGAGTCCATGCTGCGCCCCGGGTCTCCCTTCAAGAAGGGTTACACCGACACTCCCCGCAACCGCTCCTACGTGATCATGAACAACGTGCTCTACCACCTCCACCCCGTCAAGGTGAAGCGGCACGGGGTCAAGCTTTCCTACACGCTGTGCCTGGGAGGGATGAGTTTCTTCCTGTTCATACTCCTCACAATCACCGGCATCTTCCTGATGTTCTACTACGCGCCCACCGCCGAACGCGCCTACATCGATGTGCAGGCGCTCTCCACCGACATAGCCTTCGGCTCTCTGATGAGGAACATGCACCGCTGGGGAGCCCATCTGATGGTGCTGACCGTGTTCCTCCACATGTCCCGGGTCTTTTACCACGGGGCATACAAGCCGCCCCGGGAATTCAACTGGGTGGTGGGCGTGATCCTGTTGCTGTTGACCCTGCTGCTCTCCTTCACCGGCTACCTGCTTCCCTGGGACCAGTTGGCCCTGTGGGCGGTGACGGTGGGGACCAACATGGCGGGATTCGTGCCCGTGATAGGCGCCCAGGTGAAATTCGCCCTGTTGGGCGGGGTGGAGGTCACCGCGGGGACGCTGCTGCGATGGTACGTGCTGCACGTGCTGTTCCTCCCGTTCATCATCGTGATCTTCCTGGCCGTCCACTTCTGGAGAGTCCGCAAAGACGGCGGCATCTCCGGACCCCTGTAGCTATGCGAGGTAAGCGCTGATGCCACAGATACCCGAAGAACTGCTCCGACGGTCCGCCGAGGCCAAGGCCAAGGCGCTGGGCCTGCCGGTGGAGCAGGTGCTGGCCGAGATGCGGGGAGAGGCCCCCGTCACCGAAATGGCCGCCGAGTCGGTGGTGGTGCCGGCGCCCAAATTCGTTCCCACCACCCCCTACCAGCCGGTCTCCGAGATCCCCCCCGACCCCCCGCCTCCCGACCCGGCCTCGGCTCCGCCGGCCGCCGTCACCACCGTGGCCGAGGAGGAACCCGCCGAAACCCCGGCCGCGCCAACTCCAACCGCAGAGGCGCCGGCCGCCGAGGCACCACCCGCCGCTGCGGCCCCCGAGGCAACCGACAACGGAGCATCCGGCAACGGCAGGCTGGCTGCGGTGGTGTCGGTCCGGCCTTCCGCGCCGCCCGCCGATCTTCCCGAGGGAGTGCGCCACCAGCGACTGCTCACCGTCGTCAAGGCCCGGGCCATCCAGCAGGTCAAGGCGGACCCCACCGACAAGGTCAACACCTGGCCGCACCTGATGATCACCGAATTCACCGCGCTCTTGGCGATGACCGCCTTTCTGCTGGTGCTGTCGGTGATCCTGCAGGCGCCGCTGCTGGAGGCCGCCAACTTCAACGCCACCCCCAACCCGTCCAAGGCGCCCTGGTATTTCCTGGGACTGCAGGAGATGCTCTCCTACTTCGACCCTCAGATCGCCGGGGTGACCGTGCCCACCGTGATCGGGATCGTGGGATTCATGATGATCCCCTACATCGACCGCAACCCTTCCACCCGGCCGTCGGACCGCAAACTGGCCATCATGCTCTACACCATCTTTTTGACCGGGTCGGCCACGCTCACCATCCTGGGAGTGCTGTTCCGAGGACCGGGATTCAACTTCGCCTACCCATGGGTGGACGGCGTCTTCTTCGACGACTTGAAGGACTGGGTTGACTTTGGGGGGCATTGATGCCCGATAACCGGGTCAGGTGGGTGTGATGGGCGGCGTGGAGCTGATCATCATCGGAGTGGCGGCGGTGGCGATCGCCGCCGCGGTCGGCGCGTTCACCATCGCCTTCCGCCGGGCCGAGCCGGACGCTTCCTCGCTGTGGCCCAAGAGGGTGGAACGACGCGCTCGCCAGACCGATCGCTCCACTCCCACCATGGAAATCGTGGTTCCCACCGAGGTCGACGAAGAGGACCAGGCCGAACCGCAAGAGGCCGTGGTCGAACCCGAGCCCTCCCATGTGACGGAGGCGCTGGCGCCCATCACCGAGTCGCAGGTGATCGTAGAGGCCTCCCCCGAGGAGGTGGGGGTGACCCGACGGCAGTTCTTCAACCGGTCGCTGGCGGCCATGTCGGTGGCCTGGTTCGGGATCATGGGCATCGAGATCCTGGCTTTCTTGTGGCCCAAGATCAGCGGAGGATTCGGAAGCGACGTGGACGCCGGGAACGCCGCCGACCTGATTCCCGAGATGACCGACGCCGCCGGGCTGATCACCCCGGCCTTCATCCCCGACGCCCGCGCCTATGTGGTGCCGGCGCCTGCGGAGGTGAGCCAGGACCTCACCGACAAGGACCTGGTGGCCGGCGGCCTGATGGCGCTCTACCAGCGATGCGTGCACCTGGGATGCCGGGTGCCGTGGTGTGGAGACTCCCAAGGTTTCGAGTGTCCCTGCCACGGCTCCAAGTACAACTCCATCGGGGAGTACTTCGCCGGACCGGCCCCTCGCAACCTGGATCGCTTCGCGGTCCACGTGACGGACGCCGGGCGTCTGATCATCCAGACCGGGACGATCGTGGAGACTCCACGGGCCATCGCCCAGTCGGTGTCCTATCCCCAAGGCCCTTCCTGCATCTAGGGGAGTATTCGTGGATTCAACGCTGGTAATCACCCTGGTGATGGTGGGAGCCGTTATCTGGCTCTCCTTTCTGGGAGTGGCCGCCTTGCGCTCCCGCCGCCGCGAGGGCATCCCGCCCAACCAGGCGCCGGGAGTCACCGACGACGCCTTGGAAACCCGCCGGCTGGAACGCATCCAGCAGGGCGCCGTGCTGCTCTCGGCGTTCTTGGCGGTGGGGCTGGCGGTCTACTACCTCACCGAGACCGACCGACAGGACAGCTTCGTAGACCAGTTCCATGAGGAGTCGGTGGAGAGGGGCGCCGAACTGGTGGGACCGGGTGAAGCGGACTGCTGGAGCTGTCACGGCCCCAACGGCGTGGGAGGAGTCGCCAGCTACGTGGAGAAGCGCACGGGAGTGAGCGTCTCCTGGTCGGCGCCCGCCCTGGACGACATATTCATGCGGTATGACCGCGACATCATCACCTACTGGGTCACCTACGGCCGGGGCAACTCTCCGATGCCTCCATGGGGCACCGTGGGAGGCGGGCCCATGAACGAGCAGCAGATCTTCGACATCGTCAACTACCTCGAGAGCATCCAGGTCTCCCAGCAGGAGAGCCTCCGCAAGACCGACACCATCGTAACCGGTCAGCTGAGCCTGCTGGAGAACGCCGGCCAGGCCTTGGAGCGGGCCATCATCGAGCATCGGCAGTTGATCGCCGACATCGAGAACGCTCCGCGCTATGCCGACACGATGGCCAACCTGGTGGAATTGGCCCGCCAGACCCGGGAGGGCTCCAGCCGAGGAATCGACCGCGACGGCGACAGCCTCTCCGACGCCTCGGAGGTGGCGATCTCCGAACTGACCGCCGCCGCCGCGGCACTGTTCGACATCGCCGAGATCGAGGCGCTGACATTCGATCCGCAGAACCCCGCCACCGACGGGCGTCCCGATGCGGACGTGGCCGACCATGCCATCTCCGAACTGCAGAAGGTGATACCCCGGGCGCCCATCCTGGAACTGCGAATGCAATCGATCCGAACGGCGCTGCAAGCCGAGGACGAGGATGATTCCGACGGGGACGGGCTGTCCGACCGGGCGGAGCGGGTGCTCACCGCCGAGCTTGCCCTGGCGCGCACCGCCCTTCGGCCCAGCACCCTGACCGTGGTCAATCTCGACCCGCAACGGGCATCCTCGGGCGGGGGCGTCTCCGACGACCAGGCCGCCGCCACCGCCATCTCCGGCATGGAAGCCGCCTCCATCAACCTTTTGGTGCAAACCGAGAACGCCGAACGCCTGCTGGTTCCGGCCCGTGAGGGGCTGGAGGAACTGCTGGCCGCCGATCAACACCGCAATTGGGAGATAGACCTCCAGGGCGTGGCCGACGTTGCTTTCAGCGGCGACCTGGACAGCGCCACCCGGGCGGTGGGGGTGTTCACCGGATACTGCTCCCGTTGTCACACCTCCGGCTGGTCAGCGGGAACACCCTACGCCAGCCAGCCCGGCTCGGGAGGGTTCGGACCGGCGGTCTGGAAGGGCCGGCCCCGGGTCCAGTTCCTGACCAGGGACAACCTCCGCGAGTTCCTGCTGGTGGGAGCGGTGGCGGACCAACCCTACGGGGTGAACGGGTTCGGGAACGGGCAGATGCCCGCCTTCGGAGCGGTGCTGTCCTCCGATGACCTGGACCTGCTGGTGGAGTACCTGTGGGCTGCTGATCTCAACGGTAAGGGGACCTAGACATGCGCGAACTGTTCCGCTCCCTGCTCTCGGCCAATCTGTTCGTCACCGGGATCATCCTGCTGGTGACGGCGATCCTGGTCTTCTACGGCACCATCTACCTGCTGAACTACACCAACCTGGGCAAGAAACTGGCTTTCCTGGTTACCGGCGCCGGCACCGCGGCCTGGATGACTATCGGGAGCCTGTTGTTCGTGCTGTACGCGCCCCGGGGCCCCCGGCCGGTCAACATCGAAGGTCTCAACGCCTTCGAGGTGCGGATCATCCCCATTGCGTTCACGGTGGTGTCCGCCGTGGTGTTCATAGGCTTTCTGGTCGCCCTGCATCAATACGAAGAAGCCCGGGAGAAAGCCGACCTCTGAGCCAGATCCTTCATTAAGTGAGGGAGACCAACTATTGTTTCCCTTCACTTATGTTGAAACTTTTACCAAGCCGTAGCCATTCGGCTCCCCGGCTCCTGGTGGCGGTGCTGGCGGTGGTGGGCCTGGCGGCCGCAGCCTGCGGCAGTGAGGACACCCCGGTGGAATACCTGGGTGACGGGTCGCTGGGGACCGTGGAGGTGGCCCCCGGCGAGGCAGTCCAGATCCGGTCGGTCTACACCAACCCCGGCGACATCGCCCTGCTGGGAAACTCCGCAGAGAAGGCCATCGTGTTCGCGGTGGAGGACTACGGCACCATCCACGGATTCGACGTCAACCTGGGAGTGGGACTCGATGACATGTGCTCACCCGAAGGGGGGATGATCACCGGATCGCTGGTCATCGCGGAGGGAGACGTGGTGGGAGTGGTAGGCACCAACTGCTCGGCGGCGGCAGCAGAGGCCTCACCGCTTCTCACCAGCGCCGGCCTGGTGCTGATCTCGCCCTCCAACACGGCCCCGTCGCTGACCTCGGACCTGGCCGGAAACGAGGGCGGCAGCCACTTCCCCGGTTACTACCGGACCGCCCACAACGACCTGATCCAGGGCGAGGCGGTGGCGCACTTCCTCTATGGTGAGGGGGTGTCCAGCGCCGCCGTCGTCCACGACGGAGGACCGTACACGATGGGTCTGGCGACCGCTTTTTCCGACGCCTTTGAAGAGCACGGAGGGGTGATCACCGGCACCTGGGAGGTCGATCGCAAGGACGAGGATCTGGTACCCGTGCTGACCGAGATAGCGGAGGGCGAGCCGGAGGCCCTGTTCTTTCCGATCTTCTTCCCCACCGGAGGTTTCCTGGTGGAGCAGGCGGCCGAGATGCCCGCCTTCGCGGACACGGTATTGGCAGCCGCCGACGGTCTGCTGAGCGACCAGTTCCTGTCGCTGCCCGAGACCGAGGGCATGTTTGTCTCCGGTCCCGATGCCCGCCTCGGGGACAACACCAACCAGAGCACCGGAGTGAGCGCACCACAACTGAAGGCCCGGCTGGAGGAGGTCGAGGGACAGCCTCCCACCAACGCCTTCTGGGGTCATGCCTACGACGCCACCGTGCTGCTCCTGGACGCCGTGACCGCCGCTTCCTACATCCGCGCCGAAGACAGCACCCTGGTAATCGACCGAGCGGGACTCCGGGAGTACCTCGACAACCTCTCGGGGTTCCACGGAGTGAGCGGAATACTCGCCTGCGACGAGTTCGGCGACTGCGGAGCATCCCGGGTGGTGATCCATGAGCACCTCGACTCCACCGATACCGAGGCCACCCGCCAAAGCGTGGTGTTCGAAGCGGGCCCCGACGACCGGCAAACCCGGGAGTCCCTGACCGGGCACTAGCCAAACAGAGGCCCTGTTCGGCTCTTGCTTTCGACAACCCTCCTTCGAACAGTGGGGAAGGTGTCAAAAACACCTGGCCCTGGTGGTTGCCTTTGTCACAGCAACCACCCATCGTGGTAGGAGCCAAAACACCGAGACGGTTCCGCTAAGTGTACTTCCCAGGGACGTGGTTGACAGAATGCTTGGATGAGTGAGGGCCTCCTGGTTCAGTTTGAAGGTGGGGCTGGGGGCTAGCCCCACCGGGTAATGGATCAGCGGTCCTGTATGGCGTCTCGACCATGACATAAACCGAAGCGACGGGTGGGGTTACAGGACGTCAGGTTGTGGGAGGTCTGGCTTTTTGTGCCCATTTGATCCATCTAACGATCTCTGGCTGTTGTGTCACTAGGTCATACGCAAAGGCCAGATCGCGAATTACGGTACTTTGAGCTTCAACCATTGCCCGTGTGGCTTGGGCACGGTGTGTCCGTAGTCCAAAGAGCCCAGTAATGATATTGCCAGCCCCCCCACCGATGATGGCTCCTAGTGTGACTAGCGTCCAAGCCGGCCAGTCATCCATAGGCCAGAACGTCTCTCCAGGTGGTCTTGGTGCGCCGACGGGGAATGGGACGTCCTGCCTCGATGTGGGTTTGGAGTTCGTCAACCAGATCCCAGAACTCGCTGGGTTCCAGTTTCATCTGTTCCATGACCTGTTCCGGTGTGATGTACGGGTCGTCGGATATCATGCCTACTAGCTCAACAAGTCGATGATCCACAATGCCTCCTTTGGTGGGTTTGCCCTTAGAGCAAGTATGCCGCATTTCTGCGGTGTTGGATCACCAGATTGGCAAGGAGAAATGTGGTGGGGAAAAGTAGTAGTGCATGCCGGTTCCCTTCACGGTCAGATGACTTTGCCTTTGATCCGTCACCTTAGCAGAATAACAGTGATGCCACTACGAATATCCAGTGTGACCTGGGGTTCGGTCGTGCCTTTTTTAAAGCCAAGTTGACTGGAGCTCAGGGCAGCAGCACTGAGCACGTGGTTAACAACTTCGCTCGCGTGCATCAGTCCCTTAATGGTCAAGCTAACCCTGCGATGGCAGCTGGTGTCACAAGCCAGATAGGAACATCCGCCGGTATTGCCCGGCTCACTGACGGCTCAAATTGAACCAGTAACGCTCTGTCAAGCCTGGGCAGAGCCCGTTCGACCCATGGCACGGTGGAGGCGGGGTGGGCCCTCAAGGCCGGATTTTCGCGACCTCTTCCGTGGCGGGAGGGGCTAGCGGTACCTCGCTATTCCACACTTTATTCCGGACTTATCCGGCCTTACCGAAGAAACGTCCTGTCAGCAGTTGTGACCCGACGAAGGTGAACTGTTAGGCCGGCTCGTCGTCCTCGTTCTCTTCTGAATCACTGCGGCGCAGCGAACCCAGGATGTCCACTCCGGTTGCGGCGTCTATCTGCTCGGTGAGAGCAACCAGTGCGGCGGGCAGTTGCGACACGAGGCCGGGTATGCCCCCGCCGCTTCCGCCCCGCTCGCTGTTGGAGTCCACCACTGCCACCCGGTCGATGTTGACTCCTTGCACCGTGGCGACGATCTTGTCGATCAGTTCGGGCAGCATGTTGAGAACCAGCACATGGTGGCCGTCCTTTCCGGCTGCCTGGTACTGGTCGGTGAGGAGCTTGAACACCTCCACTTGGGCTCTCCCGTCCTCGATGATGGACGCTGCTTCGGCTCGGGCCAGCAACTGCTGAGCCTCCAGATCGGCTCGGGCAGGAACCACCACCGCCGCTTCCACTCGCCGCTTCTCAAGCTCGATGCGCTGGCCCTCCAACTCCTGGCTGGCCACCACCTTGGCGACGTCTCCCGCCACCAAAGCCTCTTCTTCGCGAGCGTTGGAAACGGCTTCCAACTCGGCGGTGCGAACCCGCAAGGCGTTGCGTTCCACCACGATGTTCTTGTCCGCCTCGATGCCGGCGATCTGCCCCAGCTGCCGCGCATTGGCCTCTGCCTGCTCCGCTTCGGCCTTGCGTTCGGCTTCGGCCACGCGGGCGTCCCGTACGACTTTGGCCGTCAATCGACGCCCCACCGAGGTCAAGTAACTGACATCATCGGTGACATTCTGGATCTTGAGGACGTCCAGTTCCAATCCCAGGGTCTTGATGTCGTCGTCCGCTTCGTCAATCAACTGCTGGGAGAACTTGAGCCGGTCCTCGTTCACTTCCTCCGGCGACAGGGTGGCCAACACGCCCCTGAGGTTGGCCTCCAGTGTCTCCTTGGCGATCTGTCCGATCTGAGCGCTGGAACGCCCCAGGAACCGCTCGGCGGCATTCTCCAGCAGACCCTCGCGGCTGGAGACTTTGACATTGGCGATGCCCGCCACGTTGAGAGGGATAGTCCCCCGCGAATAGGCGTTGGTGACCGCCACCTCCAGCGGAATGGTGTTCAGATTCATCCACTGCACCCGTTCGATCAGGGGGATCCGGATCGTCCTTCCCCCCTGCAGCAGGCGGTATCCCACCATCCGCCCGTCAGACAGCGCCCTCTTGCGGCCGGAAATGACCGCTACGCGGTTGGGCGGGCAGATGATTATCAGAGATTTGATGATGAGGATCAGGATCAACACCACCAGAGCCAGTGCGACACCGGCAACCACCGGCAGAAGCGAGCTATCAATCATTATTCACGTTCCTTTTTTTCTTCGAGACTTTCTACAAGAGCGATGGCGCCGTCCACCCCCACGATGGCGACCCTCTCGCCCTTTTTCAATACATCCTCCGAGTTGGCAGGCGCGGCGCTGATCCGATGGCGCGCCCCGGCCGCATCGAGGACCACCTGCCCCCGGTGATCGGTGGACACTTCCAACACCACCAAGGCCCTCGAGCCCACCAGATCCTGGTTGGTGACCTCGCTGGACGCCTCGGTGCGGCGCAGCCAGCCGAACAGGGCGTTGTGGAAGGATGCTCCCAGCACACCCACTCCGGCGGCGACCAACACCCCTGGCAGCGCGGAGAGGCCCACCCAGACCGTGATCAGACCCGTAAGTCCGAAGAACACCGCGCCGAAGGATACCGCGCTGAGCGAGATCCAGGAAAAGAAGCCTCCATCCGAACCGGTGTCGGTATCCGCTCCCAATTCACCTCCGAAAGCGAATACCAGCAACAGCGGGAAGCCTACCGCCAGAGCAAAGATATAAATGAAAAGTACGGCCGCTCCCAACATAGCTTCAGCCGTAGCTGAGAATAGTCATCCCGGTTGGGTCGCAATCCGAGGGCGAGGAACCTTCTCCGGCAACCACCATGGCACACACCGCCACCGAGGACAACGCCGGTGAACTCAGAAGAAGAGGCGGCACGCCGGAAGCGGCGCCGTCGCTAGTAACCCGTGAACTTGAGGACGCCCAGTCCGAAGTCGTTGGTGCTGTCCAGCGCCACCATCGTGAGGTGCACCTCCCGCGCCACGTCCACGATGAAGGCCTCCTGGCGGGTGACGTCCTCCAGGGCGAACTTGGTCATCACCGCGATAGCGTAGGGTCGGTGTTCCAGGAACACGATCCCGGCATCGCAGCGGACCCGTTCCATGCCGCCCGATTTGTTCGCAACCGCCAGATCCGACGGTATGGCGCGATTCAACGGCGTGGACTTGGGCTTGCCGATGATCCTCAGGACCTGCTCCGCCACCTCCGATGACGGCTTGCCCTGATACAGCATCTGCAGCATGGCGACCAGTTCGTTGGGCGTGGAGACATTCTCCTCGCCCCGGTGAATGGCCTCGCTGTCCATCATCTTGCGCCTCAACTTCGTGGCGGTCAGGCCCATGTCACCCAACAATGAGTTCGTCGCCTCCATGCCCGCCCAGTCGATGCACAGGTTGGTGGCCGTGTTGTCCGACACGATGATCATCAGGATGGCCACGTCCAGCACTGACAACTCGGGCTCACCCTCCAGGTAGTGCAGGACTCCACTGCCGGTTCCGCGCATCTGCGGTTTGATCCTGACGCGGTCTGCAAGGTCTACCTCACCCCTGCCGGCACGGCTCAGCAACTGTGTCAAGATGTGAATCTTGATGGTGGACGCCGTGGGGAACTCCTCATTGCCACGTACCGACACCGCGTCTCCACGTTCCAGGTCCAGCACCGAGACCCCCGCCACCCCGGCGAAGTCCTCGACCTGGCGATGCAACCGCTTCTCCAAGCGCTCCCAGAGCATCCTGCTGCTCACCGGAGTGCTCCCCCGGATCTCAACTCGGTCGGGTATCCCATTGAACTCCGATCAACCCGCGGTGGTCAGGTCCAGGAGACGAGCGAAGCGCTTTCGGGCGACCACCAGGGCTATGAGGGTCACCACGAAGGGCAGCGCATCGGTTATCTGCACCGGGAGACCGTTGCCCTGGAAGCGGAAGCCGAGCGCCTCGGCCAGGGCGAACAGGGCACATGCGCCGACCACACCCACCGGATGGGCCCGGCCCAGCATCACCGCCACCACCGCCACCCATCCCCGGCCGCTCGACATGTTCTCGGCGAACTGCACCACGTTGCCCAATGAAAGTTGAGCACCGGCCATCCCGGCCAGGGCGCCGGAGGCCAGAACCGCTCCGTATTTGTAGACGGTCGGACTCACCCCGAGAGTCTCCGCAGCCAGGGGCCGCTCACCAACCCCCCGCAGACGCAAGCCGATCGGAGAGCGGAACAGGAACACCCACAGGGCCGGCACCAACAAAAGCGCCAGGTAGGTGGGGATGGTGTTGTCGAACAGCACCGGTCCGACCCATGGGATCTGCGACAGACCCGGAATGGCGATCCTGTCCAATCCGTCGATGCGGGGGTGCTGGAAGACCCCCCGCACATCGAAAAGCTGCGGCAGCAAGAACCCGGTGAGACCCATCGCCAGCAGGTTCAGAGCTATCCCCAGCACGATGGAATCGCCGCGGCGAGTCACCGTGCCGTAGGCGAGAGCCAGGGCTATCAGCATCCCGGCCGCCATCCCGAAGATCACCCCCACGCCGGAACTGAGAGCCAGATAGGAACCGGCCACCGCCGCGAAGGCCCCCGCCAGCATGATCCCCTCCAGGGCGATCTGGAAAACCCCGGCCCTCTCGCAGATCATCCCACCCAGCGCCGCCAGCAGGATGGGAATCATCGCCCGGGTGGCCGAGTCGAACAGGGCGGTGTCGAAGATCTGCTCGAACATCAGACCTCCCCCAACCCCGCCGCCTCGGTTTCGCCCGCTTCTGCCGTGGGGCGGTCACTGCGCCGGATGGCGAGACGGCAGGCCACCGCCACGATCACCACCGCCTGCAGCACCTGGGAGAGACGCCACGACACCCCGGCGTTGCGCTGCATGGCCAGGCCTCCGATCTGCAGACCGGAGAAGAACAGTCCCGTGACGAAGATGGGGATGGGGCGGTTCACCGCCAGCAGCGCCACCAGGAGACCGGTCCAGGCAAAGCCGCTCAGCACCAGTTCGCCGTCAATGAAGCGCAGGGCCTCGCCGATGATGAGATGAGTTCCGATCAGTCCCCCGATCGCGCCACCCACCACCATCACCTGAACCGTCCGCTGCTCCACATCGATCCCTCCGTAACGGGCAGAGCGCATGTTGAACCCGGCCATCTGCGTCTCGTAACCCACCACGGTGCGGGTGTAGACCAACCAGAGCAACACCACCAGCAGGATGACAAGGATCAAGGACAGGCTCACCCCTCCGAATATGGGCATCTTCGGCATCCGGGCGGTCTCGGGGACCTGGCGGGTGGTGGCCAGGGTCACCGAGACATCCGACAGTGGGAACCGCACCAGGTATCCGGTGATGGCCCGGGCCACGTAATTGAGGAGAAGGCTGGTAATGAGAATGGGAAGCCGCAGCTTGGTCTGCCCGTAGGCGGGAAGCATGGCCCACAAGGCGCCCACCACGGCTCCGGCGACCATGGCGGTGGGGACGATCAAGAACCCCGGACCGGGCAGGTAGATGGCCACGATCGTTCCCGCCAGGCCGCCGATCACCATCTGGCCCTCTCCTCCCAGGTTGATGATTCCTGATCGGAAGGCGATGGAGACGGCCAGAGCCATGCCGATTATGGGGATGGCCCTGCCCAGGGTGTTGCGCAAACCCGAACCGGTCACCGCTCCGGTGAACATCTCCTCCCCTGCCGCCAGTGGATCGCCTCCGGTGATGGCGACGATGGCGGCGGCCAGGGCGAAGGCGAACAGCAGAGAGAACGTCACCGGGCTCACCAGGGCCCGCTGGCTCAGGCTCCGCAGTTCGTCCAAGAACCTCCTAGGCAACCGCCGCCTCCGTGTGCGCTCCGGTCATGTACAGGCCGATCTCGGGCTCGGCGACCCGGCGGGGATCGAGGCTGGCCACGATACGCCCTTCGAACATCACCAGGATCCGGGTGCTCAGCGCCAGGATCTCCGACAGTTCGGCCGACACCATCAGCACCGCCCCTCCCTGGTCGCGATAGGCGATCAACTGGCTGTGAACAAACTCGATGGCGCCGATGTCGAGACCACGGGTGGGCTGCTCCGCGATGAGAAGAGCAGTGCCGTGCTCCATCTCCCGGGCCACCACCACCTTCTGCAGGTTGCCGCCCGAGAGGTTGGAGACCGGGCCGGAAACCGAACCCACCTTGATCCCGAAGACTTCCACCAGGCGGCGGGTCAGCCCCACCACCGCCTCCCGGTCAAACCAGCCCTTTTGCTGGATCCTCGGTTGACGTTGATGGCCCATCAGCAGGTTCTCGGAGACCGAGGCCTGGCGGGTGGTGCCCACCCCGTAGCGGTCCTCCGGTATGTACGCCAGTCCGGCCGCTCGCCTCTCCGCAACATCGGCATCGCTGATGTCCCGCCCCGAAAGGGTGACCGACCCGGCATCGGTCTCCCGCAGCCCGCACAGGGCTTCGATCAACTCGCTCTGCCCGTTCCCCGCCACGCCGGCGATGCCCACTATCTCGCCCGACCTGACCCCGAAGCTGGCGTCTTCCACCACCGGGCGTCCATGCCCTCCCCGCACGGTCAGGTTGCTGACCTCCAGGACCAATTGGTCGGGGTCGTGTTCGGGAGCCCTGCGGTCCAGGTCGACCGCCCGGCCGGTCATGTGCAGGGTGATCTCGGCCGGATTGGTCTCCGCGGTCACCAGATGGGCCACCGCCCGCCCGTTGCGCAGCACCGTCACCCGGTCGGAGATGGCCATCACCTCACCCAGCTTGTGGGTTATGAACAAAATGGTGCGTCCCGCGTCCCGCAGCCGCCTGATCACCTCGAAGAGTTGGTCGCGCTCCTGGGGAGTGAGCACCGCGGTGGGCTCGTCCAGGATCAGGACCTGGGCGTCGCGGTAGAGGGCCTTCAGTATCTCGACCCGTTGCAGCACCCCCACGGCAAGATCCTCCACCGCCGCCTCGGGGTCCACCGCCAGGCCGTACCGATCGGCCAGGTCCCGGACCCGGGCGGCGCTGGCCGCCCGGTCGATGAGACCGCGACGGGTGGGCTCGTGGCGGAACACCACGTTGTCGGCCACGCTGAGGGTGGGAAACAGCTTGAAGGACTGGTGCACCATCCCCAGCCCGGCGGCGATGGCGTCCAAGGCTGATGAGAAGCGGACCGGTTCCCCCCGGATGAAGATCTCCCCCTCGTCGGGGGGGAACAGCCCGTACAGAAGCGACATCAGGGTGGTCTTGCCCGCCCCGTTCTCTCCTACGATGGCATGGATCTGCGCGGGACGCACCGCCAGGTCGACGGCGTCGTTGGCGAGAACGCCGGGGTACCGCTTGGTTATCCCGCGAAGTTCCAGCTCCAATGTCAAGTAATCAACCGAACAGGGGGTCGGGGACCACGATGTCGCCTGCCACGATGCCGTCCCGGGCCTCGCGGACTGCAGCCACGATGTCGGGATGGTCGGCGATCACGCACTGGCTATCGGCCAGTTCCTCGTCGGAGGACAGCGCAACCACACCGGTGCCGCCCTCGGCCAGGCCGAAGGCCACCACCGGGCCGGCGGTGCCGTCAATGACCTGTTTGGCCAACTGCTCCACCAGGACATCCACCAGCTTGAGGTTGTTGTCGACGATGTGACCGGGCGCCTCGGGGCACTGGTTGACATCGACGCCGTAGCTCAGGAATCCCTCCTGGACGGCTGCTTCGAAGATGCCGCCGTTGGAGCCGGCGCCCACCGCGAAGATGTGATCGGCGCCCCTGGCGGCCACCGCCAGGGCTTGCTCCTTGGCTCGGGCGGGATCGGAGAAGGGATTGTCGCCCCCGATGAACACCTGCGTGTCGGTGATCGAGGGGTCGATGCTCTGGGCGCCCAGCGCGAAGCTGTCCGACCAGCGGTGCAGGAACGGGATGTCCAGCGCCACCACCGAACCGATCTCCTTGGCCTGGCTGAGATGGCCCGCCATGATGCCCAGCAGGTAGGCGCCCTCGTGCTCGCGGAACACTCCGCAGTGCAGGTTGGCGGCGGGTTCGTCGGGACAGGCGTCGATCAGGATGAACTTCTGGTCGGGGTTGGCCTTGGACAGTTCATCGGCCAACTCCACCAGGGTGAAGGTGGTCAGCACCACCACGTCGGGCGCCTCGTCGATGGCCGCCTCGATGTTGGCCCGGCGGTCGGAGTCGTTGGTGGACTCGAAGGTCTTCCAGGCGCCGCCCAGTTCATCGGCCACCCTTTGGGTCCCTACCTGCCCCAGTTCGAGGAACTTGTTGACCCCGATCGGGTTGGGAGTCACATAGATCAGGCTGGGCCCGTCCGCTTCGGCCTCTTCCTCGCCGCCGCAGGCCGAGGCCAGCAGGGCCAGGGTCAGCATCGCGCAGATGCCGAGGGTCATCTTGCGGTTCTTCATGGGATTACCTCCTTGGTGTGTCAAGTACCCCCGGGGTGGGATTGCTTCAGTTCCCCCAGGGGAACGGTATGGGGGCTCTGGCCCTGATCGGGCCTGATGATTCTGCGATCGGTCACGATGGCGGTTATGAACTCTACGGGAGTGATGTCAAAAGCCGGATTGAGCGCCTCGGCGCCGGGAGGAGCCACCTCCACCCCTCTTACGGAGACCACCTCGTCGGAACCCCGGTCTTCGATCTCTATCTGGGACCCTGACGGGGTGTCCATGTCGATGGTCGACTCGGGCGCCACCACGATGAACGGCACCCCGGCGTGGCGGGAGGCCAGAGCCAGGCTGAAAGTTCCGATCTTGTTGGCGACATCGCCGTTGGCGGCCACCCGGTCGGCGCCCGCAAACACTAGGTTGGCTTCGCCCCGGGCCAGAAGAAACGGTCCGGCGCCGTCCACCAGCAACCGGAAAGGCGCCCCCATCCGGGACAACTCCCAAGTGGTGAGACGCCCTCCCTGCAGCAGGGGACGGGTCTCCACGGGAAGCGCCATCTCCAGGCGTCCCCGTTCGTGGAGGGTCTGAATGACGGCCAGCGCCGTCCCTCGGGCGACGGTGGCCAGACCGCCCGTATTGCAGATGGTCATGGTCCGCGCCGCGGCGTCGCCGATGAGTTCGTCGGCCAGATCGGCGCCGTACTCCCCCATGGAGATGGAGGCGCGCAACTCCTCGTCGCGGATCAGATGAGCCTCCTCCAGCACCCTCTCCAGGCCCAGGGACACCAGGGCCGCGGTCCGGTCGACCATCTTGGCAAGGTTGACAGCGGTGGGACGGGCCGCCCGCAGGACACCGATCGCCTCCTCCAGTTCCGGGCCGTCAGTGCCGTGCAGGTGCACTGCCAGGGCCACCCCGTAGGCGCCCGCCACCCCGATGGCCGGGGCCCCGCGCACCGAGAGCCTCTGGATCGCCGCCACCAGGGTGGGGATGTCTGAGATGTCCAGGATGACCAGTTCCTGGGGCAGACGGGTCTGGTCGATCATCTTCACCACACCGTCTTCCCACTCCACTGTCTCCAGTGATGTTGGTTCGTTACTCAGTTGCATGGCAAGCCTCTAGCCTATAACGGGATGACACAGACGAATCGGTATATGGCGGATCATCTGATCACCATGGACTCCGAAGGCTCGATCCACTCTCCTGGCGTGGTCGACGTGGCAGAGGGAAAGGTGGTTTGGGTTGGCAATGCCGAGGACGCCCCCTCTCGAGCCGAGGCCACCATCGAACGGGTGGAGGGCGTGTTGCTTCCCGGAATGGTGAACATCCACTGTCACACCCCCATGGTTCTATTGCGAGGGGCGGGAGAGAACCTGCCGGTGGACCGGTGGCTGCACGAGGTGATGTGGCCTCGGGAGGCCCGTTTGACCCCCGAGGACGTGGAGACGGGGATGGCGGCGGGCGCCGCGGAACTGCTGTCGGGCGGAGTAACCACCTCGATGGAGATGTACTTCTACGGCGAGGCGGTGGCAGCCGGAGCGGCGTGGGCGGGACTGCGGTGCGTGGTCACCGCTCCTCTCATTGAAGACGCCAAGCTGAGTGGACTGTTCGGCTCCTGGGAGCATCAGTTGAATCAGATGACCGAACTGGTCGGCCGTTGGGAGGGAAGCGACCTGATCCAGGTGGGAATCGGTCCCCACGCCGTGTACTCGCTGTCGCAGCAGAGCCTGCGGGACGTCGCCGAAGCGGCCGCCGCCCACCAGATGTTGATCCACATCCATGTCGACGAACAGCAGTGGGAGGTGGAGGCGGTCCGCAAGCAGACCGGCATGTCGGCCACCGCCTTCCTGGCGGAGATAGGCATGCTGGACTCGCCCACGGTGGCCGCCCACTCGGTGTGGATCTCGCCCGACGACATCGCCATACTCGCCGAGGCGGGCGCCGGGGTGGCCCACTGCCCGTGCTCCAACGGCAAGCACGCCTCCGGCATCGCCGCAGTGCAACAGATGCGGGCGGCCGGGATTCCGGTGGGGATCGCCACCGACGGGCCGGCCTCCCATCACCGGCTCGACATGTTCGAGGAGATGCGAATGGCGCTGCGCCTGGCCCGGATCCGCTCGCAGGACGCCGCGGCGCTCCTGCCTCACGACGCCCTGGCGATGGTCACCAGGGAAGCGGCCGACGCCATACGCCGGCCCGACCTGGGACGTCTGGCTCCCGGAAGCCCGGCCGACATGATCGCGGTCTCCACCGGCGGCCCGGCCTTCGGCCCGGTGATCCCCGACGAAGACGACCTCATCTCTCGACTGGTGTGGTCGGGCACCCCGGCGGCGGTGCACTCCTCCTGGGTGGGGGGCAGGCAGGTGATGGCGGAGGGCGAGGTGCTCACGGTGGATGTCGAGGCAGTGGGAAGAGACGTGGCGCGCCGCGCCGTCCGCCTGGCGGGATGAACGCCGACGAAGTGATCGCGGCACTGAGCCTGGAACCCCTTCCCGAAGAGGGCGGCATGTGGACCCGGATCTGGCTCGACGACCACGCAAGCGCCATCTACTTCCTGATGCGGCCCGGCGACTTCTCCGCCATGCACCGTCTGCAGGCCACCGAGATATGGCACCACTACCTGGGCGCACCGGCCGGCATGCTTTTGCTTCGCCCCGACGGATCGTTCGATGAGCCCACCCTGGGAAAGGACCTGGCAGACGGCCAGCGACCCTGCGTGACCGTACTCGCCGGAGTTTGGATGGGCGCCTCCACCCTGGGCGATTGGACGCTGGTGGGCGCCACGATGGCCCCTCCGTGGGATCCCGACGGCTTCGAACTCGGAGACCGGACCCACCTGGCCGGTAGCTATCCACAGGCCGGGGACCGGGTTCTGGAACTCACCCGCGGCCACCACCTCTCATGACTCTCCCCTCACCCGCCGCGATGCTTGACCTGTCGGAGATGGTGGTGGCGGTCACCGGTGCGGGGGGCGGCATCGGACAGGGAATCGTCCGGCGGTTGTCCCAAACCGGTGCCATGGTGGTTGCTCACACCCGCACCACCGCCCTGGGACCACTGCTGGATTCTCTCCCCGGCCCGGTTGCAGAAGTCGCCGCCGATCTTCGCCACCCAAACGGCCCGAGACGGATTGTGGAGACCGCGGTGGCCTCATTCGGCAGACTCGACGCGGTGGTGAACAACGCCGCCGTACAAACCCTGGCCTCCATGACCGACATGGACGACAAGGAGTGGCAGACGATGGTGGACACCAACCTGACCGCCGTCCATCGCCTCACGCAGGTGGCGGCGGCTCATCTCATCTCCCGTCGTGCTCCGGGATCGGTGATCCACATCTCCTCCATCGAGGGAAGCCAACCCGGCCTCCGGCACGGTCACTATGCCGTCACCAAAGCGGGCATGATCATGCACGCCCGGGCCGCCGCCCTGGAGTACGGCAAGCACGGCATCAGGGTCAACTCGGTGTCACCGGGATTGATCCACCGAAGCGGCGTGGAAGAGGAATGGCCCGAGGGCGTGGTCCGATGGAAGGCGGCGGCACCGTTGACAAGACTGGGAACTCCCGAAGACGTGGCGGACGCCTGCCTCTTCCTGATATCTCCCCTGGCCCGTTGGATAACCGGCGCCAACCTGGTGGTGGATGGAGGCGTCCTGGCCCACCCCACCTGGTGAGGAGAGAGATCATGCGACTCCAAGATCGTGTCTATGTGGTGAGCGGGGCCGGAGGCGGCATGGGGATCGGGGTCACCTCGGCGCTGCTGGAGAACGGCGCCCGGGGAGTGGCGATGGTAGACCTCTCGGCGCCGGTGAAGGCGGCTTCGACGGTGGATCCCGGCGAAGACCGGACGCTGCCGCTGGCGGCTGACGTCACCTCCACCACCGACGCCCGTCGGGTGGTGCGAGAGACCACCGAGCGCTTCCAACGCCTGGACGGCCTGGTCAACTGCGCCGGGGTGGTGTTCCTCGACACCGCCTGGGACGCCTCCGCAGCGGCCTGGAACCGCCAACTGGAGGTGAACGTCACCGGCTCGTTCGTGTTCGCCCAGGCGGTCGGCGCCCACCTTCGCCGGCACGGGGGCGGTGCGGTGGTGAACGTGTCCTCCAATTGCGGCAAGGCGGGGTACCCGAACATGGCCGGCTACAACGCCTCGAAGGCGGCGGTACTGGGACTGACCCGCTCGCTGTCCATGGAGTGGGCCGACGATGACGTCAACGTCAACGCGGTGTGCCCCGGTGGGGTGGACACCCCCATGCTGGCCGGGGTGGCGGACTGGCTCTCACCCCGGATGGATGTGCCCGCCGAGGACCTGCTGGCCCAGATGGGACCCGCCCAGATGGGGCGCAAGATCAAGCCCGTGGAGGTGGGACGGGTAGTCGCCTTCCTGCTCTCCGACGAGGCGCTGATCATCCGCGGCCAGGCGATCAGCATCGACGGCGGGGACACCCCCTACTAGGCGAAGAGGAGACGTTCAATGGCCGACCTGTGGAACGATGTTGAGGCACCCCCGGCCTCCGACCGCCTGGCGGAGTGTGTCTACGGCTCCCGTCTGATCGGATCCGATCCGTCCATGGTGCTGCATGGGGGAGGCAACTCCTCTGTGAAGGCGCCGTTCGAGGACATCACCGGCGCCCGGGTGGAGACCCTGTGGGTGAAGGGATCGGGGTGGGACATGGCCAGCATCGAAGAGGGCGGCTTCGCTCCCCTGCCGCTGCAACGCCTGCACCGGTTGCTGGAACTTGCGAGCCTGTCGGACACCGACATGATGCGAGAACTTTCGGCGGCGCGGCTCGACCCGGCCGCTCCCCAGCCGTCGGTGGAATCGCTGCTCCATGCCCTGATCCCTCACCGGGCGGTTCTTCACAGCCACGCCGACGCCATCGTGACTCTCACCAACCTGGCCGACGGCGCCGACCGGGTGCGGGAGGTGCTGGGACCGGGAGTGCTGATCGTGCCGTACGTGATGCCCGGTTTCGACTTGGCTCGAGAAGTCAGGGACATGTGGCCGACCGGAGGTGACGACTCCACCGGCATGGTCCTCATGAACCACGGCCTCTTCACCTACGGGCCGACCACCCGGGGGGCCTACCGCAGCCACGTGGAGTTGATCAGCATGGCGAGCCAGTGGCTGGACGCCCATGCTCCCCGCCGGCCCGCCACCGCGGAGCCACTGGGTGAGGTGGACCCCGTGGCGCTGGCCCGGTTACGCAAGGAGATCTCGCAGGCGGCGGGACGGCCCATGATCTCGGTGCGGGACAGTTCCGCGCAGGTGGCCGGGTTCGTTCGCCGAGAGGACCTGGCGTCGCTTGCCACCCGAGGACCCCTCACACCCGATCACGTCATCCGGACCAAGCGGGTCCCGATGGTGGGCCGGGACGTGGCCGCCTACACCGAGGAATACCAGGACTATTACCGGCGCAACCTGCACCGGGCCCGAGGGGAGACCACCATGCTGGACCCTGCCCCCCGGGTGGTGCTGGATCCCCAGATCGGAATGCTGACCGTAGGGAACACCGCAGGGACGGCCCGGATCGCTTCGGACATATACCACCACACCATGCCGACCCTGATGAGATCCGAAGATCACCTGGACGGATACCAGGCCCTTCCGGAAGGGGACCTGTTCGAGGTGGAGTACTGGGAGTTGGAGCAGGCCAAGCTGAAACGTAAGGGAATTATATACCTAAGTGGCGAAACCGGCTAGCGGAGTAGGCGTAGTGCGTAGCCGATCCTGACCGCCCAGTTGGCGGCTTTGATCCGCAGACGGTACCTGTGGGGATAAGTTGGACAGAATCTGCAAGCGTGTATATTATGGGACAACGCGTTGTCTCCTTGCTGGTGGAAAACGTTTGATCGGTCGCTGAGTGGCTAGCTTGGCGGCCGATCACCTTTTAAGGGCGCGCGCGATTATAGGCGGTATCACATGCGAGTAGTTACGTCACCGTAAGACTCCCCGCCCTGACCTGGGGTTTTGTCACACCCCCGCCACTATGCTTCCATATATGGAAGACAAAGCAATCAAAGCACCAGGTAAGGCGTTTCGGCAGGGTATCAGCCTCATGGAGCTGTTCGCCATGTTTCCCGACGACGAGAAATCCGAGGCCTGGTTTCGGGGCCTGCGGTGGCCGAACGGTATAGACTGCCCGGCATGCGGTAGTCCCCGCATCCAAGATAAATGCTCGCACAAAACCATGCCGTTCCGTTGCCGCGATTGCAACAAGAAGTTCTCCACGAAGACCGGTAGCGTGATGCAATCTTCCAAGTTGGGTTATCGGGTGTGGGCGATAGCGATTTATCTGTTCAATACGAGCATCAAAGGCGTGTCGAGCATGAAGTTGCATCGGGATTTGGGGATCACTCAAAAGAGCGCGTGGCATCTGGCCCATCGCATTCGGGAGGCGTGGGACGATCATGGGGCCGTGTTCGCGGGGCCGGTCGAGGTCGACGAAACATACATCGGCGGGAAAGAGAAGAACAAGCATGCTCACAAGCGGGCCAACCTCGGACGGGGCACGGTAGGCAAGACCGCGGTCGTCGGTGCTAAAGACCGGGCCACGAATCAGGTCGCCGCGGCGGTGGTGGCCCGCACCGACAAGCCCACCCTCCAAGGGTTTACCCGTTCGCATACCAGCCCGGAGGCGGAGGTGTTCACCGACGACGCCAGCGCCTACAAGGGGCTACCGAATCATCAGACCGTCCGCCATAGCGTGGGCGAGTTCGTGCGGGACAAGGCGCACACCAACGGCGTCGAATCGTTTTGGGCGATGCTCAAACGGGGCTATTACGGTACCTACCATCGTCTCTCCGGCAAGCATCTCCAAAGGTATGTGAACGAGTTCGCAGGGCGTCACAATACGCGGTCGTTTGACACGATTGATCAGATGGAATGGACAGCCGCGGGGCTGGTGGGCCGCCGCCTGCGATATGAGGATTTGGTTGCCGGAGGCCGACAATGGGCACACTAGCCCCGCCTACCGACAACGCTCTCTACTACGGCGACTGTTTGGACTGGATGAGAGAATGGCCGACCGAATGCGTTGACCTGATCTATCTTGATCCTCCGTTCAACAGCAAGACCGATTACAACATGCTGTTCTCCGGGGAGGGGGGGGGGAGACGCGCAATATCGGGCGTTCACCGACACTTGGACATGGGACACCAAGGCCGCGCAACGCCTGGACCGCTATCTGGGAGCGGTCGCCCTCCCGTCCCACAATGCCGTCAGCGGCCTGCATCGGGTCTTGGGCGAGTGCGGGATGCTCGCCTACCTCACATATATGGCCGAGCGGCTGGAGGAATGCTATCGCCTGCTCAAACCCACCGGGAGCATCTATCTCCACTGTGATACCACCGCATCGCATTACCTCAAACTGCTGATGGACGCCATCTTTGCCCACCAGAACTTCCGAAGCGAGATCGTTTGGAAACGATCCCAAGGGTTCAAGCGCAAGACAGCTAGGAAGTTTCCGCAAAAGAACGACATCCTGCTGTTCTACGCCAAATCGGTCGATCGTATCCGTTTTTCTACCCAGTACCTGCCCCACAAACCGGAGTACGTCAAACGATTCAAGAAGGACGCCGATGGGAGACTGTACCGAGACGATGTAAACCCGACCAGGGGAGGCCGTCGCACTATTTACTTGGATGACACCAAGGGAGACATAGTTGATTCTGTGTGGGTCGACGTCAATCCTGTCAACCCGAACGCCAAAGAGCGGCTGGGTTATCCGACTCAGAAACCCGTGGCGCTCTTGGACAGGATCATTCGCGCTTCGTCCAAACCGGGGGATTTGGTACTGGATCCCTTTTGTGGTTGCGGGACCACCATAGCCGCATCCGCGGCGGCAGGCCGTCGGTGGATCGGCATAGATGTTGACTCTCACGCCATCGAAATCATGCTCCAGCGGCTCGGGGACCGCACCATCCCCACCTATGGGATACCTGCCGACTATCGCTCCGCAGCAAGAATGGCCGTCTCCGACCCGTTCGGGTTCGAGACTTGGGCCATCCAACGCGCTCCGGGGTTCGCTCCCAACATTCGCCAGGTCGGAGACGGGGGCATAGACGGCAGGGCCACGCTCAGCATCAAACCGGACGACTGGCCTACCCGCCTAGCCATTGCTCAGGTCAAGGGCGGGAAACGTCCGCCTGTGGATGGCCTGCGTGCGTTCTGTGGAGTCACTCGCCGTCGGAGAGCTGCGGTGGGCTGTTACATCACCCTTGACCCGATTAGCAGCCCACAGGCCAGGGCCGATGCCTATCTGGGCAACATTCATGTTTCCGGTGTGCCATATGACCGTATGAACCTCTGGTCGATAGCCGACTACTTTGACCGCCGCCGCCCCAACCTTCCCCCGATGAACAATCCGTACACCGGCAAGCCGCTAATGCAAGGGAGCCTGTTTTGACCGCATCCAAGAAACGCAAGCGGGGTCGTCCCGTGGAGAAACCCCTACCACCGCCTATACCTGACACGCCAGAGAACATCGCCCGTGCTGTCCTGTTCACCCCGCCGAAGAAACCCTCGGAGTGGCGGTATCCCCAAGACCGGAAACGCTAAGAACCCGGTTTCGCCACTTAGGTATATAATTCCCAAACGTAAAGGGCCATCCCCCGAACTGACCGGAATGGCGGCGCTGGTGACGGGCGCAGCCTCGGGAATCGGGCGGGCCTGCGCAGCGGAGTTGCTCCGGCGAGGCGCGGCGGTGACCGGGCTGGACCTCTCGCCCTCGGTGGTGACAGCTTTCGAGTCGGCGTCCTGGCTGGGTGTGGAATGCGACGTGACCGACCCACAGGCGCAGGCCGCCGCCCTCCGCAGAGCCGTGGAACGGTTCGGAGGGATCGACATCGTGGTGATCTGCGCGGGGATCTTCACCGGAACCGGACCGATCGCCGCACTGGACCGATCGGCCTGGAGGAAGACCATGGAGGTCAACGTCGATGCGGCGGCCGATCTGCTCTCGGGCGTCCATCCCTTCCTGTCTCTGTCGCCCGCCGGCGGGCGGGTGGCGGTGGTCTCCACCCGCAATGTGCCGGCGCCGGGTCCGGGGGCGGCTGCCTACTCGTCTTCCAAGGCGGCTCTCACCCAGTTGGCGCGGGTGGCCGCCCTGGAGTGGGCCTCCCACGGCATCCGGGTCAACATAGTCAATCCCGACGCGGTGTTCGACACCGGAATCTGGAATGATGAACTCCTGGCCGCTCGGGCCTCGCAATACAACATGGACGTGGAGTCCTACAAACGGCGGAATCTGCTGGGAACGGCAGTCACCTCCAACCATGTGGCGACCGTGGTGGCGGAACTGGTGGGCGACCGGTTCGAGGCCACCACCGGAGCGCAGATACCGATCGACGGCGGAAATGAAAGGGTGGTTTGAGAACATGCATCTTCCCGTATTGAACGTGGCGGCCGAGAGCATCCCCGAGCGGATGCTGGTGGTGGGCGACCCCGAACGCGCACTTCGCGTGGCCTCCCGATTCGAAGACCGCGTCCAGCTGGGGCACTTCCGGGAGTATCTAACCCTGGTGGGCAAACATCGCGGGGTGGAAGTCGGAGTGGTCTCTCACGGCGTTGGCGCTGCCGGGGCGGCGGTTGCCTTCGACGAACTGTTCCAGGCGGGCGTCCGTCGGGTGATCAGGGCGGGAAGTTGCGGAGGCATGCAGGATGAGGTCCTGGACGGTCACCTGGTGATCGTCACCGGCGCGGTGCGAAACGAAGGGCTCAGCTCGCAGTTGGTGCCGGATGGGTATCCCGCCGTGGCCTCGCCCGATATCGTGACCGCGCTCCGTCGAGCGGCCCGGGGAGGCGAGAACATCCACGAGGGCCTGACCCTAACCAACGCAGTCTTCTACACCAACGACATCCTCGGCTCCAACCTTCCCCTCTGGCAGAAGGCAGGAGTGAAGGCGGTCGAGATGGAATGCGCGGCGCTGTTCGTAATGGCCGGCCTGGTGGGAAGAGAGTGTGGCGCCATCCTCACCGTGGACGGCAACCCCCTGGTGGAACGCGACGAGGAGATGACCGGCTACAACCCTCATCGAGAGATTGTGAGAGAGGCCGTGGGCCGGATGATCGGAATCGCCCTGGACGCCCTGGTCGACAACCAGTAACCGGAACACTCAGCGCAGTTATGGCGGGGTCAATACGAATCTGAGTGACAAGCCGCGAAATCCCGTACCTATCCCGCGAAAAGGGATTCCCGCCCCTCGGCCCCGTTGGGCAATGCTAACCGACTGCACCCCCCGGCCCAGGCTCCTCTGTTAGACAAGGTGGGTGGCCATCATTAGCCGCTGCGGGTGGTGGGTATGTTTCTGGCACGCAAAGTCTCGGCACGACGCCTCTCAGTCCGTGGCCGCTGGCGGGGAGGTCGAGGATGAGTTTGCGAATGTTTGCAATATGACTGGCTGGCCGAGTCGGCTACCGTGGTAACGGGCGGTTTCGTTCCCTGTACGGCCTGACCGGCGTTGTCCAACTCACATTTCCCAGGAGCGGGACCTTCTCGGGTCGATTCCAACGAATTCCGCTAGACTTTGTCATTAAGTTATGAAACGCATTTCCAACACATTTGCCAAAGAGTTGTTCGCAAGTCCCTACACTATGAATGCTTAACCTCGTGTGTTTCTCCCACCAAACGAAACGCGAGGCTGCATACTCCCTGTGACCGCGTGGAGTTGGACTGCGAACCAAAGGAGACAGAATGAGCTTTCCGGATGCCATAGGGAGCGTGCTTAGGCAGTATGCGGTATTCAGGGGCCGGGCTGCGAGGTCCGAGTACTGGTGGTGGGTGCTGGCGGTGTTCATCGGTCAAGTGATAGTCGGCGTAGTCGGCAATGCCATTGACGTTCCGAGCTTGGGTGTGATACTCTCGCTTGCGGTGCTGGTTCCGGGGCTGGCTGTTGCGACTCGTCGGCTTCATGACACTGGCAGGAGAGGCTCGTGGCTGGCGCTCTGGATCGCGGTTTTCGTGATTCTGGGCGTCATTATGGTCGTTAGCACCGGAGCACTTATCTGGGGGGCAATGTTGGGTTTCGGGGATGCATCGTTGTTTGGGGAGGACATGATGATCGGCGGAGCGATAGGTGTCGTGGTGTCGGCATTGGGCATGCTGCCCGTAGCGATCTGGTCGATTGTATGGCTGGCCGGGAAGGGAGACGACGGCCCCAACCAGTTCGGACCGGACCCACGGGTAGCCTCCGACGCCTGACGCGGTACCTCCGCCAAAGGACCCTCCGTGTTGGTGGAAATGGGTCCGATGCTGATGAAATGAACCCAGGGGCTCGGATTAGATTCCAAGGATCGGAGATAACCGAGCCATGCGGATGCCGAGGATCCCTGAACCCGGCATCGTAAAGGGAAAAACGTCTCTAGGACAGGTTATTGCGAAGCGTTCTTACTTGTGGGCCCTTCGCGAAATGTTGGGATTCGGTTGCTGGTATGGGTGGTGGGGGTCAAGTTAGGAGAAGTCCCCTGGTGGCGTAGTTGTTCGCGGTCCAACACCACGGGCAGGCCTCTGTTCGCACACTCGCACAAAACGCAACGAGTTGATCTATAGAATTCTGAGCCGAGAAGCCTTACCTGCGTCCAATATGGGAAATCAGTTGAGGCCGTCAACGTTTCCAAGGCTGCCGCATTACCGCCCGACGCGTTTGGGCCGCTGATTTCATTCGTCGGTTGCCCGGCAGCTTATCGCTCTGGATGTGACTCGGCGAGTTCTGACCCTTTCAGCAGGCTGATCCGCTTGGTGAAGCGAGAGTCGGGCGACCTTATAGTGGCCGAGGTACGAGTTAGGGCAATCGAACGAGTGGGAGAAGTCCTTGCCGCTTTTGCCTACGCAAAGACGCCGCTTCTGCGTGACGCGGACATCTTTGTTCCGGTTCCTTCCGACGGGGAACGTTTAGCAGATAGGGGGTGCTCTGTACCGTTGATTCTCGCCTCAAGGGTTGCGGTGAGTTGTGCGATCCCCTTGCATTCGAACTTGATTGAGGCACCAGGCCCTGTGAAGGAGTTGCGACAGCTCCCAAAGGGGGCGCGGGCAGGGGCGGTAGCGGACGCCTTTGGTGGAACCGACAAGGCTATGATGCTGAACATTCTCAATGTTGTTGTTGATGAGGTGGTGGCCACTGGTTCGACATGAAATGGGTGTCGTGGTGTCTCGGCCCTCTTCGTTGGGTCACACCGAGTGGAGGAGCTAGGGATTCGGCCTAAAACTCTATCCGTTTCTTGTCGGTTTGCCCTTGTGGGCGCGTTGGTTGTGTTCCTTGTTGGTTGCTCTCCCAACGGTGTCTCGTCCGAATCGTGTACTGATGAGGGCCGCGTTTTGAGCTTTGGCTTCTATGCTTTCTTTGCTCCGGTGAGCTACAGCGCCGATCCTGACCCGTCTTCTCGGGGTTTCGACACCCATCTGGGTTATGAGGCCGACCTGTTGACCGCCCTGGAAGCGATGGAGGGAGCAGGGTTGTCGTTCACCCGGCACGGGATCGGCCCCTGGGACGACATCTGGCTGCGTTCGGGAGGTCCTGAGTACGACATCGTGGGAGGCGGGATCACCATCCTTGACTCGCGTACCCGCGACGCGGCAGGGAAGCAGGTCGTTTCGTTCACCTCCGGTCATGTGCATTTCCGACAGTCTCTGCTGGTTCGGGCCGAAGACGTGGGGCGTTTCTTCTCCCATGCCGACCTGACTAGCGATGTGCGGGTGGGAGCCCTGGCGGACACGACGGGGGAGCGGCGCCTGCTAGAACTGACTGGCTTGGTGGACACCGCCGGAGCGCTTGCGGCCGGAACCCGGGTCGAGACTCCCGCTGGGACAGTGACGGCCGACGGCAGCGCTGACTACACCATCAACGCCGCCACCGAATCTCCTGCCCTGGAGGACAGGCGCCACCTGTACCCGCCGTCAGAGCACATGCCCCAAGTGGTCTATCTCGGCGACGAAACCGGCGAACCGGCACTCCTCGACGCCCTCCGCGCAGGTCGCATAGACGCCCTGGCACGGGGCGAAGTGGGAAACCTCGACGCCGCCAATGCTTCAGGCGGCGCCTTCGCGGTCACCGCCCTGGACGACGAAGTTGAACTGGGCGGCTTCACCCTCGGAATAGAGGACGCCGCACTTGTCTCCTGTCTCGACGAGAAGATCGACTACCTGACAGACAACCGGCGCATAGGCTATGCGGAATGGGCGGCGGACCCCAACGTGTTCCTACACCGCGCCGGCGAGGCCGACTGACGCTGCCCGGTGTGGAGGGAAAGGCTACACCCCGTCGAGCCCCACCCCCATCCTCGCCAGCTCCCCCCGGATCGCTCCCCTCCTCCAACCACTAGCGAGGCTGTGGTTTGCCCTTGCGGTGTATCCCCTCCGCACCAGGATGAAGACAAAATGGCGGTGAGGGCGCCGATCACAAAACCAGGCTAGATCCGAACCAGGTGCACGCAGAGAATCCTTGACGCTGCCACTGTGAGGGCGGCATGGTTCTGCGAGATAAACCGGGGATGGTTCACCGAACCCTTCGGGTCACTCCTATGCAAGCTTCCTTTGTGGAGTCCACGGTCCATCGGTATCGGTTGAGCCGCTCTGCAGTCATACGAGGGGTTCTGACCTGTGCCGCTCCGTCCCCCTAGTGGCCATCTCAAGGACAATTGGCACCTGTCTCGGTGGGAATCTCGCCATCTATTATGAACCCTGTCGCCTCCCCCACTAAAATTCAACACCCAGCCACAGGACTCACTCACCGGTTGGAAGGCGTGCTAGGTTGACATGGCCCGTCCCTTCCGGTCCGCCTGCCCCATAACTCTCGCAAAGACGGAAACCCCCACGGGTCCTTTAACGGATCACGCTTCGCCAGCTACGCCGGAGTCCCTCCCATGAATTGCCTGCTAAGCGGGTCCTGAG
This sequence comes from bacterium OM1 bin76, assembly GCA_002238785.1. GTDB lineage: Bacteria > Actinomycetota > Acidimicrobiia > Spongiisociales > ZC4RG35 > Bin76. Next base: position 45,829 of record MPNA01000010.1, on the reverse strand, counting down.
CCGGGTAGATGGAACGGAGCAAATGTCGGAAGCGGGTTTTACCTCGTCGGAAGCGATGAAGTTCACGGGGTGCAGTTATAACCAAATACGATATTGGGATCAGATTGACCGAAAAGCTACGGGACTACCGGGTGCGGGCAGTGGACATGGTCCACCACTTTTCCGTCGGTTCAGGCAACCCGGTATATCAGCCGCGCTGACTCTGGTGAGTACGCACCCATACCCGACACCCCCGGACGGAAGAAACGTAACTGGATGAAGCCCATAGATCGTCCGATGAGTTTGTACCATCACAACCAATAAAGAGGGAATGATGAACCGTACTACCTTTCGCCGCAGTTACCTCATTGCCCGCCCTGTTCACCTTTGGACTGATAGTCCTCGTCATCTGCGACGTCGGCCAGATCGTCCACCACACAACTCGATACGACTAGAAAGAGGAGAAGCAATGTCGCATCACACCACCCTCGCCGTATACCGTAACCTGCAGGGTCGTCTGTACCGGTCGGCCGAGGTAATCGACTGCGTTGCCACGGCTCTTCGCCTGTACGACGCGGCCGAACCGCAAGTCAAAAGCCTTGATGGAACCATCTACATCCTCATCGACGGGCATTGGGAGAACCTGGCGAGCGTTCATCAGGTCTTGAGCGGGGCCGAGCAGACCTTGGCCAAACTGCTCAACCTGCTCAAAGCGGACCTGTCACTGGAGAGCTGACCTCAGGGAAGGATGACGGCAAGAGCGGGTTGTTGGCGACCATCCCTGACCAGGCTAAATCGGGCTCTTCGAGAGGGACACCACGACTATGCGAGGGTGACACCACAATACTGAACCCTTGTCAGTCGCCGTGTATATCGGGGATTCACCTCCCCTTTCGCACCACATGGAGCGGAGGGGTTTTCAGACTGTAAACGAACGCTGCAATCGCTTAAACGAACGGTTGGCGAACGCTCTTGTCGGGCGTTGTCGGGTCACACCGATGTCTTCACTTAGATGGTGGTGGTCGTAGGAGGCACTGTGGTTGAGGTTGTTGAGGTCGGGACAGAAGCGCCCGCCACGGTTGTGGCGGGCACCACTGTAATCATAATTGTGGTCATGGCTAACGGTTCCTACGTACTTCCAGTCAACAGACCCCGCAACAGAAACCGGAGCCGTTCAATGTACCCTCTTTTTCACGCCGGGGAGTGTTTGCATAATCGAGACTGGCCCAATAGGCCTGCTGATCCACCCGATGGGCTGTTGTTTTACAGGCACCCCGACGTGGCCACTGCGATTACGCACGATCATCATACCGGCGTGTCAACATCTCCGGTCATATCGGTAGGGGTTTCGGTTCGAAGTCGTCAATGTAGCAGTTCGCCACATCGGTCTATGACCCGAATAATCGTTGCGTCAATATGCTCGAAAGTAGCTGTTTGTTCTAGTACGCGTTCCAAGGCGATGTTGATGGCTAAGCCGGGTAATGGGTCAGTTTGGAACCCTGACCTGCGGTTTCGCCTCTCAAGGTGACCCACTACCACCTGACACAAACCTGTATACAGGCTCAGCCGGAGCTGCCACCCGAGCAATACCACGAGTGTGTAATCATTCCGTGATTTACGACACGATTGTAATCATTTCTTGTAATCTTGGGGGAAACATCTGGCCATGCATCGGTCTAGCGCCTATGGGATAACTAGGGTCCGTTGGTAGATGGGTTCAGTTTGACCCCTCAAGCGAACCGCGACCTAACGATAGGAGCACTCATGCTGTTAACCAAACGTATCGCTCTAACTCTCCTCGCTTTTCTTCTGATGGCGGCCGCTTGGGATGAGTGCGCCCAGATACCTGGTGAGAACCAGTACGACGACAAGACCTTATCTGCCTTCTCGGACGTAACCAAAACCCATCGTTTGTACAACGGGATCCGCATCGCGGAGATCGAGGGGTGGTTCGTCGGCTACCAGGACGGCACCCTGCGACCGGACGAAGTCATCACTGCCGAACAGATAGCCACGGTCGTCAAACGACTCTACCCGGATGGCGCCACCCGAGCGGAGGTTGCCAACTTCTTAGCGGCCGGGTCTGTGGGTGTTATCCAGAAAAACGTGATCTTGGAGGTCAGCCAAGCCGACCAAACAGTTACCGTGTCCAACCTGGGCAGTTTCCCGATCAACCTTGATGGGTATGAACTGTCATGGACAGACGAAAACGATTCCAGCCGGGAGCATGTGATAGAAAACCTGGAGTTGGCACCGGGCACGAGCGAAACCATTCACTTCGACGACCCCCTACCGACAAGCATCACTCTGAACAATCGATACTCGCTACAGATAGCTGCCTCGTAGGTTCAAACTGAACCATGCGTGTTATATGTGGGGGTGTGGCAGTGCCGGTAGGGATGGCTCTAACTGAACCTGTCCCCTTGCTCCTAGGGGTGTGGTGGCTTTGGTAGTGAGTGCCTCCCACCGGTTGCCGGCCCGGTGTTGTCGATTGATAGGAGCGTGACCCTAACTGTTCTATTCGGTGTTTTTTGCTCGACGTATCGATGCGCTTCACCGAGCCTTGCGTGCGGTGGTGAAAGACGCCGCTTCAGCATGTGGAAGCTGAGGGCAGCCTGAACCCTGGAACAAAGATGAGGGTGGACAGCAGCCCTGACAAAGACGGAACAGACCAGTACTGCCAGATAGTCCGGGTCCGGCTAGCAAGACAGAAAGGGTACGTGAGTAACCAGCGACCGAAAGCCTGTCAAGAGAGTCCAGCGGCTCGAACCTGGCGGATCAGGGCCGTGCAGCAACGCGCACCCACACACGATGATGTGTGAGGTGTCTCTTTGGTCGGTTGATGTCGCCGTCCGGCAAGCCATGGTGAAGGTCTGGTGGCGAGGTTGCAGGGGCATAGCTGGGCACCGACCCTGTCGAACGGTCAGATAGTGAACGTGGGAACCATCCCGCCGGTGCCCTCACCGGCCGGCATTGTGCCGGTCGGCGGGAAGATCCAATGCCGGCTGATACCGACAGGATGGGCGGAGGACCCGTAGCAGTCCCAGATGCCGGGAAAGCCGGTCACATGGCAAAGGGGTCCAGTGTGTTCACAGCCGAAGTGTTTATCACGGAGGTCACTGGTGAATACCGGCGCACCGTGGCCCGACCTCTCACAGGGTCGAGCGGCGGGTACGTATGATGCAGACACAGGCTGCACCAGCAGTGGCATGAACACATGGAGAGCCGAATCGCAGTGGAAGTTGCACGTCCGGTTCGCAGGGCGGGCCGAGGAAACCCACCAGCTGAAAAGCAGGAAGGGCGTCCCGGTCCGACCCCTACACCGAGCATCCCACCCGACAAGCGCAGGGCCTACTGTGCTGTAGTGTGGGAGATCCGCATGGACTCATCGTCTGGGAAATCGATCCGTAACCGCTTTGGAGATCTGCTCGGGACTCCACGAGTTAGCCCACCGTCGGTCAGCTCGTCTTCCGTGCCGGCGACCAGTCCACTTCACCTCAGGGCCCGGCACCAACTCGCCGTCGGGGCCGGCGATAATACCGCCGAGACGATCCTGCACATACTCACGCTGGGCGTCGTTCGAGGCCAGTTTGGAACCTTCGGGCGGCTGGCACGCCGCTCCGCATTCCAGTGGGGAGTTGGTTGGGTGTCGATTATCGCCATGGGAATCGGATATCTGCTGCTGATGAGTTCCCTTCGCCACATCAGTCCCGGCCCGATGGGAGTGGTGGCCACCTCCGAGCCAATAGTGGGCACGTTGACAGCCTGGATGGCATTGAGCCAAGCCGTGTCCCTGACAGAGACGATCGGCGTACTCTGACCGCCCTGGGGATTGCCGCGGTACATTGGTGCATCCGCAGGACCCCCGGGTTCTAACCAGGAACCACCCAATGCCTGATCGTGGCGGGACCCAACGGTTAGTTCCCTACCTGGTCACCTGCCCATCGTCAGCGGGAGAGCGCTCCCCTTGAGGAACTTCACACCAAGCATGACGAACCAGGCTACCCAGGGGAAGTAGCAAGCTCTGGCCACACTGATCATGGCAGGGCTCGCTCCGGTCTGGCCGATGATGAAGGTGACCAGCGCAAGGAGCGAGACCGCGGCGATCACCAAAGCTGCGGTCCTGCTGAAACCGGGAGGATGTATGGCTGACATCCCCAGGCTGAAGGCGAGGACCCCGGTTGAGACCACGACGCCCGAGAGGAGCGTGATGGCCGAATCCACTCTGTAGATCGGTATCGCCTGCTGAATACCCTGTTCAATGTCGATTGAAGTCTGGGCGAGGACGTGAGTCAGCCCGGCCGTGAGGATCCAGCCGGTGGCGCCGATCATCACGCACAGGATGCTCAGGCGCGACAGGGCTGCTGCCATCGTCTCTCCCTGGATCACCCGATTGATTCCTGCCAACCCGAAGAGCATCATTACCAGGCCCGGCGGCACCAGGAGCGCGGAGATGTGGGCCAATTCGCGGTTCGACGCAAGAGCGGTGATAGTCGCAACGGCGTCGCCTATTTCTGCAGGATCGATGAGTATCCCTCCCGGCTCCAGCAGGAAGAACAGCAACGCCAGCACAGGCCCCACGATCAGTCCCAGAGCTTCGAGCTTGTTGATTGTTTTCGTTGCCATGGCTCTACCTCCTCAGGAAGAGTGTCGCCTACTCTTTTCAACGGTTACCGTCTTGTTCCCCCTCCTAACACTTCCAATCGGCAAGACCCATCTATAGGCCCTTCGCGCGATATGTTGGGATTTTGGTTGTTGGTAAGGGTGGTGGGGATCATGTTAGGAGGAGGCCCCGCGCGGCGTAGTTGTGGGGGTTGGTGAACCCGTGGGCGGTTCTGCGGAGGGTTTTGGGTTAGGTGATGTATTTTGCCCATTGTTTCATTAGTTGGCGGCGGCGTTGGAGTAGGTCGGTTCGGCTGTAGGCGGCTTCTGCTCTGTTACGGATTGTGTGTCCGAGGGCTCGTTCTGCTACTTCCCGGGGGATGCCGGTTTCGGCGCACCAGTTCCGGAAGCTGGTACGGAACCCGTGGGGTACACAGCCGATGTTGTTTTCTTTGAGGAGTTTGGCCAGCCCGTCGCTGCTTTGTACCTTGCCGCGGATCGATGGGAATATGAGCCCCTGACCGCCGGTGTGCGAGAAAGCTTCGTCCAAAATGCACACCGCGGCCCCGCTGACGGGGACGCGGTGGGGGCGGCCTGTCTTGGTGCAATCGGCTGGGATCGACCAACTGCTGTGACAGAGTCAACCCCTTAAACCGCAGATTTTTTCACAGACTTGGACTCTGGTCCGACCAGAGTCCCGCCGGACGGTTAGCCGGAGACTTCCAGCACCGGATCGCCCAGCACCTCGAACCGGGGCTCAACGCCCAGTCCCGCACGGTCCGGGGCTTTCATCCGCCCCATCTGCCGCTGGGGAGCACCGGCCGCGGTGGAGACCGTCACATAGGAATTGAAGTCGGTGCCTGCAAAGTTGAACTCATCGGGTGTCGATTGGGCAAGGTGCGCGATTGTTGCGGTGGCGATATCCGAACCCCACGGATCTTCGATGATCATCGGGACTCCGGAAGCCACGCAGATGTCCCGCATCAGCCGAGCCTTGGTCAACCCGCCCACCTTGGAGATCTTGAGGTTGATCACATCCATCGCATCCTCGGCAAGTCCCCGCAGCAGAGTGTCCAAGCCGTCGATGGTCTCATCGAGCACGAACGGCCGGGAGGTGCGCCTGCGGATCGAGAGACACTCGGCAAAGGTGGTGCAGGGTTGCTCGATGTACACGTCCAACTCCTCCACGGCGCTGACCACCCGGGCCGCCTCATGTCGCGTCCAACCGGTGTTGGCGTCTGCCAGCAGCACCTCGTCGCCTCCCAGGATCTGCCGGGCGGCGCGGATGCGGGCAATGTCGTCGTTGGGGTCCCCTCCAACCTTCAACTGGAATCGGCGATAACCTTCAGTCCGGTATTTGGCGACATTGGCGGCCATCTCGTCGGGCGGCAACTGGGAGATTGCCCGGTAGAGCGCCACATCGTCCTGTGCCTGACCTCCCAGAAGGGTGTAGACCGGTAGGCCGGTCACCTTGCCCACAATGTCCCAGCATGCGATGTCGACCGGAGCCTTGGCATGCGGGTGGCCCAGCAGGGCGGCGTCCATGGTCCGGTTGATCTCGTTCAGATTCTGCGGGTCCTTGCCGATCAGGTGCGGCGCCAGTTCCGCCAGTCCCGCCCGCACCCCCAGAGCGTGCGCCGGCAGGTAAGCCGGACCGAGCGGACAACTCTCGGCATACCCGCAAATCCCGGCATCGGTCTGAATCTCGACCACGGTGTCATCGAACACCTCCACATACCGGCCGTCCGACCATGTGTAACGACCTTCAACCAATGGAAGGTCGACCTGCCAGGCGCGGACCGCGGTGATCTGCATCGAAGGGTCCTATCCCGGCCGGCCCGAGTTGGATTGGTGAAAGCCCAAGATGAGCAATTCGGTGGCCACGTCCACCCGGCGGAGGGTAACCTCGTCGGGGACCCGCAGCATCACCGGAGCGAAATTGAGAATCGAGGTCACCCCCACCGCCACCAAGAGGTCGACCACCCGCTGCGCGGCGGGAGCGGGAGTGGCGATGATTCCGATGGAGACCCCGGACTCCCCGACGTCTTCGGCCAGGTCATCCGGATGGCGGACAGTCATCTCGCCCACCCTCGTGCCGATCTTGTGGGGATCGGTGTCATAGAGACCGGTGAGTGTCAGGCCACGATTGGCGAAGCCCTGGTAGTGGGCCAGTGCCATGCCAAGGTTCCCCATCCCCACGATCACTATGGCCACCGGCGCGTTGATCCCCAGCGCGTCGGTGATGTGGGACACCAGGGAACTCACCTCGTAGCCCACCCCACGACGGCCCTCGCAGTCCAGGTACCACAGGTCCTTTCGGACCTGGGCGGCCTTGATGTTGAGCGCCGTGGCAATCTCTTCCGACGAGACGGTTTGCTGCCTGGGGGGAAGTTGGTCCAGGCACCGCAAATACCACGGCAAACGTGACACTGTCCTGTCAGGTATACCCCCTCTTGCCATGCCACCATCCTACCCCTCCCGGAAGGGCGCCGATCCGTGCTGTTCCGGCCACTGGATCGCCACTGGAAACGCACCCGTGACACCAGGGTCGACGAGGTTTCCGGCCGGTCTTCCCCGCCTGGCGGAAGGCTGCCCGGGGACGGCTATCTTTGAGGATGATGAGTGGCGGACAAGTGCTGGTGGTGGGAGGGGGCCCTGCGGGAGCGGCAGCCGCATACTGGCTGGCAAGAGACGGGCACGACGTGACCCTGGTGGAACGCAAGTCCTTTCCCCGCGACAAGACCTGCGGAGACGGGCTGACTCCCCGCGCCATCTACCAGTTGGACGAGATGGGATTCGACTTCTCGGCGCCGGGATTTCACCGGATCACCGGATTGCGCTCCTACGCCGGAGACAAGGTGATGCTGGAGATGTCCTGGCCACAACACTCCCGGTTTCCCGACTGGGGGGGCGTGATCCGGCGCCGGGAACTTGATCAGCAGGTGGCGGAACTGGCCCAGGGCCAGGGAGTGACAATCCGGCAAAAGACCGAGGCGCGGCCCCTGACCCAAAACGGGTTCCTAGAAGGTGTGGAGTTGGCAGCCGACGGTTCGGTGGAGAAGGTACGCCCCAAGGTGGTCATAGTGGCCGACGGGGCCCTGAACCGCTTCGGACGCCACCTGGGAGTGACCCGTCGCAAGGACTATCCGCGGGGACTGGCGGCCCGCGGCTATTACTCCAGCCCCAAATCCTCCGACCCCTTTCTGGAGAGCCAACTGGACATCCGGGACAGCACCGGCGCCACCATGCCCGGCTACGGCTGGGTGTTCCCCCTGGGTGACGGCACGGTGAACGTGGGAGTGGGGCTGCTCTCCACCTTCAAGCGCTGGAAGCAATCCAACACCACCAAGATGATGGCGGACTGGGTGGACGCCGCCCCCGATTACTGGGGTCTTTCCGAAGAGTCCCGGCTGACCAAGCCGGTGGGAGGGGCCCTGCAGATGTCCTTCTCCCGCTCGCCCCTGGTGGGACCCAACTGGCTGGTGATCGGAGATGCGGCGGCAGCCATCAACCCGTGGAACGGCGAGGGGATCGCCTACGCCTACGAGACCGGCCGCATCGCCGCGCGACTGGCGGGCGAGGCCGTGGCTAAAGATGACCCGCACATCCTGGACGAGTACCCCAACCATCTGGACCGCGAATACGGCCTCTACTACCGCACCGCGCGGTTGTTCGTGAAGTTGATCGGCCGGCCGGCCGTGATGCGGACCCTGGCCCACACCGGGTTGCGAAACCGGCCCCTGATGGAATGGACGCTGAAGGTGATGTCCAACCTTCTCGACGATGACGAGAGAGGAATCGGAGAGCAAACCTTCCGCGCCCTCCAGGGTCTGGCGCGGGGACTTCCCGTGGCCTGAGGCTCTCTAGCATGGTTGTGGACGGAACCGACTGTTGCGTTAATATGGGAGCCGACTGTTGCGTTAATATGAAGGTGAGTCGTCCCAGAGATGGTTGACCATGGCTAAGAAATACCGCCTCCAGCCTGATGAAGAGGGTTTGTACCGGGTGGTCGCGGCGCGCGATTTCAAGCCTTCCCGTAAGAACAACCTGACGGTGAAGAAGGGAGATCGGGGAGGGCTGGTCGCCGGACCGTACAACCTGTCTCAAGCGGGAAACTGCTGGGTGGAAGAAGGCGCCAGAGTGCTCGACCAAGCCAAGGTCACCAAAGACGCCTTGGTGTTGGGACAAGCCACCATCAGCGGCCGGGCCCTGATCACCGACCACTCGTGGGTGGGTGGTTCAGCCCAGGTGCGTGACGACGCGCAGGTTCTGGAGGGCGGCGCCGTAACAGACAAGGCAGTGGTCCGGGACGGCGCCACCATCCGATCTGCGGGAATCGTGGGTGGCAGCGCGGTTGTGGAGCACCGGGCCAAGGTCGAGAACGGGGCGATGGTGGGAGACCGCACCACAATCAGCGGGATAGCGGTGGTCCGAGGGGAGGGGACCATCGTGGTGGGCGACAACCACATCATCAAGGGCGTTCACCAGATGGATGCCACATAGCGCCACCGAGGCTGCGGAGAGCAGATCCGTCCCAGCCCACCAACCACCCTCACCCTGCGGGGAATCCTGAGAGCCGCATTCCCCGCCGAACAGCCTCAGGTCGGTTGGCAGCCAAACCGCCCGGCACCCGGGCGAATCCGCCCTGGCGCCTTCCACATCAAGACAGCCCTTCCGTCCCGGGTGCGGGGTCGCCGGCCTGCGCAGCGGTTGACGGCTCGATAACCGCCACCGAGAAGTCGTCGGGGTTTGCCGACTCGATGGCCACCTGGGACAGTTGGTCGGGTACTTCTTCGAGCAGTCCGTTCATAGCTGGGGACAGCGTTTCTCGGTCGGTGTGATCAAACAACCCATCTGTGGCCGCCAGAATCCTTCGGTCTGCCCGGGGTTCGGTGCTGGCGTGAACACGGATGGGTTCAAAGGAGTCGTGCCCTCCCAGTGTCTGAGTGACATACCCGTCCCGCCGGTCGTCCACCGTTGCCTGCACCAGGTCCCCACCTGCATGGAAGTACACCCGGGAATCGCCCACATGGAACACGGTCACCGCCTCCAATGTCACCAGTACACCGGCGATGGTGGTGCCCATGTACTGCAGAATCGGGAAGGTGGCCATGGTCTGATACAAGAACCGGTTGGCCTCCTCCACAAGAGCAACCACGTCCGGTTCTGACCTGACCTCGGAGCTCGCGGAGGCGATCACCTCGGCAGCCAGAGAAGCCGCCACGTCACCGGCAGGATGGCCGCCGAGTCCGTCCAGCACTGCCACCAGGCTCGGAAGTTCGGCGCTGAAAACAGATGTTTTGGCTGGTTGGGGGTCAACGACCGTTTGGTTGACAACCACCCGATCCTGGTTGACCGTCCTGCCCAGTCCCTGGCGGGTGAGAACAGCCGCTTTCAACATTCAGTCGCCCGGTCTCATTCGGTGATGTAGGTGTGAGTGATGACCTCCCAGACGTGCCCGTCCTCACACTCGAAGTAGAACCCCCGTCCCCGGTGCCTGTGGTTGATCCTGCCATCCGTGCGGGAACGGGGGCCGCTGCCGAAGGGAACACCCTCATCCTTGAGACGCTGCAGCACCTCATCGAACTCCTCGTCCGAAGCCAGAAAGGCGTAGTGGTTGGAATGTGGGTCATCGGAGTCGTCGAAGTCGAGCGTCAGCGTGTCGTTGATCTTCACAGGGGCAAAATGCCCCCAGGTCCCGTGGTATTCCAGTCCGAAGACGTGGGCGATGAACTTGGCCGACTTCACCTTGTCGTGGGCGGGGACGATCGTATGGTCCAACTGTAAAGGCATGGCGAACCTCCTGATCAAACACTGTACACCCGCGCTGGAACACCCATCCGGTGCATTCGCCCAACAACCGGCGCCAAACCGCGAGTCCCCAACCCCCCGGGGCGCCCACCCACCTAGCCTGAGGGGAAGGATGAGCCTGCATTACCCGCCGCCACCCGGTTCCAATTGCGGTTTGCGGAGGTGGTAGACGTGGCCGAGGGCCAGACGGTCATCCGCGCCAAGGCCCTGTTCGACGGCACGGGCGCGCCGCCCGTCCGCAACGCCGTCGCAGTCGTGGAAGGATCCCGGATCGTGGCAGCCGGCGCCGAAGGCGAGGTGGAGGCGCCCCGGGGATCGCAGGTTCGGGAGTTGGACTACCGGGACGGGTACCTGTTGCCCGGCCTGATCGACGCCCACACCCATCTGATGTTCGGCGCCGGGGACGCCACCTACGAGGAGGTCATAGAGCGGGACTCCGACCAGGTCATGCTGCTGCGCGCCGCCCGCAACGCCCACACGCACCTCAGCGCCGGGGTCACCACCCTGCGGGACTGCGGGGCCCGCAACCAGGTGACCTTCGACCTGCGCCGGGGCGTCCGGCAGGGCTTGGCCCTGGCGCCCCGGTTGCTGCTCAGCGGCCGCCCGGTGACCACCACCGGAGGGCACTTCTGGTGGTGCAACCAGGAGGCCGACGGGGTGGAGGGGGTGCGCAAGGCGGTGCGGCACCTGGTGCGCGACGGCGCCGACTTCATCAAGATCATGGCCTCTGGCGGCGGCACCGCCGGCACCGATCCTCGCAAGCCGTCCTACAGCGTGGAGGAACTGAGGGCCATCGTAGACGAGGCCCACAACCTGGGCATACCCGCCACGGCTCATTGCATAGCCACCCAGAGCATTGTCAACGCCCTCGACGCCGGCGTGGACTCCATAGAACACGCCACCTTCATCGACCCCGACGGCTCCTACCGTTTCAATCCGTGGATCGCAGAGCGCATTGCCCAGCAAGGGGTGCGGGTCAGCCCGACCGTCCAAACGGGTTACCGGAAACGGGAGAAGCTATTGACGAGGAAAGAGCGGGGACATGCTCTGACTCCGCAGGAAGAGCAGCGCCTGGAAGCCCTCAATGTCAAGTGCGAGCGTCAAGTGGAGTTCCTGGGCCGACTCTGGTCGGAATGGGAAGTCTCCATCGTGGCCGGCACCGACTCGATCCAGACCTTCGGTGATTACTGCCTCGGGTTGGAACTCCAAGTCCAGGCGGGCATGGACCCAGCCGACGTCATCCGCTCCGCAACCTCGGTTGCAGCACGGGCCGTTGGCCTCGCAGATGTGGTGGGGACCGTCGAGCCGGGCAGGGAGGCGGACCTCATCGTAGTGGACCAGGACCCTCTCGGGGACATCCGGGCCCTGCGGTCGATGCGGATGGTGATGCAGAGGGGAGCCGTCGTGCCGCCGCCGGTGGACACGGGGTCCTAGGAGGAAAGCAGGTCGGGTGGGTGGCGCTGGTGCCAGTCGGTGAGTGACTGGTAGGAGCGGGCCACCGCCAGGATGGCGTTCTCCTCATAGGCCCGTCCCATGAACTGGATACCAGTGGGCAGGCCCTCTGACGAGAAACCGCTCGGCACCGAAATGGCCGGAAGCCCGGCACCGTTTCCCACCGACAGCATGACATCCTTCCTTCCGCCCCGGGATGCCTTCCGGAAGTCCTGATGGAGCGGCGGCGCGATACCCGCCCGCGACGGTCCGACCAGCGCGTCGAACCGTGACATCACCTCATCGGCGTTCTCAGCCATGAGTCTTCGCAGGCGCATCGCCTTTATGTAGTCCTTCGCCAGCACCGCCACCCGCGAATAGGATCCGAACCGGTCTTCAGGCGCGGTCAGTTCTCCCAGCATCCCGCTGTCCACAATCTCATCGAAGGCGCTTGAAGCCTCCGCGAACAGGATCGTGTAGTTGATCGCCTCGTGCGGCAGGTCCGAGAAGCTCACCTCCTCGATCTCCGCCACCTCCCCCAGGGTTTCCAAGGCCCGCTCGAAGTTGTGACGCGTGGCCCTGTCGGTGTTGTCGGCCACGTCCTCCAGAACACCGAGCCGAAACCGCCGCGACCCCACATCGGCGTCGTCATAGCTGAAGGTGCGTTTGGTCGTGGTCGGGTCCTTGGGATCGGGGCCGGCGATCACCTCCAGCACCAGGCCGCAGTCGTCGGCGGTGAGGCACAGCGGCCCCAGCTTGTCCAAGGTCCAGGAGAGGGCCATCGCTCCGTATCGGCTTACCCGCCCGTAGGTGGGGCGCAGGCCAGTCACTCCGCAGTTGCTGGATGGCGACATGATGGAACCCATGGTCTCGGAACCGATGGCGAAAGGCACCAGGCCGGCTGCGGTCGCCGCGCCCGATCCGGTGGAGGATCCGCCGCTCCATCTCGTCTTGTCCCAGGGGGTGATGCCCGGACCGGTGAACGAGGCGTCGGGTTGCCAGTACCCCGCGCCGCCGGCCAGTTCCACCATGGCCAACTTGGCGGCCAGCACGGCGCCCGCCGCCTCAAGCTTCCTTATCACCGTGGCGTCGTAGTCGAACGTCTGATTTCGCAGCGGCGCGGCGCCCCAGGTGGTGGGGATACCACCCGAGGTGGCCAGCAGGTCTTTCACACCGAAGGGAATGCCGTGCAAGGGGCCCCGGTACCGTCCGGAGGCGATCTCCTGTTCGCAGCGTCTGGCCTGCTGCATCGCTCTCTCCCCGGTTACGGTGACCACCGCGTTGTAGTCAGGCCCCAGGTTCTCCAGCCGGGCCAAGAAGATCTCGGCAAGCTGTACCGGCGACACCTCCCGGTCACGTACCAGGCGACCCAGGTCCCGGATGCTCATGAAGACAGGGCTGTCCGGCAAGACCTCAGCCGTCCTCTCGGTAGGGCGTCACCACCGAGAACGGCTCAATGCCGTTGTCGAGCTTGACGGCCCGCAATTCCCGTGACGCGACCACGAAGCCCTCCACGGCTCTCCGCACCTCTTCAAGCTGTTGGTCATCGAGACGATCACCGTAGAGAGCCTTCACGACACCCAGTCGTTGGTCCACTTCCCGTTCGATGGCTTCGCCGTTCAAGATGCTCTTCCCTTGCTTTGCTCTGCGTGAGATGTCTGGTTTCAGTTTCCGAGAGTACTGGCTCCCTTCCAACGAGTCGCTAAGCTCCCACATGGCACAGAGGTCCAACTTCTGGAGGGAAACAGATGACAGCAACACCCCAGAATAAGATCGGGGGTTTGTTGCTGGTCATCGGCACGATCCTGATGGTCGGCATGCAGGTGCTGACGCCGGGATTGGCCGTGGTCGACTTTGTGGACGCCGACGACTTCATCGGTTTGGGACGAGTCATCCAGGAGAACATGGCTCTCAGCTTCCTCACCACCATGCTGGGAGTGCTCGGCCTGGTATTGCAGTTGTACGGCGTACTGGTGTTGCGCCGCGCGATTATGGGGGAAGGCGCCAACGACACCATCGCCAGATTCGGTGTGATGGCCCTGGGCTTGGGGATTGTCATCTCCATGATCGACAGGGCGGTTTTGTACACGGCCACCCACACCCTGGAATATGGCATCGGCGCCGGCGCCGGACCCGACCAGGCGCAACTGCTGGACTTCATCTCGGTCATCCTTCTGAAGACCCAATCCGGATTGAACCTGATGGCGTTCTACGCCTTTCTGCTGGGTTCCATAGGGTTGGGCATAGGTCTCATGACGAGATTTCGGGCCTCCTCGATGAGAGCCGTCGCCGTAGTGATGGTCCTGTCCTGCCTGGTGTCACTGGTGTTCGTAGCAGTGATCAGCCCCCTGTACGGCTTGGCAGGTTCCTTCTTCACGTTGTTCCTGGCGGCCGTTCTGCTGGGGAACACCTGGCTGGTCATGATGGGGGTGGGTCTTTACAACGGGAGGCCGGAACTGTCCAATACCACCGTGGCGGCTTAGCCTCGCTGCAACCCTTCCAGGCTCGCTCGTGCCTCCAATAAAGCCAATGACAAGGCTGCTCTTATCACTGGTCCTGCTGTGCTCCGTGGTAGCGGCATGCGGTTCCTCGGATGCCACCACCACAACCGGGGCGCCCCTGGCTGATCGGTCGCCCGCCGACCCGCAGGCCCCCACCGCTGATTGGGTGGCCGGGATCAACGCGGCCGGGTGGCACTTCCATCGGCATCTGGTGGGCAACGCGGTCTCCAGCCCAACGAGCATCGGCCTGGCGTTCAGCCTGAGCCGCGCCGGGGCATCGCCCGACACGGGAGAGACGCTCGACAGGATCTTCGGTTTCCCCCAGGTGGGCCTGCACCCCGCCGCCAACGCCGTGGATCTTATGCTGGCCGAATCCTCGGCGGAGTCGACCACCCTGGAGGTGGCCAACCGCCTCTTCCCTGACGATTCCTTCTCGCCGCTGCCCGAGTTTCTCCACACCGCCGCCTCCCAGTACGGGGCGGCCGTCCAACCCCTCGATCTCGACGACGGCGCCGCAGCGGCCGAGGTGATCAACGGATGGGTGTCCGAGAACACCCGAGCCCTCATCCCCAGGATCGTCACCGAGAGGACAGTCCAGGGCCAGCAGTTGGTCCTGGTGAACACGGTGTATTTGCATGCAAAGTGGGCAGTGCCCTTCCATTCTGCTTTGACCGGTGACGGTCCGTTCTTCACAGGGAACGACCAGTCGGTGACGGCGCCGTTCATGCACGACGCCGACCCGGTCCGTCGTCGCTACGTTCGCCTTGCGGACGCCGACGCCGTCGAGTTGCCCTACCGGGACGGTGGACTGGCCATGTGGCTCATCGTCCCCCATGACCCCGCCGGTCTTGTAGCCGTGGAGGAGGGACTGGACGCCGACGCCCTGGCGGAACTGGAGGCCACCGCTCAAGAAGGGGCTGTCGACCTCACCATGCCCAAGTGGGAACAGACCCTGCCGCCCACCGATCTGTTCGAGTGGCTGTGTCCACTGGGATTCTGTCCCCGAGCGCCCTTCGAGAGAATCGCTCCCCCGATCTTCATCACCGCCGCGATCCACGGCGCCAAGGTGATCGTCGATGAGGAGGGCACCGAGGCGGCGGCAGCCACCGCCATGGCCTTCGCCGATTCCGCACCTCCCCCGGCTGATCTCACCATTGTCGCCGACCGACCCTTCCTGTGGGCCATTGTCCATCAAGACACGGGTGCTCTACTGTTCATCGGCCGCCTGGTAGACCCGTCCGCATAGCAGATCCAGCCAGGTTCTAGCCCCGCCGGCCCTGCAGCGCCATGCCAGTCCTCATCTGTCGCGAGGCCGGCGGTTTTAGTATGGCTGGCATGGAAGCTCTGGTGTTCGTGGTCTCGCATCTTTCCCCAGGTCCGGAGGCTTGCCGGGTGCGGTGCCGGCGGTGAGGACCTACTTCGTCTTCAGTGCCTCGGTCCCGGATCACTACGTACTACCCCCTGTCCTGAATGCCACGCCTCCCAACACCCTCTTCAGATTGGCCAGATAATCCGCAAATGCCTGGCGTCCTGCCGGTGTGGCCTGCACCCATGTTGAAGGCTTTTCGTCCCGGAACTCCTTGGTGATCGTTACGTACCCGGCGTCTCGGAGTTTGCGCAGGTGGATGGTCAGGTTCCCCCCGGTGAGATCCAACGTCCTCTGAATGAAACGGTAGGCGATCCGGGCCGAATCCGGCTGGGATACCAGCAGGGTGATTATTCGCAACCGCACCGACTGGTGGATGATCTCGTCGAGGACAACGGGTTCGCTGCTCACCGGATCCCGATCCTGCGAAGCCACATCGCGCCAACCCCGATCCCCGCCAGCGCCGGGTGCGTCATCACGCCGTACAAGATGTATCCCAATGTGACTATTCCAATCGCCACGTGAGGTATTTGGGGGCCTCACTCCTATAGTTTGTATTACAAACTAGTTTATATACCCAAACTGACAAATGTCGAATCGCTCTTGAAAAAGGGAGAGGACCAGGGGGGTTATCGGCAAACCACCCTTGATGTGGCGGGTTCAGCAAAGAGCAACATGGGTCAGCGGGGTGGTGGACAACTGTTCCATATAGCATCGATGGCATGACGGAAACCGAAACAACCGATTCCAGCGCACTGGATATGCGGCTTCTCCGCCGAGCCATCGAACTGTCGGCCAGTGCCGCCGCCAAAGGGAACATGGCGTTCGGCGCTCTTCTGGCAGACCCCGAAGGCAATATCCTCCTCGAAGCCGAGAACACCACGTTCACCGAACGGAACCCCCTCAACCACGCCGAGTCCAATCTGATCAACAAGGCGGTCGCCATCCTCAGCCCCGAGCAGATCGCCACCGCCACCCTCTACACCAGTTGCGAGCCCTGCGCCATGTGCAGTGGCGCCATGTACTGGGGTGGAGTGAACCGGACGGTGTACGGTATGTCCGAGCACGACCTGCTGGCAATCACGGGAGTCAACGACCACTGCCCCACCATGCGGGGAGTCGGATGCCGCAACATCCTCCAAAGCGGCCAGCGCCACATCGAAGTGAGCGGTCCCCACCTGGTCGAGGAGGCCTGCGCCGTCCAACTCGACTACTTTGCGGACCGGCTACCCCAGAGTTCGTAGAACGGTCTACGGGCAGGGGGAACTGTCGTCCCCTGGCAGGCGCCTTCGTGGCCGGCTGCCACCCAGCAGCGCGCTGCGATCATTCAGATTGACGTACTGCACAGAGGCCAACAGTCACCCCACAAGGAACGCCTCCCGGGGTGCGGAGAGACGAAAAGCGGGTACGGTCAGGGGCTCTACGTCACAGCCAGGTATTCGGCGAGGTGCTGTCCGGTCAGCGTCGAACAGGCGGTGACAAGGTCGGTGGGGGTGCCCTCGAACACGATACGGCCTCCATCATGGCCGGCTCCGGGACCCACATCGATAATCCAGTCGGCGTGGGCCATCACTGCCTGATGGTGTTCGATCACTATGACCGACTTGCCGGAGTCCACCAGTTGGTCCAAGAGTCTCAACAGGTGGTCGACATCGGCCAGGTGGAGGCCGCTGGTCGGCTCATCAAGCACGTATATCCCACCTGTCTCCGCCATGTGGATGGCCAGCTTCAGCCGCTGCCTTTCACCGCCGGACAGCGTGGTGAGCGGTTGGCCGATAGTGAGGTAGCCGAGTCCCACATCGGAGAGTCGGCCGAGGATGCGATGGGCGGCCGGGACCCTGGAGTCGCCCCTGGCGAAAAAGTCCCGGGCTTCAGCGACCGGCATGGAGAGAACCTCACTGATGTCGCGGCCTCCCAGCCGGTAGTCGAGCACCTCGCTCTGGAACCCCTTGCCCTCGCACTCCTCGCACCCCACCGGGACGCTGACCATGATCGCCAGGTCGAAGTCAACGACTCCGGCGCCCTTGCAGTTGGGACAGGCACCCGCGGAGTTGGCGCTGAACAGGGAGGGCTTGACACCGTTGACCTTGGCGAACCTCTTGCGAATCGAATCGAGCATGCCGGTGTAGGTAGCCGGGTTGCTCCTCCGTGAACCGCGGATCGGGGTTTGGTCGACGGTCACCACTCCGTCCCGGCCGGACACCGAGCCTCCGATGAGCGAACTCTTGCCCGCTCCGGCCACGCCGGTCACCACCACCAGCACCCCCAGCGGAATATCGACATCCACATCGCGCAGGTTGTGAGTGCCGGCCCCTCGCACCTGCAGCGCTCCCGATGGCTCCCGCACCGACCCTTTCAACGAAGCCCGATGGTCGAGGTACAGCCCCGTCCTGGTGTCGCTGCGCTGCAGGCCCGCAACGGTGCCTTCGAAGACCACCTCTCCTCCCGCGCCGCCGGCGCCGGGGCCGAGATCGACAACGTGGTCGGCGATCTCGATCACCTCCGGCTTGTGCTCGATCACCAGCACCGTGTTGGACTTGTCCCGAAGCCTCAGGAGAAGGTCGTTCATCCTCTGGATGTCGTGCGGGTGCAGTCCCACGGTCGGCTCGTCGAACACGTAGGTCACGTCGGTGAGGGATGATCCGAGATGGCGGATCATCTTGGTGCGTTGCGCCTCGCCACCCGACAGCGTGCCCGACGACCGGTCCAGCGCCAGGTAGCCCAGCCCGATCTTCACGAAGAGTTCCAGCATGTGCCCCAGCGCCTCCAGCAGAGGCGCCGCCGACGGTTCGTCCAGACTGCTCACCCAACCGGCCAGGTCCGTGATCTGCATCGCGCAGGCATCGGCGATGTTGATCCCACCGATCTTGGAGGAGCGGGCCGCCTCGCCGAGCCGGGTGCCGCCGCAGTCGGAACAGGCGGTGAAGATGGCGGCCCGGTCCACGAAGGCCCGGATGTGGGGCCGCATCGACTTGCGGTCCTTGGAGAGGAACGACTTCTTGACCCGAGGGATCAAACCCTCGTAGGTGGCGTTCATCCCCATCATCTTGACCTTCACCGGTTCCCGGTACAGAAAGTCTGCCATCTCGGTCTCGGTGTAGTCGCGGATCGGCTTGTCGGGATCCACGAATCCTGATTCGGTGAAGGACTTCACCATCCACCCGCCCGCCTTGTATCCGGGGATCTTGAACGCTCCCTCCGCCAGCGACTTGGAGTCGTCAAAGAGTTGCGTCAGGTCGATGTCGGGCATCGTACCCCGGCCTTCACAGGTGGGACACATGCCGCCGGCGCGGCTGAAAGTCTTCTTCACCGTCTTGGCGCCGCCGCGCTCCACCGTGATCGAACCGCTCGCTCGGACCGAGGGCACATTGAAAGAGAACGCGTTGGGGGAACCGATCTGCGGCTGCCCCAGCCTGCTGAACAGGATCCGCAGCATGGCGTGGGCGTCGGTGGCGGTGCCCACCGTGGAACGAGTGTCGCCCCCCAACCGCTCCTGGTCGACGATGATGGCAGTGGTAAGCCCCTCGAGCACGTCGACCTCGGGCCGCGCCAACTTCGGCAGGAAACCCTGGGCGAAGGCGCTGTATGTCTCGTTGATCAAGCGCTGCGACTCGGCAGCAATCGTATTGACAACCAGAGAACTCTTCCCCGATCCCGAGACTCCGGTGAACACCGTCAAACGGCGCTTGGGGATCTCCACATTGACATTCTTGAGATTGTTCTCCCGCGCCCCGGTCACCCGGATCAGGTCGTGGTTTTCGGCAACATCCACTCTCCCAAATCTACTGACCGGGGCTCTTTCGACACCAGATGGGGACGTGGACTCACCGCCGTGTTCACTACCGGCAAAACGAATGTGCCGGCCACACGCCACGGGTAACCGCGGCGGAGCTAGACCCGGCGGAGCGCCACGACGGGAATCCGGCGGTCGGTGCTGGCACGGTAAGCGGCGAAGCGTGCATTCGTCGCAACCACCTTGTCGAACAGCGCGGCGCGTTCTTCGCCCCCGGTTATGCGGGCCGCGGCGGCGAAGCGCCTTCCCTTGGCTTCGACGAAGACACTGGGGTCGGCGACGATGTTCCAGTACCACCCGGGATGATGGTCCTGACCGTAGTTGGAAGCAACCACGATGAAGTCTTCGGAACCTCCGAATTGGAAGTACAACAACGGCGACGAGCGCCTCTTGCCACTCCTGCGTCCCCTGGTCATCAAGATGAGGACCCCCACCCCTTCTAAACGACCCAGTAGACGGCCACCGGAGATCCGGAACAAGATCCGGTGCATCGGCACGAAGAGCCACGCGATGATAAGGCGCCGATGTGTTGGCATTGCTGGCTTCTTCACAAAGCCATCGACCACATGAGACCTTCCCAACCTGTCAGGAACGGGCGGCGGCCATAAAGTTGCGGTACAGGCGCTGGGCGGCCCTGGCGAAGTCAGCCATGTGGGAATCGGCTTCGGCGGCCAGGGAGTCGACGGCGTTGGGACCGAGAGCCGACACCAGGGCATCGCGGTAGGCATCGACTGCTCCCCAGTTGCGAACGGTGTCCTGCTCCACCTCCAGGTGGTATTGCATCGACCACGCCCGGGACCCCACCCGCATGGCCTGCACCCGGCAGTCCGGGGAACTCGCCAGCACCACCGCGTCGTCGGGTGGCTGAGCCACCTGAACCGAATGCCACTGCAAGACGATCTGGTGTTCTCCCATCTGGTTGAAGATCGGGTCGGCCCGGCCCTCGGCGGTCAGTTCCACGCCGTATATGCCGATCTCGGGCGGGCGCTGCGGGCCACAAGTACCGCCCAAGGCATCCGCCAGCAACTGGTGCCCCAGGCACAGGCCCAAGAAGGGCCGCCGCATGTCGCGCACCCAGCGCCGGATGGCCCGCTTCTCCGGGACGAGCCACGGGTGCTCTTCGACATCCCACACATCCATGGGGCCGCCCATCACCCATAGAGCGTCGTAGTCCTCCAGAGGTGGGATCGGCTCTCCGTCGTCAAGTTCCACCGCCGTCCACTCGACACCGTCGGCCTGCAGGAAGTCGCGCAGGCGGCCCGGGTGTTCACAATCGATGTGTTGAAAGACAAGCAGTCGCATCGCCGATCTTTTACGGTACCCCGGTGCAGTTCCCTTCGCGTCTCCCAAGCACCGTTCAACCGTGGCGTCAACCAAGATGACCTCTCCCCTCGATCGCCTTGGCATCCGGACCCGCCAACTGATCCCCGGCGGCACCCCCGCAGTGTCGGCAGGCACCCCCAACGTACACCTTACGAAGGCTCTTGGATGTGGATGATCAACAATCGGAATGCCGCAGGCATCTCCTTACACAGTTTGGGCACGGTGCGCTCTATGAGATCCCCAAAGGCGGCGGCCAATCACCTCTCCAGCCCAGGGATGGTCACGAGGTAGGCCTGTGAGGGGGCGTCGTCCTGGCCGGGCGACCGGAGGTTGGCCGCCTTAAGAGAGGGCTGGTGGGCACACACGA
The DNA here is from genome assembly GCA_002238785.1 of bacterium OM1 bin76. Classification (GTDB taxonomy): domain Bacteria; phylum Actinomycetota; class Acidimicrobiia; order Spongiisociales; family ZC4RG35; genus Bin76. The sequence continues at coordinate 24,656 of MPNA01000010.1, read as the reverse complement.
TTTCGCGGGGGAATGATCACGGTAGGATCGTGGGCAATGCCGAGACATCGCGATACCGTCTGGTCGTGCTCAGACGAACAACCGTGAGAGTCCCCGCCACTCGACCCACGACAATCCGGGCAGAGGCCCGCCTGCATAGCACAGGCCAGACTGGCTCATCATGCAATCGCTAAGCCCCGGGAGTGACCGCGCCAGGACGGACGAGGATTCCACTTCCCCGAAGCTGCAACTGCGAGACGGAGCATAGGAACCCTTGGCCAGGTGACAAGAGGCCTCAACCTCGCCGAGCGCGTCGGCCCACCGGGCCAGCGCCGCGACCGGGCGGTGCGGATCGTCCCAATGCCGAAGACACGGGGACCTATGTTCCGTGGGCTTGAGCAGAGGGGGGTCCCATGGAGTCCGATGGATCGAGGACGACCCCATCGGAGCGCAGTCGGCCCACAGGCGCCAACCAAGCGGCCGAATACCGCGGGCTGTCGATACCCTGTGACGAGGTCGACCATATGAGGATCTCGACCAGATCTGGTGATGGCTTGGCGAATGATCGCTCGATGCCCCCGCTGGCGAGAGCCGGGCTGGTGGTGGGTCTGATCTATGTGTTCCTGGTTGGCGTCTCGTCGCTGGAATCCGGCATCAAACTCCTGGGGGCCGACATCCAGGAGAGCCTGTTCTCCAGCGTCAGTAACCCCCTCGCCGGGCTCTTTGTGGGGATTCTCGGAACGGTGCTGGTGCAGTCGTCGTCGGCCAGCACATCGGTGATAGTCGGCCTGGTGGCCTCCGGTGTATTGGGTTTCGAACATGCCATACCGATGGTGATGGGCGCCAACATAGGCACAACGGTCACCAACACGCTGGTGTCGCTGGCCCATTTGAGGAGGTCTGTGGAGTTCAAACGGGCCTTCGCGGCCGCCACCGTGCACGACTTCTTCAACGTTGTGATCGTCGCAGTTCTGTTGCCTCTGGAGTTGCTCACCGGCGCCTTTTCGAGCCTTGCCGAACGAATCACCGAGCCCTTGGTCGGTGCGGCCGGCACCGAGTGGAAGAGCCCGATAAAGGCGTGGGTCAAGGAACCGGTCGGCTGGCTGGAAAGCCTGTGGACCAGCCTCGGAGCAGATGGAAACACGCTCGGCGCGCTGCTGGTCGCCTGCGGGATCGTGGGTGTGCTGGTGGCGCTGGCGTTCGTAACCAAGAACATGCGCCGCTTGGTGGCCGACCGCGTGGAGCGATCCTTGAACATGGCTTTGGGCAAAGGCAGCGGTATGGTGGCTTTGGTGGTGGGGTTGCTGATCACAATCTCGGTGCAGTCATCGAGCATCACCACATCATTGCTGATCCCGTTGTCCGCCGCCGGGGTGCTGTCGCTGCGCAACGCCTTTCCGGTCACCCTTGGCGCCAACGTGGGTACCACCATCACGGCATTGCTGGCAGCCCTGGCGACGAGTCGACCCGAAGCGCTCACCATCGCGCTGGTCCACACCCTGTTCAACATCGGGGGGATCCTGCTGCTCTACCCGTTCACCGTCCTTCGGCAGATTCCGATCCGCGGCGCCGAAACCCTCGCCAGGGTGGCAGTGTCCCGACGCTCGCTGGCCGTGGTCTATGTGCTGGGAATGTTCATCCTATTGCCGCTCTTCGGCGTCGTTCTGCTGCGCTAACCAGGTGCGACCCTACCGGATTTGATAACCTGCCTCCGCCGGTGGAATACGCCCCTGCACAAGATCACGACTTCGCAGGCACCCCATCACAGGAAGTCCCGACTGCCAGCCACACTGAGATCTCCTCTTCATCGGAGGTGGCAACGAGTTCCACACAGCCGGGCTCGTTCACCCAGATTCCACCCGCCCATACCACCCAATCTCCGCTATCCGAGCCGCAGGGCCCAGCAGTCAGAGCATCAACCGGCGTAGGACCACTCCAACCAAAATCAAGAGACGCCTCGTCGGGCGCTGTGACGATCTCAAGCGATACTTGCCTTGAACGGCGCACATGCAACCCGAACTTGGAGAACCGGTGGTCCTCAGAGCCCGAGCCCGCCGATCCCCACCGCCCGAGTTGCATCTCCCCGGCGGGCAACGCAACGAACCCGTCGCCAGAGCCGTGGACTCGGTAGTTGGGACCCGGTTCCTCAACCACCCCAATTGCCTCCCGGCATTCAACATCTCTGTGAGACAAATGACCCTCAGTCGTCTCCTTCTGCCCATCGGCCCCGCTGCAGCCCGCCCAAAGCACAACCACCAGGGCGGCAGCCACAGACCGTGCGGAACGTGCCATCTCAAGGGCTACGGTAGTAGGTAAGTTCGGCACTCTGACCTGCGGTTCCCTCAGGCTGACCAATACCTGCGCCCGGAGACAGCGCCGCTCTCCAGCTTTCTGGTGATCGCTACAGCCTGGGAGGCGAAGCCAGCGAGACTCACCTAGTCTGGAGAAATCATGACTTCCTGGCTACGGCCCAGAACCGGGATTTTCCCCGGTGTGACCACTGACCCTGTCGAGGTGCTCGATGTGATCGTGCAAGACGTCATTGTCGGGTCGTTCTACCACCTGGACACCAACCGGTGGGAGTTCCTCGGACCATGGGATGACAGACACCGGATGAGGACGGACAGCGAGGAGGACTTCACGACGCGGGACCCACGAACGTTCTGGTTGTACACCGACGGGGGTTTCCGAAGAGACCCTGTGAGAGCAGCTATCGGCGCTGTGTTGTACGATCCCCGCGGCCGGGTGGTCGACACCTTGAGCCGCACCAGCAGGGCTCCCAGCAACAACACGGCGGAATACCGTGCATTGATAGAGGGGCTCAAAATGGCCTTGCTTCATAATGCCCACTCTTTGGTGGTTCGGTCTGACAGCCTCCTTGCGGTGCGCCAACTGCGGGGAACCAACAGAGTCAGAGAGCCACGGCTGAAACTGCTCCACGCCACAGCTATCGATCTGCTAAGAGAGTCCCCGAGAACTCATGTCGAATACGTTCCTCGTAGGTACAACCAGGGAGCCGACAGGCTAGCCAACGCCGCGTTCACCAACGCCTGATTGATCACAAGGCACCTAGGACAATAAACCAAACTCTGACACGGCTCTTGCCCGACCGGAGGAGGCGTCTCAGGGGGCAGTACTAAAACCACAGCAGCGGCTTTCGGTGCGAATCTTTATCAGGACATCCCGCAGGAACAACCCCACGCGAACGTGCCACGGTCCGGGGGCCATCCGCACCATTCTGAAGGGTCTTCGTATCGAGTTGAACATGACCAGCAGTGGATCAGTTGCCGCGAGAGCCTCACCAGGACCCCCGCACGACCCTTACGCAACTCCAGCCTCCACCTCCAACCGAACCGCGAGAGACCGAAACTCTCTGATGCTCTACAATCAGCCTGCGTGGACAGTTCCACCGCCGACCAGGTAATCCACAGGGTTGACAGCTCGACTCTCCTGGTGGAGATCAACCGGCCCCATCGCGCCAACGCCCTGCGACGCCGGACCATTCACCAGCTTGAAGCCCAACTCGATGCAGCGGAAGCGTCCGAGTCCGGCCCCACCACCCTGCCGGACAACCGCATCAGCAGTGTGGTCATCACCGGAAGCTCCAAACGGTTCAGCGCCGGCGCCGACTTGGCCACGCTCACCGGGACGCTTGAGGATCTCATATTCGATGATGCGCTCGAACAACTCTGTCGCCGGATAACCCACAGCCCACTGCCGGTGGTCGCCGCCGTCGAGGGCGCCTGCTTCGGCGCAGCCGTCGACCTGGCATGGGCGCGCGATGCGGTGGTGGTCTCGGAGGAGGCACGCTTCGCCCTGCCTTCCACCAGATTGGGAATCCTGTACAACCCACGGTCGGTGGCCCGGTTGCACTCCCGGCTGGGTTCCTCCACCCTGCGCCGTCTCATGGTCCTCCAACAGGAGTTGGCTGGCCGGGAACTCTCCCCTGACTCGGCCATCGTGGCGCCAACCAGTGCCGCGGCTGCCACCGCCATGCGCCTCGTGCAGCAGGTCTCGGCAGACCGCCACGCCATGGCAGCCACCAAGGCTCTCCTGGCGTCTTTGGACACAGGCGCCAAGTTCGATCCCGCCCGGTGGCAGGCGCAACGACAGCCTCACCCGCCCGTCGGGAGGCCCTCCAAGCCCACTGTTCCTCGATTACGGGAAACAAGCAGGCCTAGATTGGTGCTTCGTTTCTCGGTGTCCGCGCCGACGGAGAGACCGTAAGCGGGGTGACAGCGACCGTCAACCTGGGTGTTCTTGGCCGCCCCCGGAGAAAACCAGACTGAGAACGTCTGGGGCGGTGATCGGGGTGCGGGTGATCTCTGCGACACCAAGGTCTGATAGGGCCTCCTCGATGGCTGCGGCGATCGCGGGAGCAGGGCCGATGATTCCAGCCTCGCCGGCTCCCTTGGCGCCCCACGGCATAGCGGGCGCCGGCGATTCGAAGTGTCGGACCACCATGTTCGGTATTTCTGTGGTGGTGGGCAGGTGATAGTCGAGAAACGACGTTGACAGCGGGTTTCCCCATTCGTCGTAATGGAGCTTTTCAAGGAGTGCCCCGCCGATCCCCTGCGCTATCCCACCGACCACCTGTCCCCTGACAATCTGGGGGTTGATCACCGTGCCGCAATCATGGCCCACGATGTAATCAAGCACCCGAACCTTGCCGGTGCCGACGTCTACGGACACAACCGCCCCGTGGGAGGCGTTGGTGTAGGTGGCGCTACTGTTGAGCCGCCCATATTGGTCGGGATTATGTTCAATCCCGGGAGGATCGTAGGTGGCGGCCGCCTCCAGACCAGGCTTCACATCCTCGGGCAGGTCGATGGTGCGGATGTTGGCCGTTGTGGCGACCTGTTGCCAGGTAACTGACATCCCCGGGCTTCCGCGGACGTTGAAGCGTCCGCCGTACACCTCGATGTCATCCGGGGAGGCCTCCATCAGATGAGCCGCGATGCGGGTTGCCTTCTCCAAGAGAAGGCTGGAAGCTTCCCGAAGGGCGCCCGAGGCCACGTTGGTGCTCCTGCTCCCCCAACTTCCCAGCCCGTAGGGAGTCCGGTCGGTGTCCCCCATAACGACGCGGACCTGATCGCGTCTGACACCCAGCGCCTCTGCCGCCAGGGAGGTCAGCATGGACTCCAGGCCCTGGCCCGAGGTGGAAACGCCCACCGACACCAGGGCGGTGCCGTCGGGGTTCATCCTGATGGTGCACGAGTCGAAGGAGGTCCAGTGTCCGCTGGTGAAGTAGTAGGTGGGGGTTACGCCCTCGATGTAGTTGACCACACCTGATCCCAGCCGGACATGAGGATCATCGGCGAGCCGGGCCCTCCAGCGGTCAAGCCTCTCCGAGGTGAGACGTACGGTTTCCTCGAAGGCTTCGCGGTGACTCCCGGAGTCGACGATTGCACCGGCTGAGGTCGTGTAGGGGAGGTCATCGGGGCCTATGAGGTTGCGACGCCTGATCTGGCGCCGGTCGATTCCCAGGTGATCGGCCGCCTTGTCCATCAGACGTTCCATGGCGAACGCCGCCTCCGGGATCCCGAAACCCCGGTAGGCGCCGCAGGGGGTCTTGTTGGTTGCCACGGCAATGACGCCCACGGACTGGTGGGGAATCCGGTAGGGGCCGGTGATGTGGCCGACGGCGGTGAAGGCGGGCGAGAAGCCGTAGGGGTACATCTCGGCAGATCCCAGGTCTTGAATGGCCATCCCGCGCACCGCCCGGAACCGTCCGTCGCCATCAACGGCGGCCTCGAGGTCGAGGACCAGGTCGCGGGCGTGACAGGCGGCGATCAGATGCTCCCTCCGATCCTCGATCCACCGCACCGGTCTTCCCAGCCTCATGGCCAGCCAGGGGATCGTGACTTCTTCTGGGTAGAACTCCGCTTTGACGCCGAACCCTCCTCCCACGTCCGGGGCGATCACCCGGATGTCCGTCTCGTCCAGGGGGAGGCAGTACGACAGCATGGTCCGGGCGATGTGAGGAAACTGGGTGGATGTCCACACAGTGAGCCGGCCATCCCGGTACTCGGCCGCCACACCCCTCGTCTCCATGGGCACTCCGGCATGGCGACCGACCTCGTACCGGCCGGACACGGTCACCCTCCCCTCGAATTCGGCCATCGCCTCCGGGTTGGCGACCGGCGCCTCGATGACGATGTTGTCCGGCCACTCCCCGAACAGGAGGGGGGCGTCGGCAGCCAGGGCCTCGTCCACGGACACCACCGGATCGAGCGGTTCCAGGTCCACGGTCAACAGGTCCCGGGCGTCCTCCGCCTCATACCGGTCGGGCGCCACCACCACCGCGATGGGCGCTCCCACATAACGCACCTTGTCCCGAGCCAGCGGAAAGATGGCCACCGGCCGGGCCCTTTGGTCGAAATCCGGGAAGGGCGAGACATCCGTCATGTCCTCGGCGGTGAATGCACCTGCCACCCCGGAAACCTGCAGGGCCTCGTCGGTGTCCACCGCCTCGATAAGAGCATGGGGCAGCGGGCTTCGGTAGAAGGCGGCCTCGAGCATCCCGGGCAGGGAGACGTCTGCGACGAACCGGGCGCCGCCCGACAGGAGCCGGTCGTCCTCGACGCGGGCCACATTGGCGCCGATGTGACTGGGACGGGAGGTCATCGGTCCCGCCCCCAGGCCGCCATCACCGCAACCACGATCCCTTCGTAGCCGGTACACCGGCACAGGTTGCCGGACAGCAGTTCCCGGATGCTCTCTTCATCCGGGAACTCCTGCGGTGTCACACCGGCCAGCGTCATCAAAAAGCCGGGAGTGCAGAAGCCACATTGCAGACCGTGGTGATCCTTGAACGCCTGCTGCATCGGGTTGAGACCCTCCCTCGGGGTTATTCCCTCCACTGTGGTCACATCGCATCCATCGGCTTGGACCCCCAACATGATGCACGACCGGACAGGCCGCCCATCCACCAACACCGTACAGGCGCCGCATACGCCCTGCTCACATCCGATGTGGGTTCCCGTTAGACCCAGGTCTTCACGCAGTACGTCCGCCAGGAGCTTTCGGGCATCCACCATCAGTTCGATCGGTCGACCGTTCACAGTCATCGACAAAGGCAGGCGCCGGGTGGGCTCTGGAACCGGCTTCAACGGGTCATCTCCTCAACGGCCCGGCGCACCAGTACTCCGGAGACGTGAGCCCGGTAGCCGGCGTCGGCATGAACATCTTCCGAGTCGGCTCGGGCGTTGTGACTGGCCAGGGCCGCCACCTGGTCGAGTAGGTCACCGGTAATCCGCTGCCCCGCCAGTCGAGCTTCCACGTCGTGGAGCCGCTGGGGCGATCCTCCCACGCCGAACAGCGCCAGAGCGACGTCCCTCGCCTTCCCCGCCCGGGTGGTGACCAGCTTTCCGGCAACCCCCGCCACCGCAAAGTCGCCCGACCGAGGCGCCACCTCGGTGACGGCCGCCCGGGTCTTCCTGGAAGTAGGGAAACGGACCTCCACCAGCATCTCATCAGGTTTCAAAGCGGTCGTGAAAGGACCGAGAAAGAACTGGTCGGCGGGGATCTTCCGAACACCTGCGGCTGACCTTGCCACCATGGTGGCCTGCAGCGCCAGGGCGACCGCGGGCATCTCGGCGGCCGGGTCGGCGTGAGCAATGCTCCCCACCACAGTCCCCCGCACACGGTTCTGGACGTGACCCACAAACGGAAGAGCCTTCGTCAACAGAGGGCAGAGGCGCGCCACGTCGCTGGAACGTTCGACCGTGTTCTGCGTGACGGCCGCCCCCACCCGCAGCACCCCTCGCTCGACCTCAAGTTGCCGCAACTCTCTCACCAGCGCGATGTCCACCAGGACCTGCGGACGGGCCAGGCGAAAGTTCAAGAGCGGTATCAGGCTCTGACCCCCAGCAAGCACCCTTGCTTCACCGTTGTATTCGGACAAGATACGGAGGACCTCGTCAAGGCTCTCCGGGCGGGCATACTTGAACGGTGGCGGTTTCACAGAAACGTCATCGGGATTTCTTACCCTACTACCACATTTCCTCCCCCGTTCATCACCACGCCACCCCATTGCAGCGGAGTCCCAAACCCTGTCAGAGGCGTGCCCGGCGAGATACCGCGCAGCAATCCGGAGTTGCCCTGGGTAGAGCTCAGTTCCCCGTCGAAAGACCTCTGGAGGGGAAAACCACGGTGCTCAGTCAGTTCCCACGGGCCGACCCACTATTGATTGTGTATAGACCATGCAATCCGAAAGGGTCTGCCAAGTGCCGATGCCCGTAGATTCGCCGACTCCCCGGCTAGTGTGAAGCCCTGAACCATGGCACGCATCAAGGTCATTCCCGACGACTCCTGGGAGGGCGCACTCGGCGAGATCCACCCGCGGGTGGTTGATCCAAACTACGGACGGGTCGACAACATCCTCGCCGTGCACTCTCTGAACCCCCGCGGCATGGCGGCACACCAGGCACTGTACGAATCGGCGATGGCCGGCACCGCCACGCTGCGCAAGGTCGAACGGGAACTCATCGCCCTGGTCGTGAGCCTGGAGAACGACTGTCACTACTGAGTAGTCCACCACCGGCGCGGTCTGCGCCGTCTGCTCCGCGACGATGAACTCGCCGATGCGGTCGAACAGGATTGGACAACTGCAGCCCTGTCACCAAAGCGAGCGGTGATGCTGGAATTCGCGGTCAAGCTGACCGTGACGCCCGGCGCCATGAATGACGCAGATGTCGAGGCCCTTCGAACCGTCGGCTTTTCTGATCGTGACATCCTCGACATCGTCGAGGTGGTCGGCTACTACGCCTACGCCAATCGGATCGCCGATGGTCTGGGCCTCAAGACCGAAACGTGGATCCCCGATTAGCCCACCAGGGGTAGAGAACGCCACAGTTTCCAAAGGGGCACCGCCAAGGTTCCGGAGTGGAGGTACCCCAGGTGGTAGCCGTCGATGTAATTCTCCACCACGATCTTCCAGTTGGCGGCAATCTCATATTCCGACCGGCCCTTGGCGTACTCCACCAACCGGTCCACGTCGTGCGGCCCCAGGTGCGGTTCCACCTCACCGAACCAGTCCATGATCGAACCGGCATGCTCGTTCGGATGCACCCACAGCATCCCCCGCCACAAATCGACAGAGGCCTTCTTCAATCCAAAACAGGCCATGTCCAAGCCGGGGAACTCACGCTCGCGGTTGTGCACCGAAATGAGACTGCCCTCCAGGTCGTAGGTCCAGTCATGGTATGGGCAGACGATGGCCCGCTGAGTATTCCCCACCGCTCGGAGCAATTGCGTCCCACGGTGGCGGCAGATGTTATGAAACGCCCGTAGCCGTCGGTCCCGTCCCATCACGATGAAGATGTTGTTCAGACCCGCCTGGACCGATGTGTACTGCCCCGGTTCGCTGATGTCCCCCGCCAGACCCGCAAACGCCCAGGTCCGGGAGAAGATGGCTTCCTGTTCACGGTCGAACCACTCCTGGGAGGTATATGCCTCAACCGGAAGGATTGGCATCTTGCGTTGAACATCCATCGGCGTCTCCCAACCATGGGGATCAGATCGGTGAGGTCCGATACCAATTCGCATTCCCAGAGTCCGGCGGAGTCCTTGATCGGAGTCGTCCCACTGACGCAGCGTGACGCCTGCTCCCGGACCCATGGTCAACCCTGATCTTGTCCGGACCGATGCCCCTGACCTGGGACCCAAAGCGACTTACCAACCAGCAGTTACAATGACGCCGTGGTACTCGGCATGCGTTTGACGGAGAAAAAGCTCGGTGGCTGGTCCCTGCTTCTTGGGACTGCGGCGGTGGGAGTGGGCTATGCGCTCTCGCCGGGCCGCGGCGCGGTGGACACCGTGCCCAGCACCAGCCTCACAGATCTCACGCTGGCGATGGCGCGCAACCAGGCGCTCTCCTACACCGTGCCGGTGGTGATTATCTGCGGCGCCTTGCTCATGCTTGGGGGTCTGTTGACCCTGCGGCGACATACGGATCCTGTGCCACAACTCGGTCTTCTGGGGATGGCCATCGGCCTGGTCTTGCAGATGGTGATGCGGGGCCTCGACTACATGATCACCGGAATGGGAGTGGCGGCGCTGGAGAGTAGTGCAGACCGGTCGGAGGCGTGGCTCCAATCGGCGCTGGAGATGCAGCGGTTGGTGTTCGGGTTGCAATTCACTTCCATCGTCGTCGGCTTCATCGGAGCAGCGATCATGGCTCTGGGACTCGCCTTCCGGCCCGAGCCTCTGCTCATCCCGCCGGCACTGAACGGCATCGTTGCGGTGCTGGCCCTGGCGGCGCTGGGCGTGTTCATCGCCGCGTGGCACTCCAACACTTTGGAGTTGGCTGTGGCGCCCGTGTTTGCAGCGATGTCCGTGGGCGGAATCGCCTACATGGGTCTGTTGGGGTGGAAACTTATAGCATCGGAAGGCAAACAGGCCTCCAAACCGCAAGGGAAGCCACGCTAGACAGTTCTCCCCCTTTAAGGGGGATAGATTGCAGGTGCGTGCGTTTTTGCCACCAGCCCTGACCTGCCGTCAAGGTTTAGTTCCGAGCAGGACGCCACAGTTTGAAACGTTGTGAACCGACCTATAGACCTTCCTGCAATTGCCGTTAATTGCCCCCTCATATCTCCACGAACAGATGAGAATTCTCCTTAATGAGGCCACAATGGCGCCTCCCAGGAAGCTCAAGGATGGCTACGATCCATGTGCGAAGTCAATGGGAATGCATCCATCCTGGGATGACCCTGATTGTCAAGGACTGTGTGATCGATGTGCGGGAAGGGCGGAAATGAATAACAGGGTCGATTCCGTTGCGGTGATCACCGGCGGGACCAGCGGGATCGGATGGAAGACCGCCGAGATGCTGCTGCAGAGTGACCCGGAAGTGGCCTGCGCGCTGGTGGATCTGAACGAGGGTCGGTCGGCAGATCTGATCGAACGCTTTGGCCCGGACCGGGTGCGTTTCGTGCAGTCCGATGCAACCGATCCGGCCGCCGTGAACGCCGCAGTGGCGGAGATCCACAACTGGAACCAGCCTATCAAAAAGCTGGTCACCTGCGCGGGCATCCACATGGCCGGGGACAGTTTCGAGTTGCCCGCAGAGCATTGGCAGAAGGTGCTAAGAGTCCACATTGACGGGACCTTCTATTGGTGCCAGGCCGCCGGTCGAGCAATGAGAGAGGCGGGCGGCGGGGCGATAGTGACCGTAGGGTCCATCGCCCAGGACTTCGGGTTTCCCGGCCGGGCCGCATACACCACATCGAAAGCCGGGATCGCAGGACTCACCAGGGTGCTGGCGGTGGAGTGGGCGCCGGCAGGGATCAGGGTCAACCAAGTCATCCCCGCCATGGTGGAGACCCCCATGCTGCAGCGAATCGCCGCCAAGGGAATTGTGGACACCGACGCCGCCGCCGCGGAACACGCCCTGGGACGGCTGGGAACCACCGGGGAACTGGCCCAGGCCATCATGTTCTTGCTGTCCGAAAAGGCAAGTTTCATCACCGGGGAACTGATGCACGTCGACGGAGGCTTCCGGGCCCAGCGTCTTGGGTAAAGGAACACATTCAATACAGAGCTAAACGGCAACCCTTGTCGGCTGTGCTGTTGGCGGCCAAGCCAAGGACAAGGGTCTCATGCGGTAGCGGCTGGGGTTGCAGAGTGCGTGGCTTCGGTCTCTTTGCGACTGGGAAGAGGTCGTCGTTCGGCTGGTGATGCCGCACAGGATGTTCGGTGTTCGGTTTTGGTAGACCGGTTCGGGCGGATTAGAGCACCTGTACAAAACGCTGTCCCGGCCAGTGGTGCTGGTTTCCCGAAAGGGCGCAGGGGAATCGGTGCATCGGAGGACCGTAAACCAGCAGGTCAACGAACTCGCGGATCAAATCACATCCCTGTGTTTCCACTACTGTTACTATCCGCGGTAGGCACGGGGAATGGTGGTCACAGCTACAAATATCTCAATTCTTGAACGCCCAACCTACGGGATTTCAGAAGCCGCGAAGCACTTGGGCATCCGCCGTGATCGTGTTCGTGCTTGGCTTGATGGCTACATGAGGCAGGGCAAGGTCTATCCGCCGGTAATTCGCCCACAGGCCACAGGAGAGGACACGGTGACTTGGGGAGAGTTCGTGGAACTCGGTTACCTCCGCGAGTACCGACGCAAAGGAGTGTCGCTCCAGTACCTGCGTCCGGTCATAGACGAGTTACGGAAGGTGTTCAAACTCCCCTACCCGCTGGCGACAAAGAATCTGTACCTCCATGGCCGCGAGATAGTTTGGAAGCTGCAAATCGAAAACAACCTGCCTTCCGCTCTCGCCATGGTGGTTCGATCGGGACAAATGATGATGCTGGCTGACGAAGCCCACAGTTTTTTCAAGAAAATAGAGTTTGATCCCAATGGCGATGCCTTAGGAGAGGCCTGCCGCATATATCCGGGAGGGGTGGACGCGTATGTGAGCATCGACCCACTGGTGTGCTTTGGTCGCCCGGCCATTGGAGGGGTGGCCACTGAGCGACTTTGGGAACTACGAGCAGCTGGAGAAGTGGTGAGCGAGATCGCTGCAGACTATGAGATGCCGCAGCACCTGGTGAGGGCAGGTGTTGCCTTCGAGGAGATGCAAAGGGTCTTCGCGGCGTAGCCAGCGCCCATGCCGCACCGGTATTTCGCAGACGAGACAGACTTAGGACTCGGTAAGCGACTGGATGATTTCCTTCCCGGAGAGGTTGTTTATCCCGGGCATCCTGATCTTCCAGAGATTCCTCGAGGGTGCCCGGACGAAACATGGTTAGCCCTCGTGAGTCGACGCCGACTTGTTGTGTTCACCCGCGACAAAGATATACGAAGGCGGCCGGTGCTAAAAGCAAGGTGGATTTCTTACAGAACTCGGGGGTTCGTGTTGACCGGGAGAAAGAACCAAACAAGCACCGGAAGCCTCCTTACCCTCAAAAACACTGGATGTCGATTATCGAGCAGATACGAAATGAGCCTGATGGTCCATGGATGTTCGCCGTTACGGAGGCCGGCGGACTTCGAAGAGTGCCCTTGGAGTAACGCGGCCGGACTGTAGCTCCTTCTCGATCAGCTACGGGCATCCGAGAATCCTGAGGCCGGAATAGTAGGTTCGCCTGCCCTACGCGGGTTGGTCATCGGGGGTATCGGACAGTGGATCGCCCGGGCACCTTTTCCGTGTGTCAACGTGCTCAGATAGAGACGATTAGCCAAAGAAGGTTCGAAGGAGCGAAATACGTCCAGGGTGCTGGGTGTTCATGCGGATGGATCAATCATGATGGTGAGGACGCAACCTTCACAAGCGTCGTTGGCCTTCTGCGGCATCAGAAGATCGTATGTCTACCTGCGGGTCTCCGCTACAGTCGGATCGTGCTCCGCAGGCTGATTTTCGCGACCGTTCTGGTGTTACTGGTCCCCGCCGTCGCCGCTGACGCCCACCACACGCCCGGGTTCGACTTTCAAGGCTCTGGATGGGGCCATGGTGTCGGCATGGGCCAGTGGGGCGCCCGCGGGCAGGCGCTAACGGATCCGGCCAAGCCGGGAGAGGACATCGCGGCCCACTATTTCCCGGGATCGCAACCGGCCTCCCTGGGAGACCTCTCCCTACCCAACGATCTGCTGAAGACCCTGGATAAGCCACTGTGGGTCAATCTGGGCTCCCAGGTCACCCTGCTGGAGTTCACCGCGGTGGGCGGCCGGTTGGATCTGTGCCTGGCCGGGGACGGTGAGGGTCCCTGCCCGAAGCCGCAGCATCCCCAGTCGGGTGAGCGGTGGGAGTTCCGCCGCATCGCCCGCGGCCAGTGCGGATTCTTCCATGGGGGCCAGTTGCAGGGTGCGGCGGGCGAATGCCGGGCGGCCATCTCGTGGCCCGACGCCAAGGGGGTTCGGCTCCGCCACGGGGAGGACCGGAGCAAGCTGTGCCTATCCCGGGCCTCTGAGGAGTGCGAGTACCGGCACGGAGAGTTGAAAATGCGGGACGACCCCGTCGATACAGGGTTCCACGTGGTCCTGGCGGTCGGCCTCGAGGACTACGTGAGGGGTGTCGCCGAACTTCCCGACGACTGGACCGAGGCGGGGGTGAACGAGGCCCAGGCGGTCACTGCCCGCTCCTACGCGGCCTTCAAGTTCTTCCAGCGGGAAACCCGGGCCCGCCCCGCCAATCCCGACGAAGACCCCGGCATCAGTGATGCCCGCAAGGACAGTTGCTGGTGCCATCTCTACGACAATTGGCGGGACATCAACTACATCGGATGGACGAAAGAGGCCCGATCGACCGCGCAACCTTGGCTCGACGGGGTGGAGACCACCAAGGACCGGGTGCTCACCTACTTCGGCGACGACTGGGAGAATGTCACGAAGGGGGGAATCGTGCAGACCTTCTTCTCCGCCTCCTCCGGTGGGATCACCCGCAGCAACGTGTACGGGTTCCGCACCGTGCGGGACGGCAATACCTCGGCCCGCGAGTGGCACTACCTGAAGCCGGTCGCCGATCCATGGGATCTCGACCCGGCGGTGGGCAACCCGCACGCCTCCTGGGAGGAACGGGTGAGCGCGGCGACTGTCGCCCGTTGGCTGGGATGGGATGAGGTCACAGAAGCGGTCCTGGTGACGAGAGCGTCGGGATCCACGCCCACCCAGGTCCTGTTTCGCGGGGTCCGCAACGGCGGAGCAGTGTCGGTCACCATAGCCGGGGACGGGTTGCGGACCGTCCTGGGTCTCAAGTCCTCCAACATCACCGCCATCGACGGCGTGGCCCCGGCCAATCCCACTCCGCACGACGGCAACGGAGAGCAGCAACCCCCCGAAATGGACGCCTTCGACGACGACGCGGGCGACCTCCACGAACCGTCCCTCAACCACCTGGCAGAAATGGGCATCCTAGACCGCACCGAATGCGGTGACCGGCGCATCTGCCCCGACGAACCTCTGCTGCGTTGGGTAATGGCAGTGTGGATGATCCGGATCCTCGACCAGGTCCCCGACTCCCCCGAAGCCCTCACGCGGTTCGAGGATGTGGAACCCGACACCTGGTGGACACCCTATGTGGAACGGATGGCGGAGATAGGCGTCACCAAAGGCTGCAACACCAACCCGCTGCAATACTGCCCCGACCGGCCGGTCACCAGAGCGGAGATGGCCACCTTCCTGGCACGAGCCCTCAGCCTCCCTGCGGCTCCTCCGGCGGGATTCACCGACACCTCGGGCAACACGCACCAGCCCAACATCGACGCACTGGCCGCAGCAGGCGTCACCAAGGGCTGCAACACCGACCCGTTGCAATACTGCCCCGACCGGCCGGTCACCAGAGCGGAGATGGCCACCTTCCTGGTCCGAGCCTTCGACCTCATCCTCGACTCGACCCCCGACTAGGAGCCGGTCCGGTTCGGATTCTCATTCGAGTTGGACTCCGAGGGCTGGGAAGTCGGTTTTGCGGACCTACCAGCGGACTATGACCCGTCGATTTACGAATTGGACAGCGGGCACCGCCCCCTGCCCGAGAGTCTCGAAGGCGCGGGCATCTACATCCAGGGACACAACCGCAGCGACGATCTGTTCATGTTCCTGACGAAAAGTGGACGGCTTGGTACCGATGGCCTCCTACGAGGTGGCGGTGACGGTAGAACTGGCAAGCACCATTGGAGTTAGGATGGTGGGCCACTGTGCGTGTCGTTATCGGATGGATCGTCGCGGGAACGTTGCTTGCCTTTACGGTGTTGCTTGCAGCATCGGCTCCCTACGCCCGAGACGCTTCCTGGCTGGTGACTGTCACCGTCGGCGTTTCAGCCGGGCTGGGTTCCTTTCTCAGGCCGGGGGAGTCGAAACGCCAGCGTGACAGAATAGGAGCACTGCTTGCAACTTTGAGACCCATGTTGTCGCTCGCGACAGGGGCGGTCACCTTTCTGAGTGTCTTCGTCGCCGAATGCGATCACGAGGCCGGGGTACCCAGTTGGGAACGCTGCAACTCCTTTTTGGGAACCCCGGCCGTCGACTGGCCGGGAGCATCTCTATCGGCACTTGCGCTTGGTATAGGTGTCGGCTACCTGGTCTGGTGGCTCTTTGGGACGGTGTTCCCAAACCGAGTGGACTAGCGAGTGATGGTCTCCGGAAAACTCGGCCCACCACCTAGTGAGAATCAGTGTCGAGGTAGCTTGTTGGATTCGGTTCTCCATTGGTGCAACTCTGTCCGATCTAGGCAGCGAACACCTACATTCTCTTCAGGCCATGACGATCTCTCGCGATACGAAGGTTGACTTGGACCGTCTCGTTACGGAGATGCTTGAAACCGGACCCGATAGGGTTTCGCGTCCTTCCCGACTGCCTCAGTATGACTTTGAGTGCATAAGGGACATCATTCGGAGAGTTATCAGAATGTATCACCCCGCGGAGCGTAAAGTGCCTTGGCAGCCGGGACCCCGTTCAATGAGCGGAATCACCTTGATGGAACTTATCAAGAACCGTGACTATCAAGCCGCCGACGACTACATCGTCGTTGAAGGCAGTTTCCTCCCGACCTAAACGCCAGAAGTCGTGACATGGCACACCGTCGCCTTTGAGGTGAGGCATGGAGGCATTGCAGTCCCGATTACGACCCTCTCAGTGGCGAAGGCACTCGGAGGCATGGGGTAAGGTTCAACCCTCCAAGGATACCTACGGTCTATCCCTGCACAACCCTGGAGTGCGCTCAAGCTGAATACAGCAAGCAAGGCAGCCACAAATCGCTCCCCGCCAGCAATCTCTACAGAGTCTCGGCGAACTTGCGTCCCGGGTGTGCCCATTGTCAGGGATTCGAACTGAGCTGTCGCCTGGGGACCTTACCCTCTGATTGCCAATCGGTGCTGCGGGCGGAGAATCGTTGTTTTAGCTCAGGGTGAACGCCCTACTCTTTATTGACGATGCGCGATTCGACTTTCAAAGACTTGGTTTCTGAAATACCCGAAACCCCCGACGATCTGAGACTGATCAGAGCCAAATACCCAGGGTCTTGTCAGGCCTGTGGACGGTCAATATACAAGAAGTGGAGGGTGTACCACTCGCGGTCTGAACGGAAGATATGGTGTATTAACTGCGGACGGCCCGAGGAAGGCACTGATGCGTCTCCCGGGAAACAGCCCCCACGTTCAAAGTCTTCTCGGCTGCCCACGCGACAGAAACGCCAAAAGCACGGGCCGAACCAAGAGAGGTGGGAACAACTCTGTGGCTACTTGAGGGATTGTGTTCGGGCAGAGGCTGCGGACACACTGGCGGAACTCCGCCGATACAACACGGAGTGGTTTCTTCACTCGGGTGGGTTTGAACTGCTTGTCACCGGCGAGGCCGATTCTATTCCCATACCCGAGGAACTTGCCCGACTCGCCCACCGCCGCCAGCCATCGGACCCTCCAATGTCGGTTCTTTACGGTTGGCCCACGCTGGTCGCTCCTGATACAAATAACCATCTCAGGGTTGCGCCTTTGTTTGTCCTGCAAGTTGAGGTGGATGCCCAAAAAGGGAAACTGCTTGCCGATTCCGAACCAGAGTTCAATGTGGGTGTCACCGCGGGTCAACTCTTCAATCCTTCGGTACGTGAAGAAATCAAAGAGATAGTGGGCGACGGCGTGCCTTTCGGAGACCGTCCTTCCTTGATGGTTCTCGCTGCCCGGATCAGCGAAGCTCTGTCAGTTGAGGTCCATTCAGAGTTGGACCCTCGAAAACTGGGACCGCGCCTTGGTAGGAATCCTGGAATGTACAACGCGGCTGTCTCTATTGCGTCAGATAACTCCCTCGGCTATGTCGTCTCCTTGTTGAAAGAACTTGAGAGCCTGGCGAAACGCACCGACTGGAGAGACACGGCCGCGGCTTGCCTGCTCAACATGAGTGGCCAGCGTCCAGTTCGCGGAAGGCCCTCCACCGAGCCCCTCGCCGCCCCTCTGGCCGCCAATTATTCGCAGGAGATGACTCTTGGTCGACTGAGAACCCAACCTCTTACGGTGATAAAGGGACCGCCTGGCACTGGGAAGACCCAGTTGGTGGCCAACGCGGTGGGTAATGCTTGGCTTGACAGGGAAACAATCCTGGTCACATCAACCAACAACACCGCTGTTGACGTAGCTGCGGATCGTGCCAACCGCGACATTTGCCCAGGAGTGCTGTTCCGCACCGGGAAAAGGGAGATGCGAGAAAATCTCAGAGCAGCCGTGTTGGAGGCCACTGTGGATGCCGGCCTGGCACGGCGCCCGGAGGCGTGGGCAAGGGGGCGCCTCGCCCGGGCGCATGCTCAGCGTTCCGCCCTTCTGGAAAACCTGGAAAGACAGACAATGGTCAGCGAGGACTTACTCGAAGTGGTTGAGCACTTGGAGGGGTCCGCCTTTGAAATATGGGGGCGTTCCCGATCTCCTGAACTCCCGATCAGCGTCCAGGTTGTCGCCCGCAGAGCCGGCCATCTCCAACAGGTGTGGTTTTTCCGTCGCCGGCGCACCCGACGCCTGCTCCGGGCGATCAAGTCCACGAATCCTGAAGTTGCCTTGGAGAAGGTGAAGTCTTGGGCTTCCTACGAAGATCGGCGGCAACGCCTGGCGAGAAGCCTGGAAACTATTGAGGCAAATATAGGATGTCCCGACGAAGCAACTGGAAGGGCTGACACGGAGTGGAGCGGGGCAAGCAGGGAGGCGGTCCAGGCTGTTGTGGCATCAAGGTTGGCCCCGCAGGTAGCAGACCTTCTCCGTGGAGCGGCCAGCAGGTCCAAGGCGTTCAAGCGGGGCGTCCGAGATGTTATGAAGCACGCCTCAGGCTGGGCATGCACCGCCCTGTCGATGGGGCAGAACTTCGCGCTGAAGCCGGGTTTGTTCGATCTCGTGATCATCGACGAAGCCAGCCAGTGCTCCTTGGCCCAAGCGTTGCCCTTGGCCTACCGGGCCAAACGCCTGGCGGTTGTGGGCGACCCCAACCAGTTGACTCCGATCGTCAGACTGCTTCCGAAGGTTCACGAGAGAATCGCCACTTACGCTGGGTTGGATGTAGAAGAACTCGACCGACAGGGCATGCACCACCGCAGGGGATCGGCCTACCTGGCTTTCGAGCACCAAGCACGCAGACAGGATCCGCTACAGCCGTTCCTTCTGAACGAGCACTACCGATGCCACCCGGAGATCGCCCGATGGTTCAATCGGGAGTTCTACGACGATCAGCTCACGGTGCTGACAGACCTGGGGCGCCCCGCCGGTGCTGGACCGGCGCCAACGGAGAAGCAGGCGGCCGTCTTGTGGAAAGCCATTGAGGGGCGCGCCACTAGGGGACAAAGGGGCAGTTGGGTCAACCGGGAGGAGGCGAACCAAGCCGTGCGGGAGGCCACCAGGTATGTATCCCGCGGGGACCTTTCGGTGGGGGTGGTCACGCCTTTCAGGGAGCAGGCACAACTAGTCCAGCGTCTCGCTGGTAGGCGCCTCAATGAAGCCATGGCTAATGACCAGTTCAGGTGCGGAACAGCGCACGGATTCCAAGGAGACGAACGCGACGTGATGATCTTCTCGACAGTTATAGCTCCCGGCATTGGATCCTACGCCGCCGATTGGATAGAAAGAGAACGGAACCTCCTGAACGTCGCTGCCAGCCGCGCCCGCGCATTGCTGATCGTGTTGGGACACCCCGATATAGAACAGTTCGGAAGCCCAACACTGGTGTCGTTGCGTCGCTACGCCATTGAAGAACTCAACGCGGGCCAGAAGACTGCACTCGAGGGTCGATATAGAACCGACAGCAGACCGGAACAACTGCTGTTGGACGCTATGAGAAAAGCAAAGCTCGACCCGGTAGCCAAACTCAACGACTCGGGCTACGAACTGGACTTCGCCGTTTTGGAACAGGATATCCAGTTGAACATTGAAGTAGACGGAGACCAACATCTCGACGCGAGAGGCCAGCAGCGGCGCCAGGACATCGCCCGAGATCGAGTCCTGACCCGCGCAGGCTGGAAAGTCATACGCATCCCCGCATGGCAGTGTGTGTGGGACACCGGCGCCGCGGTTCGAACAATCAAAGAGGCTCTGCGGGAAATGTGATCAGCTAGAACCGCCTAGCCTGAACTGGGGCAGGCAACCACCCTTGACCTGGGGATTCAGTGTCTTGCCATGGTCCCCGGTTGCGGATCAGTTCTGTTTTGTACAGCCCGATCACCGACTCGGCCAGGGCGGTGTCATAGCTGTCGCCGGCCGATCCGACCGACGGTGATATCCCGGTTTCGATCAGAGGTTCGGTGTAACGAATTGACAGGAAGTTGGGGCTCCGGCGTTTGGAATGGTGAACCAGTTGTCCACCGGGTTTGGGGTTCTTGCGTGCCCATAGGGCCTGTTCCAAAGCGTCGAGTGCCAGGTCGGCTCGGAGGGTGGTCGCCACCCCGCCATCCGACCATGAACCGAGAGTAGGCGTCGATCACGAACGCCGCGTACACGAAACCCGACCAAGTGGGTATGTACGTTATGTCCGCGGTCCAAAGGCGGTTCGGTGCTGTGACAGTGAACTGACGATCCACCAGATCAGCGGATCTGTTGGCGTTTCCGTTAGTGACAGTGGTGCGCTGTCTTTTGCCTCTGACCACCCCCCCCCCTTTTGGGCCTTCGGAACGCATCAGACGCCCCACCGTGCACCGCGCCACCCGCTCCCCCTGGCGGTGCAACTGCCGCCACACCTTCCGGGCGCCGTACACCCCATAGTTGTTTTCGTAAACCCATCGGATCACCTCACGAAGTTCGGCGTGGCGGCGGGAACGAACCGAACACCGCTCCGGTTGGCGTTGGCGGCGTTTATGCTCGTAGTAGGTGGAAGGGGCAATCGGCAACTGCTCACAGAACAGGGCTCGACCCCATAGGTCTGACGGTGTTCGTCCACGAACCCGGTCATCGCCTCGGATGGGCGGTCGAGCTCCGCTTGGGCGAATTACGCAGACGCGCTTTCCGCAGAATGCTCGTTCGCCCGCCGCAGCTCACGGTTCTCACGGCGCAATAGCTTGAGTTCCTCCATCTGATCAGTGGTCAAACCCGACCGAACACTCCGGTCTCCCTCCGACTGACGCACCCACTTACGCAGCGTCTCCGAAGTGCAGCCAACCTTCTCGGCGATCGAACAGATCGCCGCCCACCAGGTCTTCCCATAATCTCCATCCTCTCAAGACAGAAACCCTCCGGGAAAACCGGGGCGATTCACCCACCTGTTGTCTGTGGCAAGTCCGGGTAAGGGACTGGGACTGCCTGTTGTATGATCGGTAGGGAGATGACACTTGGAACGGGCGCGGCCGATCCGCTTTCCCCTTATTCCCCTTCCGAAGAGGCGGTGAGAGCGGCTGTGGCCGCGGCGGTCAATGGCTATAGGCGTGTGTTCGGAGAGCGACTCGCTTTCGTGTGGATGTTCGGCTCCCGTGCGACAGGAACCAATCGGCCCGACTCGGACGTGGATCTTCTAGCGGTGCTCCATAAAGAAAACAGGATCGGGGAGGATTTGGATCTGCTCTGCTCCGTCGCGAACCCTATTCGTCGGGACTACGGGGTGCTCATTGACGGGCACCCGACGACTTTGGAAGAGTTCGAAACGAGCGACGACGATTTTCACCACTTTGTAAGGGAGGAGGGGAGGCCAGTGGATGCGCGAGAGGGAGATAGAGGCTCATGGGGAACGCTCTCTTCATAGCTTAGGATGAGCTAGGAGGTTCATTTAGGAGAACGACCACGTAATGAGCATCCAAGCCAGTTACATGGCAGCATTCCACGCGGCCAAGGCGGCTTTGGGGCACTTGGGCATCCGATCGAAGTACCACACCAGCGTTCTCCGTCGGTTAGAAGACCTCGTTCGAGAGGGTTCTCTGCCGATTGGCGTAGATGACACCCTCCAAGTGCTGTTTTCCAGGCGAAACGACGCGGCCTACCGAGTCGCCAGGGGGCAATGGACAGAGGATGATTCCTCTGAGGCTCTCGCGCTGGCCGAGGGTTTTCTGGGCGAAATGCGCATCGTTATCGAAGGTCCCCGGTTTCGGTAGAGGTTCACTTCGAGAGGTTGCCCCCGGTCGGAGATCCAAAATGAACCAATACCCAGGTGCTACCCAGCATTCTACCCGAGCCTCTACCGGAGAGAACCAAAGGGACCTCGCGGTTTTACCCAACCTTTTGTTGGTTTCGCGGTCTCGTGGACGTTCTGAGCGTCCCGGAGGGAAGATTCTTGCCGTTTGTCGAGGTTGCGCGTATTTGTGGGGCAAGGGGTCCTTGGTTAGGGGTTGAGGCCTCGCTGGAATAGGTGGTGTAAACGAAAATCGCCTATCCAGGAGGCCTGTGGACGTTCCTGCCGACGGGTGCATGATCGCCGGCAGTTGCGGATCCGCGATCTGGAGGTGAGTGGACGTTTGACCGTGTTGTTGTGAAACCCCCACAGAATACGAATCGGCGCAGCCGAAAACGTACCGCCCAACAAACCCGTAGCCACTGACGGAACCGCACCCCGAGGGCCACCCCCTAACGGACTCGCCACCACCTGATATAAATCCGACAGCAAACCTGCTGTCGGCGTTAGCGCGCCCGGGAAACCAAAACCCGACCCCCACCCACCACCCGACAGCCCCCGGCTAGCCCGAAACACCCCTCCAAACCGGTCGGACACCCCCAACACAGCGAAAAACAGACAAAACCCGTCTCCCAGCCGCAATCGCCAACAAAAACGGGCACTGGCAACAATAAATGGCAAGGTGCCCTGGGTGGGGTGTTGGCGACCACCTGTGACCTGCACCTTAGTGAGGGGTTCTGGGAGGACACCACACTTGGGAGAGGGGGGCCACCACACTTGCAAAGATCGCCAACACAAAGACCCCTGACAACCCGACTTCGGACGCGGGCCCGCTGTCCAGCAGGGGGTCTATTTTTTGTGGAGCGGGTAGCAACCCCACCGCCCAGTCTGGCATGATTCCCGTCACTGCCCCGAGGGTTATCGCCCCCTCGGCCCGAGGATAAGCGATGGAAACAGTTTAGGGAGATGCGTAGAAAAACCCCTATGATCTACGCATATTGTGCGTAGATCATTTCTTTGGGCTGATCCTGACTGGCCAAGATTGGATTGGGGGTCCTCTCACTTGTCGTCCTGCACAAACGCTGTCTATTACGAGCAGGGTCGTTTGTTGGGCCAGATGGAAGCGGTGGGGTTCGACTTGCAGTTGGAGGCGGTCGCCGAGACCCTGTCCCAGGATGTCCATAAGACCAGTGATATTGAGGGGGAACGCCTGGACCTCGAACAGGTACGTTCGTCGGTGGCGCGGCGGCTCGGCCTTGAAACAGGCGGATGTGTTCATGTTGAACATCGGGTGGAAGGCGTCGTGGATGTGATAATGGACGCCACCCGCAACTACCGCGACCCGCTGACTCGTGGGCTTCCCCCCAGATCGTGGAGGGTTGGTTAGGTTGTTTGGTGGGTGTTTTCGTAGTTGATGGGGCTGGTCATGTTGAGGGTGGAGTGGAGTCGGTGGTGGTTGTACCAGGTGTGGATCCAGTTGGCGATGTCTTGTCGGGCTTGGGTTTTGGTCTGGTATGTGCGGTTTGTGAGGCGTTCTAGTTGCAGGGTGGAGAAGAACGACTCGGCGGGGGCGTTGTCCAATGCCGAGCCTACTCTTCCCATTGACTGGACGATTCCCAGCCGACGGCAGGCGCCGACGAACGCCTGGGCGGTGTATTGACTACCGCGGTCGGTGTGGAAGATCACTCCTCGGACGTCACCGCCGCGGGTGGCCACTGCCATGTTGATGGCGGCCTGGGCCAGTGCGGAGGTAGGGTGTTTGTCGCTGAGAGCGAAGCCCAGTATGCGGCGGGAGTACAGGTCCTCGACCGTGGCCAGGTAAACAGGTCCCTGCTGGGTGGGGATGTGTTTGAAGTCCCCGCACCACTTGTGGTCGGGACGGTCGGCGGTGAAATCACGGCGGACCAGATCGGGCGCCGGCGCGGCGGCCTGATCTGGTCTGGTCAGGTTCCTACGACGCCGTTTGGAGCGTGCTACCAGCCCTTGGCGGGCCATGGACGCGGCGACGGTCTTTTTGGAGACCTGTTCACCGTCGGCGCGTAGTTGGGCGCGTACTCGGGGGGAACCATAGGTTCGCCCCGACGTCTCGAACACGATCCTCACTTTGATGTCCAGCTCGGTTCGGCGGCGTTCCGTAGGGGTGGGTTGGCGGTTGCGCCACTTGTAGAACCACGACTCACTGACACCCAGCAGCCGACAGGACAGGGCGTGGGGAACTCCATGGTCGGTCCTCTGGGCGGCGATGTGCGACACCACGCTCATCGCGTCGCCTCCTTTACCCACAGGACCACGGATCGTTTGAGCACATCACGCTCCATCCTCAACTCCGCCACCTCTTTCCGCAACCGGACCAACTCGGCCATGCCGTCCTCGTCCAGCTGCCCATAATCGGCTCGGTCAAGGCGTTCCTTCTTGATCCAGTTGCCCAAAGTGCCCGCGTGGATACCGAGATCCCGGGCGACCTGGGCAATCGGTTTCCCGGTCTCCAGCACAATGCGTACCGCCCCGGATTTGAACTCCGGATCATATCTTCTTCGTATCTCAGGCATCAGCTCCTCCTCTAAGCCTGGATCCACCGGTGGTTGGGGGGTGTGTGGGGGTGAAATGCTGTGAAGTGCCTCTCTGACCTGGGAGAATAGCTGTTAGCTAAGACGGCTGTCACCCAGACAGAGGAGGCACTTCTTGT
>MPNA01000036.1 GCA_002238785.1 bacterium OM1 bin76 | reverse complement strand
GTTCACAAGAAGTGCCTCCTCTGCTTGGGTGACAGCCGTTCTTACATAACAGCTATTCTCCCAGGTCAGAGAGGCACTTCACCGCATTTCACCCCCACCCACCCCACAAACCACCGGTGGATCTAGGTTTAGAGGTTGCCGCGCCGCTTCGGCCCCTCGCTCTATCCTGATCGGGAGAGGTCCGTCTTCCGCAACCAGCAGGGAACTAGATGCGCCGCTTTCAGTTAGGGAGTAGTGGAGAAGGGGTTCGAGAGATACAAGAACGTCTCTCAGCCTTGGGACACAACTGCGACCGGGACCGACCAGGCGAGTTTGGCGAGGCAACGTTAGCGGCCGTCAAGACTTTCCAGGGCGATAGGGGACTACCCATGGACGGTGTGGTGGCCCAAGACTGCTGGCGTGCGTTGTACGAGGCTGGTTACCGCCTGGGGGACCGTCTTCTCTTTCTGAGACGACCCATGCTCCGAGGCGATGACGTAGCAGAATTGCAGATCCGCCTGGATGCATTGGGATTTGACACGGGCAAGCCCGACGGCATCTTCGGTCCGCAGACCGAAACGGGCCTCCGCGACTTCCAACTCAATCGAGGCTTGGCCATTGATGGCGTGTCCGGGCCGGAGGTGATCACCGAACTGCGCCTGGTAGCCCGAGGGACGTTGAGGGCTGGCCGAGTCACCTTGAGAGAGCGGGAGTGGCTTCGAACTCGACCTGCCACCCTGGTGGGCGCCCGGGTCTATTTCGACCCGGCATGCCGGACTCAAGAAGAAAGCGCCGTGAGTTGGAAGGCAGCAACTGCCGCGTCCATAGCCCTGCAACAAAAGGGAGGAACACCTGTTCTGTCCCGCGGAGTAGACAGCACCTTTCCGGAAAGGGTGCGGGCGCGAAGAGCCAACAGGATGGGAGCCGACTTGATCATCTCGTTTCAGTTGGCAGACCATCCACCCGGGAGGATTAGCTACTTTGGCTCCCCTAATAGCCACAGCCTGGCCGGCAAAATGATCGCTACCTGCCTCGCCGAGGCGATGTCGCTGCAAACCGAAGGGCAGGCAACCGCCATGCTGAAAGAGACCCGGTCTCCTGCAGTAGTGGTCGCCGTCCCCGACCTGGGGGCCGCCACCGGCGAAGCGGCCATAGCCGGCCTGCAAAACTTCTTCCGCACCTCCGTCCCTTGACAAGTTTCCCAAATCGGGGTAAACGGTCGGGACGCAAACTACATTAATGTTGTTTCTATGGGCGCCCCGGCCCCCTCCCAAGTGGTGCAAACCAAGGCTTACGTTGAGGACGGGCACTCATTGCGCTGTTTCACATGAAACACCGGGCGACTCATCACCTCGTCCGGTCGGCCAGTTCCTGATGCAACCCGAATTCCTCATGTTTCACGTGAAACACTCTGAGCGGTGAGTAGGCCCGATCCCCCACCAGTGGTTAAACGCGCCGCAATGTGGGCTGGCCTATCTCTCAATGCTCGCCAGCTAAGTCTTCTTGCAGACCTTGCCAACTGGCTGATTGAGGAAGCAATACCCGCTGGAGGCCTGGGCCCTGCGGAAGCGGGTGTCATCTACCCTCGCCACGTGGCCGATTCCCTGCTGTTCGCCTCTGGATGGGATGACGCAGCCCGGCCACCCGCCTCGCTCCTCGATATCGGCGCCGGCGTAGGGCTTCCGGGGCTGCCTCTCGCCATTGCTTGGCCATCCTGTCAAGTCCTTCTCTTGGACAGATCCTCTCGGCGCACCGACCTGGCCCGCCGCGCCGTTCGACTGCTGGGCTTGGCCAATGTCGAAGTGGTCACCGCCCAACTGCGGGAATGGAGGAGGCCTTCCGAGTTCATTGTGTGCCGGGCCGTCAGATCACCTGCTACCCTGGAAGGGGATTTCGTCCCCCTCCTTACCGCTGGTGGGGTGGCCGTGGTCGGGGGTTCCACACGCCGTCGACTCGCAGTGTCCGGCTACCGTATCCAAGAAGTTCCGGCAAATATCATCGGTAACCGTGTGTGGCTCCTTATTATGAGGGGGACATGATCTCCTCGGCGTTGATCGCAGTTACAAACCAGAAGGGTGGGGTGGGGAAGACCACTACATCTGTCAATCTTGGTGCCGCGCTAGCCGGTTTACAGGAGACAGTATTGGTCATCGACATGGATCCTCAAGCCAACGCCACGGCCGGCCTTGGCTTTGACCAGGAGCAGATCGAGGCTTCTATCTACGATGTCTTGCTGAAAGGGGCTGACCCAGAGGACGCCATCGAGCCTACTCCGGTGCGCAACCTCTACTTGCTTCCCTCAACCCGTAGCCTCGCCGACGCCACTATCGAACTGGTCCCCCTCATGGCTCGCGAGCAGATCCTGCGTAATTCCCTGCGAACCCTGGACGGCCAGTACTCCTACATCCTGATAGATTGCCCTCCTTCCCTGGGTCTGTTGACTGTAAACGCCCTCACCGCGGCTCGGTATGTGCTGATACCCATGCAATGTGAGCAATACGCCTTGGATGGATTGGTTGAGTTGCACCGCACCATAGATATGGTCCGCTCAGCCCTGAACCCCTCTCTGGAGTTGCTGGGTGTACTCCTCACCATGCTGGACAACCGGACCCGGCTTTCCCGAGAAGTCTCCGAACAGGTCAAAGACCACTTTGGCCCCGCGGTATTTCGAAGCTCCATCCCCCGCAGGGTCCGTTTGGCCGAAGCAGCCTCCTACGGCGAGCCCATCGACGTATTCGACCACATGAATCGAGGTGCCATCGCCTATCGGAGACTGGCCGAGGAGGTCCATTCGAGACTCCAATCGAGGAAGGTGATTCACCAATGACTAGTAGGCGAGGAGGACTTGGCAGGGGTTTGAGCACCCTTATACCCACTGGTGAACCCCAGAAGGGCACGCCTTACCGGGAGATCCCGGTCAATCTGATCCAGCCCAACCCCTCTCAGCCACGAACTCGTTACAACGAAGAATCCCTTGGTGGCCTGGCGCGATCCATCATCGAAGTGGGTCTGCTCCAACCCCTGGTGGTGCAGGAGATGGAAACCGGTTACGTCCTCATCGCCGGGGAGCGCCGCTGGCGGGCCGCTCAAATGGCGGGACTGGAGTCGGTGCCAGCCATTGTCCGTATCGCTGATGACACAGGGTCCTTGCTACAAGCCCTGGTGGAAAACCTCCAAAGGGAGGATTTGACCCCCTTGGCGGAAGCTTCCGCATACAAGCTTCTCATTGACAAGCACGGGTTGACCCAACAAGAAGTAGCCCATCGGGTAGGCAAGGGCAGGGCGACGGTCGCAAACAGCATACGATTGCTGAGGTTGCCGCCCGCCATTCTCGAACTGTTGGAGAACGGTCAACTGACCGCTGGGCATGCCCGTGCGCTTTTGCCGATCTCCGATCCCAAATATGCCTCTCATATCGCCAAGCGGGCGGTGTCGGAAGGGTGGACCGTCCGGCAAATAGAGGAAGCCGCAAAAGCTCGGGCGCCCCGCCGCAAGACCTCCGGCTCCCCACGAAAAGCACGCCCTGCTGAAGTTGTCGAATTGGAGACGCGGCTAACAAGCCAACTGGGTCTTCCGGTTTCCATCAGCTACCGAGACCAAAAGGGTAGCTTGAGAGTCTCCTTCAAATCCGTCGACGACCTGCAACGTCTCTTCGCGAAGCTGTCCGCCGACTAGGCCACGGCTAAAACCCGGGGACGGTCGAGTTCCCAACCCCCCTCCGGTCACCTGTTATCCAGTATAGGCTATCACCACATATCGTTGCGGCGCCTCACCCTCTGAAAACGACCGTACCTCGTCGTGCTTGGAGACCGTATCGTGGATGACCTTCCGGTCGGCGGCGTTCATGGGTTCCAGCATCAATTCTCCGCCTTCGGCCGTCACCTGCTCCACCAGTCCCGTGGCGTAGATAGCCAGGGCCTCTCGGCGGCGGCGGCCGTATCCAGCGATGTCCAGACGTAACCGAGCGCCGCCTGAGGTCTTCCGTTTAATCACGGACTTGGCGATCGTGTGCAGGGCTTCGATGCCGCTTCCTCGCTGACCCACCAAGACCTCGGTCTCGTCTCCCTCGATCTTGGCTACGATCAAGTCTTCCTCGGACCGGGTGTGAACCTCGCCCTTCATGGCAATGGCTTCCAACAGGCCTGTCAGGAAATTCTGAGCCGCTCCCTCCTGTTCCTCTAGTGAAGTCGCAGCCGGTTTCTGTTTCCTGCGATTGTTCCGATGAGCCGGTTTGGGTGGACTGCTTTGGGGACCCTTCCCGCGGGGAGGGCGCCGGCTTCTCTGTTTCGTCGCTCCAGCGGTCGGATCGCGTCGTGCCCGGCCTTTGGGGCCCTTGCCTCCTCTGCCGCCACGGCTGCGGCGGCGCTTGGCGGGCTTGCGCTTTGCCCTGACGATGGCGTCCTGCCTCCCTACACCCAGGAAACCCTTGGTGGGTTCTTGCAGAATCTCCCAATCGACTCGGGCGTCATCCTTTAGGTCCAACTCCTCCAAAGCGGCCTGCTTAGCCAACTCCACCGTCCGGGCCTTTACGTCTATTAGCTCCATGTCTTACTTCCTCCTCTTCCTCCTTCTGGATCTCTTTGCCGATCGGGGGTGGGGTGGGGAAGAGGATGGTGTCCCTCCCGAATCCGGCTTGTCCTCTTTATCAATCGCAGGGGGCGGTTCTGGGCGCCCGTCCATCCAGTTGATGGTGATTTGCTGTCCTAAACGAACCAGGTTCGACGTCGTCCAGTAAAGCAGGAGTCCCGCAGGAAAATTCCACGAGATGAATCCCAGAAAGAGTGGCATGATGCGGGTGAACATTTGCATCTGCCTCTTCTGTCGCTCGGCGCCCGGCGTCGAAACCTGATCACGCTGGGTGTACCACTGCTGAACGTATTGGATGGCGATCATGGCGATCATGGTTGCCAGGTAGGGGATCGCGGCTCCTATGCCGGTGCTGATTATCTGAGAAGGGGATACCCCCAGGTCCATTCCCACGAACGTGGCTTCCTCCGCCCGAATGGCTTCCCACAGGGCGCTCCCGGGCGGCACCGGAGACAGGTCGCCCTGT
Organism: bacterium OM1 bin76; assembly: GCA_002238785.1. Classification (GTDB taxonomy): domain Bacteria; phylum Actinomycetota; class Acidimicrobiia; order Spongiisociales; family ZC4RG35; genus Bin76. The sequence goes on along the minus strand of MPNA01000036.1, from coordinate 21,641 downwards.
AGACCTGTCGGGTCGTTGAGCACCCGGAATATGGCAAACAGGATCGGAGATTGCACCAGCAGGGGTCCAAGGCACCCCAAGGGTGAAGCTCCGTGCTTGCGCTGCAACTCGGTCATGCGACGTTGCATCTCTTCGCGTTGATCCCGATAATCCCGGCGGATGCGCTGCAACTCGGGTTGGATCTGCATCATTGCCCGGCTGGATCGAGTCTGCTTGAGAGTGAGCGGGAACAGCAGGGTGTTGATAACGAAGGTCACCAATATGATGGCTATTCCAAAGTTCGGGAGGAATGCGAATGCGGTCGCAAGGGACCAGCCCAAGCCCTCTTTGATCAGATCCCAAAGGGTCCACCACGGGTCTAGCACGGTTCCGCCCCACGATCCGCAGGCGGAACTGGATCAAACCCACTGGACCCGAAAGGCTGGCACCGTAAGAGTCGACGCACTGCCATCACGACTCCTCTCCAGGCGCCGTACCGCTCGACAGAGGTCTTCGCGTACTCCGAACAAGTAGGCAGATACCGACAACGCCGACCGAAAGCAGGGCTGACAGACCTCTGGTAGAAGGACAATGCATTCAACAACACCCCGGTCATCCTGCCGGGTGCGGCCTGTTCAGCTTGTCTGTTCATCATGGTCTACCGTTGTCCAAGCGTGGCTCTCAGCCATCCCACTACCGTCAGGAAGGGCGCTTCCGCCACTTGCCTGCCTGCCACGATTACGTAATCGCGACCCGACGCCGGGTCAATCTCCATCAAAGCGGCGCGCAAACGCCGCTTGACCCGATTCCGCACCACAGCCTTGCCAACTCTGCGACTAGCCACCAAGCCGACCCTGACTTCATCAGGATGGCCCGGCGCCCACAGGACTGTGATGCCTCCCACCCGGCATCGCTTGCCTTGGGAGAATACCAAGCTGAAGTCGCTTGAAGTTCGCAGTGGTTTGTACGTCGCTATTTCAAGCGGCCAGACGCTTGCGGCCCTTTTGCCGCCGGGAACGGATCACCGCCCGGCCCGCCCGGGTACGCATCCGGTGTCTGAATCCGTGCCGGCGCTTGCGACGGCGAACCTTGGGCTGATAGGTCCTTTTCATAGTTTCGCACCACAAAGATCGTAAATAGGGGACTAGCCAAGGCTATCGCACAGGGGACCTTATGTCAAGACGGTGAGCGGCATTCTTACGCCAAAGGAAACACAAGCCACCTAATCGAGGACCGCTCCTAACAGATTCCCTATGGAGCCTTGAAAACTACCAATATGTAATTCACCTGCCCTGCATGTCGCACCGTCATGCGAAGCAGTCCTTACGCCTGCTTGCAGAGCGTGGCGCCGTCCAATGGGCCGGACCTCAACACACCCTCGGCGCTGATGGATTGGCTGACCCTCCCGGAGGCCGTGGGACGCATCCAACCAGCCCACCAGAAAGCTGTGGAACGCGCCCGGCCAAGGCAGTCGATGCTCACCAAGCCCGCAGGAGCCCTCGGCGTCCTCGAGGCCTTATCGATCAGGCTGCCTCATCGAGACCTCCGATGCCACCATGGATACTGGTAAGCAACGAGGTCGGGATGGGCCTCGTCCCGACCTCGCCGCTGGGACGGGTGTTCCGGGATGCCTTGGGACGCGTAAACCAGATCATCGCGGCTCGGGCAGACGGAGTGAAGCTAATGGCTCTCATTCAATGTAAAGCGCTGAACTGCCATGGAACATGTGGTTACAAAGAGGTGAAAAAACCTCCGTTTTGTGGCAAAAAAGAATTTAGAATTCGCGAAGAAACCGTCGGCTAGTTACAACCTTGTATTTCCGCAGGTCAGAGCATGGCGCCATCCTGGCCCATGTGGTGCCCATCTAACCTCTTTCCGCAGGTCAGAGCCGCATTACGAGGCTCCGCCGCCTCCGCTCCGGGGAGTACGGGAGGGGCTCTTTTAACGGTTCTTACACTGGCTCTAAGGGACTTTGTCTCGTTGAGTCCCCAGATACCGGCCCCCGACTTGTCCCAGCCCCCGACCTGACATCGCCGTCGTGGTCCAGACGTAAGCCGCCATGCGGATGGCGACTGGACCACAGGCACGGAGACAGCTTAACTTTGACCCCGCCCGCCCCAACTCTTGATCGCAACGTGTTCCGCAGGGTGCTCACCGCCCACACCTCGCCGGACGACTGGTCGCGCTGGTTCAAGGACATCCAGGTCTCCTTGACGTCATCGGAAGTCTTATTGGAAGCCCCCAGCCGCTTCGTGGCAAACCAAGTGGTCAGCCGGTTCCTTTCCCAGGTGGAGTCCGCCGCCAGGACCGCAGGCGCCGAGGTCCCGGCGCGGATCCGGGTGATAGTCAACTCCAATCGAGAGGGGCCGTCCCGAACTCCTGCAGCTACCCGTCCCCCTTCGGTGGGCAAGCCGCAGCAACAGGACCCACCTTCACCCCCTCTCCGACATCCCGCCAACCATCACCGTTTTGACAATTTCGAAGTCGGATCATCCAACCTGTTCGCCTACGCGGCGGCCACCTCCGTCGCCGACAGTCCCGGCGCCCGCTATAACCCACTGTTCATCTACGGGGCATCCGGTCTTGGCAAAACCCATCTTCTACTCGCTATTGCCCACGGGACCCGACAAACCCACCCCGCCATGGCGGTTCGTTACTGCACCTCCGAGAAGTTCGTCCAAGAGTTCATCCTGTGTGTCGGCAAAAGGCAGATGGAGAGGTTTCGCCGACGGTTCAGGGACGTGGACATGCTGATACTGGACGACTTCCAGTTTCTCGAAGGCAAGGAACAGACTCTGGAAGAGTTCTACTGGACGTTCGACAGCCTTCAACAGGCGGGTAAGCACATCGTCCTGGGTTGCGACCGTCCCCCCCGAGACCTCAACGCCGTCGCTGACCGCACCAGGAGCCGCATTTCCGCGGGCCTTATCACGGAGATCATTCCGCCGGGGGTGGAGACCCGGATGGCCATTCTACGCCGGTTGGAGGAGCGCAGCCCCATGTCACTGGGCCCTGACGTCCTTCGCATCATCGCCGACCACTTCACGAACAACATTCGAGACTTGGCAAGCGCCCTACGTCAACTGCATGCTTTTGCAAACCTGACCAAGCTCCCCGTGACTCCCGAAGCCGCCCTTCAGCACCTTGCCCCCATGTCGGGTCTGCCTTCATTGACCCCAACGCCGGAGACCATCATCGCCGCCTGCGCCAAGGCCTTTGACACCACCAGCGAGGAGATTCTCCACCGCAATCGGCGACCCAAGCCCTCCGTTGCTCGGCAGGTGGCAATGTACCTGGTCCGAGAAATCACCGGACTGCCTTTCGCCCGCATAGGAACGGCCTTCCAGAGGGGGCACTCCACCGTGCTGTCGGCCCACCGACGAGTGGTGTCCCTAATCTCCGGTGATCCCCAATTTGCCGAGCGTGTCAACGCTATCTACAACGCTATCAACAATCCATGAGCACTGTTGGACCCTTCTTTGTTGGTAACGGTTGCGAACGAGGACAACGTCGTATGCTGGTATACAAACAACTTTGTAGTTCGCCCAGCATCTCCGCCGATAACAGCGAGCTATCAACAGTTGACAGCACCTACTGTTACTACGAGTAATTTTGTAAAATGCAAAGTTCTAGGAAAGGGGTATTTCAGTGAAGATCCGAGCCAACCGGGAGCAACTGGCTGACGCCTTGGGACGGGCACAGCGGGCAGTCGGTTCCCGCAGTTCGCTTCCTGTACTGCAGGGGCTGTTGTGTGAGGCATCTGAAGGGAGGCTGGCTGTAACCGGCACCGATCTCGAGGTGACCGTCCGCAGCGAGATTGCAGCCGAGGTCGAGGAGTGGGGAAAGGTGGTCATTCCCGGGCGGTTGTTTACCCAGGCGGTGCGCAGGATGCCTCCGGGGGTGGTGATGTTGCGGGCCAAGGACCAAGCAGAGTTGGAGATTTCCGGCGAGAATCCGCAACCCGTCTACACGTTGAGGCAGTTGAACGAGGACTTTCCCAAGGTTTCCGTCAGCGGTGGAGCCGGAACTGAGGTTGAGGGGGAGAGTCTTGCGGAAGCCATCAAGCAGGTTGCCCCTGCAGCTTCCAGCGATTTGGGTCGAGCCGTCCTCACCGGGGTGCTGATGGAGTCGACTCCGGAGCGGTTACGGATGGTTGCCACCGATTCCTACCGCCTGGCGTTGCGAGACCTGCCTGCCATTGGACTTGAGACCACCGGTTTGCTCCCGGCGCGGGGGTTGCGGGAGCTTCCCAACACCGTGGGCGCCAGCAAGGTGAAAGTGTCTTTCAGCAGCCGGGAGGGCATGTTCAGTTCGGCGGCAGGCACGCTCCGGCTCCGGATGATCGAGGGGAACTTTCCCAAATACGAGACTCTATTGCCAAGCCAGTACCCGAACCAGTTCACCTGTGACCGGGATAATCTCTTGGAGACGATTCGGCGCATGGAGTTGGTTGCCGAAGATCACTATCCCATCAGGCTGACCATCAGCGATGGAGGCGCTGAGGTGAATGTGATCCGGCAAGATGTCGGCCGGGCCACCGACTACGTGGAGGGCGAGCTTGAGGGAGAGAGCCAGAGTCTGACTGTGGCCTTCAATCCCCGGTACCTTGCCGATGGGGTGGTGGCCACCGGCGCCGAGAAGGTGCGGTTACGCATCATTGACGGCATGAAACCTAGCGTGATAGATGATCCCTCCAGAGACGAGTTTCTGTATCTGTTGATGCCGGTCAACGTTTAGATGGCGCTTGCCTGGCTGACGCTGGCCGGGTTCCGCTCCTACCCTCAGTTACGGTGGAGACCGTCTGAAGGGATCAATCTGCTGGTCGGTCCGAACGGGGTCGGTAAGACGAACCTGCTGGAAGCCGTGGGAGTCCTGTTTACGGCTGCTTCCTTCCGAGGCGCGCCTGACCGAGTGTTGGTGTCCTCGGGCGGGGACACGGCTGTTGTGAGAGGGGAGACCGATGATGAGGCGCCGCACACGGTCGAGTTGCAATTGCATCGCAGGGAGAGGCGTCGACTGCGGCTCAACGGGGCGCGGGTTTCCCGGGTCAGTGACTTGGCCAGGATGGGACGGTTGTTGGTGTTCATCCCCGAGCACCTTGACCTCGTGAAAGGCGGGCCCGCCCAGAGAAGGCAATGGTTGGATGACACCGCGGCCTTGCTGTGGCCGGTGGCCCGAGCGGACCAGTCGGATTACCACAAAGCCCTCCGCCAGCGCAACGCCTTTCTCAAGGCGGGAGATCAGGAGGACCGGATCACCCTGGAGGTGTGGGATCAACGTCTGTCGTCTTCAGGAGCGAGGGTGATGGCTGCTCGCGCCAGGGCCCTTCATGAAGTTCTGGACCCTTTATCGGATGCGGTCACTGCCATCGCAGGGTTGGGCGAACAAGTCGCCGTGGCCTATCGATCGGGCTGGGGCGGAGGCCTCGATCCGGCTGCCGGGATGGCGGCATGGCAGGGGAGGTTGAGGAGTGCTCTGGAGAATGCCCGCCGACGCGACTTCCGGTTGGGTGCAACCACCATCGGCCCTCATCGCGACGAGCCGATAGTCACCCTGAACGGAGCAGATGCCCGTCTCTACGCCAGTCAGGGCGAACAGAGAACCCTGGCGCTTGCGTTGCGGTTGGGAGCATTCGAGGCTGTGGAGCAGGCTGCCGGTGGCCGGCCCGTTCTGGTCCTGGATGACGTTTTCAGCGAACTGGACTCCACCCGGGCTGAAGCCTTGGTGGAGTGGTTGCCCACCACGCAGACCTTCATCTCAGCAGTGGATCAGCGGAGAGTGCCGATTGGAGGGGAGGTCTGGAGGGTGTCGCCGGGGGATGTAAGGTGAACCGTTCACCCCAGGACCCGACCCGGGCCTCCTCTCAGGTGGAGGAGACCCTGGCGAAGATGGGCGTGCCGGGGGTGGCGGCGACGCTGCGGATCCGCCGACAGTGGCGGAGCATGGTCTCAGGGCAGTGGCGTGACAAGGCCCGCCCGCTGGTGCTGGAGGACGGTTGCCTGGTGGTTGAGGTGGGTTCCCAGATGGAGGCCACCCTGCTGCGCTACGGCGCGGCTGGACTGCTGGAACAGCTCAACGCGGCCTTGGGATCCCGGATCGTGCAGCGTATCGCCGTCAGGGTTTCAAGTGGTTCTCATTAATCGTAAATCCCCAGGTCAGCGGCTATTAATCCTCCCGGCACCCGGCAGGATAAGAGAAGATTGTCACAGGGATTCTGCTAGAATAATTGGAAGATCAAAGAGGGTCGCCCAAAACTCCTGCCTTGCGATCCGCGAAAGCCGCCTTTTCAGAAAGCTAGGGAAACAGTGACCATCACAGATCGTTACTCCGCCAGGGATATCGTCGTTCTGGAGGGCCTGGAGGCGGTCCGCCGCAGGCCCAGTATGTACATCGGGTCAACCGGCCCGCGTGGCCTTCATCATCTGGTGTGGGAAGTGGTTGACAACGCCATCGACGAGGCCATGGCCGGCCACTGCACGCGCATCGATGTGGTCCTGCAGGCGGACGGCTCGGTCCGGGTGTCCGACGACGGGCGGGGTATCCCTGTGGGTCTTCATCGGCAGACCAAGATGTCCGCCCTGACCACGGTGTTGACCGTGCTCCACGCCGGCGGCAAGTTCGAAAAGGGTTCCTATCAGGTGTCGGGGGGTCTCCATGGGGTTGGAGTCTCGGTGGTCAATGCCCTCTCCGAACGGCTGGACGCTGAGGTCCGCCGGGAGGGCCGGATCTGGACCCAGAGCTTCGAGAAGGGACAGCCGCTTGGGAACGTGCAACGGGGACGCAAGGTGACCCGAACCGGGACCACTATCACTTTCGTACCGGATCTGGAGATATTCCAAGAGACCCGCAAGCTTTCTTACGCCACTGTGGCGTCCCGGTTGAGAGAACTGGCCTATCTGAATCGCAGCCTCCAGATCCTGCTGACTGATGCACGGGTAAGTCCGGCCCGAACCGAGTCCTTCCAATACCAAGGCGGTATCCAGGATTTCGTAGCCCATCTCAATCGAAACAACGACGCGGTGAACCGGCGCCAGATCGTGGTTGAAGACCAGGACGAAGAGGCTGAACTAGAGGTGGCCCTGCAGTGGACCACCGGCTATCAAGAGAACGTCCTTTCATTCGTCAACAACATAAGCACTGTGGAGGGTGGTACCCACGAAGAAGGGTTCCGCCGCGCCCTCACCAAGGTGACCAACGATTTTGGGCGCGCCAAGAACCTCATTAAGGAAAAGGACTCCAACCTCACCGGGGAAGACGTTCGGGAAGGGCTGACCGCCGTGCTGTCCGTACGGGTCAAGAACCCGCAATTCGAGGGCCAGACCAAGACCAAACTGGGCAACACCGAGATTCGGTCCTACGTGGAAAAGGCTCTCAACCGGGCACTGCCGGAGTGGTTGGAAAAACACTCCCCGGAAGCAAGAGCGATCGTGACCAAGGCGCTGGGGGCGTCCAAGGCCCGGGAGGCGGCTCGCAAGGCGCGGGAGTTGACACGGCGCAAATCGCTCCTCGAGTCAACCAGCCTTCCCGGCAAGCTGGTGGACTGCTCGAGCCGTGATCCCTCGGAGAGCGAACTGTTCATCGTGGAGGGAAACTCCGCGGCCGGTCCGGCCAAACAGGCTCGGGATTCCCACATCCAGGCAATTCTCCCCATCAGGGGAAAGATCCTGAATGTGGAGCGGGCCCGTCTGGGGAAAGCCCTCATGAACAAGGAGGTGCGTTCGATCATCACCGCGGTGGGAACCGGGATAGGCGAGGAATTCGACATCGAAAAGTGTCGTTACCACAAACTGGTGCTGCTCACGGACGCCGATGTGGACGGGTCCCACATCCGGACCCTTCTCCTTACCCTGCTATTTCGCAACATGCGGGGTTTGCTGGAACGTGGGTACGTCTATGTTGCGCAACCTCCGCTATATCGCGTCAAGCGGGGCGCCAAGGTGATCTACCTCAAGAACGACCAGGAATTGGAGGATTTCCGCCGCAAGCACCCCAAGATCAACCCCACCCGGTTCAAGGGCTTGGGAGAGATGAACCCCGACGAGTTGTGGGAGACCACCATGAATCCAAAGACCCGGACTCTCCTGAAGGTACAGATCGACAGTTCGGCGGCCGCCTCGGAGACCGGTGAACTTTTCCGCACGCTTATGGGCAACGACGTGGCCGCCCGCCGAGAGTTCATACGGACCAACGCCTCCGACATCCGCTTCCTCGACGTATGAACGACGATCGACCACCATTGAACCCCACGCTCTACAGCGGACCGGGGATCGAACTGACCGACGAGATGTCGCAGTCTTTTTTGGAATACGCCATGTCGGTGATCGTTGCCCGAGCATTGCCGGATGTTCGGGACGGATTAAAGCCCGTTCAGCGGAGGATCATCCACTCTATGAGCCAGGCCAACCTGACGCCGAACGGTCGCCACCGCAAGTGCGCCACTGTGGTGGGAGACGTCATGGCCAGGTTCCATCCCCACGGCGATCAGGCGATCTACGACGCGCTGGTCCGCCTGGGTCAGGATTTCAGCCTGGGCCATCCGTTGGTGGATCCCCAGGGGAACTTCGGCAGCATCGAGGACCCGCCGGGCCAGATGCGTTATACGGAGTGCCGACTCTCAAAGATCGCCCTGTCCATGTTGGAGGGAATCAACGAGGACACCGTCGACTTCGTGGAGAACTACGACGGGGAACATCGGGAGCCGGTGGTGTTGCCCTCGAAGTTCCCGAATCTGTTGGTCAACGGCGCCCAGGGAATCGCGGTGGGAATGGCCACCAATATTCCTCCCCACAACCTGGGTGAGGTGATTGACGCCTGCCTCTACCTACTGGACTATCCGGACTGTCCGGCCTCCGACCTACTCAAGTACGTGAAGGGTCCCGACTTCCCCTCGGGCGGGGAGATCATCTCCGACGAGGCCGTTAAGCAAGCGCTTTTGACCGGGAGGGGTTCGGTGAAAATGCGGGCGGTGGCCGAACCTCGGGAGATCCGCAAGGGTCGCACCGCCATAGTGGTCACCGAGCTTCCCTACCAGGTCTCCCAGGACCGGGTGCTGGAGAAGATCGCTGACTTGGTGAACCAGAAGGAGATCCGCACCATCGCCGACCTGCGGAACGAGTCCTCCTCCCGGGTGGGGACTCGGCTCGTGATCGAGTTGAAGAGGAGGGCGGTTCCCAAGGTGGTCATGAACCAGCTTTACAAGCGGACCCAACTGCAGACCACTTTCGGGGTGAACATGGTGGCGCTGGTGGATGGGGTACCCCGCGTGCTGGGAATCCGGGAGGCGCTTGGGTACTACGTCGACCAGCAGATGGAGGTGGTGGAGCGAAGGACCCGCTTTCGCTTGGACAAGGCCTTGGCCCGGGCTCATATCCTGGAAGGCCTTTGCATCGCAGTCGACAACATCACCGAGGTGATCGAGATCATCCGGTCTTCGGCAAACACCCCCCAGGCGCGGACTCGTCTCAGGGAGCGGTTCGAACTCTCCGAAATCCAGGCCAATGCGATTCTTGACATGCCGCTGCGGCGCCTGACGGCCCTGGAGTCCGAGAAACTGGCCAACGAGTTGGAGGAATTACGGGAGGCAATTGCCGACCTGCGAGACATTCTTGCCAAACCGGCCCGCCGGCGTTCGATAATCCGATCCAACCTCCAAGCGATAAAGAAGCGGTTCGCCGTCCCCCGACGCAGTCGCCTGATCCCTGATCTGGGGGAGATGTCGATCGAGGATTTGATCGAGGACGAGGAGTTGATCGTCACCGTGTCCCGCAGCGGATATGTCAAGTCCGTAAAGGCCGGAGCCTACCGGACCCAGGGGAGGGGCGGAAGGGGCGTGAAGGCCGCCAAGCTTGCCGAGGGAGACGTCATCTCCAACCTGGTTCACACCACAGCCCACTCGTACCTGCTGTTCTTCACCAATCGGGGAGTGGTGCACCGACTGCGGGCCCACGAGATCCCCCGGCAGTCCCGGACCGGAAAAGGAGTACTGGTCCATGCCGTGTTGCCCATCGAGCCTGAGGAGAGGATCCAGGCGATAGTTGACACCCGTGACTACGAGACGGTGAAGTACTTGGTGATGGTCACACGCCGAGGAATGGTGAAGAAGACCGAATTGAAGGCTTACGACTCTACGTACAGGACACTGCGGGCCATAAACCTGTCACCCGATGACGAACTGGTTGCGGTCCGGTCCACCAACGGCAAGAATGACCTGTTGCTGTTCACCCAGAGCGGGAAGGGAATCCGGTTCCACGAAGGGGATATCCGCCCCATGGGTAGAGTGGCCCGGGGAGTAATCGGGATGAGACTCGCAGAAGGAGATCAGGTGGTCGGCGCCTGCTCCGATATGGAGGGTGACGAGGTTTTGCTGGTTACCTCCAGGGGGTTTGCCAAACGCACCAAGATGAAACTGTTCCTGCCGCAGACGGAAGAGGCGAAGCCGCGTTTCCGGGGGGGCCAGGGCGTAATCGCCATCAAACTTGCCAAGGCGCGAGGAGTCTTGGTCGGGGCCCGCGCCGTTGGTCCGGAGACCGAGGTGATGCTTATCTCTGCTCAAGGAATTGCCATTCGAACGGCAGTGTCGTCGGTGAGTGTGCAGGGCCGCTACGCCACGGGTGTCACGGTCATGCAGTTAGGAGAAGACGAGACGCTGTCGGCCTTCGAGATCGTTCCAGGTGACAACGGCAACTGACGGGGGCACGCTATAGCCTGGGACGCTCCGGTAGGCTCTTTGTGGTGCTAGATACGCAGCCCACGCACTCGGTTCACCGGGTCCGTCGAGTCATTCGGCGCATAGACCCGTGGACGGTGCTAAAGGTTTCCTTTATCGTTTACCTGGTGGCCGCATTTGCCTTCATGCTGGCTTCTGTGATGTTCTGGGAGGTGGTGGAGAGGTCGGGCATACCCCAAAGAATCACCGAATTCCTGATCCAGATCACGCTGCTGGATACTGGCGAGGCACCTTTTGCCAACACCGAACAGTTCGTTCGCCTTTCGGCCATTCTGGCTGTGGTGTGGGCGGTCATGTCCTGCGGTCTCACCACATTGGGGGCAATCATGTACAACCTGGTAGCCGATGTGGTGGGAGGGGTGGAAGTAGTGTTGCTGGAGGAAAACGTTGTTCCTGTGGTCGTGGCGGCTCCCGCCACCGATTCTCCGCAGGTTGCATCATTGCCCTCGGGGGAGCAAGGCGGCCCCCTGGATCCCGATGAGCCCACCATGGTGGTGCAAAAAGACTGACCCGCAGAGACCGTCCGCAACATGTCAGAGGCTATCGCGAGGGCCTAGGGGAGTCTCCGTAAAAGACCCTGTGGCCATGACCGGACTGACGCAGGAAAGTGGCGGCGAAAAGGCCGGCGAGGGCGGTACGCCCCCGCACCTGCCATAACTTGGCATATAATGCTGACCCAGAAGAGGTGATGAGTTGAATCAACCCGACGCGCTGGAACGAAAGGTAGGAGCGCGTCGGGATCGTGCCTCCGGATTGCAAGAGACGCTTTTGAGGCCAAATGCAGGTTTGGATTTCCAAAGCGTCTTGCGGGAAGTCGTGGTGGGTGCCTGTGCTTTGACCGGGGCCCGGCAGGGTGGGATCGCAGTGCTTGACGGATCTGGCCAGATCCAAGACTTCGTTACCCATGGATTGACGCTCGACGAAAGCAACGTCGCTGAAGTCCTCGAGCATCCTTTCGGTTCTCGCCAACTCGACCCGCTACCGAGCCCCGATGATGTCGCAAACTATATCACTTCGGTGGGTGGAACCAAGTGTTCGCCGGAACTGACGTCCTTTTTGTCGACAGTGATTTGTTTTCAGGGATCAGACGTCGGCAACTTCTATATTGCCAACAAAGAAGGGGGGGTGTTCACACAGGCCGATCGACAGGCACTGGAGGTGTTCGCCTCCCAAGCGGGGGCAGCCATCATCTACGCGCGGAAGCACGACCGCCGGGGAGAGGTCACGATCGACCTGGAGGGCCTCATCAACGCAACACCGATAGGCGTCCTGGTTTTCGATGGGAGGACGGCCCTTCCGATAGCCATAAATCAGGAAGCGAAGAGGATGGTGAGTTACCTGCACTCGCCGGAGGTGTCAGCCGAGCACCTCTTGAAAGTGATGACAGTACAACTGTCGAATGGGTTGGAGATCGGTCTCGACAGGTTTCCTCTGGCGAAGGTCTTGGCCGGCAGGGAGACGGTGCGAGCGGAGGAGGTCACCATAAACGTCCCCAATGGGCGGAGCGCCACAGCCCTTGTCAACGTCACCCCGATCCGGTCGGACAGCGGTGAGACCGAGTCTGTGGTAGTCACCTTCCAGGACATAACCCCGCTGCGAGAATTGGAACGACTTCGGTCCGAGTTCCTGGACATGGTGAGCCGGGAGTTGCGGGCTCCGTTGACCTCGATCAAGGGATCGGCCACCACTTTGCTGGAATCGCTGTACACCTTGGACCCGGCGGAGACGGTTCACCTGGTTCGCATCATTGACTCACAGGCCAACCAAATGCGTGCCCTGATTCGGGATCTCCTTGATGCGGCCCGCATCGAGACGGGCACCTTGTCAATCCTCCCGGAACCTGCAGAGGTGGCCGTCCTTGTCAGTGAGGCCAAGAACGCCTTTCTAAACGGAGGAGGCCCCGATGACATCAGCATGGATGTCGATCCGGATCTCCCCTTGGTCAAGGCTGACCGGACCAGGATTGTGCAGGTCCTTACCAAACTCCTGTCCAACGCAGCCAGGTTCTCCGATGAGTCATCCCCCACCCGGGTGCGGGCCGTGCGGGAAGGTTTCCACGTCAAGGTGTCCGTTGCCGAACAGGGACGGGGAGTGCGTGCTCAGCGACTTATGGATCTGTTCAGGAAGTACTCGCGGGTCGAGGGGACTGAGGGGGGACGGGAAGTGTTGGGTTCGGGATTACATCTCGCCATTTGCAAGGGCATCGTGGAAGCTCATGGCGGCCGGGTCTGGGCGGAAAGCGAGGGACCGGACAAGCCAAACTGGCTTAGCTTCACTCTTCCGATGATGGAAGCACTCGGGACCGGCTCCAGGACGCTGTCCGATCCCACTTTCACACAGGCTCGGGCGGGAGAGCAGGTCGGGGTACTTGTAGTTGATGATGACCTTCCAACCCTCAGATACGTTCAGGACGCTCTTACAAACGCGGGTTTCGCGGTCATCGCACCCGGGGATCCCGAGCAGGCCCTGGAGCACATCGGAGTGAGCAAGCCCAACCTGGTGGTGCTCGATCTGGTTTTGTCAAGCACTGACGGTGTGGCCCTTTTGAATGCGATTCTCGGCGTTACCGACGTTCCGGTCATCTGCCTGTCCGAGTACGGGAGAGACGAGATCAATGCCAGAGCCTTGGAAATCGGGGCTGCCGACTATGTGGTGAAGCCCTTTGCCCCAACAGAACTGGTGGCGCGGATCCGGGCAGCACTGCGAAGGCATGCCACGCCGGAGCGACGGGAGCCGCCGGAGCCCTTTGTGCTGGCGGACTTGGTTATCAACTATGCCGAACGGAGGGTGACGGTGTCCGGGCAGGCCGTGCAACTGACTGCGACAGAGTACAACTTGCTGTCGGAGTTCTCGGTCAATGCCGGACGCGTCTTGAGCCATGACCATCTGCTTCGCCAGGTGTGGGGGTTGTGGCACAACGGGGGAGGCGGGACCATCCGCACCACTGTCAAGAGGCTGCGGCGAAAGTTGGGCGACGATGCCGCTGATCCCAAGTACATCTTTACCGTTCCCCGCGTCGGCTACCGGATGACCAAAGCCGACACGCCGGCCGAAGCACACCACTGACCTTCGGGGGGAAAGAGCCTCCCCGGTAAACAGACCGGCGATGAGCCAAGGCGGGGCGAGCCAACCGGTGAGGGCTGTCTCCCACGAACAAACCGGAGTCGCGTAAGAATCAGCCGTGTGAGATCTGATGCGACGGGTATCGGTGGGCCCACCTGGATTTGAACCAGGGACCTCATCCTTATCAGGGATGCGCTCTAACCAACCTGAGCTATGAGCCCTCTGCGGAAAGAATATTACACACCGAACCGAACCTCCACAGACGAAGTATCCTTGTGTTCTCCGGGGGACGTAGCTCAGCCTGGAAGAGCGCCTGCTTTGCAAGCAGGAGGTCGTGGGTTCAAGTCCCATCGTCTCCACGCCTTTGGTGACTGACCATTTTTGAGAGGAGCAAGGAAGATGAAATCGGCTGTAATCGTAGATGCGGTGCGCACTCCGGCAGGCAGGCGCAAGGGCAAGCTGTCCGGAATACACGCGGTCGACCTGGCGGCCCTTTCCTTGGCCGCTGTGGTGGAACGCAACGATCTGGATCCGGGCCTGGTGGAGGATGTGATATGCGGATGCGTGAGCCAGACGGGGGAACAGGGTCTCAATGTCGCTCGTAACGCCGCTCTGGCAGCCGGATTCCCCGAGGAGGTTGTGGGAGTCACCATTGACCGGCAGTGCGGTTCCTCCCAGCAGGCCGCTCACTTTGCCGCACAGGGTGTGATGGCAGGCGCCTACGACGTGGTCATTGCTGCAGGGGTGGAGTCCATGACCCGGGTTCCGATGGGTGTCACCGCTGAACTGGGGCCCGGTCTTCCGTTCGGCCCCCAGGTGATGGAACGTTATGCCAACGGCCTGGTTCCGCAGGGCATCTCGGCCGAACTGATCGCAGACAAGTGGGGCTTGAGCCGCGAGGAACTTGATCTGATCTCGCTTCAGTCCCATCAACGCGCTGCAAGGGCAACCGACGAAGGACGTTTCCAGTCTCAGATCCAGCCGGTGACGGTGACCGTTGGTGGGCAAAGAGAAGTCATGACAGAGGACGAAGGGATTCGTAGAACCACCAGCACGGAGGCATTGGCCGGCCTGCCGCCGGCTTTCAAGGCCGACGGCAAGATAACCGCTGGAAACTCGTCACAGATCTCAGATGGCTCTGCGGCCGTGCTGATCATGAGTGAAGAGCGGGCTTCTCAATTGGATCTGACGCCTATGGCGCGGTTCGTCTCCTTCGCCCTGGCGGGAGTTGACCCGGTGATGATGCTCACAGGTCCTATTCCGGCAACGGCCAAGGCACTGGATCGGGCCGGTCTGACCATTGACGACATCGGGCTGTTCGAGATAAACGAGGCTTTCTCGTCGGTGGTCGGGGCTTGGCGGGCGGAGCACGGGGGCAGCGATGTGGAGGGGCTGTGGGAACGCACCAACGTCAACGGGGGAGCGATAGCCCTTGGACATCCCCTGGGCGCCTCGGGGGCGAAGCTTCTTACCACCCTGGTGCATGAGATGGTTCGCACCGATACCCGCTACGGCCTGCAGTCCATGTGTGAGGGCGGTGGTATGGCCAACGCCACCGTCATCGAAAAGCTCTGAACGAATCCGCTGCTTAGGCGTTGATCAGCGTCCTCAACCTGGTCATCGCCCTTCTGATCGGGGTGGTGGTGTGGCGGCTCTGCCTGTGGTTCCTGCGCGCCTTGGCTGTTCCACCCCACAAGCCCGATCCCGACATGGTGGTGGAGGCCGTGCAGGACTACCGCTGCACCCTCTGCGGCACGGAGCTGACAGTGAGGGTCGCCAGCGTGTCCAAGACGGCTGCGCCTCGGCACTGTCGAGAGGATATGGTGGCGGTCTGGCGACCGGAGGGTTCGGGCTAGCGGTATCCGGTGGTCATCAGGAACCCCACCGCAATCAAGGCAAGTCCACCCACGAGCCACAGCTGATCCAACCCAAGGACAAAGCGAAGCAGGACCAGGATCAGGCCCACGCCCATCAGACCGGCCATGGTTATCACATACCATCGGGGCGATGGGCTCGAGGCCTTAACAGGATTGCGGGGAGGGGTGGGCTTGCGCTGGCGGGCGCCTTTTCGTTTCTTCGAGACTGGCATCTTTCCATCCTAGAGAGTAGCGGACCGGCCCCCCACTCGCGAGGCCGGGGTTTGAAGGTCTTGCGGCCGAAAACCGAGTTCAGCGCGAGGTCGAGGGTCGGCTTGGTAATCTGGCGTGGTGATGCGGGTTCTGATTCTGGACAATTACGACTCGTTCACCTTCAATCTGGCTCAATACTGCGGCGAGTTGGGCACCGATCCCGTGGTGGTGAGAAGTGATGTGACCACGGCGGAGGAAGCCCTGGGCTGGGGGGTGGACAGATTGATAATCTCCCCGGGGCCCGGGCGCCCCGAGAACGCCGGATTCTCGGTCGACTACGTAAGAGCGTTCGGGTCCAAAGTGCCGACCCTGGGAGTCTGTCTCGGGCATCAGGCGGTGGCAGTCGCCTATGGCGGCCAGGTGGGCGCGGCGCCGGAACCCCGCCACGGCAAGACATCCCCGATAAGACACGACCGGAAAGGGGTCTTCGAGGGCTGTGACAACCCCTTTGTGGCAACCCGCTACCACTCGTTGGCTATCACCGAGTTACCACCGGTCCTGGAAGCGTGCGCATGGAGCGAAGAGGGGGTCATCCAAGGAGTGCGCCATCGTTCTCTACCGGTGGCGGGGGTGCAGTTCCATCCTGAGAGCATTCTCACCTCGGAGGGCAAACGCCTGCTTGGCAATTTCCTGAGACCCGCCGGGAAGACGGAAATCTAGCTGGTCGGTGGTGCTATTTTGAGGTACATGCTTTCCACGGAGGTGGCAGATGCCGATCGCTAGTCCTTCCCAATACCTTGCGATGCTCGAGTCGGCCCGTTCGCAGGGATACGCCTTTCCTGCCATCAACGTCAGCTCCAGCGAAACCCTCAACGCCGCTTTGGCGGGATTCGCGGAAGCAGGGTCAGATGGAATCATCCAGGTATCGACCAGCGGGGGCCAGTTCCTATCGGGCACAAGAGTGAACGACATGGCACTTGGTGCCCAGGCCTTGGCCGAGTTCGCACACACGGTGGCGGACCGCTACCCGATGTTCATCGCCCTGCACACCGACCACTGCCAGCCCGACCGGGTGGACGGGTTCATCCGACCACTGCTTGCCGAGACCGCCCGGCGCCGCGCCAATGGCCTGGGGCAACTCTTCCAAAGCCACATGCTGGATGCCTCCGCCCTGCCTTTGGAGGAGAACCTGGCTCTGGCGGCCGAACTCCTGGAAGAGTGCGCCGCCCAAGAGGTGCTCTTGGAGTTGGAAATCGGGATCGTCGGCGGCGTGGAGGACACTATGGATCACACCAACGTGGATCGCCGGAAGTTGTACACCACTGCGGAAGACATGATGGCCGTGGCCGAGAGGCTTGGAGTGGGAGAACGGGGCCACTACATGCTGGCGGCGGTTTTCGGAAATGTCCATGGTGTCTACAAACCCGGGAAGGTCGAGCTTCGCCCCAGCATCCTTCGTGAAGGGCAGAATGCCACCGAGGAACGGTACGGGTATCGTCACTACCTGGTCTTTCATGGCGGGAGCGGTTCCAGCCCGGAGGACATCCGGGAGACGGTGGGCTATGGGGTGGTGAAGATGAACATCGATACCGACACCCAGTACGCTTTGACCCGGTCAGTGGCAGATCACATGTTCACCAATTATTCAGGGGTTATGAAGGTGGATGGGGAGGTGGGCAACAAGAAGGTATATGATCCTCGTTCCTATATGAGAAGAGCGCAACAGGCCATGGCGGATCGGGTAGCCCTCGCCTGCTCGGACCTCGGGTCGGCCGGGCGCTCGATAGGGGAATAGGAGTCGGGTCAGTGCTGAGGGAACCTTTACACGAAACCTGGATCGACTCCAATCGATTCGTGCCCCGGCGATTCGTCCGCCCCATCCAGAAGTTCATGAAGATAGAGGCCTCCACGGGGGCCCTGTTGCTGCTGATGGCGGCGGTGGCCATGGTCTGGGCCAATTCACCGTGGTCGGACAGCTATTTCGCCTTTTGGAACACCCCCATCGACGTGACGGTCGGGCCCATACATCTCAGCGAGACGTTCCAGATCTTCGTGAACGACGCCCTGATGACCTTCTTTTTCTTCGTGGTGGGTTTGGAGATAAAGCGGGAGTTGGTGCTGGGCCGGTTGCGGGACCCGAAGGCGGCAACGCTGCCGGTAATGGCGGCGGCAGGAGGAATGCTGGTGCCGGCGTTGGTGTACATCGTGCTGGTGGTCGGAGAAGGGGGAGAGGCCCTGAGCGGGTGGGCAGTCCCCACCGCCACCGACATCGCCTTCTCGCTGGGGGTTTTGTCGCTGGTGGGAAACCGGGCGTCTTCCGGCGCCAAATTGTTCCTTCTGGCTCTGGCCATCGCCGACGACGTGGGAGCGATAGCAATCATTGCCCTGTTTTACTCGGAGGACCTGGCCTGGAACTGGCTGACCTGGGGGATAGTGACTTTGATTGTCATCGCGGTTGCGGGCCGGGCCGGAATACGTGCCCGCACCTTTTACATCCCGGCGTCGCTGGTGGCCTGGTTTTGCGTTCATGAGGCAGGCGTGCACCCCACGTTGGTGGGAGTGGCCTTGGCTTTCATAACCCCGGCGCGGCCCATGTATTCCGCCGAAGAGCTATACGACAAGGGACAGGCCCTTCTCAATTCGTTCCCTCGCCACATCGTCACCTACCACCAGCGTGAAGAAGCCGACCACCAGATAATGACCCTGGCGGAGGTGGCGCGCGAGTCGGTGGCGCCCCTGGCCAGAAACGAGCATCGGTTGCTGGCTTGGAGTTCCTTTTTGGTGCTTCCCATCTTCGCCCTGGCCAATGCAGGCGTACGGATCGGTGATGATATCGGTCAATTGCTGAAGCCGGTGGCGATGGGCACTGCGTTGGGTCTGCTGCTGGGTAAGACCGTGGGGATCAGCCTCTTCACCTGGCTGGCGGTGAAATTGGGGTGGGGACGATTACCTGAAGGCATGCAGGGTCGCGATGTGGTTGCCTTGGCAGCGGTGGCCGGGATCGGCTTTACCGTGGCCATCTTTGTCTCCAGTCTGGCTTTCGTCGACCCGATGTTGACGGACCAGGCCAAGCTGGGAATCTTGACGGGTTCGCTGCTAGCCGGGCTACTCGGCTACTCCATATTCCGTTTCGGACCCAGGCCCAAGGCCTCCGGCGAGTCGGCAGGTGCGGAGTGAGGCGCGGTCGCGGCCTGTAGCCGATACGGCGCCAATATCCTTCAGTCGCACTTAACAGTGCTAGCATCGGGGAGAATTACGCTTGCGTTGTTCGGCCCAGCCCGAGGCTGCGCCTGAACCCGAATATCCGTTGTTTAGTCGGCTGAACGGCCGACTAGGAAAGAGGAGGCACTCCTCATGAAGAGAACAGCCATCGTTTTAGTAGCTTTGACCATGATCCTGGCGGCGTGCGGCGATACCGAGGATACGGCCACCACGGCGGCCGATCAACCGCCGGAAACCGTTATTGTTGAAGTAGAAGTTCCTGTAGAGACCGAAGACGTGTTGGATGTGGTGATTGCCCGCGGCGAGTTGAACTGCGGGGTCAATGAGACCATTCCAGGATTCGGCTACAAGGATGCCGCCGGGACGTTCACGGGCTTCGACATTGATCTGTGCCGGGCCGTGGCTGCCGCAGTTGTCGGAGACAGCGAAGCAGTCAGGTTCGAGGCACTGACCGCCGCCGCCCGCTTTGAGGCTCTGACCTCTGGCCTGGTCGACCTTCTGGTACGTAACACCACCTGGACGCAAAGCCGCGACACCGACCTGGGCCTTGACTTCGGACCTACCACCTACTACGACGGCCAGCAGTTGATGGCCCGAGGAGAGCAGGGGTTCAGTTCCGGGTCAACCTTGGAGGAGATAGAGGGCGCCACGGTTTGCGCTATCGCCGGTACCACCACCGAGAAGAACATGACCGAAGCGGCCGCGGCCGCGGGGGTCAACATCACCCTGAGCACCTTTGAAGATTTCAATGTGGTGATTGAGGGCTTCAAGTCCGCCGCCTGCGATGTGGTGACCAGTGACGGGTCGACCTTGGTCTCCCGCAAGGCCACCGAAGGGGCGGCTGGTGAGGACTGGGTGATATTCCCCTCGGTTCCGATTTCCAAGGAACCTCTCGGTCCCGCCTGGATTCAGAACCAGTCCCGCTTCGGCGATGTGGTCAACTGGACGGTCTTTGCCATGCTGATCGCCGAGGAGAAGGGCATCACCTCCTCCAACATTGACAGCATGACCGAACTCGATGGTGAGGCAAGTCGACTCCTCGGCGTCACTGAGGACGAGTTGCAGACCAAGATGGGCCTCCCTGCAGACGCCTTCTATCAGGTGATCAAGCAGGTTGGCAACTATGGCGAGGTCTACGACCGGCACCTCACGCCGCTGGGCCTCGAGCGAGGTTTGAACGCTCTCTACGGCGATGGCGGTCTTCTCTACCCACCGCCCGCCCGTTAAATTACGCACAAGCGATCAAGAAGAGGAGACCCGGGCTCACCACAGCCCGGGTCTCGTTCTTGGAGGGTAGGATGAATCCGGCATGAAGAAGGCCCCCTTAGCACTGGTTGCTTTGGCCCTGGTGGTCGTTGCCTGCGGAGGCGACGTCGAGGAGACAACCACCACCGCCTCTGCCATCACCCAAGCGGCCGAACCCGCTGCCACGGAGGCTGAGGACCTGCTGGACGTGGTTACCGCTCGTGGAGAATTGAACTGCGGGGTGAACGAGACTCTGCCAGGGTTTGGTTACAAGGACTCGTCAGGAGCTTTCACAGGGTTTGATGTGGAATTGTGTAGGGCGGTCGCCGCCGCCATATTCGGCGATGCCGATGCCGTGAGATTCGAGGCGTTGACCGCCGCCGCTCGCTTCGAAGCCGTGAACTCGGGCCTGATCGACTTGTTGAGCCGCAACACCACCTGGACGCAGAGCCGCGACACCGACCTGGGGCTCGACTTTGGGCCCACGACCTACTACGACGGCCAACAACTCATGGCGAAAGGCGCGGACGGGTTCACCTCTATGTCCGACGTTGAGGACATCGATGGCGCGGTAGTCTGCACAAACGCCGGTACCACCACCGAGAAGAACATCACGGAGACGGCATCGGCGATGGGGATCAACATCACGCTGAGCACCTTTGAGGACTTCAACGTGGTATTGGAGAATTTCAAGTCACGTGCCTGCGACGTAGTGACTACCGACGGTTCAGGACTGGTCTCCCGCAAGGCCACCGAAGGCGCCGCAGGTGAGGACTGGGTGATATTCCCGGCGGTGCCCATTTCCAAGGAACCTCTCGGTCCCGCCTGGATTCAGAACCAGTCCCGCTTTGGCGACGTGGTCACCTGGACTGTGTTTGCCATGCTGATCGCCGAAGAGAAGGGCATCACCTCCTCCAACGTGGATTCCATCGTGGAGGTGGACGGTGAGGCCAGTCGCCTGTTGGGCGCCACGGAGGACGAGCTTCAGACCAAGATGGGTCTTCCCGCCGACGCCTTCTATCAGGTGATCAAGCAGGTCGGCAACTACGCCGAGGTCTACGATCGGCATCTGAGCCCTTTAGGCCTGGAACGCGGTTTGAACGCCCTTTACACCGATGGCGGCCTTCTCTATCCCCCGCCTGCCCGCTAAGCGAAAGATCGACAACGAAAGTGAGTCCCGAACCCAAGACGGCTCGGGCTTCTTCTTTAGCCTAGATCCACCGGTGGTTGGGGGGTGTGTGGGGGTGAAATGCTGTGAAGTGCCTCTCTGACCTGGGAGAATAGCTGTTATCAAAGACCGCTAGGACCCAGACAGAGGAGGCACTTCTTGTGAAAAG
>MPNA01000081.1 GCA_002238785.1 bacterium OM1 bin76 | reverse complement strand
CCCAAACCAAGCAAACACCCATCAAACCTCACACACCCGGCACAAAACCATCCCTCACGCTCCCGAACAACCGAAAAGCCCGCGTAACCCCACCCCCAGACGGTCAAATCGGTGGATTGAGGCTAAGAAGGCCAAATACCGGCATCAACGACGCCACCCGAGCACAGACCCAACCCGCGAAGACCTAGAAGACACAAGCAGACGCTTCAACATCAAGTACCTCATTGGAGTTATGAACTCCAGCGTTGCTCGCAATTACCTGATGGCCAACCGGCGGAGCAACCTACACCTCTATCCCGATGACTGGAAACACTTGCCGATCGCCGATGTATCAATGGAACAACAAACGCCCATCGTCACGGTGGTGAACGAAATCCTCGCAATGCTTAACTTGGACCTCGAAGCCGACGTTTCAGAGCAAGAGGCTACGTTGGACTCCCTGGTGGACGATTTGTATCACGGTGACGCAAAAGACCCGCACTGCTAAAACCGAGAAGGCCCGACCCGTTGGCTGGTGAAGCCATCGGTTCGACCGCATGTGTCGGCACCCCCCTCCCTCACCGGGGTTTGAATCCTGAAGCCGGCTGTCTCCCGGTATAAGAGGTGCTCTGGGGCTAAGGGCCTCTGCTGACCTCTCGGGGAGGTACTGACCGGGGGGTGGGGGGGGTTGCCGTGCGAAGTTTCTCTAAACCCCGGCACCCCTTCCTAGCCTTGTTCGTGGACCGATACCGGGAAGAGTTTGGGGTCGATCCGATCTGTGCCAAGTTGCCCGTCACCCTGTCCACCTAGGGATGCGCCTGTCATTTGAGCAGATAGGTGCCACCAAGGGCGCTGTCCTTGCTCGCCAGGGTTTTCGTAGATCCACAGCCACTCCGGCCATTACGAGCAAAAACGCCGCTGGCGATAAGCGGAACGCCGTTCGGTTCGTTCCCGCCGCCATACCGGTAGCTCCAGTAGGATGAAGCACACGGATCGGACTGGTGATAACCCTAAGCGATTGACAGGCACTTGCCTTTTGCTCCACAGGTGGAGAGCAGCGTGCCCCGGCCGATTTGCCGTCTACCATGGCCATATCGGGAAATCATCGGCCTGCCCAACGAATTCAGCGCCCCCGAATTCGGGGAGCGAGTCAAGAAACGACGAAGGAGTGCACCGTGGCGGAAACCCTGGAGAACCTGCTGATCGAGGAGAGTGCCCTTCCTCCTTCCTCCAATACTTTCGTCGGTGCTGATGCCTGTCGACGTTGAGCAGGAAGCCCTCAGGAATCTTCGCCTGGCCGCTTTGGACACCAGCTATGTCTCGCTTGGAGGCCGGCGCAC
>MPNA01000080.1 GCA_002238785.1 bacterium OM1 bin76 | reverse complement strand
CGTCCCGTCGTTGTCAGGGCTGCTGTCCACCCTCACCCCTGTTCCCGGGGTTCAGGCTGCCCTCAGCTTCAACATGCCCGCTGCGACGAGCACGAAGCGGTGTCCTTTCACCACCGCACGGTCAGAAAACGCCTCGTGGCGCTCCAGGTCGGCGAGCCACAGCCGGTCCGGACGGTCGGCTTCGAAGCTGCGGTCTACCAGATCAGCCGGTCTCGCCGCGTCCTCGTCGGGGATGGTTGTGCGTTTGGTTTCGCCTCTGACCACGCCTTTCAGGCCTTCGAGGCGCATCAGTCGTTCCACCGTGCAGCGGGCCACCACAACCCCTTCACGGTGAAGCTGGCGCCACACCTTGCGGGCACCGTACACCCCGAAGTTCGATTCCCACACCCTCCGGATCTGAGACCGCAACTCAGCGTCGCGCCGGGACCGGGCCGAGCAACGCTCCGGTTCGCGTTCGCGGCGTTTGTGCTCGTAATAGGTGGACGGGGCGATCGGCAACTCAGCGCAGATCGGCTCGACCCCGTAGTCCTTCCTGTGTTCGTCCACGAAGGAGGTCATCGTCTCGGTCGGCGGTCGAGCTCCGCCTGGGCGAAATACGCAGACGCTTTCCGCAAGATCTCATTCGCCCGGCGCAGTTCCCGAACCTCCCGGCGCAGATCCCGCAACTCGGTCTGCTCATCGGACGTCAACCCGGGCCGCAGGCCCTGGTCTCGCTCAGCCCGGCGAACCCACAGCCGCAGCGTCTCCGACGCGCAGCCGAACTTCTCAGCTATCGAACAGATGGCCGCCCACTCCGAGCGGTGTTCCCCCCGATGCTCCAACACCATCCGGACAGCCCGCTCCCGAACCTCCGGTGAATACATGATCGGTCTTCCCATGACTCCATTATCTCCCAACTAATCGAGTCTCCGGGGAAACCGGGGCGGTTCACCCGCCAGGGTGTCCTTGTGCGAGTCTATCCCCACAACCACCATGATTGCCCTATCCTTCCTGACCATCTGGTACCTACCAGTAGACCGGCTCGGCGATGCGCAACCATGCGTTGGGGAAGAACCATGGTGGCCTTTCCGGGCTCCTATCAAGCGACACTCACCAAGCCGGTTGAGTCCCCGGTGGGGAGGCAATCACCAAAAAAGCCACCGACCCAGATGGGCAAGGGCATGGACACTTGAGCCATCCCCACCAGGGACCTACCAGCCCGTATCTAAACACGCATGGACACTCTAAGACTTGGGATTGTTCCCTGAGAGGAGTGTCAGAGCATGCCAAAGACGAGACGGCCGTACCCGGCGGAGTTCCGAGCGGAGATGGTCCGCCTGGTCAGGGCGGGTCGCACGCCTGG
>MPNA01000035.1 GCA_002238785.1 bacterium OM1 bin76 | reverse complement strand
GGAACTGACCACCAACAACCACCGGATCACGCTCACCACCCGACGCACCCCCCTACAAACCCGGGCACTCGCCGCTATCGGAGTCGACACCCGCACCTGGGACAAAGCCACCATCACCTAACCCCACCATCGGCCTCAAACACCGAATGTAGTGGAAACACCTTCTTCGCGTATGCCTCCTGACCTGGTAAAACACCAAACCACCCGCCAAACTCGGGTCAGAAGTCGATCGAAAGGCCGTGGCCTTCACTGTGGTGCCGTTTAGTCAAGGTTTCGTTGGTGTTGTTCCCACACCTGGTCGATGAGGTAGCCAGTAGCGGCCGAGATAAGACGAGGTGGGTAAGCCTGCTCTACTAAGTTGTAAAGGTCTTCTTTTGATTGCACCCTGGAGGCTCGGACCAACGCAGGGATGTCGTATTTATCTATGTCCCGGCCCGACACCAACTTCATTGTGAGGACGTAGCTGGCCGGCGCGGCAAACACCCGCAGTCGTGTTCCCTCGAACACAGCTATGGGCTGCTCTACCTCGCTGGCTGGAGCCTTCAGCTTTGCGGCATCGTTGAACCAATCGTGTTCGGTCGTAGTCTCGGGCTACGCGGGCTACGGCCTTCCGTAACTGTGGAGTCATTCCTTCAGAGACGATGTCTACGTCGTTGGTGATGCGTTGTTGGTTCCATAACAGTGCCACTGCGGCGCCGCCGGCGATCATCACGTCGTGACATTGGGCTGGTCAGAGTGTAAAGCTCGGCATCCACCTGTAGAAAGACTTCAACTATGCGCTGGGAGGTTAGGTCCACGGCAACCACCAGTCCGGGGTGCCTTTGTCCAACAGTCGGCGGTGGAAGTAGACGCGATGGTAAGCACATGTGGACGGAGCGTTCTCTACCCCTCGTTGCCAGAAGTAGGAGGCGGTGTCTCCGGGTTCGCAGAACAACACCCAGTCTTCTGGGAGTTTGTGGCTCCACACCCAGTCGGGCACCGGCAGGCCGTGCCGGTCAGCCAGGGCATGGACTACCGAAGCGATGGAAGGCAAAAGATAAGGGTCCGAGCCCTCATAGGAGGGAGCCTGCTCCATCATGGTCGGTTTAGCGGAGGAGCGGTTCCAGTCGGCCACAAATTGCAGCAACGGCGTGCGATATGCCTCAAAAGGGGTCTCTCCCGCCATGTGCCGAGGGAGTTCGCCCGCTACCCGGCGACGCACCCGAAATGAGGGCGTAGTCCTGCTGGGCACCTCAAACTGAGCACGGATTGGAAAGGTCAACGGATCGCTCACAACACTGTTATCTCCCATGCCTGCTCAATTTACGGGAAGAACGGGCTTGTTATGGACGAAATAACGTGGCTCAGATAATCCCTTCACGGTCAACCGCCTGGCGGCGTCTGCGGGATGTGGCCTCTCATTCGATATTGATGGGTTGCAATGGAGGAGGCCGAGACCGGTCCTCGGAGTCGGCAGCACATGGCGCAGTTCGCGTCATGTCGAGGCCGAAATGGTAGAGGGCCCGCCTTCTTTTGCGACATCGACCTGGGGGTTCGCACCACCTCTGCGAGCGGGTGCGCCGGCGGTTTGGTTGGAATGGCTCTTATTCGGTTGACAAGAACCGTGATCGGAGTAGCACACCAGTCCCGAACCCGGTTGGGGTTGTCGGCGAGCTTGTCCAAGGTCCTCCGCTCCACATTTGAAGCCTATTTGTCCAATAGAGGGTTGACCCCTCGAACGTTGACTCCGTAGTCGAATACTAGGTCCCCTCCTGTTAGGCCGGACATTACCAACAGACCCGTCCCAATGACAACGAGCACCAGGAAGGAAACGGATCCTCCGCAATCGGACCCTCGTCGTCGAGAGATGAACCGCCAGGTGATCGCCACAATGAAGAGGGCCGTAACGCCAAAGCTCCACATCTGGTGCGTCTCGATAACCCCATGAAGGTCCGTCTCCTCGTATGGAGCATGAGAAACTAGCCCGGAGACTGTGGCAGCGATGGCTCCGATCGTTCCGACCACGAGTAGTAGCCAGGTGGTCTGAAGCATCCCTGATTGGGGCCTCAGCACCACATAAGCCGTGAGAGCTGCCAGCAGTACGAGGAGGGCGATCGGAAAGTGGACCAGGATGGAATGCAGATTTTCGATCGTATCGTTAGCAAGCTTTTCCAAGGGCGTTCTCCTATGCCAATCTACAGTGAGTCCAGGTTCCGGTGGGCAACCCCTCTAAGGAATCTAGGCGAACCGAGGGACTATGGGATACTGGGTGGATGAGGGTTATTCCGGGCCGACTCCACCGGCCGACCCTTTGATCTGTTTGATGGCCCAGAGTGTGGCTGACGCTCGTAGGCACCCGGGGGAGCAGCGGGCCAGGGCCAACCTGAAGACGCTGATCGGCGCCGGGACGGGCGCCCCAAGTTACCGCTCTCCAGCTGTCATCAGATAGTTGGCACACAAAACCCCGACCACTGACACATGTAGTCGTGGTTGCACCAGTCGTGGTCGTGGTAACCCCCCCACCACCTCCTTACCTGGGTTGGTGGCGAAAGACCAGGCTTGGGTTAGGCTGGTGTTTCGCTGTTTTGGGTTGTTCCGGTCGGGGGGTGAGCTCTGGTTTTCCGGTCGACTGGTTTTTGGTAGCTATTGACCAGTCTGTTCGGTTTCCGGTCGAAAGTCAAGGCTTCGGCAGGGTTTGTCTTGCCAGGTTCCGGTCGGGTTGTGGCGAGATCGAGGTTGATCCTCTCGTTGAGGTGGCGGCTAGGCGGGTTGAACCAGGGTAACGATTCGCGAATGGAGACGAGGGTTCGCGAAAGGTGGGGTATCCCGAGCTCAGACCCGCCCTCCGCCGGTCTGTTATGAGAGAAAACTAAGCCGATGCACCTCCCGCAATGAACGCTTCCACTGCCTCTCGCGCCACCTGGTCACGCATCTGCCGGGGTGGCGACTTCATGAAATAGGCGCTGGCTTCATAGAGGGGACCCGACATGCCCCGGTCCAGGCCCAGCTTGGCGCACCGGACCGCATCGATCACCACGCCCGCCGAGTTGGGACTGTCCCACACTTCCAGTTTCACCTCCACATTGAGCGGAGTGTCGCCGAAACCGGTGCCCTCCAGGCGGATGTGCGCCCACTTGCGGTCGGTCAGCCACGGAACATGGTCCGAAGGACCGATGTGGACATCTTCCACGGGCGTGCGGGTCTCCATCTGGCTGGTGACCGCCTTGGTCTTGGATTCCTTCTTCGACACCAGCCGACTCCTCTCCAGCATGTTCAGAAAGTCGGTGTTGCCGCCGAAATTGAGTTGGTAGGTGCGGTCCACCTTGACGCCCCGGTCCTGGAAGAGGTTCACCAGGGTGCGGTGCAGGATGGTGGCGCCCACCTGCGATTTTATGTCGTCACCCACGATCGGAACTCCCGCCTCCCGGAACCGCTCGGCCCATTCGGGGGTCCGGGCGATGAACACCGGAATGCAGTTGACGAAGGCGCATCCCGCCGCCAGCGCCTGCTCGGCATAGAACTCGGTGGCCTGCTGCGATCCGACCGGCAGATAGGAGACCACCACATCCACCCGGGCCCGGCGCAGTGCATCGGCCACGTCCACCTCGGGCACGGCGGACTCCTCCACCAACCCGGCCAGGTAGGAGCCGATCCCATCAAGGGTGGGACCGCGCTGCACGGTTACATCCAGGTGAGATACGTCCGAGAAGGCGATGGTGTTGTTCTGTCCCGCAGCGATGGCCTTGGACAGGTCCTGACCTACCTTGGCGGCGTCCACATCGAAGGCGGCGACAAACCGGATGTCGCCGATGTGGTAACCGCCGAGAGTCGGATGCATCAGTCCTGGAATCGTCTGGCCGGCCGGGGCGTCCCGGTAGAACTCCACTCCCTGGACCAGGGAGGATGCGCAGTTGCCGACACCGACGATTGCAACCCTTATTTCATTCACAGTGATTCCTCTGGGTAACTAGCCTCCCCCAGTCTGCCCTCACCATTTTGATTAGTCAAATAAATGGTTATATATTCATTCATAGAAATCACTTATGGATACGCCGTCACTCAATTTCCGCAGCCTCCGTGGCCTGCTGGAGGTGGAGCAGAGGGGTTCCTTCACCGAGGCGGCATGGGAGATGGGCATCAGCCAACCGGCCCTCTCCTATTCGCTGGCGGAACTCTCCAAACGCCTGGGGGCGCCGCTGTTCCGCAAGGAGGGACGCCGCCGGGTCCTCACCGAAGCCGGGGAGCGAACGGCGCGCTACGCCGACCAGGTGCTGGGGCAGACCAACGACCTGCTGCGCTGGCTGGAAAGCTGGGAACAGGGAGAGGTGGGCACCCTCCGGGTGGGGATGATCGACACCGCCGGTCTCTACACCCTTCCCGCCGGGCTGTCGCGGCTTCGAGAAGAGCACGCCTCCATCGACCTGCAACTGGTGGTGGCCGACTCCGCGGAACTGCTGTCGATGCTGGACGGCTACCGGATCGACCTGGCGTTCGTGGTGGGACCCGCCGGCCACCGGTACAACTCCACCCCGATCACCACCGAACGGATGCACATCTACTCACCGGGGTCCCACCACACGCCGTCGGGGTGGGCGCTGTATACGCCCGGTTCCCGCACTCGCATGCTGCTGGACCAGGGTCTGGCGCAACTGGACATCCAACCGCAGGTCGCCCTGGAGTCCACCAATCCCACTGTGCTTCGCCAGATGGCGGTGCTCGGTTACGCCCGCACCGTCCTGCCCCAGCAGGTGGCGGCTTCCGGAGAGGGGTCGCTGGTCGAAGGGCCGCTGGTGGCGCTGCGAAGCATCGAGGGGGCTTGGAGAGCGAACACGGACCTGGACCCCAGGGCCCAGAAGCTGATGACCCTGGTCACCTGATCACATCCGGCGGACGCCCGCCAAGAACTGCGTCATCCCCGCCGCCATGAAGCCCTCCATGCCGGTGACGATATACCGGGCGCCCTTGCCGATCCACTCCTCGGCGTTGTCCAGCGACGTCACGAACAGCCCCAGGGTCTTGTCGGAGTCGGCCACCACCGAGGCCACCCGGTCCATGGCCGCCAGCAACCGGGGGTGGCTCTTCTGCCCCACCAGTCCCATCGACTGCGACAGGTCGGTGGGTCCCAGGAACAACACGTCCAGGTCGTCGATCTTCACATACTCCTCGATGGCCTCCACCGCCTCGATGGTCTCGATGTGGATCACCGTCAGGGTCTCCCGGTTGGTCAACTCCACCACCTCGCCCATCGGAAGGCTGCGGCCATACTCGCCGCCCCGGTTGGAGGCCAGTCCCCGCACCCCCCGGGGGTGGTACTTCACCGACCGCACCGCCTGCTCGGCGCCCTCGGCGGTGTTCACCCACGGCACATGCACCCCTTGCGCGCCGGCATCCAGAAAACGCAGGATGGGATGCGGCAGGTTGGTGGGAACCCGGGCGATGGGGGTCACTCCGTGCAATTCCACGGCTCGCGCCAGGTTGGAGACATCCCGCGAGGTCACCGAACCGTGCTCGCCGTCGAACACCACAAAGTCCCACCCCAACAATGCCAGGTACTCGGCCAGGTCCGCCGAGGCATAGCGGAGGAAACACCCCACCGCCGTCTCACCGGCGGC
This sequence comes from bacterium OM1 bin76, assembly GCA_002238785.1. Taxonomy (GTDB): domain Bacteria; phylum Actinomycetota; class Acidimicrobiia; order Spongiisociales; family ZC4RG35; genus Bin76. Next base: position 23,205 of record MPNA01000035.1, on the reverse strand, counting down.
CAGTTTGGCCTTGGTCAGGTTGTGGATCATCCTGCGAAGGTCGGCTCGGGCAGGCCGCGGCAGCCCGGGTCGAAGGCGAACAGGCCCCCGTCGATATCCGGCCGCGCATCGGCGCCCGACACCGCCTCGGCGCCCAGGCAGGTGACGAACATGGTGTCCAATAAAGCGCCTCCGAAAGCCGGCATGGTGGGAACGGTCACCGGGAAGGGAATCAGGCGGTCCAGTTCTCCCCGGGGGTTCACCCTGGCCAGTTGGCCTCCCCGGACCAGGGCCACCCAATAGCACCCCGACTCGTCCACCGTCGCCCCGTCGGGACGCCCGGCCACGTCGAAGAACTCGGCGAACACCCGCCGGTTTCGGGGCACGCCCTCATCGGGGTCGTAGTCGTAGGCCCACACCGTCTCCGCCCAGGTGTCGGCGTGATACATGGTGCGGCCGTCGGGAGAGAACGCCAGGCCGTTGGAGACCCCCAGGCCCTCCAGGAATGTGGTCACCGAAAGGTCGGGGTCCAACCGGTGCAGACGGCCCTCCGCGATCTTGGCGGAGGTGGGATCGTGCATGCTGCCGGCCCAAAACCGCCCCTGCCGGTCACACCGGGAGTCGTTGAGCCGGTTGCTGGGCAGGTCCGGCTCCGGATCAGGCGCCAGGGAGTCGAAACTGCCATCGTCGGGAGAGAAGGCATGAAAGCCCTGGTCGGTGGCGACCACGAGGCCGCCGCCGCTTCGAACCGCCAACGCCGCCGGTTTGCGGGGAACATCAGTGGAACGGTCCTCGCCTGCCACCGGGTCGTATTGATGGATGGCCCGACCATTGATGTCCACCCACCACAGCACTCCTCGCTCACCGTCCCACACCGGGCTTTCTCCCAGTTGGGCGTCGGCGGGCACCACGCAATCGATTTGAGGAGTAGGGGTCATCCACCTGCATCTTACCTATCCTCTGGGACCACATATGTCAAACAAATGGGCCACACTCAGCCTGATACTGGGGATCGCTGCGGCGGTGACCTTCCCGGTCAACACCTTCCTCCCGGCCTCCCTGGGCGCAGTGGCCGCCATCGTGGGTTCTTTCGGGGTCCGGGGGGACACCAAGCGGATCCAGGCGCTGATCGGCATGGTCCTGGGCTTCCTCACGTTCGCCTTCAGCGGGTATACGATCCGCTTCTGAGAAAGGTCAGCGCTGCAGAGCCTGGGCTGCCACCGCTTCGAGTTGCTCCGCGGTGCCCAGGCAGATCAGCAGGTCGCCGGGAAGCAGTTCGAAGTGCCGGGAAGGGTTGGTTATGAATTCTCCGTCGCGGCGCACCGCCAGCACATTGGCGCCGGTGATGGTGCGGATGGCACAATCATTAAGGGAGCGGTGGGCGAACACCGAACGGTCGGTGATGCTGGTCTCGGCCAGGCGCACTTCGAATTCGCCGTCCTGCATGACGACGTCCAGGAATTCCGCCACCTCAGGGTGCGATACCAGTGCGGCCACCCGGGCGCCGCCGATCTGGTGAGGGTTGACCACCCGATCAGCGCCAACCTTGAGGAGTTTGGGGATGGCGGCCGGCTTGTTGGCTCTGGCCACTATGAACAGGTCCGAGTTGATGGCGCGGGCGGTCAACGCGATGAACAGGTTGTCTATGTCGGAGTCGAGGGCGATGATCAGGGTCCTGGCACTGTTCAGACCGGCTTGGAGGAGGGTGTGGTCGTCGGTGGCGTCACCCACCAACAGAAGGTGTCGGCTGGAGTCAGGCAGGTTGTCCGGTTCTTTCAGATCGACAACCACCACCACCTCGCCGTCTTTGAGGAGTTCTTCTTCGATGGCCCGGCCCATCTGCCCGTATCCGCATAGCACGATGTGGTTGTTGAGCCGGTTGATCTTCCGCCGCATGCGCTGTCTCCTGAACTGGCCGTCGAGACGACCTTCGAACATGGTCTCAATCAACACACTAAGCGTATAGAGCGCCGTGCCGGTGCCCAACAGGATCAGAAGCACGGTGAACACCTGATAGCTGCCGCTGACATCTCCAACTTCCCGATACCCCACCGTGGAGATGGTGATCACCGTCTGGTAAAAGGCGTCGAGGGGATTGAGCCCCAACACCGTGTATCCGGAGGTCCCACCGAACAGCACCAGGCCCAGCACGCTCACCCCGGCTCGGAAACGTCGCCACGGGTCTGTGGACTCCTTCTCGCTCCTTGCCCGGGACTTGAACTTCATATCACTTTCGAAGGTTAGAAACCATTAGGCTTGGCGACCGATGTCACACCACGACACGGCCACCTAAAGCGGTCGGGTTCTGCAATGTTGGACCTGGTCATTGCGGGTGGGGAGGTGGTCACGCCCTCGGGTGTCGGGGTGTGGGACGTAGCGATCCGGGGGGAGGAGATCGTAGCCGTGACCGCACCGGGTGTCCTGGCCGGCGAAGCCGCTCGGGTCATCGACGCCTCCGGCCTGGTGGCGGTACCCGGCGGCATCGAGCCACACGCTCACATCGCGGCGCCCATCGTCGGTCGTGGCGACCTTCAGACCGCGCCCCCCGAGCAGGTCAGCCGCGCCGCGTTGTTCGGAGGAACCACCACCCTGCTGGACTTCGCGGTGGTATACCCCGGCTGGGACATCCCCCAGGCCATCGAGGAGCGCACCGAGGTCTGGAAGGGCAATTCCTATGCCGACTACTCCCATCATGTGATGCTGCTGGGCGATATTCCGCCCCAGATCATCGGCTCGATCCACGAGGCCGTAGAGGATGGCTTCCCCTCTTTCAAGATCTTCACCACCGACGTGCGTCCCAGAGCCAGCACCGGCGACGTGCCCCGCATGGTCCGCTCCGGGCACCTCCACGACCTGATGACCCGGATCCAGCAATTGAACGCCATGTTGTTGGTCCATGCCGAAGAGGACGACATGGTGCAGCACATGCACCACAAGTTGACCCGGCAAGGGCGCACCCACTGGAGCAACATGCCGTTGGTGCACAGCGTGGAATCAGAGGATGTCTCCTTCCGACGGGTGCTTCGGTTGGCCGAGTGGACCAGCGCTCCGGTCTACTTCGTCCACGTCAGCGCCCAGTCGGGTGTGCAGGCCATTGCCGAGGCCCGGGCCGACGGCCGCCCGGTCTACGGAGAGACCCTCCACAATTACTGCTGCTTCAGCCAGGAGGACTACCACGAGGAGTTCGGGATGAAGTACCACACCTACCCCTCCCTGAAGTCCGAGGACGACCGGATGGCGCTGTGGAGGGCCATCATCGGAGGCGACCTGCAGACCATGGCCACCGACGAGTACTGCACCTCGTGGGAGACCAAGACAACCGGGCGAACCATCTCCGATGTCACCGGCGGCCACAACGGCGTGGAGACCCGGATGGGCATCACCTTCAGCGAGGGGGTGTCACGCCAGGGAATGGACTTGCAGCGGTTCGTGGACGTCACTTCGGCCAACGCCGCCAAGATCATGGGCCTCTATCCAAGAAAGGGCGTGCTGGCGCCCGGCAGCGATGCCGACATCTGCCTGATCGATCCCACTGTCAAACGCAAGCTCACCGCGGAGGACTTTCACATCTCCGACTACAGCATCTGGGACGGGTACGACATAGAAGGCTGGCCGGTGACCACCATCCTGCGCGGCCAGGTGGTGGCATCGCACGGCGCCTTCAACGCCGCACCCACCGGCCGGTTGGTACCTCGCCGGATCGATCCCGCGGTGACCATCCGTCCGGCCTGCTGACTCCCTCCGGTAGCCGACCGGCACGGGTCCCTCCCTTTGCCGGCTTCTTGCGACTTCGGGGCTAAGGCGAACGAAGAAGAGTGTTCCGTGGCATTGAGCATTCTGGCGCATTTCTGATTGCACATACCTAAGCGAAATAATGGAACAACCTAAAAAGGCGATTTATGCGAAGATTCCCGTTATTTACACGATAATTCGCGTACCGAAATCTAATTACGTAATAACCACGCGAAATAATGGAACAACCTAAAAAGGCGATTTATGCGAAGATTCCCGTTATTTACACGATAATTCGCGTACCGAAATCTAATTACGTAATAACCACGCGAAATAATGGATACGCACGTATCATTCCATGGTTGTGGATAAGGCGTTTCTAGACAAGGTGTTGCAGGGTGGCGAAACTCTAACGGTCGAATTCAAGACCGACCCACTCAATGACGCCGAATTGGCCAAAGCGGTGGTCTGCCTGGCCAACGCAAACGGCGGGCATCTGCTGATCGGTGTGGAGGACGACGGCACTCCGCAAGGCGCCCAACCCCGACATGGAACTCAGACGTACCCAAATCGCATCCAGGCTCTCATAGCTAGCCGGACTGACCCTTCTGTCGAAACGACTGTGGAACTGGTTGAAGTTAATGGCGTAGAGGTGGTAGTCATCAAGGTCCCCGTCCCGGGACATGTGGTGTCCACCACGGATGGCTTTTACACCCGACGAGCCCTTGATCTGCATGGCAAACCTCAGTGTCTGCCGATGAGACCCCACGAGATCCTGTCTCGGGCAGGGCACCTGCAAGAACAGGACTTCACCAGATTCCCGATTTCCGACTTAACATTGGACGACTTGTCCGAGTCCGAGTTTGACCGCCTACGGACGGCAGCTCTCACCGGTGACAATTCCCTTGTTGACCTATCAAATACTGAGCTGTTAAGAGCTCTTGATTGCACGACGAATGACCAAAGGCTGACTGTTGGCGCCCTATTGCTGTTCGGGCGGACCGCAGCCATTGCCAGATACCTGCCAGCCTACGAAGTGGGCTTTCAAGAACTCGACGGACTTGAGGTGAGAACCAACCAAATCACCTCCATCCCGCTGCTGAGAGCCCTTGCGGAGTTGGAAGATCGGGTCATGGCGCGGAATCCCGAGCAAGAACTTCAGATCGGACTCCAGCGGGTGGCACTCCCGTCCTACTCCAAGCAAACCGTCCGTGAACTCATAGCCAATGCCTTGATTCATCGGGACTACACCGCCAAAGGCGTCACCCTAGTGGAGATCACCGCCGATGCTATGCAGGTATCCAACCCGGGTGGTTTCCCTGCGGGAGTTACCATCTCGAGGCTGTTAACGGCAGTCTCCAACCCTCGGAACCCAACGTTGGCCAACGCTTTCAAACGGGCAGGCTTGATAGAACGGACTAGCCGTGGCATCAACCTGGTCTTTAAGAGCCAGTTAACACTGGGGCGCCCGGTCCCGGATTACAACCGCAGCAATCCCAGCCTGGTGGTGGCCAGAGTTCCATCGGAGCCGGTTGACAAAGAACTGGCGCGATTCGTGGCCGAAACCCTCCGGAAGGGCCAGCAACTCGAATTGGAGGATTTGCTTGTCCTCCATGAGGTGAGCGCCACTGGCCGTGTCACCACAAGAAGAGCAGCGGAACTGTTCCAAGACCAGAGCATCGGGGCCACTCTGTACAACCTTGTCGATAAAGGAATCCTAAAGGTCTCGGGGCGAGGAAGGGGCCGTTCCTACCGATTCACTAATGCCCTTGCGCAACGGTTCGGCCAAAGGGGGGACGGCTCCAGACGCGCTCAGCAGCGTCGAGAACTGTTGGACTATGTTGGGCGAACAGGGTCGATTTCCCGACGGGAGGCGGTAGAACTGTGGGACATGACTCCCGACCAAGCCAGTCTATTCCTCCGTGAAATGCGAGACCAAGGCCTACTTGAGATGGTAGGCCGCCACCGCGCTTCTCGCTATGTCCTCCCGAAGAGGGAGCGATTGGAAGACGGCCTCTTCCACCAATCAGGATAGGAGGACCTCCGGCAACGGTCATGAGTTTGGAAGTGGAGACTCTACCCCTCGGGAGGCCGCCCGGGCCGGGAGGCCCGCGTATGCCTAGGCGTTCTCCATCCACCCCCGCAGCCACATCGCCCTCGATCACCAATCGGGCGTCGTCCACATGCCGACGCTGCGTAACCACCAGGCAAGCGTCGCGCAGTGGACCGGTGACGCAAGCCTGGCTGCTGTCGTTGAGATCCAGCCCCGCCCGACGAGCCCCGAAGGGCCACCCGCACTCACTGGAGGAGCACCGGCAATCCGCGGTTGCGAAAGCTCCATGTGAAGGTCACCTAACTCGGCGGAAACCTAGCCATCCCGGCGGTGGTCCTCGCCGACCCTTCCCATCACCCCGGCCGGGAGGGACTGACGCGCTCTCCCTTGGCCATTAGGTATCCGACGCGGGGCTGGGTACTTCGGGTTACTGGTGTCGTCACCCAGTTTTGCCTCAGGCTCCTCAGGTCAGGACCTGTCCGCCGTAGGTGGATAGCTCCGAGAGCATCCGGAATTCGATGCTGGTCAGACGAGCCGGGTTTCCTGACACCAACACCTCCTGGGGAAATTGACCTGCAGGTCCCCCAGCGCGATCTCCTCCGGCGGCATCCCATCTTCGGGTGCTTCACGTCTTCTCAGGGCGGCCTCGATCCGAGCCTTCAACTCCGACGGAGAGAAGGGCTTGACGATGTAGTCCACCGCGCCCGTCTCGATCTGGGCGACGTCCAGCAGGTCTCGAATCAGGTGCCTCATGTTGTTGGACTGATCCAGGATGATGTAGTGAAACTGGGCCGTCTCCGCGGGGTGCAGATCGCAGGACTCCTGGAGCAACGTCTCCACAGAGCCCTTGATGGTGCTCAGCGGGGTGCGCAACTCAGAATCATGAAGCCATAACGGGCGCCCGTGAGTTCCCGGGCAACATGTACCACTTCGTCGAGGACGTGTTGGTAGTCGAGACTCTCGTTGATGCGCAGGCTCGCCTGACTGAGTCGGCTCAGCCGCTCCCGCAAGGCCCGGTTCTCCCGCTCCAAGTCGTGTGGGTTACTCCTGGTGCCGCTCCGATGCTATGCCCCACCGAGATTCAACCACAGTGAGTCCCCACACCACTACACCGGCCGACCTCACATGGAGCCGATCAACTCCCGCCCGAAGCACGCCCTGGACCGGGAGGACCCGCGTAGGCCTGGGCGATCTCCATCCACCGCGCAGCCACGTCGCCCTCGATCACCAATCGGGTGTCGTCCACATGGCGACGCTGGGTCACCACCAGGCAGAAGTCGCGCAGTGGGCCGGTGACGCAGGCCTGGCTGCTGTCGTTCCAGACCCAGGTCCGCCCCGACGAGCCCCGAAGGGCCACTCGCACCCGCTGATCGGGCACCTGGAGTCCCCGGTTGCGAAAGCTCCACGAGAAGGTCTTGATCCCCAATTCCGCCACATGATAGATCCGGTCCGAAGCCGGGTACTCCACGCCCAGCGCGTCGGCCACGTCCTGTCCGTGCGCCCAGTTCTCCATCAACCGGGCCTGCGCCGACGAGTAGGCCTTCATGGGCGGACCGTACCAGGGAAGCCGCTGTTCGGGTTCCGCGCCTCCCATGGCCGCCTGTAACTCGGCTCGCGACTCTCGCCACCAGGCCAGCAGTTGCGGCCCGCTCATCGCCCGACCCGCAGCCATGATCTCCTCCTCCAGGCCCCACGGGTCCTCCGACGCCATCAACTCGGCCACCATGGCCGTGAATCCCTCGGGATCGGTCACCGTCTGCGCCGCCTTCTCGTCGAAGTAGGCCAGATGGCTGATCTGATCGGCGATGTTCCACCCCTCCGACGGCGTGGCGGTGGCCCAACCGGCTTCGTCGAGACCCGCCACCAGGCTGTCGAGCGCCTCCTGCTCGCCGGCCAGATTGGCCAGCACCAACTGCATACCCGCCATTATCGAGGCGCCTCCCCCACTTTCACACCGGCCATGTGCTCCAAGGCCTTCACCAGGGCATGCTGCCCCTCGGCGCCCAGGCCGCGTCGCTGCACGGCCCGGTATAGCTGGAACACCAGCGCCGTCCCCGGAATGGGGACGCCCAACTCATCAGCCGCCTCCAGCACCAACCGCAGATCCTTTTGCTGCAGATCGACCGTGAAACCGGGACGCCAGTCCCGCGCAATGATCTGCGGACCCCGGTTGGCCAGCATCCACGACCCCGCCGCTCCCCCGGTCACCGCCGACAGGGTGGCGTCCAGATCCAACCCGCCGGCTTCGGCGAGCAACAGAGCCTCCGACGCCGCCAGCATGTTCACCACCACCAGTACCTGGTTGACCAACTTCACCATCTGCCCCGACCCCACCGGACCGGTGTGCGTGATGGTCTTGCCCATCGCCTCCAGGTAGGGGCGCACCCGCTCCAGATCCGAAGCCTCGCCACCCACCATGATCGACAGGGTCCCCAGTTCCGCTCCCTCGCTACCCCCGCTAACCGGACCGTCCAACCACGACCCTCCAGCCTCCTCCGCCAGGGCCGCCAGCCTCCGGGTCTCCGACGGGCTGATAGTGGAATGATCCACCACCACCGAACCAGCCGCCAACCCGGCCAGAATCCCATCGGGCCCCTCGGTCACCGCCACCACATCGGGCGTGTCCGAGACACAGATCAACACCACCGAAGACCTCTCCGCCACCTCCCGCGCAGACCCCGCCGCCGAAGCGCCCAGGTCGGTGACCGCCGCCATCCGCGACGCAGTCCGGTTCCACACCGTCACCTCGAAACCGGCCCGCACCAGATTGGCAGCCATCCCCCCACCCATGATCCCCAACCCGATAAACCCAACCTTCTCACTCATCCAGAAGTTCCTTTCTCTTCCATCACCTCAACCTAACCGGCCCCACCCTCTCGCCACCCCGATCCCGCCGAACACTTCCAACATCCGATTCCATCACTGCGAGGACTGTCCCACCTGCGCGCCGACGATGTGCTCCAAGGCCTTCACCAGGGCGTGGTTGCCCTCCGACCCCAGGCCCCGGTGCTGCAGAGCCCGGTATAGCTGGAACACCAGGGCGGTCCCCGGCAGGGGGACCCCCAACTCATCGGCCGCTTCCAGCACGAGCCGAAGGTCCTTCTGCTGCAGGTCGATGGTGAATCCCGGACGCCAGTCTCGCACGATCATCTGCGGACCCCGGTTGGCCAGCATCCACGACCCCGCCGCTCCCCCGGTCACCGCTGACAGCGTGGCTTCAAGGTCAAGTCCTCCGACCTCGGCGAACAGCAGAGCCTCCGACGCCGCCAACTGGTTCACCACCACCAGCACCTGGTTGACAAGCTTCACCATCTGCCCCGACCCCACCGGACCGGTGTGTGTGATGCTCTTTCCCATCGCCTCCAGATACGGGTGCACCCGCTCCAGGTCCGAAGCCTCGCCACCCACCATGATCGACAGAGTCCCCAGTTCCGCTCCCTCGCTGCCCCCGCTCACCGGACCGTCCAGCCACGAGGACCCCGCGTCCTCCGCCAGGGCGGCCAAGCGCCGGGTCTCCGACGGGCTGATAGTGGAATGATCCACCACCACCGAACCAGGTGCCAACCCGGCCAGAATCCCATCGGGTCCCTCGGTCACCGCCACCACATCGGGTGTGTCCGAGACACAGATCAACACCACCGAAGACTGCTCCGCCACCTCCCGCGCAGAACCCGCCGCCGAAGCGCCCAGGTCGGTGACCGCCGCCATCCGCGAAGCAGTCCGGTTCCACACCGTCACCTCGAAACCGGCCCGCACCAGGTTGGCAGCCATCCCCCCTCCCATGATCCCCAACCCGATGAACCCAAGCTTCTCACTCATTTGAGTCTCCTTTCTCTTCCATGATTACCAGGACCTGTCCGGTCTCCACCTGCTCACCGGGCACCGAAAGGACCGACACAACCGTTCCCGAATGGGGAGCGCGCAACCCGTGCTCCATCTTCATCGCCTCCATCACCACCAAGACCTGCCCCTTCTCCACCTGCTCTCCCACCGATGGCGCCACCTCCAGGACACGCCCCGGCATGGGCGCCTGAAGCGACCCGGACTGCTCCGCAACAGCGGGCGCCGGGTAGCGTTCCTTCTCCATCAACCGGCATAGCCCGGCCGGCCCGTCCACGAAGTGGGTGTAGCCCACCCGGTTCACCCGATACCACCCCAGCACGCCGTCCACTTCCAGGCCCACCCGATCGGGCCGGCACACCGGCAGAGCCGTGACCGCAACCGGATCGCCGTTCACCTCGCAAAGGCCCGCCTCCAGCCGGTATCCGACTTCGATGTCGCCCTGGGATCCCACGAATTCCATCAACTGCAGTTGCGAGGGATTGTTCCTCCATCCGCTGGGAATGGTGGACTGCACCCGGGCCGCCGAGCGTCGGCGAGCCTGGGACGCCAGTGCCGCCGCCACGGCGGCCCTCTGCTCCTCCGAGTGGTCGGGAAGCGGCTTGCCCAACTCCTCGGGCGGGTTGCGGACCAAAAAAGCCGTGTCGGTGCGCCCCGCCGCGAATTCGGGATGCTCGAGGATCCGCACCAGCAGGTCCCGATTGGTGACCGGCCCGTGGATGCGAGCATGGCGAAGCGCCCGTGAAAGGCGACGGGCGGCTTCCTCCCTGCCGGGTGCCCAGGCGATCACCTTGGCCAGCATGGGGTCGTAGTGAACGCTGATCTCATCACCGGACTCCACCCCGGTCTCCACCCGGACACCCTCAGCATCCAAATCGAACCGGTCCATCCTCCCGGCGGTGGGGAGGAACCCGGCCTGGGGGTCTTCCGCGTAGATTCGCACCTCGATAGCGTGCCCGCTCATGGTGACACTTCCCAGTGGCTCCGACAGATCCGCCCCTGTGGCCGCCTCTATCTGCAACCGGACCAGGTCGAGCCCGGTGATCTCCTCGGTGACCGGATGCTCCACCTGCAGGCGGGTGTTCATCTCCAAAAACCAGAATCGCCCGTCCGCCGCCGCGATGAACTCCACCGTCCCGGCGCCCACGTAGTCCACCGCCCGCGCCGCCGCCTCCGCCGCCTCCGACAACTGCCGCCGAAGCCGGGCGTCAACGAACGGCGATGGCGCCTCCTCCACGATCTTTTGATGACGGCGCTGGATGGAGCACTCCCGCTCGAACAGCGCCTTGGTGTGCCCGTGCTGATCGGCCATGATCTGCACCTCGATGTGGCGCGGCTCCTCCAGCAGACGCTCCACGAACACCGTCCCGTCCCCGAAGGCAGACTCCGCCTCCCTGGTGGCGCTGACCACTTCCGCAGCCAACTGGTCGGCAGACCGCACCGCCCGCATCCCCCGGCCTCCGCCTCCCGCGGCCGCTTTGACCATCAGGGGAAACCCGATCTGTCCGGCGTCTTCCAGCCAGTTGTCGGCACCCACCCGCACCGAGGAGAGCACCGGCACACCTGCCTTGGCCATGATCTCCTTGGCGGCCAACTTGTCACCCATCAGCGCCATGGCCCGAGGCGAGGGACCCACCCACCCCAAGCCTGCCTCCAGCACCGCCGCGGCGAACTCCCCATCCTCGGCCAGGAAGCCGTATCCGGGGTGGACGGCGTCGGCGCCCACCCGCAGCGCCGCCTCCACAATCGCATCGCCGCGCAGGTACGACTCGGCTGGAGTCACCCCACCCAGGCTCACCGCCACATCGGCGTCGGCCACGAACGGCGCAATACGATCGGGATCCGAGTACACCGCCACCGTCCCGATGCCCATCTCCCGGCAGGTGCGGAAGATGCGCCGGGCGATCTCGCCCCGGTTGGCGACCAGCAATCTCAAAGCGTCGGCGCCTCGATTCCCAGCCGACCCTGCAGTCGGGTCATTCCCGACAGCCACCGGTCGTAGTCGGTGGCCTTGTAGGTGAAGTAGTCGCTCACCTCGGGATGGGGAAGGATCAGGAAACTCTCTTCCCGCAGGCCCTCCACCACCGATTCGGCCACCTGGTCGGGCGACAGCCCCACCTGATTGGCCATCGCCATCATCCCGGCCGGCAGCAGGTCATCCAGCAGGCCGGTGAACACGAACTGGGGACACAGTGCGGAGACCTTCAACCCCTGATCGCCGTAGGTGATCTGCAGCCACTCGGCCAGCGCCACCACCGCATGCTTGGTCACCGAATAGGCCGCCGCTCCGAAGTTGGTCAGAAGTCCCGCCGCGGAAGCGGTGTGCAGCAGGTATCCCTCGCCGCGGGCCAGCATCCCGGGCAGCACCGCCCTGGCCACATAGACATGGGACATGAAGTTGATCTCCCAGATGCGCTGCCAGTCCCCATCGGAGGTCTCCACTCCCCCTTCCATGCCGATCCCGGCGTTGGCGCAGTACAGATCGATGGGACCCAGGCGGTCCTCCACCTGGGTCACCACCCCAAAGGTGTCGGACTCATCCGCCACATCGGCCTGGAACCACAGCCCGCCGATCTCCTCGGCAACCCGCCGGGCGGCCTCTCCGTCCAGGTCCACCACCGCCACTGAAGCTCCCTCGGCAACGAACCGACGGCACATCCCCTCTCCGATCCCGTTCCCTCCGCCGGTCACCACCGCCACCCGATCAGCCAATTCCATGTTTCTGTTCGCTCCTCGATCGTTCCTTAGGCTCCCATTTTGGCAGATTCGCCGCCCAGTCCCACCGTCAACGGACTCAAACCCCCCCACCCCCAGCCCGTTACCGCGAAACATAGGCAACCAGGCCGGTTTGGCTCAACTCGCCGATTCGTGAGGAGCCGAACTGGATAACAGAGAGCGAGGTTTCGGTCTTACCCGACGAGGCTGTCCTCAATCTCGGAGGTTGCCCTGCAGCCAAATCACTCCCGGCCCCCAAACCGTTTCTCCCAGGGCTGATGGCGGGGGACACAATAGGCACGCTCTCCGTCACGCCACTCTGAAGAACCTCGTCCATTCTCGAAGACGGACTCCCTCCTAAACTTCACTCTATAACGCCCCGGGGGACCCTCGTTGTCAGCCGAACACTGCCAACAGAGAGACGAGGGTTCCGAAGATGGATATTCCGATCACCATCCAGCCGCGCAGGTTCTTTTGGACTCCACTGATCTGATCAAGCAGTCTCGTCTCCAACTCCACCATCTTGTCACCCATTCTCACTTCTAACTCCCCCATCCGACCCACCATCCTCGTCTCCAACTCACCCATCCCCACCTCCAACTTACCCATCCGACCCACCAACCTCGTCTCCACAGCACCGATCTTGTCACTCATCTTCGTCTCCACCTCACCCATCCGATCCACCAAATGCGTCCGCACCTTCTCGACTTCCAAGCGAACGCCGTGGATCCGATCCTCGAGGTCGCCTCGGGCCTCTTGCGTCTGTTCCTGCAATTCGACTGCTGTCATGGTCTTCCTCCCATGTGGTATTGCACTCTTTTGTCCCGGCGTCTATCACCAACGCTTCCCATTCCAACCAAATAATAACGCACGCCGACTCCTGTGCGAGTCCTAACGACTCTTCCTTGCGAACTTGCTCGACCGGAGTGACAAAGCCAGGGGTCACCGGAGAATTCCGCCAGGGAATGGCCCCGGACCGGGATCACCGAAAGTGCGGGATCACCTCCGATGCGAACAATTCCAGCAGTTCCTCGAAGCGGTGGAAGTCCGAACGCAGGTCCACCAGGAAGTGGTCCACCCCCCGGGCGTCGAAGTCGCCCACCCGTTCCACGATCTCTGCGATGTCGCCTGCCACCAGGATCCCCCGCAGGTCGTCGAAGCTTCGGTAGCCCCCCGGCGGCTTGATCCAGTACTTGCTTCCCTCCGACGACGTGCTCAACGCCGAGATGTCCAGTCCGGCGTACGCCTCGGCTTTGGTCCGGGCGATCCGCAGCCGGGGTATCACCCCCACCACGCAGGGAGGCCGTCCCCGCTCCGCCTCGAGGCGCCGCAGATAGGCCAGGCGGTTGTCGAAAGTGAGAAACGGCATGCCTCCCGGAAGCCATCCGTCGCACCACCGTGCCGTGCGGCGCACCGCGGCGCGGGTGGTGCCTCCGTACCAGATCGGCAGCCCACCGTCCGGCCGGGGATGCATAACCGCCCCGCTCACTTCGAACACCTCGCCGCTGAAGTCCACTCGCTCTTCGGTGAAGGCTCGCCGCCAGATGCGGATGGTGTCCTCCACTATCTCCTTCTTGCGATCCGGATCGAGCCCCACCGCCCGGATCTCCGCTCCGAAGTGGCCGGCGCCGATCCCGGCCACCACCCGGTCCGCTCCGGCCAGAAAGTCCAGCGTCATCAACTCCTTGGCGCTCTTCAGCGGCCAGCGCACCGGGATCAGCACCGCGGTCCCCAGCTTGATCCGCTCGGTCACCCCCGCCATCGCCCCCAACGTCACGGTGGCGTCCAAGAACGTCAGGTCGGCGCCCTCGTGACGATGGGGCGTCCAGATCAGGTGGTCCCTCACCCACAGCGCGTCATATCCCAGACGCTCGGCCAGGACGGCGCCCGACAGCAGTCGCTCCCGTGACGCCTCCCGCCCGAAGTGGGGAAGCATCACCCCGAAGGTCATTCCCCTCTCGGTTCGGCGCAGCGCGTCGTAACGCTTCACTCGTCCTGAACTTCCCAACGCCGGAAAACAGTCTGGAAGCGGTTCATCCCCGCCGTGATCAACACCGCCAAAGTGGCGATGAAGATGATCGGGACGAACATGTTGGCCATCTGGAAGTTGTCGGCATACCGGATCACCAGGCCTCCCAGGCCGGTGATCACTACGATGATCTCGGCGCCGATCACCCCCACCAGGGCGTGCGACAGCCCGATGCGCAAACCCGCGAAGATCAGCGGCAGGGCGGCGGGCAGCACGATGGAGGTGGCGATCTTGCGCCGGGTGGCGCAGAACGACCGCCCCACTTCCACCAACTCCTCGTCGACGTTCTTCACCCCGGTGGCCGTGTTGTAGATGATGGGGAACACCGAGGCCAGGATCACCAGCACCACCCTGATCCGGTCGTTGATGCCGAACCAGATCACCAGCACGGGGATCAAGGCGATCGACGGCAGGGCGTACATCAGGGTCACGTAAGGCTCGAGCACGTATTCGGCCAGCCGGGAGCGCCCCATCAGCATGCCCACTCCCAGTCCGATGGCGATCGCCGCTCCATAACCCATGAAGAACGCCCGGGCAGTCACCAGCGTCTCCGAAAAGATCACTCCCTCCACGAAGGTGAGTTCCCAAAAGGCCCGCAGTATCTCCGACGGCGGCGCCGCCAACGCCCGGCTCTGGGCGCGGGTGGAGAGTTCCCAGGCAACCAGCAGCACGATGGCGAACCCGATGCGGATGGTCCAGTCGAAGATCGTCCGCCGACGCTCGGGCTTCAGTCTTGCCATGGCGCCAGTTTCCTCTCCAGGTACGACAGGCCCCGGGTCAGGAGGATGCTTACCAGACCCAGCAGCAACACCGGGCCGAACAACTTCTCCGACTGGAAGAACCGGCCGAACACCAGCAGCAGCGCCCCCACTCCCGCCGCTCCGGCGGTCATCTCGGCCACAATCACTCCCACCAGCGCCCGGATGATGCCCACTCTCATCCCCACGAAGATGCCGGGAATGGCCCCGGGGATCAACACGGTGCGGGTGATGCTCCACCTGCTGGCGGTGAACGAGCGGGCCGTCTCCTCCAGTTCACCGGACACCGAGTCGACCGCCGCGTAGGTGTTGATGATCATGGGAAAGATCGAAGCCAGCACGCTCATCAGCACCCGCAGGTTGAACCCGATCCCGATCAAAAGGATCGCCAGGGGAATCAGAGTGATCCGGGGGGTGGAGTAGAGCACCGCCACGTAGGGGTCCAGGGCCACCTTCACCACCCGGATGCGGGCCATCCCGAACCCGATCAGCACACCGCCCACCACCGACAGGGCGTATCCCACTCCCACCGCTTTGAATGTCTCCACGAAGGCCTCGGCGATCCGGTCGGCGTTGTCTACGAACGCCGCCCCGATCTCCCAGGGATAGGACGCCCAGCGGGGCGCCGCTCTTCCCGCCACCTCCCAGGTCACCAACACCAGCACCACCGAAGCGATCCTCACCACCCGGGGAGGAATCCGCCCGAGCAGTGCGTATTCGGCCGACAGGGTGGTCATCGCCCGGCTTTTTCCTCTTCCAGCAGCAACCACACTTGGTTGCGAAGTTCCGCAAAGCGGGGATCGGCCCGCACCACCGTGGTGGTTCGGGGCCGCTCGAAAGGAACCGGGTACTCCAACAGGATGCGCCCCGGGTTGTTCCCCATCACCACGATCCGGTCGGACAGGTAGATCGCCTCGTCGATGGAGTGGGTGACGAACAGCACGGTCAGATTCTGCGAGGCGGCTATCTTGGCCAACTCGTCCTGCAGGTACTCCCGGGTCAGCGCGTCCAGCGCTCCGAACGGCTCGTCCATCAGCATCAGCCGCGGTTCGGTGGCAAGCGCCCGGGCCAGTCCCACCCGTTGCTTCATCCCTCCCGAGATCTGCGACGGGTAGTGGTTCTCGTATCCCTCCAGATCCAACAACTGCAGGAACTGGGCGGCCTTTTCCAGGCGCTCCGCCTTGGCCACTCCCTGCACTTCAAGCCCATAGGCCACGTTGTTGATCGTGGTGCGCCAGGGAAGCAGGTTGAAGTGCTGGAACACCATCGCTTTATCACGGGAGGGCTCGGAACTCTCCTTCCCCTCCAAAAACACCTTCCCGGCCGTGGGCGGCAGCAAACCCGCCACGATCTTCAGCAGCGTGGTCTTGCCACACCCGCTGGGACCCAGAAGCGACACGAACTCTCCCTGTCCCACGCTCAGATCCAAATCGTCGAGAACCAACGGCCCCTCTGCAGAGAAACGCTTGTCAACCGACGCGACTCTTAGCACTGCAACCTCGACCTGGGGGGACTCAAGCGAACACTACTCGGCGAGGGACCGCCGCGTCCCTCAGCCGCCGCCGTTGAACAACACGGGGTAGCTGAGCCACCGGGTCCACCGGCGGGTCTTGGTGTCGGGCACGCCCGGCTTTTGCGGATGCGGCCCGATTCCCCGTTCGAACACCGCCTGCACCGCGATGGGCACCAACCCGTAGAGGTGACTTGCCGCAGGCGCCACTCCCCGGCGCTGCGGCAGGCCCACCGCCAGGGTGCGTCCGATGCAAAAGTGCATCCCCGCCCCGAAGCTCATGCCATAAGGCGGGACACCGTCGGGAATGTCGCGGTTGGGATTGAACAGATGAGCATCGGCGCCGTACACCTGCGGGTCGGTGTTGGCCGAGATGGTGTCCAGCACGCACACCACGCCCTTTGCCACCGGCCGCCCCGCCACATCGGTGTCCACCAGCGCCCGGCGCAGGATCCCCGGGTTGGTGGGACGCACCCGAAGCGCCTCGTGGACGCATCGCTGCGCGAAGGCGGCGTCCTCCACCACACGCCGGCGATCCTCGGGATGATCTCGGCACCATTCGAAGACATGGTGGGCGGTGTTGGTGAGTGTCTGCGTGCTGGTGTGAGCGCCGGCCGAGAAGAACAGCGTCGACTCGCGCTCGATCAGGTCGGTGCTCATCCCCGAGGTCGACTGGTTCACCAGCAGCGTGGTGAGGATGTCATACAGAAGTTCCACCCGCTCTCCGGCGGTCCGCCGCCTCACCGTGAAAGCCCGGTTCTCCCGCGACTCAGTCAGGAACTCGGAACGAAACTCTCCGAAGACCGCCCTCATCTGCGCCTTGATCACCTCGGGATCCCCCTTGGCCGAGTCGATGGCGCCCCCCAGGGCGAACTCGTGCAAAAAGTACCGCAATCGCTGCCGGTCCTCGAGCGAATTCCAGTCGAAGTCGATCCCCGCCGTCCGGCAGGCCAGCACCACCGAGATCAACCCGCCGATCTCCATCAGGTCCGATTCCACCGGATCGACGAAGCTGTCCAGCGTGTGAGTCACGATGTCGGGGAACAACTGGTGCTCGTACAACTCGAACATGTCCCGGCGGAACAGTTTGTTCTCCATGCGCCGGCGCTCGCGGTGCTCGGCGCCGTGCAGCACCGACAGGGTCCCCTCCTTCAGGTTCCCCTTCTCGAACCGGTCCCGGTCGAGGCTGCGAGACAGGTCGTTGTTGGTGAGCGCCCCGCGGACTGCCTCATAGCCGCTGAGGGTGATGCTCTCAAATCCCGGCGGCCCTTCCATCAGCCGCCCTTCCCCCGGATCAAGGTGATAGCCCCCGACGGGCAGTCATCCACCGTCCCGGCCAGCACCGAGGTGGGGGTCTTCTCCACTCCTCCCTCTACCAACTCCGGATAACCCTCCTCGCCGAACCGGTACACCTCGGGCACGAACAGCACGCACTCTCCGCTCTGATAGCAGTAGTCGTAGTCGATCTCTATCCGGTCACCCTGGGCCATGCAACATCCTTTCTCGGCCTAGCCCCACCCGGGGAGGTGTCCTCCCGGCCGGGCTCCAGGCCGGGAGAAAAGTCTGGGTTGGGGTCTATTGCGAGCCGTTGCGTTCCAGGTAGTCGTCCACCAGGTCGGTGATCACCCAGTTGGAGGGATCTTCGACCTGAGCCGGGAGGTTGTCCACTTCCTGCTCGATGGAGATAGTGGCCTGCAGCAACTCGGGCTGCAGTCCGCCGTTCACCGCGAACAGTCCGATGCGGATGAACTCGTCATAGGCCCGGCTCTTGGCAGCGTCCGACAGACCCTCGGTCACAGTGGCAGCCTCCGCGATGTACTCGGCCTTGTTATTGGCCGCCCAACGCACCGAGTCGATGAACTCGTCCATGGCCAACTGCGCCAGATTGGGGTTCTCCTCCAACCAGGCCCGGTCGACCCACACGCCGTGGAAGAGATAGGGACCCACCGCGTCAGCGATCACATACAACGGATACAGTCCTTCCTCCACCGCGTTGAACCCTTCCGCGAAGTGCGCCGCGCCTGCCGCGGTCTGCCCTGAAACCAGCGCAGCCATCCGAGCGGAGGTGCCTCCCACTTCCACGAACTCCAGATCATCGATGTTGATGCCCTCTCTGGTCAGAGCGGCCACCGACAGCGAGGTACTCACCGCCCCCGGACCGGCGGTGCCGATCTGGCGACCGTACAACTGCTCGAGGGTGGTCACATCCGGTGAGGACACCAAGATGTAGTCCGATTGGCGGACATCGCCGGCGATCATCACCACGTCTGCTCCGGTCTCGGCGCGCAACTTGATGCCCGGAGGCACCTGTCCCACCACCATGTCCACATCGCCGGAAACCAGCGCACGGAACGGAGGTGAGGTCCCTTCGAAGATCACCGCCTCGGCGTCGATGCCGTGCTCCTCGTTCAAAGTGTCCAACCAGGTGAAGTTCATAATCTGCGTGAAGTCGGGCTGTCCGGAAAACCCAACCTTGAGAGAAGTGGACTCTGGATCATCGGCTCCACAGGCTGCCGCCACCAGCGCCAGGGCGGCCATCAAAATCGAAATCTTTACGATATAACGCTTCCTCGTACTCATCATTGCCTGTGCTCCTCATCGTGCTGGCAAAGGCGCTCTGGCGACCCGCACGAGGCAGGCTCACAACTTGCCCTTGTCTACGCCATGCTACCAGAAAACAGCCTCCCCCGCCCTTAAGAAGCGGACCTTTTTTGTAACACTTCCATCCGGTTTTATAACACTCTCATCCGGTGGCTTTCCCTCCCATGATTCAACCTTGCACTCCCGACATGGCGATGCCTGCCCCGATGACGGACTCCCCCGTCACCAGCCAACCCCGCAGGGCTTGTGCACCCCATCAATCCGGTCAGACAGCCTCATCTCCACCTCGGCCACCTCCGTGGGCGCCTTCTCGACCTCGAGGCGCACACCGTGGACCTGGTCGCTGAGATCGCCTCGGGCCTCGTGGCGCTGTTCCTGCCTGTTTGACCACACTGAGTGGATGACATTTCTTGTTGCATGACACTGTTGCATCCCGACAACTATCGCCAACGCTCTCTGTTGCATATCGGAGAGTTGCCGAGTTGCAAGCAGATTCCCTGGTAGCCTATTTTTCGTGGAATTGTTCGACCTGACCGGGAAAGTGACGGTGGTCACCGGGGGCAACCGAGGCATCGGTCTGGGCATGGCCCGCGGAGTGGCCAAGGCCGGCGCGTCGGTGGCGGTGTGGGGACGAAGCAGGAACTACAACGCCGCAGCCATCAAAGACTTGCACGACCTGGGAGCCCAGGCGGTGGGGATGGCATGCGACGTCACCTCCGAGGAACAGGTCGAAGCGGCGACGCAGGCCACCCTCCACCGATTCGGACGGATCGACTCGATCTTCGCCAACGCCGGCATCGGAAGGGGCGCCCAGTTCCCCGACCTGTCCCTTCGAGAGTGGAACATCGCCATGAAGGTCAACGCCGGGGGCACCATGCTGCCGGTCCGCGCCGCCACCCAGGTCATGATCGAACAGGGCGACGGAGGGTCCATAGTGGTCACCTCCTCGGTCGCCGCCAACTTCGGGGTCCCCCGCCTCCCCCACTACGCGGCCAGCAAGGCAGCGCAGTTGGGACTGGTGAAGACCTTGGCAGTCGCCCTGGCGCCACATCGCATACGCGTCAACGCCGTCAGCCCCGGATGGATCGCCACCGAGATGACCGGACCCGAGCAGCAACGCGACGATTTCAACCAGTACATAAGACACCGTGTCCCCATGGCCAGATGGGGCACCATCGAAGAATTCGAAGGCATCGCCGCCTATCTCGCCTCCGACGCCTCCTCCTTCACCACCGGCGCCGAGATCCGCATCGACGGAGGATTCTCCGTCCAAGGGTGAGGGGGCGGCTCGGAGTAGCAGGGGACGAGTCCCCGTTAGGAAGTCGCCTCTATGCGACTCAGAGCGATCTCCAAATCGAGATCGGGGGTACCCAGCCGCCCGATATAGCGGTGGAATCGATGTGAGAGTTCCTCAGCATGATGTGAGAGTTCCTCAGCATAAGGACTGTCCAGAGAGGCAACTCTCGTGTAGCACTCGAGGTCCTTGAAGGCGATGTGGACAATTGCCTGGTTGTCAACCAGAAGGTCCGGAATATCAAACGCGGCGGGCAGGTAGTGATAACGGTCTTCCGGCTGCCCATTTGGCCTGGAAGTCAATAACCTCTCAAGTTTCTGACGCTTGGTCTTACTCGCTCCCTCACCGGACTTTTGCGCCTCGATCCACGATTGATAGTGGTCAAAACGCTCAATCGGCCGGCACTCGGCAAGCACGACATGGTCTGCTTTGACCGTCCGAGCAGTTACAAGGTCACATGAGGGTGTCAGAATGACGTACCAATGGGTGCTGTTACCTCGATCTGGTTCCGACAGACGAGCATCCGGCCCGTGGAGAACATCCCCCATTCTGAAGTCACCGCTCGGCAAAGCCACGTAGAAGCGAGCGGGGTGAACCATATCCCCTGACACCTCTTCTGGCGGGTATCCAAGCTCCGAGGCCAGTTGAGAAGCGCCGCCCTCGAAGGAAATACCGAGGCGTCTCATCAGGAGATGGGCCACGTCGGCCCTGTGATCCCGCAACTCCCTCCAGTTCCTCTCGACGAACTCCATCATAAACTCTCTCGTCAAGGCCTCAACATGACGTCTGAGCGCACGGTGGAGGCGGGGAAACCCCGAGTCAAAGGCGGCCGCAACCCCTTGACGCAACTCCATCACGCGATCGTTGGATAGTTTGGACACCACTTGAACAAAGGGTGGGTTGTCCAACCCTTCCACCAAGTGAGAGAGCGCAGTGTAGAAGACCACGGGAATGAATCGACGACGGCGGATACGCTCGAATACGCCCAAACCCTCATCCGCATCTTCGGGAGCCCAGCCGTCCCTCTCCATCGCCTGGTTTCGGACATCCAGCACCAGTAGATCGAAATCCTCTCGAGCCAGGGTTTCCAAGGCCACATCGAAAGAAAGCTCCACCTCGACATCGGGAGAATCCCCGGTGTCGTTGACAGCGGCCGGGCCGACCAACTCTCGAAGATTCTCGGAGATATCACGATCATCATCAACAACGAGGATTCTCCAGGGAGTACCCATCACACTCTCTTCCGCAATGTGGCCCTGAACCGGGCGCCACCCAGTTCACCGGGTGATATCAATTCCAACTCACCGTCGTAGTAGTCGGACACGATCTCGCCGGCAATCGAAAGCCCTAGTCCGACACCGTCTTCTTTGGTACTGAAGTAGGGTTCAAAGATTCGGTGGCGATCTGCCTCAGGGACGCCGGGACCGGAGTCCTCGACAGTGATTGCCAGACTTCCGTCGAGGTTGCGGTTGACGTCTATCTATCGCTACAACTCTCGCACCCTTCTTTGCCCATTGCAGAGCGCCCACTCGTCCGAATCCACCGACAGCACTACTCGACACCCTGCAGCCTCCAATCCGGCGCTCAAACCTCCGGTGCCGCAGAAGAGATCAACGGCCACAGGCCTGGAAGACCCAGTTGCCCAATCACGCCACTTGTCAGCCGCTGGCGCCTGAGGGTGCCACTGTCTTGCGTGTCAAGAAGAGAGGCCGGAGTTTCGGCGCGAACGCCGGTGTCATTTTGGTCCGGGCGTGGGTAGAGTGTGAGAACTCCCCTGAAGGGACGGAGGAGATGGGACTGATCAGAATCGAACCGCACGAGAACGTTCCGCTCTGGGTGGATGAGGAACACGGGGTAATACGAATCCCGGGAACTCGGCTGACACTGGAAACGGTGATCCACATGTACTACGAGGGTTTTACCGAACCCGAGGAGATCGTCCGTTCATTCGACACCTTGACAGTGGAAGCAGCGAGACAAATCTTGCATTGGTATCAGACCCGTCGTGAGGATGTGGACGCCTACATGGAGTGGAGCGAGAAGACCGCAGATTTGCTTTGGGCTGAAGTCGAACCGCGAATGGCGGGATTCCGGCGCCTCAAGAAGGAGAGTCGGCTTCGGCAGGCGCAGTCGGTATAGCCTTCGATGCTGGTTCGCTTTTAGCGGACGAGAATTTTGATGCGCGAGTACTGGTTGCTTTTAGCAACTTGGCCAACGAATACGAGTTAGAGATCGACGTTGTTCGCGTTCAAGACGTGGGGTTGATCGGCACCAGCGACCCCTTCATACTGGAATGGGCCGCCGCGAATCACCGGGTAGTGCTGACCCACGATTCGGCGGACCATGCCGTCGTACGCTTGGGATCGGATGGCGAACGGATTGCCCATGTCCGGTGTGGTAGTAGCGCTACGGGGTCGATCCCCCGGTGAGGCAGGTCACGCAATTGCAGACGAGGTGAGTCTGCGGCCCGAGTTTGGCGGGTGGTTTGGTGTTTTGCCTGGTCAGGGGGCATACGCGAAGAGGGTGTTTCCACTACATTCGGTGTTTGAGGCCGATTGTGGGGTTGGGTGATGGTGGCTTTGTCCCAGGTGCGGGTGTCGACTCCGATAGCGGCGAGTGCCCGGGTTTGTAGGGGGGTGCGTCGGGTGGTGAGCGTGATCCGGTGGTTGTTGGTGGTCAGTTCCACGCGGCGGA
>MPNA01000079.1 GCA_002238785.1 bacterium OM1 bin76 | reverse complement strand
TCGTGTCCAACAACTGCCGATCCAAACGTTCACTACCCAACATACCCACAAATTATCCCACAAACCACCCCCCAACACCAGCATTCACCAACCCCACCCACCCGAATAAATCAGCAGCCTCCTAGGCCACAACAACACCCGAAACGGGTCAAACCCCCAACAACCAACGCAAAACCCGAAAAACCGGCCCGGCAGCCACCAAATCGCACGGAAATTCGCGATAAATCGCAAGGTCCTAGAGGCGGGGTGTTTGCCACCACCTCTGACCTGGGGCTTAACGGGGGGTTCCCAGAGGACACCACAGTTTTGAGGGGAGGACACCACAGTTGGCTTCGCCTCTTAGAGCGCCGAATTGGGGATGCAAAGCCGCATTAGGGTGGCACCCCGTATGGCAGCGGTTTGCAAAGCGGACATTTGGGAGGGATGGTCGACTAGCGTTTCCACAGTGTCCGACACTATAGATCACTCGGTTGTGGATCCTCGTTTCCATCCGATACATTGGCGCTTCCAAGAACTCTTTATGGAGCACGATGCCTTGCGGGGCGGGGATCCCCAAGACATCGGCGAGTGGGCACTGAGGGTGTACCAGACAGTGAGGGAACTTCTTGATCAGGACCACGAGTGCGTGGCGGTCGCCGAGTCGCTATTCCATGAACTCAAGGGCGTTGGATTTTGTGCGACCAGGCCTAAGGAGAAAACAGGAAATCCGCAATCGGCTCCGCGGGCCTATCCGGGCACAAGGTTACGGGTTGGTGATGGCCGCTGCGATGGCTGAGCGGTCTGATCGGACTGTGTTGCGGGTTGTTGATCTTCATCCGTGGGTTGCAGAGTTGGCCGAGCCGCTCTGGAATGATGAGCATTGGTTCGCAGCGGTTACGGCTGCTGGTGACAATGTGCGGGCGAAGTGGAAGGGCGTTCTCGGACTCAGAACAGCCCGCACCGAACTACTGGTTAGTGCTTTCAGTCTGGATGACCCGAAGCCTGGGCAACCCCGAATGCGATTTGCCTGCTATGACCGTGATCGCGATGAAGACGAGTGGAAGAACGGCCACGAGGGGGTGATGCACTTTGATCGAGGGTGCATGAAGCGAATTCGCAACCTCTACAAGTATCAACCGAAGGGCCAGGCTGTCTCACCTGGCTTAGCGTTGGAAACCTTGGCCGCTTTGAGTCGCCTAGCCCGCCGGATCACCGATGCAAAGGTGGAACAGGCAGAGACTGCGAACATCTGATGGGTTGGGATGATGGGCTTAGGGATCCCCACCTCAAAATAGCCAAAAGCAACGAAGCAAGGATCGGCGTGTTGGCTGGCCCAGGGACGGGCAAGACAAAGTATGGACTTATGCGACGAGTAGCAAGATTGCTCTCAGAAGGCGTACCTCCCAATCGAATCCTCGGGAAACTCCACCGGTGGTTGCTCGCGGCGGCCAGAATTGCTGGCTGTCAAAAACCAAGCGACAACCATCCGGTGGAGGTGTTCAATTATGGCAGCCAGACTTGTGTTCGAGGAGCGGTGTGCGA
>MPNA01000009.1 GCA_002238785.1 bacterium OM1 bin76 | reverse complement strand
GGATCGTGGGCCACTCAGACATCTCGAAGATCGGCGGGGACACCCAGGACCTGTTCGACGGTGCCCATTTCGACGCCACACACCTTACCGAGGACGGCGAGTGGGTGGAGTCAGAGACACTGCGGGTGTGGGTGGCGGCCTACGACGGCCATGTGTTCGGCTCCGGCTGGAGCCACGACGAGTAGGTACGATCGGCCTGCCACACGGCTCGAATCCCCCCACGACGTAAAGAAAAGGGAATTACATACTTGGGTAGACGAGACGGATTGTCTAGGGCTGGGGGTTGATGAACCGGCGGCGTGATTTCATGCCCGGTTGATCGCGGTAGCGGAGCAACGCCTCTGCGGCCAGTCGAGGATCGACCGGCTGTTTCGGTGCCTCGGCGGTTTGTGGCTTCTTCCGTTTCTTGCGCTTCATCCTGTCCTCATGCAGCTAATCGGAGCTTAGACCGCAGGTATTCCATGCCTCGGTTGCCTTTGACTCGGTTGCAGTGGCCGCATAGCAGTTGCAGGTTATCCAGGTGGTCAGTGCCGCCTTTGGATCGGGCAATGATGTGATCCACCTCTAGATGGTGGATTTTGAAGTGCTCTCCACATCCTGCGCAGTCTCCACCTTGCACTCCGTACAGGTGGTGGCGGTTCTCCAAGCTACCAGATGCTGGCAGTTTCCCCAGATCGGTCCTTTGGGGAATGTCTGTGCGGTGAGTGATGTCTCTGAACAGACCTTGTCTCTCTTGGATGCGATGCACCACCAGTTCAGCGGCCTTTGCAGATATGTCGATTCCCGCCCACTGTCTGCCCAGGTCGTCGGCGGCTACCAAGGTGGTGGCGCACCCGCAGAATGGATCAAACACAATGTCATCTTCTCTGCTACTGGCCTTGATGACTTGGCGCATTAATGCCAAGGGTTTCTGTGTTGGGTATCCCAGACGTTCTTTGGCCATATTGTTGATGGCAGGTATCTCCCACACGTCCGTTGCGCCTTTGAGTTTGCCCTTCATGCGGTGCGACGTGGCTGGGACCTGAATCACACCGGGTTTCCCGGAGACTTAGGTGTGCACCCACAGCCCACCCACCACCACCAATACTCAGCAGCCTCATAGGGCCTTATCGCGCTTGTGATTGAAGTGATTGGATTGTTTCTTCTCCTGGGAGACTTGAGCATTGCCTAAAAGGAAAGCAACTGCGCCCAGACAGGTCTGCCCTCCGTCACCGCCGGGTGGCCGACCCCGAAGACCTGCCCAGACCATCTCTGCCGGGTCCAAGCATCACGGAAGCGACGTGGTGCGTGGGGTCAGCGTCAGTGTGCCACCCGTGAGCAGCGTGACTCGGTGTCGGGACGCAGGAAATTGGCACGGCCCTGGGCCGGATGCCAGTCCCATGGATAAGCGCTAACCCGACACCTGCCCTACCGGTGGAAAGCCTGGGTGACTGTGCAGACATTGGCCGGGGGATCAATCGGACATGGCGGTAGTCTCCGCGTTGATCGGGGGAAAGGGTGTGGCGTTGAGAGCCGTTCAAACTGTGGGGCCAGGCAGGCTCCAAATCGTGGATACCGTTTCCCCGCGGGTGGGGACGGAATCGTTGGTGCGCCTGGAGCGGGCAGGGATCTGCGGGACGGACCTCAAAATCATGGATGGATCCACTCCGGTCGACTATCCACGGGTGCTGGGTCATGAACTGGTGGGTACTGTGGCCGTGGCGGAGTCTGGAGGAAAGATCGCCGCCGGCGCCAGGGTCCTGGTCAATCCGGGGATTCACTGCGGGTCCTGCCACCTGTGTCGCAAAGACCTGGCCCACCTGTGCGGCCGGGGCGGACTGCTGGGAAGGGACTTCGACGGTGTGTTCGCTGAAGAGATCGCCTTGGGTGGAGGCAATCTCCATCCGGTCTCCGAAGAAGTCGGGCCGGATGACGCCGGGCTCTTGCAGGTGCTGGGAACAGTCATCCATGCTCAACAGACCGTTGACGTGTCTTCGCAGACCGTGGCCGTCGTGATCGGCCTGGGAGTCTCCGGCCTCTTGCATGTCCAGGTGTTACGAGAACGCGGAGCAGGCGTCGTGGTGGGAGTAACCCGCTCTGCTTGGAAACTGGAGTTGGCCTCCCGGCTGGGAACCGACGTCGTGGCCACTCCGGATGAAGCTCGGCGGGCAGTTGAAAAGGTCTCCGGCAACCGGGGAGCCGACCTGGTTGTCGAGGCGGTTGGGACGGAATCAACAGTGCTCCAAGCCATTGAGCTTTGCGCCCCCGGCGGCCACGTAATCGTGTATGGCACCGTAACGGGGACCGGCGGGCGGATGCCCTACTACCAGCTCTATTTCAAGGAACTGACCCTGCACAGTCCGAGGGCCGCCCGGCCCGGGGACTATGACGCAGCCATTCGTCTGGCCGCGCAGGGGCGCATCCGGTTGGCCCCCCTGGTGACGGCCCGCTACCCGTTGGAGCAAGCCGAAGAAGCCTTCGCAGCCGCCAGAAGCGGAGACCACCTCAAGGTTCTGCTGACGCCCTGAATCCAAGTCCGGGAGGCCGGTCGGGATGGTTCCCGGCCGGTATGATTTCCAGCAGTCGAGCTAAGGAAAAACGCATGCGGGAAGCCTTCGGGGTGTTGAGCACGGACTGGAAAGAGGGCATCAACTGGGACGCGGTTCGGAAGTGGCGTTTGAAACGAGCCCATGAGGCGATGAAACGTTACGGACTGGGAGCCTTGTTGCTGTTCTACGACGAGAACATGCGTTACGTCTCTTCGACCCTCACCCCGGGATGGAACCGCCTCAAGCCCGGTCTCCGCTACGTGGTACTGATCGAGGACCAGCCGCCGATTGTCTACGAGCAAGGTGACCTGGGGTTCCACCTGGAAGTCCACAACCCGTGGATCCCCAAGGAGAACATCCGGTACTCCTACGCGTGGATCAAGGGTGCGGTGGGACCGGCCTCTACCCAGCAGGTCAACAAGTTCACCAATGCCCTGGTCGATGACCTCGAGGCGGCCGGAGTCCAGGACAAACCCTTGGGCGTGGACTTTATAGACATCAACCTGATCTCGGCCTTCCAGCAGCACGGCATCGAGTGGACCGACGGCATGACCCCGATGATGGAGGCCCGGGCGATCAAGAGTCCCGACGAGGTCAAAGCCTTCTCCATGGTGGGGTCGATATGCGACTACGTCCATTACGAGATCACCAACTTCATCAAGCCCGGGATGACCGAGAACCAGGTGGCGGCGTTCGGGTTCGAGAAGCTCTATTCGATCCCCGGCATGGAGGACGTGGAGGATGTCATCGTGTCTTCCGGCCCCAACGCCTGGCCCAACTGGCGCAATTTCTCCGACCGGATGATCCGCCCCGGCGAATTGGTGATTGTCGACCTGGCGGCGCTCACCTGGAACGGATTCAAGAGTTGCGTATACCGGACCTACTGTGTCGGCGGGAAGCCCACCGACGAGATGCAGGCCGTCTACGATGAGGCGCACACTTGGCTGTGGGATTCGATTGAGGCCACCGGGCCGGGGGTCACCACGGCCGATGTCGCTTCCAAGTGGCCGAGCGCCCAGGAGATCTGGGGATACGAGGAGGAAGACCAGGCGGCAGCCAACCTCTGGGGCCACGGCCTGGGTCTGGCCCAGTATGACCCACCGGTGATCTCCCGCATCTGGTCGCTGGATCACCCTGTGGAAATCCAACCCGGGATGACTTTCGCACTGGAAACCCAGCACGGAAAACTCCACAGATTCGGGGTGCGCCTGGAAGAAATGCTATATGTCACCGAGACCGGGATCGAGATGGTGTCCACCTACAAGTCCCACGAGATAATCGTCGTGGACTGACATGCCCCAAGTGCCCCGCCTGGTCTGGCTCGACCAGGCGGACGCGCAGGACGCCGCCCTGGTGGGAGCGAAAGCCAGTCGCTTGGCCGCAGCCCGCGCCCGGGGTTTGCCGGTGCTCAACGGACTCGTGGTTCCGGTTGAAGTCGGCGGTCCGGTGGTCCGTGCGGGAGAGGCCGCACTCAGATCAACGGACAACTCGGGGGCGGCCAGGTCAGCCGTCTTTAACCACCCGCCACCCTCATTGCTCCAGGATCTCGCAGAGGAGGCGCAGCAACTCGGCGATTCTCTGGTGGTGCGGTCGTCAAGTCTCGCGGAATCCGAGGGCATCTGGGCCGGGGCCTTCTCGTCATATGTCGGGGTGAAGCCTGAAGAACTCACCCAGGGTGTGATGGGCTGCTGGGCCTCCGTCTTCAGCCCTGGCACGCTGAAGAGAGGACAGGTGACCGAGACGTCGCCGCGCCAGGTTGGAATGGCCGTGCTCATCCAGCCCGAGATCCGACCGTCCTGCGGAGGAGTTGCCACCGTCGCAGATGACGGCACTGTCACGGTGGTCAGCGCCCGGGGACACCCCGCCGGCCTGATGGCCGGCTGGGAAAGAGGGCACGTTGCCATAGTCAACGCTCGCGGTGAGGTCCAGGCTGACTCATCACCCCCGGGTACCCGCCTTCTTCGGGTGATCGCCGATCTGACCACAGCCACCGCAGAGAAGATCCGGTGCAACCACATCGAATGGCTGGAGAGTCAGGAGGGAAGGGTCCATCTGGTCCAAGCTCAACCCAATGGAGACGCCCGAGTCGAGCAGATCAGCCGCCCGGCGCCCGATCCTGCCCAACGGACGCAACCATGGATGGGCGGTGCGGTCCGCATGATGATCAGGTACCCGGGCCCCGTGGGAGAGCAGTTGGTCTGGCCGTGGGCCATCGGCCTCGAGGACCTCTCCCCCGCCCCATCAGAGCCGGACCGCAAGACTGTGGCGACTCTGGTCGAGAACCTTCGCCAAGGTGCTGCTCTGCTGATGTCAGAACGTTGGGGAGGCCCCGAAACTTTGGCTGATTTCGTGGGAGCCTGGTCGGCGTTTCGCAACGGAGACTCTTCTTCACTTGTGGACCTGATCGGCGGGCATCGGTCGGTTGACCGGCTTCTCGGCGCCGCCCATCTGCGCAATCTTCAGGATCTGGGGCAGGCGCTCACCGCCGCCGGGGTGATCCCCCACCCGGGCTGGGTCTGGCACCTCGACCCGAACCGCTTGGACCAACCGTCTCCAAGCCGACAGAGCCCCATGCGCCGGATCGGGGCCACGCCCTGGGACGCATGGATCTACGGCGTGGTCACCTCCCAAGGCGAGAGCATCACCGGGATCCCAGCCGCGGGGGGATGGGGTGTCGGCCGACTCAGGTCCATCCGCAACCCGGACGATGCCACCCGGTTCTCTCCGCGAGAAGTCATCGCCGTATCCCACCCTATCGGCAACATAGCTCCGCTGCTGTGGAATGCCTCGGGCCTGGTGACCTCGGAAGGAAGCCCCGGAGCGCACCTCTTCGAGGTGGCGAAATGGCTCGGCGTTCCTGCTGTCTGCGGCGTGGACTTCAGCCGATTGGCCGGTGAGACCCAGATACGATCAGGGTGGCAGGACTACTTGACAGTGGCGGTTGATGGCGGCCGCGGTCACATCACGTTCACCCGTTCCAAAACCTGAACCCGCCCAGCTAAGAAACCAGGGAGAGCGCTGGGGTTCCGCCGGGAAAGTTGACAACTTCACCATTGAAACAGGTCTGGCCCAGGCATCGGCGGGACGCTACCGGTAACCTCCGTGTAAGGGTTCTCCGAGGAGGGTTTCACATGCCTGAGAGTGACCAAGTAAGAATATCGCTGGAAGAAGTCCATCGGCTCACCGAGGGCGCTCTACGAGTTAACGGAGCATCCCCCGAGAATGCTCACGCGGTAGCCCGCACCATTACCTTGGCCGAACGAGATGACTGCAAGGCTCATGGTCTCTTCCGAGTCCCTTTCTACGTGAAAGGCCTCACTGACGGCAAAGTGAACGGAACGGCCGTGCCAGAGATTCAGGATATCTCTTCGGGGTTGGCGATGGTCGATGCCCACCGGGGTTACGCGCCGCTGGCGATTCGGGCAGGCATCGAAGAACTGGTGGGCAAGGCAAGAGTGAGCGGGATTGCCGCGGTCTCCATTGTCAATTGTTATCACGTGGCAGCGCTCTGGCCGGAAGTGGAGTGGTTGGCAGAGCGTGGTTTTGTCTCCTTCGCTTTCACCCAATACCTGGCGTTCGTGGCGCCGGCCGGCGGAACCCAGCGGGTCTACGGCACCAATCCCATGGCCTTCGGATGGCCCCGACATGGCGCTCCTCCCCTGGTGTTCGATCAAGCTTCCAGCGCCAGTTCTCGAGGAGACCTGCTCCTCCACAACCGTGATGGCAAACGCATACCGCTCGGTTGGGCTATCGACGACGATGGCAACCCCACCACCGACCCGGCGGAGGGTTTGAAAGGTGCCCAGTTACCGTTCGGAGGGTACAAGGGCGCGGCCCTCGCCCTGATGGTTGAACTACTGGCCGGAGCCTTGATCGGCGCCCCGTTCAGCTTCGAGGCCACCGAGTCGGACCCCCGCGAGGACATGCCCCCGCTGGGCGGCGAGTTGATCATGGCTATCGACCCAACCCACTTCCCCGCGGATCCGCAGGATCCCTTGAGCCACGCCGAAAAGCTTTTTGGTCGCGTGCTCAGCCAGCCCGGAACTCGTTTGCCTTCCGATCGGCGCTACGCGGCGCGGAAGGAATCTGTCAGCGACGGGGTCCTGGTACCGGGCGCCTTCTACCAGTCATTGCAGGAGATGGCGGCGGGAGTTGTCTGACCGTATTCACAAAGCGAGCGGGGCATGACTCTGCAGGGTTAATGGGTTCCCTGCTCGAAAGTGTCCCGGAGACGGGGATCCAAAACGTCGCGTCCCGCGTCTCCCAAGGTGTTGAACGCCCAGACACTGACGAAGATCAAGACGCCGGGGAAGGTCACCAGCCACGGCGTTATGCGGATGTAGCTGTACCCCACCTGGATGAGGGTCCCCCATGAGGCGTTGGGTGGCTGCACGCTCAGACCCAGAAAACCCAGTGACGCCTCCGTCAGGATCGCTACCGCCAGACCGAAGGACACTTGGACGATCATCGGCGAGACGATGTTGGGAAGGATGGTCCGGCGGAGCAAGGTGCCGGTCCGCACGCCCAGGGCAGTCGATGAGACCACGTAGAGCCGCTCTTTTTCGACAACGACGGCATTGCGGACAACTCTGATCAAGTAGGGCACGGTCATCAGCGCAATGGCGATCATCAAGGTTGTCAACGAGGCCCCGAACAAAGCCACCACCATCAGCCCGATCAGGATCCCCGGAAAACCCAGAAGGGCATCGGTAATACGCATGATGACGCTGTCGACGAAGCCTCCCAGCAACCCGGCGATCATCGCCAGCGGGACCCCGGAAAGCACTGCCAGTATCTCTGCCGCCACCGCAATACCCAGCGAGATTCGTGCTCCGTGCGCCAGTAGGGTCACCATGTCTCGCCCCGTGTCGTCCGTCCCCAACCAGAACCGAGCCGATGGGCCGCTCAGCGCGGCGTCGGCGTGGATTTCCCGGGGACCGTAGGGGCTCACGAAAGGCCATATCAGAGCGAACACAGCAATGAGTCCGAGGGTTATAGCCGCGGCGAGCGCCACCCGGTCTCGGCTGAGCATGGTTTTCCAAAAGCTCATCTCAACCTCGGATCGAGCACCCGGTAGAGCATCTCAACCAGGAAATTGACCAGCAGGAATGCTGTTACGAAGAGAAGAAGAGCCGCTTGCAGAACCGGATAGTCCCTCGAGGTAACGGCGTTGACCAGGAGCCACCCCAGGCCCGGGAACGCGAAGACCCACTCGATCAGGACGGCGCCCCCCATGAGGGTCCCTGCCTGCAAGCCAACGATCGTCAGAGCGGGCAGTAGCGCATTCCGCAATGAATGGACCCAGATGACCCGGCGACCGGACAGGCCTTTTGCCCTGGCCACGTCCACGAACTGCTCCGAGAGCACATCAAGCATGCTTGACCTCACGAACCTCATCGTGGGAGCAGCAAGGGTGATGGCCAGTGTCAGAGAAGGCAAGGCAATGTGCATGGCCCACTCACCGACGCCCTCGGTAGGCGACACGTAACCGGACGCCGGGAAGACCTGGAATTGGATCGCCAACACCAGAACCAACAGGATTCCCAGCCAGAATTGCGGTATCGCTATTCCGGCGCTGACAAAGCCTGTCAGGAACCTGTCGATCAGGCTTCCACGCCGAAGCGCCGCCAAGACACCCCCGGGCACCGCAATGAAGACCGACAAGACCAGCGCCACCACCGCCAACTGCACCGAAGGCCAGATCTTCTCGGCAATTACCTGCTCGACAGGTAGTCCATTCACCACCGAGTTTCCAAGATTCCCTCTCACTATGTCGGTCAGCCAACCGCCGTACTGGACCAGGAGGGGATCGTTATAACCGAGTCTCTCTCTGGCAGCATCCAATTCTTCCATTGTCACACCGATTTGACCGCCGTACATGGCCAGTACCGGGTCACCCGGCGCCAGCCTCATGGCGAAGAAGAGGATCGCCGAAGCGATCAACAGAACGGGGATCGCCTGCAGGAGACGGTGGGCGGATGCCTTGAGAATCTTGCTACCGCCTTTCTAGGTGTCCACGAAACTTCCGTGCATTTTGCCGCTCCCATCCCGGCGGATTCTTTGCGGTCCGATGTCCTGCCACATCCGTCGGGCGATACTCCACATCTCGTTTTCGTTCTCGGGGACCGAGGCGATCTGGATGCCGACCGGCAGTCCATCTCGATGAAGGCGCATGGGAAGAGTCAAGGTCGGGTACTCGACCAGGTTGATCGGCGCGGTGTACCGGGTCTTCCTGGTCAGCAGCGCCTCCACGTTTGACAGGTCGATCGGACTGCCCGAGGGGTCGTCCTCCTGGCATTGGGCGAACGCCCGAGACCAGACAAGTGAATAGGGTCGGACCGGAGTCACGGGGGTTACCACCGCATCGCAGCCGCTCAGTTCCTGCGCATATTGGTGCTTGAACCGACGCCGAGCACTCAATGCCGCCGAGTAGTCCTCCGGCGACGTCTTGGGTCCATCGGTCAGCAGTTGGTGTGAGGGGGCTGACAGGACTGCTCTGGCCTCCCCTGTCAGGCGAGACTCGAGGGCGCGCGAGTATTCATAGGCAAATATCTTCCAGATCGCATCCCGGACCGGGCTCCCCAAACCCGGTAGGCGCACGCTTACCGTGGAGTAACCACGATCCTGTGCCCAGGAGCGCACCCCATCTAGCAGGACGGCATAGTCTTCGTCCACTTCTTCACCTTCCAGATCCAGGATCCCGAGGCAGGGGGTCTGCAGGTCGGAGTCGGGAAGGGTCCGGGAGTCGGTGTTCTCATCCGGTTCACCTCCGTCGCCCGGGGATGGAACGGCTTGAGCCAGCAAGTCCAGGTCTCGGGCCATGACGCCGATCGCATCCAGTGTGGAAGGACCACCAGGCCAGACGCCATCCTTGTGCCAGCCCTGCTTCCCGGAAGGCTTGTAGGAGAGAACCCCGCAAAACTCTGCCGGAATCCGGACCGAACCAGCCGCATCCGTACCCAGGGCCACACTGCACAGCCCTGCCGCGACGGCCGCCGCGGAACCGCTGGAACTGCCACCGGGGATCAGCGAGTGATCCCATGGATTCACGGCCGGCGGCACCCCGCAGCCAGGAGCGCCGTAACCCAATTCGTACATGTTGGTCTTTCCCGTGACCACCAAGCCCTGGCGAACCAGCCACTTGACCCACGTCCCGGAGACCGACTCGTCACCCCTCAACACCGGTACCGCCAGGCCGGCGGTGAGGGGGAACCCCTCCACTTGGATGTTGTCCTTAACAGCCACCGTGGTGACTCGATCATCTCTGCACCAGCACCCCAAAGCCAGATCAGGCCCCTTCGAAGGGTCTGTCTGGCGCGGGTGCCTCTCCGAGGAGTGGTGCACCGCCACAAAAGCGTTCAACTCCCGGTTTGCCGCCTCGAACTCCCGGCACTCCATGGCGTAAGGTACGTTGGTCGCACTCAAGTGATCGGGTCCCCTCTTGTATTCAGATGTTGTAGGATCGCCGCCCGCGCCTGTTCCAGGTGGATTTGGATCAGTTCTATTGCCCGCTCCTCGTCCCTGCCGCGATAGGCATCCAGAATCTCCTCGTGGTGTCGTCGATCCCGCCGGAGTTGTGCGACCGGGGCGCCGGCTTGCATCCATTGATAACGTTCGCATATGCCGAGCAGCCTGTCATATATCGAGAGCAAATGAGGCATGTGGGAGGGCTCATACATTGATCTGTGGAACTTGGCGTTGAGCCCTATAAGGGTCAGGCGATCCTCATTCTCCGTTGCTACATGCATTTGGCCGAGCAGGGATTCCAAAAGGGCCATCACCGAGTCATCGGCTCCTCCCATTCCCTCGGCCATTGCTATCGGTTCAATGGCCTGCCGCAGGGCGTACAACTCGTTTACTTCCTCCAGACTCAGGGGTCGCACCCTCATGGACGAGTGAGGTTGCAGCGTGACGTACCCACGCTCGGCAAGTCGCCTGAGGGCTTGTCGGATCGGGGTACGGCTGATTCGATATGTGGCCTCAAGGTCCTTTAGGAGGATCCGCTCTCCAGATTTCAGCTCCCCCATCAGGATGGCTTCGCGGATAGTGCTGTAGGCATAATCCTCGAGTGTTCTGAACATGGGATCGTTGGATTGCCGGAATGGTGTCAGAGGACGATTCATATCACGACCAAACTTGCTTGTACGAGCTCTTTTGTGTACTGGGTATGCGGCTGCTCGAGAACCTCCTCTACGGCGCCCGTCTCAACGGTCTTGCCTTCTTTCATAACTATGACTCTGTCGGCAAGCATGTTCATCACTCCCAAGTCATGGGTTATGAAGACGAAGGCAAGCCCCTCTTGCTTGGCCAGCGAGGTCAGAAGTTCCAGTATCTGCGCCTGGATGCTGACATCCAAGGCCGAGACTGGTTCATCGCATATCAGCACCTGCGGCTCAACTGACAGCGCCCGGGCGATGGCAACTCTCTGGCGCTGTCCCCCCGACATCTGATGGGGATACCGATCTGCGAAGGACGGATCCAAACCGACCCTTTCCAGTAGCCGACCGGCTTGCTCCATGGGAGAATCGGAAGTATCAAGGGCATGAGCTCGCGGCCCTTCCATGAGGAGATCAACAACCTTGCGTCGCGGGTTAAGGCTTCCGTATGGATCTTGAAAGACGATTTGCGCTCTTCTCCGTATGTTTCTGAGTGCGTTCTTACCCATTTCATCAAGATCTTCGCCAAGAATCTCACGACGTCCCTCAACGAGGGCGTTACGTGGCTCCAGCCGTATCAGAGATAGCGCAACCGTCGACTTCCCACTCCCTGATTCTCCCACGACCGCAACCGTCTCTGCTCTCCTCAACTCGATGTTGAACTCTTGTACGGCTGGAATAGCCTTGGTCCCGTAGGAGACGAGGCGTCCCTCCCGGTAGGCCACCGACAGTCCCGTAGCCTTGAGGATGACTTCTTTGCCGCCCTCTGACTCCACTCCAACCTCTGAGGGGTGCTCAGCGGCATGGATCACCGTCTTGAGTGCCAGCGGTTGGGAGGATGTGGTCCGGTCGGCGAATGTCTCATCCGATCTCCCGGTTGCGTCATCAGGGATTCCATCTCCCAATGGATAGAAGCAGGCGGCTCTGTGCAGTTCACCGTAGTCTTCGAGCGGGGGAGAGTGACTTCGACACTTGGCGGCGGCTCGGGAACATCGTGGGGCGTATACGCAATTGTCCCAGGTCGACTCCAGATTGATAGGAGCGGTGCCGGTGATGGGTCGCACCGCGGTGCGGAAACCGCCCTTCAGGTCTAGTGGACAACTCTCGATGAGGCCTCTCGTATAAGGGTGCCGAGGCTGAGAGAGCACGTTCGGAGTCCTACCCCGTTCGACGACGCGCCCGGAGTAGAGCACCGCCAAACGATCCGATACGCTGGCGATGACCCCCACATCGTGGGTAACCAGCAACATGCTCAGACCCATGCCGTCCACCAGGGCACGAAGCAGTCTCAGGATTCGGGCCTGTGTTCGAACATCCAGGGCGGTTGTTGCCTCATCAGCAATCAACAGCAATGGGTCGCAGGCAATGGCCATAGCGATGGCGACTCTCTGCTGCTGCCCACCTGACAACTCATGTGGATAGCGTGCCAAAAAGTCCCTGTCACCCCGAAGCTCTACAGCCTCCATCAACTCGGCCACTCTTTGATCTCGATCACGCTTATTCAGGGTCAGATGGGCCTTGATTACCTCGTGCACCTGAGTTCCCACTCTCATCACCGGGTTGAGGCTTGAAATGGGGTCCTGGAAGATCGTTCCAACCAGAACGCCCCGAACCTCCCGCCAGTTAACTCGATCAGATGTCAGAACCTGCCCACCCAGACTGATCGAACCTCCTCTAACGTTGATTCCCCTGGGAAGAAGTCCCACAATGGCCTTGGCTGTCAGGCTCTTTCCCGCCCCGGACTCGCCAACCAGCCCCAGACACTGGCCTTGCCCGATTTCCAGGCTGACGCCCCTGACCAGGTCCAGGGGATCAGCCCTTCCTCCCTGCAGAGACAATGTCAGATTGTTGATCTCGAGTGTCGGCGGGGGCCTGCCGTCTCGGGATCTCTTCTCGGCCTTGGTCACGGCGTTCATAGCGTCGACGATCTAGGGCACATCGAGAAGCCGGACTGGATTCTCATGGAACATCCTATGAAACTCCTGGTCACCGAACCCCACGCTCCTCAGGGCGTCAAAGAATCCCGTGGCACAGTAGGTATAACCACCGCCGCCGAAGGCACGCAGGTGTGAACGGAAGCACACGTCATTGGAGACCACGACCCGGTCCAGGCAGCCTCGCTCAGCCAGCCATACCAGACCAGCGACGCGAACTTCGACATCATACGGAAAGTGCGGCCTTACGGTGTCAAAGCCGAGGGTGACACCCATGTCAAGCAACTCTGACCAATAGTCTTTCCGGGGGACCGTGTCGGAATGGCCTATGACTATCCGTTCAGGTGGAACACCGATTCGAAGCAGGATTCTGGCTTGCTCGATCCCCACAGTGCTCCGAGCAGCATGCGTATATATAGAGACTCCCGTTTCCAGATGCGCAAATCCCCCAGCACGCAGCACCCGCTCCTCTGCAGGGGTCATCGGATCCCTATAAGCACCGATCTCTCCGATTATTCCCGGTCTTACCCCACCGTCTGCAGACCCTTCGGTTATCTCCGCTATCAGGATGTCTGCCAGACCGTCAGAAGTTGTCTCGAAGACTTGGGGTGGCAAATAAGGGTCTCGGTACCATCCACAGCCGGCCACGATATTGAGTCCGGTGGCCAGGGCGATCTCTCGTAAAGTCTGAAGATCCCTACCCAGCCCGACGCTCGTCACATCCACCACGGTCCGCAGCGGAGTGGCTGCCAGATGGCGAAGTTCGGTGATGGCAAGGTCAACGTCATCGAGGAGATGGTCCGAATTGCCGGAGATCCGGTACAGATCACACATGATGTGCTCATGCATCAAGGTTGCGCCGATGTCAGCACTGGGCACTTCACCTGTCACAGTTACGATGGAACCCACACGTACTCCTTCAGCGGCCTAGCACACCGGCGAACGCTTCTATGACTTGTTCCAGATCGTGCTGCCTTGACTCGCGATTGACAACCAGGCGGATGGACCGGGCAGACCGCGGCTTGGCCAGCACTCCCCTGGCGGCAAGTTGTCCACAGAATCGGACCGCGGTCAGGTCCACGAGAATGTCGAAGAGAATGATGTTCGTCTCCGGCGCCGGAACGGCCAGTTCGGATTCGAAGTATCGGGTGAGCAACCGCGCCAACTCCCTCGCACCACCATTGTCGAGATGTGGTCGCCCCCTGTTGTTTTCCAGGGCCTCCAGTGCCATCGCTGCCAGAAGGCCCTCCTGGTGTATGGAGGCGATTCCCAACTGGCCCTGAAGACTCCTCACTTTCGAAATGACATCTTGGGGACCCGCCAGTGCGGCGCCGTATGGCGCCCCCAAACTCTTATTGAGGCTCAACGACACTGTGGTTGCCAAGACACACAGATCGCTGACCTCCACCCCGAGTCGGGCCGCGGCATTGAAGATCCGGGCCCCATCGACATGAATACGGGCGCCGTATTCGAGTGCCAGGCTCGAGATTCCCTGCATGTCCGACCGGCTCACCACCAGTCCGCCCGCGTTGTTGTGGGTGTTCTCAACACAGATCAAGCCCAGAGGAGGAAGTCCGAACAGAGATGCTCGCTCGGCGAATTCCGCAACTGCGGCAGCGTCAACAATGCTGCCGGCTCTTGGCACCGGTACCAACTGGGCCCCGCCCGTCACCGCGGCACTGTTTGCCTCCATCCACCGGATGTGCGAGTCGGCATCCACAACCACGTTCTCGGCCGGTCTGGCGAGGGCCATCACCGCCAGGAGATTCGCGGCGCTGCAGGTGGGTAGGAAGACGGCCGCTTCCTTGCCAGTCAGTTCCGCCACGGCCTGCTCCAAGTCTTTGGTATACGCTTGCGGCCCGCCTTCTCGTGGGGATTCAACGGTAGACCTCAAGCGGTCCAACATATTGTGGGTAGGCAGGTTGTACGTGTCGCTTCGCAGGTCAACAAACCCGTTGGATAGTCCCTTCGATTCTGCCGCAGGCATCAGCGGACCGGCCTCGAAACTGGCAAGGAGACACTGCAGGGGTGGTCCGGTCCGCTCCGGAGTGACTGCGTGGCCGCCACCAGCCGAGCATCCGAGTAGGGATCGGTCCCAAGATTGTGATTGCGGTCATAGTCCGGGAAGTCACTGCTGGAGATCTTCACCACCAGGCGAGATCCTTCTGCCAGGCGATAGACGGTCGGGCGACATCGAATCCGGATCCTCTCAGGCTTACCCGGTTCCAGGAATTGTTCCTGGTCGATCCCATTGCGGTACCTACCCCGCACAAAGCCGCTCGCGATGAGAACCGATGACCCGTCCGGGCGTTCTTCGGCAACCCAGGCACAAAAGTCGG
The DNA here is from genome assembly GCA_002238785.1 of bacterium OM1 bin76. Classification (GTDB taxonomy): domain Bacteria; phylum Actinomycetota; class Acidimicrobiia; order Spongiisociales; family ZC4RG35; genus Bin76. The sequence continues at coordinate 107,585 of MPNA01000009.1, read as the reverse complement.
TGTCAACAGCACTGCTGGTCGCCACCAGGTCCACATGCACAGACCCGCGGAGTTCAACCGCTTGGTCGAGGGGGGCAGTGGCAAAAGACAACACATCCGGTCGCAGGTCCATGTAGCCGATATCGAAGGGGCCATAGTATGCGTCCTCGTCCACGGCGGAGGGAACCGGATCCCTGGGATCGTACACGTAGGTCCACATCGCGGTCTCTTCAGGGGCAAACTCCGACAAGGCGCCTTCATTCCCTGCCGATCCGCCATCGGAAGTGAAAAAGAAGCGTTGGGCAGGCGCGACCACCTCCGACCACCGGGTGGCCTCCCTCCACTGGTTGGATCCATCCCCCATTGCAAAATACCGGATCGGAGGTCCGGGGAACAGAGGCCCGGACTTGCCCTTCATGGCAAAGTCGGACCATTGAGCCAGGACATCCGGATAGGACCATTGGGCGTCCTCACCGAAGTCGATGGACCCTCGGTATCTGCTCAGATCGTATTTGGGATCCATGTGCTTCCAGGGCCCCACGATCAGATATGCGGGGCTGGACTCGTCACGAGTGTTCTTCAGCCTCTCGTGGAGTTCGATCACGCTCCCGACATCTATGTCGAACCAACCGGTCAGGAGCAACACAGGCCCCTCGAATTCGTCACAACCCCTCATCCATGACAGGTAATCACCCGGCCTGCTCTCCAGCAGGCCTTGATAATGCGGCGACAGGCCGCCAAGCAGGTAATCCGGCAATTCCTTCCAGGGTAGGAACCACAGCCAGCGACTTCTTTCCACGGTTCTCCAGTTCCGGTAGGCAGACTGCTCGTCAAGAGAACGGCCGCCTTGTTCGGCGCGCCTCCTGGAGTCGGGCCCCATGCGACCGACATACCAAAGGATTCGTCGGGCCGGCCTCAGGACCGGCGAGTCGAGGGCGCTCATCGGAAGGCCGGACGGAAGGATGGCGTCGGGTTTCTGTTCCCCGTCGATAGCGACTTTCCACTGTGTCCACGCCCCGTAGGAATCACCCCACATCGCAACGGAGCCATCGCACCACTGTTGAGTTCTGATCCAGGCCACGGTTGCTGCACCATCCTGTGCGTCACTGTCGGGGTTCTCATGGAACGGGACGAAGTCGCCGTCGGACTCGAAACGTCCACGAAGATCCTGAATGGCCACTGCATAGCCTGCCTCCACAGCCTCGGCGATGATCTGCGTGTAGATCATCCGCCCATCCTCCACCCGGGTCTTGTCGTAGGGCGTTCTCATCAACAGCGCCGGATAGGGACCCCCGCTTCCGGATGGAAGGAAGACATCGGTCGATAGCCGAATACCGTCCTCCATCGGAAGCGGGATCGTGAAAGATTCCACGATTGTCAAAGGTTAACGGTCACTTATCGGTCAACCATGTCTCCCTGTAGTCGAGGTCGCCACTGTTGAGGTGCTTGAGGTCTTGGACGCGGTCTCGCACACCGTGGAACCACCGGTCGAAATACAGGATCGGAGTTGGAACTTCTGCGTTCCAGATCTCCTGCACACTGGCGTAGGCCGCTATGCGCTCGTCCAGATCCAACTCGGCCGCCGCATCCGCCAGCATCTGTGAGAAGGCCTCGTCACCGAATCCCCACGGGTTGACGTCGGGGTGGGCAAGGTTCCAAAGGAACGCCGGGTCGTAGTCAGGCAACGCGGCATTCGCGACGATGGCGCCGGGCGCCGGGTTCGGCGTGAAGGCTTCGACCCATCCACCGAGTTCCGGCATCGAAACCGTCAACTCGATCCCGATCTTTCCGAGCGACTGCTCCATCACCTCTCCGATGATCCGAGTCCACGGCACGATGTTGAGTCCGACATAGCTGAGTTCCGTAACGCCCACTTCTTCAAACAGCGCCTTGGCGCGGTCCAGGTCATACGGATACTCGGTCAGACCGGGGGCTTCGGCCCAGTGCCCGGGAGGCAGCAGGTTGTTGGTCGGCAACGGTATGCCCGTGTCGAAGAACGCCAGGGTGTTGATCGTGTCGAGATCAAGCGCGTGTAGCAGCGCTTGGCGGGCGCGCACATCGTCAAAGGGCGGAGCGCCATTGTAGATGCTCATGTAGGTGACCACCGAGGAACTGGGGGCGAACAGCGTCCGCAGTTCCCCTTCTTTGGCGATCTGCTGAACGAATCGCGGCTCCAACTGCCAGTAGATGTCGACGTCCCCGGCACTCAAAGCGGTGAACAGGCTGGTGGTGTCGGGGTTCACGGTTACGTCAACTCCATCGAGGTACGGCAAGCCTTCCTCCCAGTAGTTCTCGTTTCGGGTCATGATCAGGCGCTCGTCGGCCACATAGTCGACCATCACGAATGGACCTGTACCGATGCCTTCCTGGGCGATGGTCTCGCCGGACCCATCCGGAATGATCATGGCTCTTGCCAGACCCGCCAACAGGATGGCGGAAGGCGCCGACAGGTGCAGGACGACCGTGTGATCGTCAACCACTTCGACTTCTTCGATCGTGGAGATTGCCTCGGCGTAAACGCCTGCTTCCGTGTCGGGGTGGAGCAATCTGTCGAGGGAGTATTTGACGTCGGCAGCCGTGAACGGTTGACCGTTGTGGAACTGCACACCCTCTCGCAGATGGAACGTCCATGCTGTTCCCGAGTCATCCACGTCCCAGGACACAGCCAGATCGGGCACCGGTTCCAGTTCTTCGGTGTAACGTGTCAGGCCGCTGTAGAGACCCGGCCAGGCGTTGCGGTTGTTGTAGATCCCGAACTGATGCGGATCAAGCGTCTGTATCGGCTGGGGTGTCCCAAGTTGCAACGTCCCGCCTCTCTTTTCCGCATCGGGATCGACGGGGGCCGGCGCGGCCGTGGTCTCAGGCGCAGCCGTAGTAGCCGGCGCGGCTGTGGTTGCCGGGGCCTCTGGCTCAGCCTCCTCCCCGCACGCCGCGAGCACGCCCACGGCTAGACAAAATGCAAGCGCGATCCCCAAACCAGCCCGCCACCCACTGGGGGTCGTGCGGCTATGAGGGGTCAAAACCTTCTTCATACCAAAACTCCTTAGTCTGATTCCAACGTGATATGTGATCTGTGATCACAGATCACTGACCATACTCCTGGCAGGAGCAGATGTCAACTGATACGCGGCCCTTTGATTCGCGACACCTAAGACGGACCCCCACCAGGGCTCAAGGGAGGTGGGCACCCTCCCTTGGAATGGCGCTCAACTGCTAGGGCAACTCGAGAAGTCGAAGCGGAGTGTCATGAAAGATCGTCTGGAACTCCTGGTCGCCGAACCCGGCCTGGCGGAGGGAGTCGAAGAAGTCCGTGACACAGTACGGGTAGCCGGCACCGCCGAAGGCGCGAAGGTGTGAGCGGTAACAGACGTCGTTGGAAACCACGACCTGATCAAGCGACCCTCGTTCAGCCAGCCATATCAGGCCATCGATCCGAACTCCCATTTCATATGGGAATTCAGGCTTTACCGTGTCGAAACCGAGGGTGACACCCATATCGAGCAACTGCGACCAGTACGCCTTGCGGTTGTCGGGAATCGTATCGGAATGGCCGATGACGATCCGTTCGGGTGGGACGCCGATGCCGATCAAGATCTTGGCTTGCTCGATCCCGACTGTGCTCCGGGACGCATGGGTATGAATCGAGACTCCGGTCTGCAATTGCGCGAATCCACCAGCGCGCAACACTCGTTCCTCAGCCGGAGACATCGGATTCCGCTTTGCTCCGATCTCACCGATGATTCCTGGCCGGACTCCACTATCCGCAGCCCCTTCTTTGATCTCGGCAATGAGGATGTCTGCCAGACCATCTGAAGTCGTCTCGAAGACCTGCGGCGGAAGAAACGGGTCTCGGTACCAACCACAGCCGGCTACCACGTTTAGACCAGTGCGCAAGGCAATGTCTGCAAGGCCCTTGAGGTTCCTCCCCAATCCCACACTCGTCATTTCCACTACGGTTCTAACCGGAGTGGCTTTCAGGTAGCCGAGTTCTGTGGCGACAAGTTCGGTGTCATCGAGTAGGCGATTCAGATCATCTGAAACCTTGTAGAAGTCACACAGCATGTGCTCATGCATCAACACCGCGCCGATCTCATCGCTCGGCACCTCACCGGTCACTGTCAAGATCGAACCCATCACCGGTACTATATGCTCCCTAGCAGGCTGGCCTGGAGAACAAGAGAAGGGAACCTGTAATGGATGCGGTTCGCTCGATGCTCTTCACTCCCGGGGATCGCCCCGATTTGATAGCCAAGGCTTCCCGGTCGTCGGCGGATGCCGTGATCGTAGACCTTGAAGATGCAGTGGCGACCAGCGCCAAGGATCAGGCCCGGTCCAACCTCGCCTCCCTTCCCGAAAGCTCCATCCCATTCTTCGTGCGCGTCAACGGGTTTGAAACAGGGTTGCTGTGGGAAGACACCGGGGCGGCCGTACACGCCGGTGTCGCAGGAGTGATCCTCCCCAAGGCCGAAGATAGGAAGGTGATGCTGAAACTGTGCGGCGCCCTCAGCGCATTGGAGACCGCGGCTGGCCAATCGGAGGGCTCCATTGCCCTGATCCCGATGATCGAGACCGCGGTGGGGGTACAGAACGCCTATGAGATTCTTGACGGATGTCCCCGAGCGGAGGCGGTGATGTTCGGAAGCGGTGAGCAGGGGGACCTGGTTGCTGACCTCGGCGTGCAGTGGGAGCCCACCGGAACAGGTCTTCACTACTCCCGGTCACGGGTGCTGCTTGCCGCCCGTGCGGCAGGTGTCCCCCATCCCATCGACGGAGTGTTCATGAACTTCGGTGACTCCGAAGCCCTCCATACCGAAAGCAAACTGGCCCGCCGCATGGGCTATGTCGCCAAACTTGCCATCCACCCCGCCCAGGTGGGCATCATTAATGAAGTCTTCACCCCCACTCCCGAAGAGGTGGCCCACCATCGGGCAATCCTGGAGATGTTCGAGAAGGCCGAAGCGGAGGGAACGGCTTCCATAGGCGCCGATGGCAAGATGATCGACTACGCAGTAGTCAGGACCGCCAGGTCCTTGCTTGCGCGTGCCGCCATAACACAGCGCGGGACTTGAGAATCTGAGGATTCAACGAAAAGTCGAAAAAAGTGGGGATGTGTCGATGCCTGAGTGGTTTGTGGATCACTTTCGTACCTGCTGAGGAGAACGGACACTCTTATGTGCGGGCGTTTAGGCACTGGATGTCCTTTCTGGACTTTGCCCAGTCCAGGATCCTGCGATCTGAAGTGATTAGCTTGCGCCGAGTCACAATGGCGGTAGCAGTGATCAGTTGATCCGCAGGATCTGAATGGAAGCCGTGCTGGGTCTTCAAAGACCCCGCCAAGCCGGCAATCTCCGAAGTCACGGGATCTCACGCACACCAACGTCGAGGAGGTCCCCATACCACGCTTCCGGGGCCTTTAGCAGATCGATTCTTTCCTCCCAATGGAGGCGGGTGATCTCCAGCATCGAAATCGCCGAGAACCTCAACGAACCTTCACGGGCTGCCTGTTCGACTTCCAGTGAGGTTCGTCGACCGAGTCTCGGGTTACCTTGAGACATCCACAACAATGCAACGGTGTCCAAGATTGTCCCCACCCGTGATCTCCTATTCGCCGTGGAGTCGGGTCACAATTTGATTTGGGTGTGAGACGATCTCCCAATCCTCCGGAGGAATCTCCGGGGTGGTCAAATCGTCACCCAAGCGGATTTGGCTGCTCCATCCTATGATGCTTTTCGGCGGGTTATCCACTACCGGGACCACAGCAGCCAACGGTCGGCCATGTTTTGTTACGACAAGAGTCTCCCCGGTGGCTTTCACCTCATCTATAAGTCTTAGGCACTGATTTCGGAACTCAGTTATGGGAATGGTTCTGTTCATTAATGGAATACTTGGAGAATAATGTACAGAATATTATAGCCAGTTCTGTTCCAACCGAACCTAGAAGTCGATCACCGTGATCTCGTCGACCGGCCAGCGGGTTAGCACTTCGGCGCCCTTTTCGCGGACCACGATCATCTCCTCCACCCGCATTCCGGAATCGCCGTCAGGTTCCTGGGTCTCAACCGCCATGACCATGCCTTCCTGGAGTTCGATCGGGTGGTCCACCGATATTCCCCGCCAGATCAACGGGCGCTCGTAGAGTTGCAGACCCAAACCGTGAGCCCACTGGTTGGTGGTCATCTCCCAGTGGTGTTTGGCGCCGTACCAATCCATGCGCTCGCCGTCCCGGTCGGGAAACATCATGGCCACCTCGCCGGTGGTCACGCCGGGACGGATCGCCTCAATGGCGTCGTACATCCAGTCGCGGGCGCGCTGGTAGGCGTCGATGGAACGTTGCCGCGGCTTGCCTATGGAGAAGGTCCGGTAAACGCAGGACCGGTAGCCCTGGAAGGTGGCGCTGTAGAAGTCGGCGTACATGATGTCGCCGGGACGGAGCATCCGGTCGGTGGTGTTGGCCTGGTGCTTGGGCCAGGTGTTCGGGCCGCTGGTGAGATACCCGCCTTCCACCGTACCCCCCCGGCGCAGCACTGCTTCCACCGCCGCTCCCCAGACCTCCTGTTCCAGCATTCCCGGCTCGGCGGCCTTCTTGATCGCCATGAACCCGGCTTCACAGATCGCCGAAAGCACCCGGAAGCACTCGATCTCGTCCTTCGTCTTGGTCTGGCGGGCGGTATGCAACGCGTCCGCCGCCCCTTCCCGCACATCCAGTCCCCTCTCCCGCAACTTGGCTGCCAGGCGCGGTTGCGCGGCGTCTATACCCACGGGATGGTGGTGGACGTCGTAGTCATGAGCCGCCTCCACGATCAGGTCTGCCATGGTGTTGAGCAGGAACTCCCGGGCCGAGGGCGACCCGCTGGCCCGGGGGACATTTCCCAGACCGGGCGCCGCGTAGCGAATGTCCGGCAGCCAGGGGCAGTTGGCGCGCTCGTTGGTGGCGTGATCGGCGGTGTCCCAGTGCACAACCTCCCCTCCGGCGGTGAGGAAACTGTAGTGATCGGCGCCGGAACCCCCCAGCATGGCCAGCCCGGTGACGTACCGGATGTTGGGATCGTCCAGCAACAACACCGAGCCCAGACCGGCTTCGGCGATGTGATGCTGGGCCCGCGCTTTGCGCTCATCCCGCATGCGGGCCATGTTGATCCGCTCCTCCCAGTCCACGGCCATCGTCCCCAAGGTGCCCTCCATGTACGTCGGCTCGTAAAGGCTCATCATGCCCCTTTCGTTGCTTTGGTTTCAGATGTCATGTTGATTGAAGGGACTCCAACTGGGTTACCACCGCCGCCAGGAAGAGGGCGCCCTCCATGCCGTCGAACACCCGGTGGTCGCCCGACAGGGTGAGCCGGGTGGTGGGAGCCACCGTCAGATGTCCGTCCACCAGGACCGGCCTGGGCTTCACCGCCCCAACCGCCAGGATGCCTGCCTCGGGCGGGTTGACCAGAGCTATGAACTCATCCACCCCCGCCCCTCCCAGATTGGAGACCGTGAAGGTACCACCCTGCAACTGGTCACCTCGCAGTCGTCCCCTGCGGACCGCGGCTTCGATCCGGCGTCGCTGCAAAGCTATCTCCGAGAGGCTGAGAGCGGCGGCGCCACGTATCACCGGGACGATGAGGCCCGCATCAATCGCCACTGCGAACCCGAGATTCACCTGGGGATGGACTCGAACCGAGGGAGGGTCCCCGTCGATCCAACTCGAGTTCACGGCCGGTCTCTCCTCCAGTGCCTGGGCGGTGGCCCAGAGAAGGATGTCGGTGTAAGTGGCCTCCGGGCCCTCGCCGACGTGTTCAAGCCGGTGCAGGATTACCTCCCGAATCAGTTGAAACTGCGGGACCGCGGCCGATTTGGACATCTGTGCGGCAATTGCCCGGCGCATCCTCGACAACTCACGGTCCCCTTCCGCTGGCGATTGGGCCTGCTGGTGGGCCTGCGCCACGTCCTCGGCGGTGACCCTCCCACCCGGTCCCGTGCCTTCCACCCCTGCCAGATCCACACCCAATTCGGCGGCCCGACGGCGGGCCAGGGGCGACACGGGTTTGCGGCGAGGCCTTTTCACGGCCGGTTTTGGGGTGCCTTCCCGAATGGGTGAGGCTGCGGGGCGCGGCGGACCCGAAGGACCTGCAGCGGTTGAGGCTGGGGGAGTAAGTGGTTGCGCGGTGGGATCGTCGGCGATCCAGGCAATCGGCTCGCCGGTGGCGGCTGTGGCGCCCCGATCCATGAGGACCGCTACCAGGAAGCCACTGGTGGGCGCCTCGAACGCCACCTCGGCCTTGTCGGTCTCGATCACCGCCAGAATCTCTCCCTCCCTGACCTCATCCCCCACCGACTTGAGCCACTCCACGATCACTCCCTCCTCCATGTCCTGGCCCAGCCGGGGCATCTTCACCAGTCGCATGGTCTCCGGTCCTTTCCGAGTCCGTGGCATGGCCTAGTGAAGGGTCCAGCCGCCGTCGGCGGTGACTATCGCCCCGGTGACGAAGCTTGGGTCATCGGAAGCCAGGAACGCAATCACCGCAGCGATCTCTTCCGGTTCGCCGTGGCGGCCCATCGGCGTTCCGGCCAGCATCTCCGACCAACTCTCCGGGTCCTTCCGCAGGTCGGCGTTCATGGCGGTGGCGATCACACCCGGAGACACCGCGTTGACCCGGATCCCGTAGGGAGCGGTCTCGAAAGCCGCCGACCGGGTGAGCATGGTTATCGCTCCCTTGGAAGCGGTGTAAGCCACATGTCCGCGACCTGGAAGCACTGCTTCGACGGACGCCACATTGACTATGGCGCCGCCAATGCCGGACTCGATCATGGACGCCACCACATCTCTGGACAGCAGGAACGGCGCTTTCAGGTTGACGTCGAAGGTCAGGTCCCAAGCCCGCCTGGAATGTTCCAATGTGGGTTCGCGGATCAGAATGGCTGCGGCGTTGACCAAGATGTGAATCCGGTTGTCCCAGTGGTCCAGCGCGGCCGCCACCACCTGCAGACAGGACGATGCCAGGCTCAGGTCGGCGGGGTACCCGAGGTGCCCCTCACCTAGGTCTGCTACCACCTTCGCCAAGCCCTCCTCGTCCCGATCGACGCAGAAGACGGTGGCGCCCTCCGCCGCCAGCCTCATGGCGGTGGCCTTCCCTATCCCCGAGGCGGCTCCGGTGACGATGGCGTTCCTTCCGGCCAGTTTCCCACTCATTGCAGCATGTATCCCCCGTCGGCGTACAGTGCAGTGCCGGTTACGAAGCCGGCGTCGTCGCTGAGCAGGAAGTAAACGCAGGCTCCGATGTCCTCCGGCGTCCCCAGCCTGCCGATCGGCATGAGCTTCGGGGCTTGCTTGCGATAGATCTCCGGGGTCATCTCTGTGTCGACCGAACCAGGGCTCACGGCGTTGACCCGGATCCCCAGCGGCCCCCACTCCAAGGCCAGGACCTTGGTCATGGAGAGGAGCCCTCCCTTCGAGGAAGCGTACGGGACCTGGTCCGGATAGGCAATGGTGTCCTCGGCCGAACTGATGTTCACAATCGCTCCGGTGAGACCTTTGTTGACCCAGTGATTGGCGGCGGCCTGGCACAGGAAGAACGGGGCAGTGAGATTCGTCGCGATGATCTCGTCGAGGTTGCCCTCCGGCTGGGTCCAGAAGGGAGCGAAGATGTTGACGGCGGCGTTGTTGACCAATCCATCCAGCCGTCCGAAGCTGTCTAGAGCAGCACGGAGCAACCGGGAAGGAGTCTGCGGGTCTTTCAGGTCGGCCACCACCACCACCGCTTCCGAGCCCGTCCCTTCGACGAGTTCCCGGGTGGTCTCCAGATCCTCCCGGGTCCGGGAGGTGACAACCAGGTTGTATCCCCGTTCGGCCAGCGTGGTGGCGATTCCCCTGCCGATTCCCCGTCCGGCGCCCGTTAGGATGGCAACCCGCTTCTCCCCGCGAGGAACGGTCTCGGTCACGCCGCCATCCCCAGGACCGCGTCCAACGCCGTGGCCGACCGGTCGATATCGGACTCGGTGTGGCCGTAGCTCACCACCCCGGGATGGACCGGTGGCCATAAGATCCCATGAGCGCACATTCCCAGCAGGACTGCACTCAACAGGTCGTGGTCGCCCGCCAGAATCTCCCGGCGGTTGCGCGGTGGCGCCGCGGTGAAGTGCAACTGGAATATCGAGCCGAATCCGGTCATCTGCCCTATTCCATGCGAGTCCAGCACTTCTTGCAGAGTCGCCATCAATCTGGCGCCCAACAAATCGATGTGCTCCAGCACCGGTTCCCGGTCCAGGATGTCAAAGACCGCCATCCCGGCCGCCAGAGACACGGGGTTGCCGGTGAAGGTACCGGAGTGGAAGATACGGGTCCCCTTCGAGATCGAGTCGGGGCCCAGCACCTCCTCCATGATGTCAGCCCGACCACCCAGGGCGGAAAGCGGCAGGCCTCCCCCGATCGCCTTCCCCAGACAGGCCAGATCAGGAGTAACTCCCAGGTACCCGGGTGCCCCGGCGGTCCCCAGACGGAGACCCGTCACCACCTCGTCAAAGATCAAAACTATCCCGTGCCGGCTGGTGACCTCACGAACCGCCTTGGCGAAGTGGCGGTCGGCGGCCACTCCTCCACCGGTTGAGAACGCCACCGGCTCCATCACCACGGCCGCCAGGTCTTCGGCGTGTTCGGCAATGAGGGCTGCCGCGTTCTCTGCATCGTTGTAGGGAAGCAGGAGGACTTCGTCGGCGATTCGGTCGGGGACGCCGGCCGAGTCGAAGACCGGTTGGGGTCGATGGGGAGGCCCGGCCACCTGTCGCGACCCCGAGGAGACCAGGAAGTAGTCGTCGGACCCGTGATAGTTCCCCTCGAACTTGCCGTAAAGCGTCTTGCCGGTGGCTGCCCGCGCCGCCCGCAAGGCCGTCCTGACGGCCTCCGATCCGGTGTTGGCGAAACGGATACGCTCCAGATAGGGCATCATCTCCCGCAACCGCTCCGCGAATCGCTGCTCGATGGGAGTCGGCGCCATAACCGTGGCCAACCGTCCGATTTGCTCCCGGACCGCGGCGGCCACCCGGGGATGGGAATGGCCGAGCAACGACGAGCCGGCGCCCATGAGGAAGTCCACGTAATCGTGGCCATCCACATCGGTCACATGCCCACCCGCGCCGGTGGCCAGCACCACCGGATAGGGATCGTAGAACTTGGCCGCTCCCGAGACTCCCAACGGCAGGATGCCACTGCTTTCTTCCCACAAGGCGCGGGAACCGGGGGTCCGCTCCCGGTAAAGGGCCTCGACCTCTCCCCGAAGTAACTCCGCGTTGCTCATCCGCGGCCCGCCCTCATGTTTTCCCGCCGGGCGATGGTTGCCTCCGGATCTAGGATCCCGTCCGCATCAATCACCACTCCGTAATCCTCCAAGGCGCTGTCGCAGGAGACGTACCCGTACTCCACATCTCGGACGACCGCCTCGGGGTCGCGGTCCAGAGGATCACCGTAGCCTCCTCCTCCCGCCGTCTCCTGGCCGACCACCTGGTTGCGTTGCAGGGGGACCATTGACTTCTTGGCGCCGAACTCGGGGGCCGCCAAGCACTCATCAGGTGTTCCCGGATCAAGCCGGTATCGAGCCGGGGCCCCGTGGTGCCCACCGAAGAGACCGTAGGGAGGAACCCGAACCCGATTGCCCAACACCGACAGTTCCCCCGACGGCGCCAGCAACCGGTAGTCACGCCTCACCGACAGACCGCCCCTCCACTTACCGGGTCCTCCCGAATCCTGGCGAAGCTCGTACCGGTCGATGCGAAGCGGGTACTTCATCTCGATCGCCTCCACCGGCAGGTTCCAAGTGTTTCCCACTATTGAATAGATAGCGCTCTGGCCGTCGCGGCCCTCGGCGCCTCCCCATCCCCCTTCGGGATACTCGTAGAGGACGAAACGCTCCCCGTCGTCGCCAAACCCGCTCAGGAAGAGATTGTTGGAAGAACCCTGGTCGGCAGCCATCAGCAGCACGGGGTTGGGGATGTCGCGAGGGACCTCACCCAGCGCCCGGTAGACAGCGTTGTGGACCACCGACACGATCTCATTGCCACCCGTACAGGCCGCTGGAAAGTGGGGATTGACGATGGTGCCTTCCGGGGCGATTATCTCGACCGGGCGATAGCAACCCCCGTTGGGCGGGATGGTGGGATCCGTGGCGGCCTGGATGGTCATGTACACCCCCGAGGCGGTGTAGCCGAGGACGCTGTTCAGCGGACCCTCCACCTGGGGGTCGGTTCCGGTGAAGTCCACCACCACCCCATCGCCCCGCACCTTCACAGTCACTCGCACGGTACGGGGAATGTCGGTTATCCCGTCGTTGTCCATGGAATCCTCTGCGGAGTAGTCACCGTCCGGCCATCCGGCGATCACCGAGCGGATCCGCCGCTCGGAATTGTCCATCTCGATCGCCATGCACTGCTCCACGGTCTCCAATCCGTACCGTCCGACAAGTTCGATCAATCGCCGCCGGGCGGTGAGATTGGCGGAAACCTGGCTCAATAGGTCTGACCGCATGTTTGCAGGCAGACGCACATTGGCCAGGATCATGTTCATGATCTCCTCGTCGATCTCCCCCTCCTTGATCAGCTTCACCGGCGGGATCCGCAAGCCTTCCTGGTAATTCTCCCGCGCCTGGGCATAGAAACTGCCCGGCACCGTCCCGCCCACATCCAGGTGGTGAGCCCGATTGGCGCCCCATCCTATCAACTGCCCCTCGAAGAAGATGGGTGTCACCATTGTCACATCCGGCAGGTGGGAACCTCCTCGGAAGGGGTCGTTGAGGATGATGGAGTCCCCTGGCCGGAACCGGTCCACTCCCACCTCCTCGATGGAGTAATTCACCGAATACGGCAGCGAGCCGAGGTGGATGGGCAGGAACTCGCCATGGCTCACCAACTCGGTCTGGGCATTGAAAATCCCGCAGGAGTAGTCGTTTCCCTCGTTGAAGATGGTGGAACTTGACGTCTGGCGCATGGTGATCCCCATCTCTCGGGCGCCGGCCGCCAAACCGCTGGTCACCACCTCGACGGTTACCGGATCGACCTGGTGGCGGTTCATGGCAAATCCACCACCAGGGACCCGGTGGCGTGTACCCGCGCTTCGCCGAAGGGGAGATAAGTCGTGGAGTCCAACTGCTGGATAACCGAGGGGGTGGCCAGGGTTTGTCCCGGGAGAAGATCGGTCCGCCGGTAGATGGGTACCTTCGACTCTTCGCCACCGACCGAGACCACCCTTCGGAGAGAACGCGGCTCGGCCTCACCAAAAGCTGCGGCCTCCCCTCCCAGAAGAGGCTTGGGTGTCGCTCCCAGGCCGGTGAGCCGGACATTGACAAGATCGACCAGATCGTCTCCCAGGGCGTGCCCGTAGCGGGTCTCATGAGCCCTGTGAAAGTCACCGATCGCTTGAGCCAGGGTAGGGGCGTCAGGCCGTAGTGAGCCGAGGGGAACGTTGATCTCATAGGCCTGCCCGGCATAGCGCATGTCGAGACTGGCCCGCAGACTCCGCATCTGGGGCGGGATGCCGTCCTGTTCCAGTTCCCGCTGGGCCTCATCCGCCATCACCGACAGCGACTCCTGCAAGTCCTCGGGGTCCAACCGGATCATCCGGGCTCGCAGGGTGCCCACCAGGTCATGCCGGACATCCGAAGCAAGAATCCCCAGAGCCGAGTTGCATCCCGGAATGGGGGGTATGATCACCCGTCGCAACGCCAGTTCTTCGGCGATGTGCACGCCGTGGGTGGGACCTGCTCCGCCGAACGGCACCAGGGCGAAGTCCCGGGGATCGCGACCCCGTTCGATGGAGACGGTGCGCAGGGCGTGCATCATGTTGGCGTTAACCAACCGCACGATCCCCACCGCCGCTTCGGTTACCGATAACCCCAGCGGTTTGCCGACGTGCCTCTCGATGGCCCGGGCCGCCAGGTCGATGTCGGGATAGATCTCGCCTCCCAATTGGAAATCGGGGTCGTAGACACCCAAGACGAGGTTGGCGTCGGTGACAGTGGGCCGCTCCCCTCCCCGCCCGTAACATGCCGGACCGGGATTAGAACCTGCCGAGTCGGGGCCCACCGAGATCCTCCCGAAGCCGTCCACCTTGGCGATGCTTCCCCCTCCGGCGCCCACTGTGTGGATGTCAAGAGTCGGATAGGAGACTGCATAACCCCCGATCTCAAAGTCCAGCCTGGTGTCGGGCTCGCCGTCGGTTATGCCGGCCACATCACAACTGGTCCCACCCATGTCGAGGGTCAGCAGATGAGTCTCCCCCAGCAATTCCCCCAGGTACGCCGAGGCCATCACGCCACCGGCCGGGCCCGAGAGAAGCGTCAGGATCGGAAAGGAAGCCGCTCGTTCCGGACGCACCAAGCCCCCATTGGACTGCATCATCTGTAGCCACGCATAGAGTTTGCTGTCTTGCAACTCGGCCCGAAGTCGGCGGAAGTACTTCCTCACCAGCGGGGTCAGGTAGGCGTTCATCACGGTGGTGCTGGTCCGCTCGTACTCACGGTGCAGGGGAAGGGCCTCCGAAGAAATCGTTATGTCCTCGGATAGTCCCGGAAGTTCTTCCTGCAAGATCTGGCGGGTCCGCAATTCGTGGCCGGGATTCATGAACGAGAACAGGTAGGAAACCGCGATCGACTCCACGCCGGCCTCCCGGATGCGCTCCGCCGATTCTCTCACCGCCTGTTCGTCCAGAGCCCGGACCTCGCTGCCGTCCGCTGCCGTCCGTTCGGGGATTTCAAACCGCAACGGCCGGGGGACGATCGGGCGGGGGATCTTCTCGTATATGTCGAAGAGGCTGGAGCGGTGAGTGCGACGGATCTCGAGGACATCGCGAAAGCCCTCGGTGGTCAGCAGGGCGGTCTTGGCGCCTGACTTGGTCAAGACCGCGTTGGTGGCCAGCGTGGTCCCGTAACCGACCGTCTCCAAGGCAGACCGGTCGGTGGCTTTGGTGAGGGCGGTCAGGAAGCCGGGGGTGGGATCGGGGTAGGTGGTTAGGGACTTGGCCTGGATGAGTTCACCGGTGGATTCATCAACGGTCACCACGTCGGTGAAAGTGCCGCCGATATCGACCGCAGCCCGGGTCATACCGAGTACTCCACCAGGCCGAGACATTCCCTCACCCGCCTGGCGATCAGCCGTTCGTCGCAAATCATGACTGTCTCCAGTTCCCTGGCAAACGGGATGGGAGTGGCCCTGCTCCCCGCCCGCAGAGGAGGCGCGTCCAGTTCATCGAATCCCTCCGCAACCACCCGGCTGATCAACTCACCGGCCCAGCCTCCCCTTTCCACCGCTTCGTGGGCCACCACCAGTTGATGAGTCCGAGACACCGACTCCAACACGAGGTCGACATCCATAGGGACCAGACTCCGCAAGTCGATGACTTCAACCGAGATACCCTCCTCCTCCAATTGCCGGGCGGCAACCAACGCTTGATGTACGGACTTCCCGATGGCCGCCACCGTGACATCCTCTCCCCAGCGTCGGACCACACCCTGTCCCAGTGGTATGGGCGCCAGGGGATCGGCGACCATGCCCCTGGTGCGGTACAGGGCCCGGTGCTCGATGAAGAGGACCGGATGGTCAAGGGCGACCGAAGACTTGAAGAGTCCCTTCACGTCCTGTGGTACCGACGGCATCACC
The DNA here is from genome assembly GCA_002238785.1 of bacterium OM1 bin76. GTDB lineage: Bacteria > Actinomycetota > Acidimicrobiia > Spongiisociales > ZC4RG35 > Bin76. The sequence goes on along the minus strand of MPNA01000009.1, from coordinate 91,982 downwards.
ACGGCCAGGCCCGGAACATGCAGGAACCAACTCTCCAGAGTCTGGGAGTGCTGGGATCCATGGTGGGTACCCGAACCCCCCTGGGTCCGGATGACCATCGGCGCCCGCAACTGGTCACCTGACATGTAGCGCATCTTGGCCGCATGGTTGACGATGGCGTCCATCCCGCATGCGATGAAATCCATGAACATCACCTCCACGATGGGGCGCATCCCCATCACGGCCGCTCCCACTCCCGCTCCCAACATGGACTGCTCGGCGATCGGCATGTCACGGACCCGGTGAGCGCCAAACCTTTCAGCCAGTCCCTGCGTGGCGCGAAACACCCCTCCGTACTCTCCGATCTCCTGGCCCATTATGAAAACCCGGTCGTCATCAGCCAGAGCCTCGGCCTGCGCTTCACGAACAGCCTCGACGAAGGTGACCTCCCTGGTCACAGACTTCCCTCCAATGCGGACCGGGGTCCGGGAGGGGGCGACCGGTCCGCAAAGGCAACGGCTTCTGCTATCTCAACCTCCGCCGCCGCCTCGATGTCCGCCAGGTGTTCAGAGGATATGCGCCCCGACACGGCCGACCGGAACCTGTCGAGGGGATCGTCCCGGCGGGCCTTCTCCACTTCCTCACGCGGCCGGTACAGATGCTCGGCATCCCCAAGATTGTGCCCTCTCCACCGGTAGCATTTCGCCTCCAGCAAGGTTGGCCCCCCGCCCGCCCGGGCCCGAGCCACCGCTGCCTTGGTGGCCGAATACACCGCCAGGACATCTATCCCATCCACCACCACACCCCGCATCCCGTAGCCGTCCGCCCGGGGAGCGATGTCGGGGTTCAATTGCATCTGCTCGGCCCGGAAAGAGTGAGCGAAGCCGTTGTTCTCGACCACGAAGACCACCGGCAGTCGCCAGATGGCCGCCAGATTGAGGGTTTCGTGGAAGACCCCCTGCCCCACTGCCCCATCACCCATGAACGACACCGCCACCCTCGAGTCCCTGGACAGATCGAAAGCCAGCGCCGCACCGGTGGCCAGCAACTCGCTCCCGCCGATAATCGGACTCTGCCCTACGAAACCATGAGCCATGCTGACAATGTGCATCGACCCGCCCTTTCCTCCGCAATACCCGGTGGATCGACCCCACAGCTCGGCGCAGATCGGACCCAATTCGGCGCCCTTGGCGATGGCATGTCCATGACCGCGGTGGGTCGAAGTCACCACATCGTCGGATTCAAGCGCCGCGCAGACCCCCACGGCCACACCTTCCTGCCCCATCGAAGAATGGAAGGGTCCGTACAGGTCGCCCGCAAGATGGTTGCGCTCCATCACGACTTCGAACCGGCGAATGGTGTACATGAGCCGGAATATCTCAACCAGCAGGGCGTCGCTCATGCTGTCAAGTCCTTCCGGCGACAGAGTCTCGGCCGAACGGGGCGCCCCGGGACCGGAAACCACCGAGATGGCGCTTGTGCCGTCACTCATGTTTCCACCGTTCGCCTAGCCTGCCAGATTCCCGACACCTTCCTAAGGTGTCCGCATAGCAAACACTCTGTCCACATTCTAAGACTCGCCTTGCCGACCCGACCCGGTCCGGACCACCCCTCGATCCTCCAGGTCGCCGATGGTCTCCACCGAGTAGGCAAGCTTGGCCGCCAACACCTCGGCGGTGTGCTCACCCAGCATGGGCGCCGGTTCGGTGGGGTACTGCCACTCGCTCCACTTCATCGGGCTAGGGGGGTACAGAATCTCTCCCAGGCTGGGGTGCCGGTACTGCTGCACCATCCCCCGGGCCCGGACCTGAGGGTCAGCGAACGCCTCCGCTATGTCGTTTACCGGAGCGACAGGAAGATCGTATTCCTCCATCATCGCCATCCACTCATCCTTGGTGCGTTGGGCGAATGCCTCGGTCAGGATCTTCTCAACGAAAGAGCGGTTCTCCAGGCGAGCGGCATTATCCCTGGTGCGGGGATCATCCTTGAGTTCGGGACGACCGATGGCGTCACACAGGTTTCTCCAGAACTTCTCCCCGCGGGCGGCCACCACTACGAAGCCATCCTTTACCTCCAGGGCCTGCCAGGGCACGATGTGAGCATGGGCAGTGCCTCGTCTCGCCACCCTGGCGCCGGTGTTCAAATGGTCGAAGGCGTCGTAGGAAAGCATCGAGACCAGCACATCCAACATGGAGATATCGGCATGTTGGCCTTCTCCGTGAAGCTCGCGGCCGACCAGGCCCCCCAACACCGCCAGGCAGGTGAAGACCCCACCGGTGATGTCGGCGATGGGTATCCCGACCCGCGCCGGGGGACCGTCGGCCGGGCCGGTCATGTCCAGGAGTCCGCTGTACGCCTGCACCACCAGATCGAAGGCCGGTCGGTTTCGCGCCGGTCCGGTAGCGCCGAATCCGGTGATGGAGACGGTGATGATCCGCGGGTTGTGCCTTCGGAGCCTGTCGTGGTCAATCCCCAGGCGACCCATGACACCGGGCCGGAAGTTGTCGATCACCACATCCGAGCGGGCCACCAGGGCGTAGAAGACCTCTCGGCCTGCTTCGCTCTTCAGGTCCACCACCAGGCTCTTCTTCCCGCGATTCATTTGCAGGTGGATGGCGCTCTCCCCTCTCACGGGAGTTATCGTCGGGTTCCGGGCGGCATCGCCCCAGGGGGGTTCGATCTTGATCACCTCGGCGCCCAGATCAGCCAGGATCATGCCCCCGTAGGTGCCGGCGATCACCTGCCCCAGTTCCAGGACGGTCACTCCCGACAGCATCCCCTTCATGTTGCCCGCCGACCTCCGAATGCGTCTGCAGTCCGGATCAAGGAGTCAACTGTCCTTAATTGTCTCGAGCACCGTTTGGCAGATGTCGAGTACCCCGTCGACCTCCGCTTCGCTCTGGGATGCGTTGGTGAAGCCCAAGTGATAGGGGGTGATGTAGACTCCATGGGCCACCAGGCCCAGATAGAAGGTCCCCGCCATCTCCCGGTCGCTTGCCAGCACATCCCGGATGCTGCGCACCGGTTCATCAGCAAAGTACACGCCGAAGATGGGACCCTGCCCGGTGGCCTGGACCCCGATTCCCACGTTGGCGCCGATTTTCTCGATCCCCTCGCGCACCCGGTCGCCCGTGTCGTTCAGCTTCTCGTACACACCAGGTTTCTCTAGTTCCGACAGCATCGCCAAACCGGCTGCCAATGACACCAGGTTGGTCTGGAAGGTCCCCGACTGGAAGATGGTGACCCGTTTGTCTGAGGCGTCGCGTGGGGGGGTCACAACCTGCTCCATCACATCGCGCCGTCCCCCGAAAGCGCCCATCGGCAACCCCCCGCCGATGGTCTTGGCCAGCGCCACCAGGTCAGGGGTGACTCCCGTGACGGCGGTGCTCCCACCCAGGGCCACCCGGAATCCCGTGATCACCTCGTCGAAGATCAGGAGGATCCCATGGCGAGCGGTGACCTCCCGAAGAGCCTCCAGGAAGTCCTGCTCGGCCACGATTCCAGCCAGCCAGGTTCCTCCCACAGCTTCCACCACCACGCCGGCCAGTTCCGAGGCGTGCTCCTCGATCAGGGCCACGGTGGCGTCGGTGTTGTTGAACGGCAGGACCACCGTGTCGTCCAGGACTCCCTGGGGGATGCCGGCCCCCTCAGGCAGTGCCACCGGGCGTTCCTCGGGTCCCCCGTAGGAGGTTCCACTGATCAGCAGATTGTCATAGCCGCCGTGGAAATTGCCTTCGAACTTGCCGATCTTCCGCCTGCCGGTGAAGGCGCGGGCCACCCGCATCGACATGTGGACCGCCTCTGAACCGGTGTGGACGAAGCGAATCATCTCCATATGCGGCATGTGCTTTCGGATGATTTCTGCCATGGCCAGGTTGTTGGGTGAGGGTGCTATGGTGCTGGTCCCCCTCGAAAGCTGATCGGCGACGGCATTCATCACCGGGGGCGGGGAATGACCCAGGATGTGGGGACCGCCGCCGATCAGCGAGTCGATGTACTGATTTCCGTCGACATCCCACAGAAAGGGGCCGCTGGCCCGGTCCACATACAACGGGTACGGGGGGCGAAAGCCGGCGTTGCCCGGGACTCCGCCCGGCAGGTGCTTTCTTGCCTGTTCATACAGCCTCAGCGATCCGGGCGTGCGCCGGGTGTAAAGGTCGATGAATTGCTGTCTTGCGTCACTCATGGCTGGTTTCTCCTCCGTTAGACCTAGCGGCCCTCCTTTCGGCCCGCAGAGCTTGGGTGGCTTCGAAATCGATTCTGTAATCCAACAGTTCGGCGTCCCGGACTTCCATCACGACCCCATAGTGCTCCAGGGCAGAACGCATCGAGATGTATTTGTCCATGACATCCTCCATCACGGCCTCCGGATCCCTCTCCAGCGGATCACCGTACCCCCCGCCTCCCGAGGAAACGTGATAGAAGTTGCCGTGCTGCCCGACGAATTCATCCGCAAAGTAGATGGGTAGGTTCTCCTCGTCGTCAGTGCCGATGTTCTTCAGCACCCGGATGGGAATCCCGTCGGCGCCTCCGAACAGGCCCCTGGGGCCGCCCGGGCCGTCCTCTCCACGGTCGGCGATGTAGGAAAGGCGGACTCCACCGGCATTCTCCACTCTGAGCACGGACTCCAGACCGGCGCCTCCCCTCCAACGCCCCGCCCCCATCGAGTCGGTGACCGGCGCCAGGCGATCAAAGGTCACCGGCCACAATCTCTCGATCACCTCAGTCGACTGGTTCAAGATTCCCAGCCCGAAGATGGCCGCCCCGCAGTCTCGGCCGTCCGCCCCAAACTTTCCGCCCCATCCGCCGGTGTGCCAGTGGTAGTAGACGAAGTAGTTGTTGTTCCGGCCGGGTCGATCATCTATCCCGCCGGCCACCACATACTCGAGGTTGAAGTTGCCGGCGAAGGAGCGTCGCGGAAGAACCTGCGCCCACACCCGCTGGACGCAGGCAGTGGTCTTCTCGTAGGCGCCGGAGACCTCCCCGCAAACTGCGTAGGGTCTGACCGCGTTGACAACGCTGGTCTCGGGAAACACCGCTTTGATGATGCGCAACCACCCGGCATTCATCAGAGGTTTGGGGAATATGTACTTGGTGCCGGCCACCAAGGCCCCGAAAGTGGATCCCCGAGTGCCGTTCATACCGGACTGGACAGGCGGTCCCGACCCTCTCATGTCGTAGATGACCCGCGGCGGGTCATGCTGGATGGTCATCTTCAATGACACCTTCACCGGACCCTCATCAGGCGCCTGGGGGTCGTAGTCGATGAAGTCCTCGGTCTCCCAGGCGCCCTCCTCGCACTCGAGTATCACCGCCGCCAACTCCCGCTCGGAGTGGTCAAGGGTGCCCTCCATCGACCCCACCACCGTGTCCAGCCCGTACTTCTCTATGAGGCTGTGGAGTCGCCTCTCCCCAACCCGGGCGGCTTCTATGTGAGCGATCAGGTCGCCGGTGGAGTTGACGGGTATGCGGATGTTGGCCATGATCAGGTTTCGCACGTCGTGGCGCATCACCCCCCGGGAGACCACCTTGAGCGGCGGGATGACCAGGCCTTCGGCGTAGATGTCGGCGGCCAGGGCGTTCATGGAGCCGGGGGTGGCGCCACCCACATCCGACCAATGGCCCTTGGTGGCGGTGAAGGCGATCAGTTCGTCCTTCCAGAAGATCGGGCTGATGAAGGTCATGTCGGGAAGGTGGGTACCTCCCCGGTAAGGCTCGTTGAAGGCAAAGACATCTCCTTCTTCGATGCCCTGCTCCACCTCGCCGAAGTCCTCTATCACCGCCTTGGTGCTGGGCTGCAGGGCCCCCACGTGCACCGCCACATCACGGGTGCCCTGAGCGACCAATTCACCCCGGGCGTTGAGCAGCCCACCGCTGACATCCCCGCAGTAGATCACGAACGACAGGCAGGCATCCCGCAAGGCGCCCACCATCTCGTCCACCAGGCTCACAAAGGCGCTGGACAGGATCGAGAAAGTCACCGGATCGACCTCGGAGGCAGGATTCGGCCCTGCTGCCTGTTGGTTCGTCATCCCTCTCCTCCGCCGGTGGTGTCCAGGATCAGGTTGAGGTACCGGTCGACCCTCATGGTCATTCCGGGCGGTACCAGGGTCGTGGAGTCCATCTGCTCCACGACAGCCGGACCTACGGTGCGGAAACCCGGCGACAACGAGGGACGGGACCACACCGGCGTATCCGCCCAGCCTCCGGCCTCCCGCCAGTACACCAGCCTTGAGTCCGGTTCGGGGGCGCGGTCGGACACGGCCTCGACAGGTTTGGGCTGATACTTGTCGGTGATTCCGGTGCCCGTCACGCTGATGCCGTGCACCTCCACCTCCCGCTCCCCAAGGTCGAACGTGAATCTCTGCAGATACAGCCTCTTGAAGAGATCAACGCTCTCCGCCAGGCTCTTTGTGGTCATCTTGCCGGTGACCGGTATGGGGAACACCCTCCACTGCCCCGCGTAGCACATGTCTATGGTCCGCTTCACGAACTGTCGTTCCGCAGGAATGCCCTCTCGATCCAAGGCGGCCCGCACCTGGGTGTCGAACTCGTCAAACCGGGCGTTCATCTCCTCGACGTCCACCGCAGCCGCGTCACCGTAGAACATTGTGGCTTCCAAGTCGTGCTGGATGTCGGCCATCAGACACCCCAACGCCGAGGTGAGCCCGGGACTGGGAGGCACTATGACGGTTGGGATCCGCAACTCGGCCGCCACCCTGGCGCCGTGGAAGGGACCGGCGCCGCCGAAAGCCACCATGGCGAAGTCGCGGGGATCCAACCCTCGCCGCATGGTCGCCAGCCTGATGGCGTTTGCCATGTTCGCCTCGGCGACCGCGATCACCGCAGCCGCGGCCGAGACGGGATCACTGCCGAGCCTCAGCCCTATTCTCTCTTGGATGACCTTCTCCGCCAACTCGGCAGAGATCTCCATCGCCCCACCCAGCATGGCTCCCGGCCGCAGGTTGCCCAATACCACATGGGCATCGGTGTTGGTAGGCTGGTCCCCGCCCTTGCCATAGCAGGCGGGTCCGGGAACTGCGCCCATACTGTGAGGCCCGGAGCGAAGCGCCCCTCCAGGGTCAAACCAAGCCACCGATCCTCCTCCGGCGCCAACCGTGGTGATGTCGACCGCGGGGAACATGATCGGGTGACCCCACTCCACCTGCCAGGTCCCGGTGGTCCGTATCTGGCCGTCCAGGGTTACCGAGACATCGGTGCTGGTTCCCCCGATGTCCAGGCCGATGACATTTCCAAAACCGGTTAGGGAGGCAATCTCCCGGGCCGCGATGGCCCCCGCCGAGGGACCCGAATTGGCGGTCCGCACCGGGATGTTGGCGGTGGCCTCCACCCCCATCAAACCTCCCGCCGACTGCACGATCATCACGTCGCCCTGGTAGTCCCGGCCCCTCAGACCCCGCTCCAGGGCCTCCAGGTAGTCGATCATCACTGGGATCAGCGCCACGTTGAGGATGGTGGTGGTAAAACGCTCGTACTCCAGAATCCGAGGGATGGTCTCATGGGAGGTGCGCACCAAGGCCTCGGGATACTCCTCCAGGATGATCTCCTTCATTCTCCGTTCGTTTCGACCGTTGGTATAGGAGTGCAGGAAGCACACCGCGATGGTCCGGATTCCGCGCCCTGCGAGGATGCGGGCCGCTTTCCTCGCCTCGGCCTCATCCAATGGGGTTCTTATCTCCCCGGAACTCAGGGTCCTCTCGGTGACCTCCAAGCGATCCCGGGGCTTGACGATCGAGGGTCGGGGAGAGTCGTGGTAAATGTCCCAGATGTCCTCCTTGGAGCCCCGGGCCGCCTGGGTCAGCACCGCGGTGACCCCTTTGGTGGTGACTATGGCCACCCGTGGCAAACGTCTTTGGATGAGGGCGTTGGTCCCGAGGGTGGTCCCATGCGAAAAGGACAAGAACCTGTCCCCGCCCACTGCGGCCTCTCCCATGGCGTTGAACACTCCCCCGAAGCCATCAGGCGTGGTTGGGGTCTTCACAACCTGCACGTTTCCCTCCCCATCCACCATCACCCAGTCGGTGAAGGTCCCGCCGATGTCAACTCCGATCCGTAGGTCCATGCTCAGATCCCAAGATAGGCGCGTCGCACCAGATCACTCTTCCGTACCACTGCGGTGTCACCACTCTCCACCACCAGTCCCGATTCCATCACATAGGCCTTCTTGGCGATCTCCAGCGCCAGAAAGGCATTCTGTTCCACCAGCAACACCGTCAGGCCCTGCTCGTTCATGTCAAGGATGATCTCTGCCAGTTGGTCGACGATGATGGGAGCCAAACCTGCCGACGGCTCATCCAGCAGCAGCAGACGGGGGTTGCCCATCAACGCCCTGGCGATGGCCAGCATTTGTTGCTCCCCGCCGCTGAGTGTGCCGGCTCTTTGCCGAGCCCGCTCGGAAAGCCGTGGGAAGAAATCGAACGCCCTGGCCAGCCGATGCTGGTATTCATCCTGCTCCTTGACCAGGTGAGCGCCCATTTCCAGGTTTTCGAGCACCGTCATGGCCGGGAAGAGTTCCTTGCCCTGGGGTACATGACCCAGGCCCATGCCGACTATCTCGTGAGGTCTGAGGCGATCGATCCGGTCCCCGTCGAATGTGATCTCTCCCCCTATGGATCGGAGCACTCCAGAAACGGTGAGCAGCAGGGTGGTCTTGCCGGCTCCGTTGGCGCCGATGACGGTCACCAATTCTCCTTGGCCGACGCTGATCGAGACATCGAACAGCACCTGCACCCGCCCGTAGGCCACATTCAAAGAACTGATTTCAAGCACCGCGACGCTTCCCCAGATAGGCGGTCACCACATCTTCGTTGCCAACTATCTCTTCGGGAGTGCCCTCTGCAATCTTGGCCCCGAAGTTGAGCACCGTAATCCTGGTGCAAATGTTGGTTATCAGTCGCATATTGTGCTCGACCAGCAACACCGTCACACCCTGATCTCGCAAGGTTCTGATCAGGTCCATCAGAAACCTCGCCTCCTCGGGGTTCAACCCGGTGGCAGGTTCATCGAGCATCAGCATCCGGGGTCTTGCGGCCAGAGCGACGGCAATCTCCAAATACCGGTGTTCGCCGGCAGACAGGTCACGAGCCACCGCGTCGATGCGTCCGTCCAGACCAACAATTGCCAGAAATTCCTGGACCTGTTCCTCCAGGACCGCACATTGCTCCCGGTACTTACGGGACCGGGTCAGAGACCCTATCAGGGAGGTGGGGTTGTTGAGATGGCTGCCGTGGAGAACATTGTCGCGAACCGTCAAGTTCTCGAACAAGGTGGTGATCTGGAATGTCCGGACCAATCCGATCCGAGCGAGATCGTGAGGCTGGGCGCCGGTGATGTTCTCTCCCTGATAGGTAACCACTCCCCGGGTCGGTTTGATGAATCCGGTAATGAGATTCAAAGCGGTGGTCTTGCCGGAACCGTTCGGACCGATCAACCCCATGATCTCACCCTCCTCCACCCGCAGGTCCAGATCGTCAACAGCCGATAGACCGCCGAACAGCTTGGTGAGCCCATCGGTCTGAAGAATCGGCATCGCTACCCTCCCTTGGCTCCGCCGGATTCATGCTTTTGCCCTCCGGAGAAGACCTGACCTTTGGAGTCGCTTCGCTCCCGAAGCCGCCCGGACGCCTTCTGAAGGGCCGGGTAAACACCACTTGGCATGAACAACACCACCAGCAGCAACACCACCCCGAAAATCAGGAACCGATATTCTTGAAGGGCCCTCAACCACTCGCTCACCAGAACGAAGATGACCGACCCCATTACCGGGCCCCACAGAGTTCCCGTTCCTCCCACCAGGACCACTATCAGGAAGATGAACATGTATTGAAGGCCCAAGAGATTGGGATTGACAAAGCGGAAATGATGGGCATACAACGCCCCCGAGAAGCCCACCATCGCACAGGCGAAGGAGAATGCCAGAACGTAGTACTTGGTGGCTGAGACGCCGATCGATTTGGCAAGATCCTCGTTCTCGTGAATGCTGCGCACTGCCCGCCCGAATCGGGCCTCCCGCATCCTGGACAAGATGAACACCACCCCCAAGAGCAATATCAGAGCAAAGTAGTAGTACGCCATCTCCGACCGTATTTCCCAGCCGAACAGACTTGGGGGAGGAATCTGTCTAAGCCCTGAAGGTCCGCCGGTGACCGGTCTCCAACGCAACGCAACCGTCCAGGCCAGCACTCCGAAACCCAGGGTCACGATCGCTAACTCCAGCCCCCGGGTTCTTCGTAGAGCGATGTACCCGATCAGCAAACCCACCAGACCCGCGGCCACCGGCGCGGCCACGAAACCGAACCAGGGAGAGATTCCCAGGTCGAGGGCGAGCTTGGCAGAGACATAGGCCCCGAACCCCCAAAAAGCGGCATGCCCAAAGGAGAATTGTCCCATCTCACCCATGATGTAATCGAGGCTGAGACCGCCAACCGCGTAGATGGCGATCAGAACCAGTAGCCCCCGGTTGTAGGAATTGGTGAAAAGCGACACCGGCGCCAGGAGCGCCACCACCAACACCGGAACACCGAACCAGTACCTCAAAGGCGACCTCACCTGCATCTCACTTTCTCCCGAACAGGCCCTGGGGGCGCAGTAGCAGGACAATGATCATCACCACGTATAAATATCCCTGGCGGTAATAGGTAGAGATGAATTGGCCAAACAGTGCTTCGGTCACACCCAGGAACAATCCAACCGCCACCGCTCCGGCCACGTTTCCCATGCCGGCCACGATCACCACCGCAAAACCAGTGATAAGCAAAGGCTGGCCCAAATTGGGAGATGCGGTCGACACGAGGACTATGAGCACCCCGGCCAGCGCCGCCAAGCCAGAGGCCATGATCAAGGTGGTGTCATACACCGCCGTAGTGTTGATGCCGATCAGACGGGCGCCCAGCAGGTTCTGACCGGTAGCCCGAGTCTTCTTTCCCAGCTTGGTGCGGGTAAGCATGAGGTAGAGGGCGAGGACAGCCGTGAAGCAGACTCCCACCAGCAGCAGGCCCGCGGTCGTGATGTAGACGCCCCCCAACTTCACTATCTCATTGAAAGGCTCGTCCACCCCCTTGGGCGTCGACCCCCACACCACCAGACTGCCGTTGAGCAGCATGAAACTGAGGGCAACGGTGGAGAGGATCACCACCAACTCCGACCGTCCCAGGAACGGTCGCACGGTGACTCGATTGACCAGAAAACCCGCCATAGCCATCACCACCACCACCAGCGCCGCTCCTGCGAAGTATCCCAGGCCCACCAGCTTGGTGACCGTATAGAGCAGCATGGCGCCAAGCATGGTCAGCTCGCCGTGGGCCATGTTTATCACTCTCATCACCCCGAACACCAGGCTCAACCCGGCCGCGAATATGACATAGATGGAACCGCTCAGCAGACCGTTCCACAGTTGCTGTCCTATGATGTCCCAATTCATGAGTTCAGCCTGGTTTCGCCGGGTGGGGCCGGGTTTCGTGGACAAAGACAGTTCATGGTCAGCTGTGGATGGGAACCCGGTTGTCGAACCGCAATCCCGAGATTTCCTCACTGATCTGTCTTGCGAAAGACACGAGCACCGGCCCGTAGTCGCATTCCAAGGTCTCCAGGTCGGCCCTGGTGGTCAGAGTGGCCACCCCAACTGCTCCGACCACCTCCGACCCATGGAACACTGGCGCAGCCACGGATCGCAGCCCCATGGTCAGTTCCTGATTGTTGAGGGCGATACCACTGACACGGGCCTTATCCAATTCGGCCCAGTATTGATCAGGGCCGCTGATCGTGGTGGAGGTCCGCCGTTCGAAAGTCATTTCTGCAACCACCTTCTCAGCTTCATCCGGGGCCATCTGGGAAAGAATGGCCTTCCCCAGCGAACTCAAATGAGCGGGGAGCCGACTCCCTACCCGGAGATTGATGGTGATGATGTCGTCTTGGTGACAGCGGGCCAGATAGATGATGTCGGTGCCTTCCAGAACGCCGTAATTGATGGCGGTCGCCTCGGGAAGAGCTGAAATGATCATGTCCAGATAGGGCCGGATGTGATCCAGAAACTCTCGTGACTCGACTGCGGCCACCCCCAGTTGGAGCACCTTCTTGGAGGGCCGGTAGAGCCGACCGTCTTTGCGGATGTAGCCCAGTTGCTGCAAGGCGCCGACCAGTCGGTAGACGCTGGCTCGGCTGATTTCCGTGCGCCTGGCTATCTCGGCGATACTGAGGGCCGGTGACTTCTCGTCGAAGGAAGTCAAAATACACAGACCTTTGGAAAGAGACCCTGGCTGACTGTCCCGAACGGGGGTCATCTGTGGCCGGTGAGTCTATCCGACAACAAACTCGTCCTCTTCCACGATGACGAACACCGAGTCCTGAGTCTTGGCGCCCATGAAGTTCTTCTCGTCGGCCAGCAGCCGTGCGTACTCGGCAGATGCGGCTGTGGACACAAAGTCCTCAACGCTGTCATACCAGACCTCTGCCACACCGTCGCAGGGAGCCTCCCTCCCGGGTACTTCCAGGGGTCGACACTGCACATAGCGACGCACCTTGGGCATGGCCAGCACCAACGGCGCATGGACCTTCTTCCAGTGATCGTGGAATTCTTCACTGGTCAGGTCGGACCGCCTGGACAGCACCGTCACCGTCTTGATCACGTTCGTCTCCTTGCTAAAGCAACTCGGCTAGAGCGCAGACAGGATACCGGCAACTGTGGATGGCCATCACTATTCATCCACCACGGCCACAGCCTCTATGTCGAACAGTGCGTGGTGGATCAATTCCGCCACCACTACCGAAACCCGCGCCGGTTGCCGGTCGGGGAAATACCGGGCGTAGACGGGCTCGTACCGGTGGTAGTGGTCATGATCTACCAGGTAAATCCTGGTCAAAACCACATCGCTCATCTTGGCGCCGGCTCGTTCCAGGGCGTTTTTGAGGTTCTCCAGAGCCAGTTCCGCCTGTTCTTCCAGGGTGTCCGCCATAATCCCGGTGGTTTTGTCCCAGCCCAACTGGCCGGTCACCCAGAGAGTGTTCCCGACTCTTACCACATCATTCCAACGGCTCTTGGACCCTATGACCTTGAAGAATTCCTCTTCAACCGGTACGTAGATTCTCTCCACCATTGCCCAGCCTCCTTCCTCTTTCAACAGGAAGTATCGGTCTGGCCCAAACCAATGGGCTCAGACCGATACATCACAATCTATTGGGAGGATTTGTCTAGCCGGCTAGAGGAACTGCATCCACGGGAAGCAGAACACCGTCTCGGGACTGGATGATGATCCAGTCATCAACCAGACGCAATCCCTTCTCGTTGAAGCGCAAGGGCTTGCCGCGGGGAGTAGTAAACCCATGCTCGTCGTTCATCAGCGGAGCCACCGCCGCGTGGTCGGTGCTTCCAGCCGCTTCAATGGCGGCAATCAACTGCTGAGCAGCCGTGTACCCCAGTTCGGACCACCAGTCCGGTGCATGCCCGAATGCAGATTCATAAGCCTCCGAGAAGGCAGCTGCCTCCGGAATGGATTCATCGAGAATCCACCCTGTCGAACTGTAGATGCCTTCGGAGAGATCCCCCAGGGCCTCCACCTCCGGCGGTGTGTACACAACCTCGTTGACCATGATGTCGCCCTCGTAACCGATCTCTCGGGCCGCTTGGACGGCGTTCACCACAACGTCCTTACCCCACAGGCCAAGATAGAGAAGATCCGGCTCGTTGCCGACGCCCTTGGTGACTTCCACCCGCGCTTCGGCCGTTCCGTACGGGAAATAGACCATGCCGGTGTACTCGAAGTCGTCCGGTGCTTCCTCCGCGAAGATGCGGGTGAACTCATCGTGCGTCAGCCGCACCCAGTCAGAGTCCACTCCCACGCCCTGCACTCGCTGGTAACCCTGCTGGATCATCCAGCGGGCCAGCACGGAAAGGGCGTTGCTGTCGGATTGGCTCTGCTTCACTGGGGCGCGGATATGAACGACTCCCTCATACCCTTCTTCGGTGACCAACTCAGAGCCGCAGGCGGTGACCACCAATGGCATACCAACCTCTGCCGCGGCATCCTTCATCGCCACGCAGGTGGTGGCGTCGTTGCCGCCGGCGACGCCGGCCACACCATCGGCAATAGCCTTACGCGCCGAGGCCACCGACTCGTCGGCCGAATAGCCCTCGTCATAGTGGATTACCTCGATCTGACGTCCCAAGAGGCCTCCCGAAGCGTTCTTCTGGTTCACTGCCAGTTCGAAACCGTTGCGCATGATGTCGCCCAGGCCTACTGCCACGCCGGAGTTGAACCAGATGGTTCCCAGCTTGATAGGCTCTTCCGGCTCTGGGGCAGCCGTGGTTGGCGCAGCCGTGGTTGGCGCAGCGGTAGTTTCAGCCGCCTCGTCGTCACCATCTCCGCAAGCGGCGACGAGCGCCAGAACCGACAGGATCACCAACGCCCGTACCCAGGATCTACGTTTACTCATCAATTTGCCTTCTCCTTCCAGACCTATGCCTCCAACCGGCTGCATGGGTCCCACACTGCTTTCTCTTTACCTAATCACCATCAACCAGAACACCCCAAAACGGGGCTCCTGCTCGAAATGCCCAGTTAACGGAATCGTTATCCGGTATACGGACGCTAGTAAAACCAAGAGCCGGGATGCCAGAAAAAGGGGGAATTAATATTTGCTGTACCCATTAGGGACCATCGGCCTAGTCTTCCCTTTTCCCTCAATCGCCCCACAGAAAGCGACGACTGCCGAGGAGCCTGCGTTCTGGTCTACAGGGAAGCGTCTTTGGTCAGCGAATCTGGTCCAAGTTCTGGAGGCGCAGTCGACCCTGGGCGACCATCTTCCCGTCGGAGGCCCTAATGATGGTGACCTGCCAGATCTGCTGGCTGCGTCCCTGATGGATCGGCACAGCCTCCCCATCCAAGCGTCCGAATCGATGGGAACGAAAGAAGTCGGTGGCGTTGTGAACACCCACCGCCGCCATCATGCCCTGCTCCTGGGCCCACACGAAGGCCCCCACCGACGCCAGGGTCTCCACCATGGTGGCATGCAGACCCGCATTCACCATTCCGAAGGGCTGATGGTGCTCCTTCCCCACCTCAACATGCCCTCTCACCAGCGAAGAAGAGGACTCGTCGAGCACCAAACCCACCATCTCGGCGAAACCGCCGCCGACACCCAACACCGATGGATCCAACACGACCGCCAACTCTACCGGCAGTCACCCCGTTATCGCATCGTCATGGCGCTCGTCTCATCACCTAAGCAAGCCATCGCGACAATTGCGGATCGAAGTGGGCTACTCCCGATTACGAGAGCGGTAAACAAATGCCCCTATCAAACCCACCAGATTCATACTGATAATGGATGCCCCAGCCCAATCGTGCCCCGTAGCCACCAAGTAAATGCCTCCCCCAATGATCATGGTCGACAATAAGGAGGCTGCCCGCAACCCGAAGTCATCCCTCTTGGACTCAGCCTCCTCCATCCTCATACGGTGTTCAGGCTGGCCTTCCAGTATTCTCATGAACCGCTCCGGCGCATCTGGAATCATCTTTGCATATGCTTCAAGCATCACGGGAGGCGGGAGGGGTCCACTCATCGAAAGGGAAACCTGTTGAGCCACCAATTCCCCACTCTCATCTGAGCCTGATCCGTTTTCATCCACTTTCGGGACTACCTCTCCCTCAGGTCGGGGGCTCCTAACATCCCGAGGCCCGCCTTCAGTGGAGTCACTCATGCACCATACTCCCCCCCTGTGATCCGGTGGCAGTCTCCATCTCCTCCGCAAACTTGCAAGTGCCTAAATAGAAGTCATGCCACACGATCTCCCAGTCCCCCCAGATCGCCTCCCAATCCTTCTGTAGGACGTAAAGATCGGCTTCACCACCTGCCTTGAAACTCTTGTACTTGCAAAAGTTCCCACCCAAGTCAATGAGCCTCGCCATACCGTCCAGAAAAGGGGCTTTTGGTTGATGTTGCATGTGAATTGACGCGCTCACCCAATCACTCCTTTCTTAAACCCTCAGTGCTCTGTAGCTTATCCGAATCTCTTCGCTCAGTGTTATGGGCCCATCCTTTGAGGCGGCTAACTGCTTCAACAATGTCGGCGGTGGACTCGGAGTACGAAAAGCGCACCCAGCGGTCTCCTTGCTCCGGGTCGAAGTCGATGCCCGGGGTAGCCGCCACGCCTATCTCCTCCAGCCACCGGGTACACAAGGCCGGAGAGACCATGCCGAGATGGGAAACGTCGGCGTACACGTAGAAACCTCCGTCAGGAGGAGCAATCCGGGTGATTCCGGCTTCGGCCAAGCCCGCCACCAGGATCTCACGGCTCCGGGCGTAGGCGGCGACATTGGCGTCCAACTCATCGGTGCAGTCGAACGCCTCCAGGGCGCCCAGTTGGGAGACCGTGGGAGGAGCAATGAATAGGTTCTGCGCCAATCGTTCGAGCGGGCGAAACATCTCGGGTGGGACCACCAGCCAGCCCAGTCGCCAGCCGGTCATCGAGAAGTACTTGGAGAAACTTTGCACCACCACTGCCGATTCGCTGAATTCGAGCGCCGTTGCGGCCCGCTCCCCGTAGTCGATTCCGTGGTAGATCTCATCGGAGATCAGCACCGTGCCGGTTGTGGAGCAGAATCCGGCCACCTCCTTCATCTCCTCGGCTGTCAGGGTCACCCCGGTGGGATTGGAAGGGCTTGCCACCACCAGGCCGTCCAAGGGACCGGCCGCCTCCAGACGGTCCACCGCTGGGACGAAGCGGGTCTCGGCGTCCACCCTGACCTCCACCAATTCCAGGCCCAGGGCCGTGAGGACATTGCGATAGGCCGAATAGCCGGGGACGGTCATCGCCACCCGATCCCCGGGATCGAATAGCGCCAGGCAAGAGAGGACGAACCCTGCGGAGGCGCCGATGGTCATCACCACCCGTTCGTGCGAGACATCCAGTCCGTACCGCTCCCCGTAGAAACGCCCGACCCTCGCCCGGAGAGCCACCAGGCCGGTGGCAGCGGTGTAACCGAGACGATCCACCGCAAGACCCCTCCGGGCAGCCTCCCGCACCCGTGAGGGAGCAGGCGTCATAGGCTGGCCCACCTCCAGATGGAGAACGTCTCCGCCCGCAACTTCTCGACGGGCGGCAGCCTTCATCACCTCCATTACATAGAAGGGAGGAACCTGGGAGCGGAGGGACTCCTTCACCGGGGCCCGGTCTATCCGGTGGCTTGTTGAGCCTGAGCGGGGGTGCAGTAGGAGACGCCGGTCCCACCGATTCCACAGTAGCCCCACGGGTTCTTGGACAGATACTGCTGGTGGTAGTCCTCGGCGTAGTAAAAGGGCTTGTCCACACCGATCTCGGTGGTTATCCGGTCATAACCGCTGCGATGAAGCTCTTTCTGGTAGGCCTCCAGACTCGCCCAGACCACCGGCAGTTGCTCTTCTTTGCTGGCATAAACCGCCGAGCGGTACTGGGTCCCACGATCATTGCCCTGCCTCATCCCCTGGGTGGGATCGTGCCCCTCCCAGAAGACCTGCATGATTTGATCGAGACTGACTTCGTGGGGTCTGAACACCACCTGCACTACTTCGGTGTGACCGGTCATGCCCGAACAGACCTCTTCGTAGGTGGGGTTGGGGGTGATCCCCCCCTGGTAGCCCGCTGCGGTGGAATACACGCCCTCGGTCCGCCACATCATCCGCTCCGCGCCCCAGAAGCACCCCATGCCGAACCAGATCAGCTCAGTGTCATCAGGGAAGGGAGGGACGATCCGCGCTCCGGAGACATGGTGCAACTCGGGAACAGCCAGGGGAGTCTGCCGGCCGGGCAGAGCTTGATTCTGATCAGGAACACTTTTGGGCTTCTTACGCCAAGACATAGGCCGGAGGCTACCAGTCGCCGGCAATCAGGCCGATGGAATTCACCGGCCGCGTCTCGTCATCCCAACGGACCGAACCAGCGGTCATGAAGTTGGCGGTAGACCCCACTCTCGATGAGATCCAGCAGTGCCAGATTGACCTGCTCCCGGAACTCGGTATCGTCCTCGCTCAGGACCAATCCGTACTGGACCTTCTCGAAGTCGGGCCCCACTGTCGCCACCTCGCCACCTCCTTGCCGGGCAGCGTGAAAGTGAAGCACCGGAGCGTCGAAAACAACCGCATCGACCTCACCCGACTCCAGAAGCAAGTAGGCCTCCCCAATCTCGTCTACCAGCACCGGTCCCACCCCGACGGAGGTCATATAGGCAGCCCCCGCCGATTGGGTAACC
Source organism: bacterium OM1 bin76 (assembly GCA_002238785.1). GTDB lineage: Bacteria > Actinomycetota > Acidimicrobiia > Spongiisociales > ZC4RG35 > Bin76. Next base: position 73,761 of record MPNA01000009.1, on the reverse strand, counting down.
GTGGCAACCCGGTGGCCGGGTAAGTCGGAAGGTCCGGATATCTCGCCCCGCAGTTCGTTAACCGCTAACGAAGAAGCGATAGAAGCGGTAAAACTGGCGAACACCAGGGTCCCCAGGGCAATCCAAACCAGCGCGAACACCCTCCCCTTCGCTCCCCTGGCAACCTTGTCGCCATATCCGACCGTGCTCATGGTCACCACCGACCAGTAGAACGAGTCCCAGATTCCCTGGCGGTAGGGAACCGCGAAATCGGCGTTGTGATGCCGTTCCAGCCACCAGATCACATGGGCGGAGACCAGCACAGCCACCCCGAACAGCACCAGGAGCCATGGGAGGTCGGAAGAGACGATGGCTCGGAAGAAGATCACGATCCGATCGCCGATGTGCCTGGACGACTCGGTGGGCGCCAGGATGGTCAGTCCCGCATCGAGCACCGGCATCGAGAAGTCGACCAAACGCTCTCTCGACTCGGTGATCGCCACTCCTCCCAGAGCCACTCGGGCGACGCCGCGGTTGATGTCGTCTATCTGCTTTGCGACGGTGTCCACCGCGTAGATATCGGCTTCCATCCCCAAGCGGGCGGCCAGCAGACGCGCCAATTCCACCTCGAAGCCGCTATAGGCGCGGTTGTCATAAATGGCGAAGGGAGCAAGGAGACGAACTGCCACCGGCAGTCGTCCTCCGGCAGCGGAGACCTCACTGCTCGGGTCTGCCAATCCGACCGCTTCTGGATCCGCAGCCGCGATCCAGCGCTCCACCGTGGCCTCATTGACGTCCACCCACTCTTTGGCATGGCGACGGATGTCTTCGGGATCTCCCTCGTCGGCCACCATCAGAGCATTCTGGGCGGAGATGTCTGGCAGGGGTATTACCACTTGCTCCAAAAGCCTGCGAATCGATGGATTGTCCTCCAGGAAGTCGGTATTGGCGACCGCCCGTATGTCATTGGGTGGCCACCCGACCCCGCAGGGATCGTTGGCGCATCCCCGGATTCCGGCAATGGAGGTCTGGTCCAGGTAGGAAGCCTGATCTGCAGGAAGGGAGGGGAAGGGCGTCTCCAGCCAGACCACGTCCCTGCCGGGCTGTAATTCACCCACCGTCCAGTTGGGTGTCCATGTGTAATAGAGAACCGGTTGCCCGGATCGATATCGATCGAAGGTCGCCCTTATCAAGGGTGAATAGCTGCCCTGAACCTGCTCCACGGTCCCCGTCAATCCATAGGCCTCAAGGTGGTGGTCGATGATCGCCGCACATCCCCAGGAAGCCTCACAACCGATCAGGTCGGCCAATCCGTTCCCATCCTGGTCGAACAGGGCAGCAAGCTCCGGAGAGGACAGGTCGCCGAGGTTGGTTATGCCATGAGCTTCGGCAGTGGCTCTATCCATGAAGTACCCCTGCAGCGCCCCGTCATCAACCTGCGTTCCCACCGGTTCCACCAGTCCCTCCTGCAGGAAGGAATCGTGGGTTGGGAACCATCCGTTGGCCCACAGATCCACCTCACCGGCCGCCACGGCCTCGTAGAACTCGTCATTGTTCATGGTGAGCGGTCCCTCCACCCGATAGCCGAGCCGTTGGACGAGCAACCTGTAGACCTCGGCTTGGAACCAACCGGTGTCCCAGGTTGCGCGGGCCATCCGGACCGGCGGGTTCTCGGCTGCCTCCTCGTCAGACTGGCCCACGGCTATCCCAGCACCTATTGGGGAGAGCAATAGCACTGCCAGGATTCCCAAGACAGCGATGGCGGTTCTGCGCATGGAAGGTATCCGGTGGGTTGAGCCACAGGGTAGTGGCTGTGGCAACAGTGTAGCGACCCGGCAGAAAAGTGTGACTGCTGTGTGTCCCGGGCGAGATAATTCCACGGTTTTTGCGGCACCCCCCCATTCTTGCGCTAGGGTCTTTACACAGAGCCGCGCCTAGGTGCGGGAGACGAGTGTAGGTAAGCGAAAGGAGATGCACATGGTTGATCTGCGTACAGAAAGGAGTTCGTATGGCTGAGAAAGAAGAACTCGATCTCACTCGGATTTCTGAGGCCTACGAGGACTGGGAAGAGCACGAGGAACGAGCTCGTGAGGAGGCGATCCGTAATCGTCCCCAGTTCGAAGGTCTCCAAATCGATCCTGAGATCGACTTTTATCCCGAAGTGGCCGACCGTGAACCCGGTGACAAGAACATTGTCAAGTGGGGATTCGACATCCATCCACAGGTGACGTTCGTCGCCGCCGGTTTCCTGTTGCTGTTCATCGTTTGGACTCTGTTCTTTCCGGAGTCGGCCAGCGATGTCTTCGGCACCATTCTCAACTTCATTAATGAGAAGGTGGGCTGGCTGTACATCATCTCCTTCAACGTCTTTATCGGCGCGGCGCTCTACTTTGCGTTAGGAAGGTACGGCAAGATTCGACTAGGCGGCCCAGGGGCCCTTCCGGAGTTTTCCACGGGTGCCTGGTATGCGATGTTGATATCCGCCGGTCTCGGTATCGGGCTGATGTTCTGGGGTGTGGCAGAGCCAATCTTCCACCTGACCGCCCCGCCTCCCTTGTTCGAGGTAGAACCCTTGACAGCGGGCGCGGCCCGAGGCGCTCTGGCGACTTCCTACCTTCATTGGGGGATTCATGGATGGGCGCTATACGGACTGGTGGCCCTGGCGTTAGGGTTCTTTGCCTATAACAGAGGCCTTCCGCTGACGTTCCGCTCGGTCTTCTACCCGATTTTGGGTCCGAGGATCTACGGTGCGTGGGGCAACGCGATCGACATCCTCACCGTTGTGGCTACCCTCTTCGGTCTTGCCACCTCGCTGGGATTCGGCGCCGGTCAGGCGGCCGCGGGGTTGAACAAACTCTTCGGTCTCCCGTCGGGCACCGGGTTTCAGATTGTCCTTATCGCTTTCATCACCGGGCTGGCAACCATCTCGGTTGTGGCAGGACTCGACGCCGGCGTCAAGCGGCTTAGCCAACTCAACGTGTGGCTGGCCGCGGCCTTCTTGGTCTTTGTGCTAGCGGTGGGACCCACGTTGTTGGTGCTCTCGCTGTACGTCGAAAGCATCGGCGTGTACATCCAGATCTTGCCGGAGTTCTCGTTCTGGAACGCCGCTTTGATCGAGACCCAATGGCAACAGTGGTGGACCATCTTCTATTGGGGATGGTGGATATCCTGGTCTCCCTTCGTGGGCATGTTTATCGCCCGGATCTCCAAGGGACGCTCGGTGCGGGAAATGATCATCGGTGTGATCGTCCTCCCCTGCCTCCTCTGCTTCCTGTGGTTCGCAGTGTTCGGCGGAGCCGCCATGGACCTGCAGATGCGTGGCGAACTGGACGTTGCCACCGCGGTCAACGAAAACGTTGCCACCGCTCTGTTCGTGATGTTGGAGGCCTTCCCATGGACCTTCTTCGTCTCAATAGTCGGCATTCTGCTGTTGGTTTCGTTCTTCGTAACCTCGTCGGACTCAGGATCCTTGGTGGTGGACCACCTCACCTCAGGAGGAAAACTCGACTCGCCCAAGCCCCAGCGGGTGTTCTGGGCGTTGATGGAAGGCCTGGTAGCGTGCGTGCTGCTGTTGGGAGGTGGCCTGTCGGCGCTCCAAACGGCCGCAGTTGCCACCGGACTGCCGTTCCTGTTCGTGCTCCTGATCATGTTGTACAGCCTCAAGAAGGCCTTCGATGAGGAACTCGACCTCCTGGAGGCCCACTACGACGAAGCCATCTTCCAATCCCAGCATGCCGGTCTGATCGAGAAACTGGGAAGAGGAGGTGGAAAGTGAAAACTAGATTGAACGTATTGGTCGCCGCTGCTGCGGCTTTCGTGCTGATGCTTTCGGCTTGCGCCACCGAAGAGGTTGCCGGGCCGGTGAAGATCGCTCGGGCCAACTGGGACTCTGGCTACATGCAGGCCGCCATATACGCGGCGCTGATCGAGGAGTTGGGGCACGAGGTCACCGACCCTGCCGCAGCCACCCTCAGCCCCTATTCGTTCTATCCGGCTCTGGCCGCCCGCCAGTACGACCTGTGGGCAAACGGCTGGTTCCCCCTCCACGACATCTACCTGGAAGGAGAGAACGTCACCGGCCAAGCGGTTGATCTCCCCATCGAACCTGTCGGCTGGCAGGTGGATGATGGGGCCACCGACGGCCTGATGATCGACAAGGCCACGGCCGACGGCCTGGGAATCACCTCCATGGACGGGGTGGCAGCCAACGCTGGCGCCTTCGACCACGACGGTGACGGCAAAGCTGACCTGTTCGGCTGCAACGTCGGATGGGGATGCGAAACCGCCATCAACGACCAGATCGCCGACGAGAGTTGGGGCTCAGGAGTCGAACAGATCTCCGGTGTCTACAACGAGTTGGCCCAAGGAGTGGTGGAGAGAGTAGCGGCCGGTGAATCGGCACTGTTCTACGCATGGACGCCCAACTGGACGAACACCGTCCTGGTGGCGGGCGACAACGCCGTATGGCTGCAGTCCACCGTGAACGACATCCGAGCGGTGGCCAACACCGACTTCCTGGATGACAATCCCGACATACACCGTCTCCTCGAGGTGGTGGCAATCCCCCTAAGCGACATCGCGGCTCAAAACTCCAAGATGGCCTCCGGGGACTACACCGAGGACGACATCAAGGCTGACGCCGCGGCGTGGATAGCGGCCAACCGCGACAAAGTCGACAGTTGGCTCGCAACCGCCCGAGGCTAAATACTCAAACTAAGTTGGGTTGGTTGGCGCTAGCCGACCAACCCAACCACTTTCCTCTTCCTTCAGATCTTTCGCTACGCTGGCGCGGGTCCGAATTCCCTAACAAGGAACATCTTCCAAGCGGACTCTCATAGCGTCCCGGGGTCAAAGGCGCAGCCCTACATGTGTTCCAATGGCCGGGGCCACAGATCGATGCGCAACAAGGGTTCTATGTCCCTCAAGGTCCCAGGGTCGCACTGCTCAAGCAGAAACGTGGTCAGATCGTCCTGCCTCGGCTGCCCGAAGACCATTCGGTAGACAGCAAGGGACCGCTGGAGCGCCTTGAGTTGAGAAGCGTCTCGGCTCAAGGGCAGGGCCGGGACATGCCGCTCTATATGTGCGCCATCGGAAAGTGGGAAGAGCCAGTACGGAACGAGACCGCGTCCGCTGGATGATTGCTCCCGCGCCGCTTCGAAAAGGGCCGACCACACGTCCTCCGACTTGCCGCAGAGGATGTCGCCCCCGTACTTGGCGGCGATGTTCTTTCGCACTGCATGACCCTTGTAGCGATCAACACGGCCTTCACGTTGCTCGAGATCGACCGGATTCGATGGCAGGTTCCAATGCATGACGGAATGGCAGTAGGCATGGAAATCCAGACCCTCTTGGCCAACCGAAGTGGAAGCGAGAATAAAAGGCCAGAAGGGTGAGTTGAATGCCTGACGCACCTGTCCTTCTCGAGCCCCCGCCTTGCCATCGTCTCCCTCCTGTGCACCGAAGCGCATGGCAAAGTGGTTGCGTAGACGGCGGCTCTCAATCCGCGCGGAACCATCGCCAGATTGGATTTCGTCCACACGGGGAGCGCCCGTGCGAAGCGAGATCGCTCCTGACATTACCAAGGCCAGCCTTTCCCAGGCTTCCCCTTCCGTAGCTGCGAAGAGTCCTTCGAGATCCCGTAGCGTGTGAACCCACTCGTCCAGCACAGCCTGGAGGTTGCCTGCCGCACAGTAATCCACCACCTGCCGCCAGTAGGGTGTCTCGTCCCCGGGCCGCTCTCCTCGGATGAGCGCAGTCGCTTCCGGGAGGTTGAATAGTGCCCGGAAGCTCCAGGCGATCCAGGCGGCCGCGTCCCGGGCCGCGCAGGTTACCGACGCTTCCGGTCCCGAGGCACGTATGAGGGCCCTGAGCGCGGTCGTCGCAGGGCCAGCCACGGATCGCGTCGCTAGCACATCCAAGAGGTCCGCGGGCGGTCGACCGAGTTCCGTCTGTCCGCTATAAGCCGTGTCTACGAACCTTCTTGCTTCTCTGACATGTTCCACCCACCGGGAACCCTCATCGTCGTCCTCCTTCTTCGCGCCGCTCCACCGGTGTGCAAGATCCCTGCGGGCGAACCACTCCCTGGTCGACTCGCCGTGTCTCTCGAGATCAAGCAGGATCGGCGCCGCCCAGTACCAACTCTCGTCCTGGCGTAGTTTGTCGAGGTACGGCGCCGTAATCCTGCCGAGAGGCGGTTCGAGCCGCGCCCGGGCACGGGCAATGGCGTCTTCCAACGTAGCCCCGTCCTGCGGCACAGGGACAGGATCACCCAGTGAGACGAGGCTGGGACTGGGGTACAGGATGCCTAGGACCGGCATTCCGGTGAGGCGCTCGTTCGCATAGGCGAAGCGAAGCAGGGGGCGGCGCTTCTTTCGCTCCTCCGGACTGTTTAGGACCGAATTGTCGAAGCGCCGGAAGATCCGACGTTCTACATCGTAGCTCACCATGCTCGCTATGGCTTTGGGAACCACGCCCCAGGTTGAGAAGATCAAACGCTTGGAGAGTTGCTGCTCGCGGGCCGCCTTCCAGGCGCCGGACTCCCGGTAATAGGGAAGCGAGGCAGGTAGCCAGAGCAGCTTCCATCCCTCGCCGCGCTCCAGCCAAATGAGCAAGCTCCGCAGACGAGCGTTGGCAGGGTCCAGTCGAGCGTACGCTTCAACGTCCTCCCACGAAAGGAACACCCGTCCGCTTTCGGACAAGAGGTTGGTCAGTCCGCCATCCACTGGCTTGTCAAGCCTCGCTAGAACCTCCGACTTCAACTTGTAGTTGTCCATGAAACTCAGAAGGTATGGTGCCGATTTCCAGTATTCGAGGACCCGTGGCTGTCCCACTGCGTAGCCGATCTCTTGAAGAGCCAAGAAGTCCCTTACATCGTCCGGGGTGAGTTGCAGCCCCGAATTCGGAACTTCGCGCAACATGCCTTGGGCGTCCCCGGAGACTCGAAGCCGCTCTGTACGCGACATGATGCGGCGGAGCTGGGTTTCGATCTCTTCCTTGATCCGCTGCAGTTCCTCTGTACCTGACTTGATCCGATACATGGCCTGCCGGTAGTCATCCAGGAGGCCACGGAGGGTGCCACTCTTCTTGAGATCCGGGTCAAGGAATTCTACGGTCCGCAGGAAATCCGCGTAATGGTCGTCCTCGGCGCTTTCGTGATGCAACGTGTACATTTTGTAGGGGGTCGCCGAGAGGAGCAGGAGACGAACGTCGGTCGTCTCGTCCGAATAGGTGAAGAGCCGTTTCGCCAAGAGCGCCGTGGTATCCCCTCCGTCGAGCAACTGCTTGAAACGCTGAAATTCGTCCAGGATCACGAGGTCGGGCTCAAGTGCTGTGACACAGACCTCGGCCAACATCGTGCGAAGCCGGCCGATGAAGGATATCTGCCTTCGCCGGTCATGCCACGGGACCCGCTTTCGGCTGCGCCAGAATCGTTTGCAGAGATCCTCGTACTGTCCTCGGAGACCCTCTCCCTCCTCAATGAGTCGCCGCTCGAAGACTCTCGCGAGATCGTTGTCGACGCTCTTCCAACGCCTGAACTCTTTCAGATGCCAGCGGAAGTTATCTGTCCTCTTCACCGTCCCTTGAAGAAGGTTCATAGGACCCTTGCGTGAGTCCGGCCATACGCGTTGCAAGAGGTGATACAGGAGGACCCGCTCTTCCTTCGTACCCATACTGCTCCTCAGGTTGAAGGAGGTTCCGGGTGTTAGCGCGAGGTAGTTGACTCTGTTCTCCCTTAACCCATGGATCTCCTGCGGCAACAGCCCCAACCGGGCGGCCCGGACAAACTTGCCGCGACCGATCTGAAGCCGACGAACGTTTTGTCTGGCAATCTGCGCGTTGGAGCAAATGTAAACGATGTCGATCTGCTCAACCCTTCTGGGTCCGTCCCAAAGGTGATCGAGAGCTTTGGCGATTACCCCCCGAGCCACGAGCGTCTTCCCCAGACCCACCTCGTCGGCAACCAGGAAGCGGCGCGTAGAGTCCGGCGCCTGGTAGAGCCGCTCGAATGCGTACTCGACAGTGTCTCGCTGGAACCCCTTCAAACCGTTGAGCACGGCATTGGTGTCGGGGCGCTCGCCCACTCTTGGGGTGATCACTCCAGTTCCTGACGGGCCGCCCAAACTGGTTCCCATATCTCGTTCAGACCCTCAGGGAGAAGGTCCTCTCCTTCCGGCGTCCTTGTCAAGTCGGCAATCAACGCAGCGGCCTCGTCGATTCGCGTCGGCTTGTGACTCAGGCACCGGAGAAGAGCCTCAAGCAGGGCCTCCCGGTCCCAACCTCCGAAGGATCCCCGGAAAGCGTCTTCACCATCCTTAGCGGCCCGCACAAACACTGACACGTCAGCGCCTTCACCCATGAGGATGAGGAATAAGAGCTGGATCACGCGACGGCGATCTTTCAAGAGTGATCGCAGCAAGCGCTCCCTCCGGTTTTCAGGTGCCCCTATCAACTCAGCGGTGGCTACGAAGCGACGTCGAACTTTGTGCGATTCTTCCCGCAGCGAAACCTCGAAGGCGAAGAAGGTGGTCAGCGCCTCGAAGGAGAGCCCTTTGAAGATGGCCACCGGGTCCATCGGATCGTTGGTCCAACCATCTGTCTCGTCTCGCTGCCCGGCCGGATCCGCAATCCGCTGGGCCGCCTCCGCAGAGAGTGTCGCGGGCCACACCTTGACCTCTACTCCGGCGGGGAACCCCGTAAAGACTCCAGACAATCTCATATCCCACCGGTGCCCCTCATCTATCTCGCAGACTTTCGCGGTGAGCGGTACAGCCGCGAGGATCCGCGCCAACCGGTCGACCCTCTCTTTCGATTTGCTCTCGGGTGGCTCCGGTCCCAAACAATCTGGTAGGCGATAGCTTTGTAGTAGCGATCGGATGGTTTCGAGCCTCGGGTCGTCTTCCGGACCGAGGAACGAAGCGATGCCGCAATCCTTCGTCCTTCCAACCAGTTCAACCAGCACCTCCATGTTGGAGCGAAAGGCGGCGTCAGTAGCGTTCGCCGAACCTGCGAACAGATGAGACTCCCGGCCGTTCTCGAACAGGAACAACTTAGCGTGGAGGCCCGATAGTTCGACCTCGTTTTCAAGAGGTGGCGATCCGTCTTGTGGTTTTTCTTCCTCCCCGTCTCGGGAGTTGAGATCCGCAGCGGAGGAGAGGACGTAGCACTCCGTAGGCAGAACCTCTCGTCCCGTCCCACGGGCTACATCCTCGAATGCCTCCGGACGGGAAATAAGAACATCGAGTCCGTGATCATGAACGAGATTTCGAACAGTGGAGCCGCTGATAAAAGGCGAAACCACAAGGCCCCGCCCACCTTTTGGAAAAGGCCATCCACGCCTACGCCCCAGGCCGAAATTGTGGACACGGAAATCCTGGAAGGATCCGGGCGTCTGGAATTTCACCCTCCGAATCTCGTAGGCCATTCGCTTGAGGTCCTCCCGAGACTCTGCCGTAACCGATCGTGTTGCCAGCTTTGGGAGCGCCAAAAGCAGATCCGCGAACGGCTTGTTCCTCCCGAATCCGCGCTGGCGTGTTACAAGTCGCCCCTGTAGGCGAAGGCAAGTATCCCATGTCCGGGCGAAAGTCAGGTTGCGGGATAGGCACAATACACGGTAGATAGCTGGCCGCTCCTCAGCCTGAAAGTTGAGCACCCAAAGCTTCGGATGGAAGATCCCTCCCTCCTGGCGCGGTTGAACTTCAATGACCGAGCCCTCCAGGTAAGCCAAGAGTGGCTGGTCCGGCCCCGGCACACCGATCGCACCAGCCTGACAAAAGAGCGTGATCTTCTCGGCATGCCGCCGGAGCGCCTCGAGCAAAGCCACAGGGTCGGCCACGGGCGCGCCATCTTGGTCGTGGGCATCGAAGAATGTAAAGGCAAGTGGCGCTGTCAGAAGTGCCATTAGGTCCAGCGTGAAGCTAGTCCCTACCGCGCGCCGCAGCCGATAGCCGGGTGGGGGGCGCAGGCTATCAAGAAGGAGGGTCCGCTCACGGGTTCCCAGCATCGCCCTCGCTCCGCGCCAGCCCATCGAAGATGTCCTTGAGAAGCCCCTTGGCTACGCGCCACCGGTAGGTCATCCGTCCCGTGCCGGACCGTCCGCCCCACAGTTCGAGATGCCGAGAACTTGATAACCGCGCACGACCCCGCTTGAGTTGCGCCTCACGCTCCCGCACGAGACCCCGCGCCGCGGAGTTGGTCGGGACGATAGCCTCAGGCCCACCCCGCCTGAGGTTTCGAACCCAGCGCTCCACAAAGGACTGCATCGGAAAAGCCGGAGACCTGCCCTGTGCTCGAACTACCCGCCACACCCCATCCAATCGCCAATCCTCAATAGCCGTCGCCAACCCATTAGCGGCGGCGGCCCAATTCTCTAGTTCGCTGCGGTAGGTCTCGATGCGCTGCTCATGCTGCTGCAGTTCGGAGAGCATGAGGTTGTAGAGGAGGGCCGCCCCTTGCATGCAGACCGCGAATAACTCGGCGTCGCGCAACTGCACTACAAGGGCTGGCGTCATCTCCCTCAAGTGGTAAAGGTGCCACGGTCGGTTCACCTGGAGGTCCTCCGGTTTAGCCCGGCCTGCGAGCACAGCCAAAAGACTCTCGGGATGCCGGGCCTGGATCCGTTCCCTGAGATACTCGGCATCCTGGCGGCGGAGTGTCACCGAGACGTTCTTATAGGGGAATCCGGACGGAGGGACAGGGAGGTGGGGGTGCCAGTTCGCTGGGGGAGCGCTCCTGCCCTCCGCATCTGGCGACATGCTCTGAAACCGGCCGCGACTTCGGTAGAAACCGTCAAGCGATCGGAAGTATGCCCACTTATGACCTGAGAACGTAAAGATACCCCAACTTCGGAGCCCACCCCAATAGACCTCGCTCGGGAGCCGTTTCAGAGCATCCCCCGCTTGGGACCCGAACACGCCCCGACTGTCGTCCCCTGCCAGCATCCTCCGGTTGAGTCTTAGTTCTGCCTGCCGAGCCCTCGCCTCGACCTTGCTTGATGAGAACTTCAACCGTTCGAGCCGCAGGAATGTCCACGGTACGAGCAGGAGATAGCACGCCCGAGTCTGGACCGTGCTGGTCCCGGGGAAGAACAGGTCCGAAAAGCTGTTGCGAACGGAGGCCACCCCAAGCTCGTCGAGGGTACCGGTCTCCCGAAACAGGTCGATGACTTCAATGGCACGACGCCGGTCTTTCTCCGAGTAGTCAAGCCAAGTCAAGGAGGAGGTCATGTCGCAAGGCTATTCTGTCTTGATTCCTTGACCCGGATTTAATGGGTCGGTATAAGCGCTCCGCATGGTCATGTCAGAATCCACAGCCCTTTCGTAACACCTCAACCAAGTCAACAGGCTCATGGGCGCTGACTTGGGTCAGTGGCAAGGGACACCGGTCGGGTCGGTAACGGGGTCAGGTATGGGATCAAACCTCCATGAATTCTCAGGAGCGGCAGAATTCAAGGCCACGGAGTCGCTCAAAGACCACCCCGGTCCCGGCCAGGAAACGGGTGGGGTCGGAGAGTTCTGCCAACCTGGCCGCAGGGACGGTGACTTCGGGGTCAGAAGCCAGTCTCTCCCCCAGAGTTCCCCCTCTGTCCATCACTTCCCGCGCAGCCCGTTGCACGATCCGGTAGGCCCGGTTGCGGCTAAGGCCCTGCACACTGATCAGTTCCGACAGCAGCGCGCCGCTGATCACCAGTCCACCGGTGGCGTCCAGGTTGGCCCGCATCCGGTCGGTGTTGACCTCCAGGCGTTGCATCACCCCGGTAAAGGTCGCCAGCATGTAATGGAGGATCGTGCATGCATCGGGGAGGATGATCCTCTCCACCGAGGAGTGGCTTATGTCCCGCTCATGCCATAGCGCAACATTCTCCAAGGCCGTCATTGAATAACCTCGCAGCAGGCGGGCCATTCCGGCCATCTGCTCCGACGAGATGGGATTCCGCTTGTGGGGCATGGCCGAAGAGCCTTTCTGGCCGGGCCGGAAGCCCTCCGCAACCTCCGCCACCTCGTTGCGTTGCAGTAATCGGATCTCGGTGGCGAAACGCTCCAGCGAGGCCCCCGCCAATGCGATTGCCCCCAGCAGTTGCGCATGGCGATCCCGGGCGGTAACTTGGGTGGAGGCCGGTTCGGACCCGATTCCAAGCCCCCCGCATACATACTCCTCTATGGCGGGAGGGCATTGCGAATAGGTGCCCACCGCCCCGCTCACCTTTCCCACCGCCACCGCTCTGCGGGCAGCACTCAACCGCTCGTGGTCCCTGGCCAGTTGGAAGGCCCAGTTGGCAAGCTTCAAACCCCACGAGGTCGGCTCGGCCCACATGCCATGAGTACGACCCAGAATGAGGGTGTCTCGGTGTACCAAGGCTTCCCGCCTGATCACCGAGAACAGATTCTCAACCCCAGCCACCAACACCTGGGCCGCCTCGCCCATGATCACCCCGGAAGCCGTGTCGATCACATCCGAAGATGTCAGCCCGTAGTGAGCCCACTCCCCTCCGCTCTCCATTCCGGCGGCCAGGACATCAACGAACGCGGCAAGATCGTGGTGAATGACGGCTTCCCGCTCTGCTACCTGCTCGGGGGTGGGGACCCTCGCTTCTCGAATGGCCGTGACCGCTTCCGACGGGGCCACTCCCTGCAGTGCCCAAGCCTCCAGCGCCAACTCCTCCACCCTCTTCCAAGTGGCCAAGCGGCGTTCCGGAGACCACAATTCGGCCATTTCCGGTAGTGTGTAACGATCAATCATCTCGTCCGACCGGGTACCACAATCCCACTGCCTACTGGAGCCTACCCACCCGAAGCGAAGGACTCCGAGCACTAACGGGCTGTCTGGGTCGGCTGTCCCATCTGGAGTTGCGGCTCGTCACCACTCTGCGAACCTCGCCAAACCGCCTGTAGGAATACGACGCGTCAGACGCCTGGGACAACAGCGCCCAACCGGGGTAGGTGTTCATCCTCCTGTGACACGGCATATAGGCTCCCCTCAGATGCACTCCCCAGCCCGACCCGCCTCCCGAGTGGCAAGTCAAGTCCGGTTGGCGCCATGACACGACTCTCGACCTCCCAAGCCCGGCGGCTTGCCATCTCCGCAACCGGGTTGGCAGGAGCCCGACCGTCCGGAAAGCTGGATGTTCGCCACTATCGAAGGGTCCTGCGAAGCACCGGTCTCATCCAACTGGATTCGGTGAATGTGCTGGCCAGGGCCCACTACCTCCCGTTCTATTCGAGGCTGGGAGCCTATCCCCGCCACCGCCTCGACCGATGGCTGTGGACATCTCAGGAACTTTTCGAGTACTGGGGACACGAACGGTCCCTGATATCGATCAGCCATCGCCCGCTCTTCGTCCACCGCATGCGCCAGACACCGCACAGATGGGTCGAGTCTGTCAACTACGACAACCCCGGCTATGTGCAGCAGGTGCACCGGGAAGTAGCGGAGAAAGGGCCCCTGCGCGCCTCGGAGTTGAGCGAACCGGGCACCTCCGGAGGGTCCTGGTGGGGACACTCGATGGGTAAACGGGCCTTGGAGTGGCTGTTCTGGACAGGCGCGGTAACCGTCTCCGACCGGCGCCGTTTCATCCGATGGTACGACCTTCCCGAACGAGTTCATTCCGGCGCGGCCATGGCCGAACCGCCGATTGAGGAGCCGGAAGCCCTCCGCCAACTCCTGCGGCTGGCAATCGCGCAATCGGGGGTGGGAACCGCAGCCGCTCTGGCCGATTACTACCGCTTGCGGATTCGGCCGGCCCGCGCGGCACTCACCGACCTGGTCACTTCCGGTGAGATCCTGCAGGTGGAAGTTGAGGGTTGGTCGGAGCCGGCGTACCTGGATCCGGATGCCGTCATTCCCCGCCGGGTGGTGGGACGGGCGCTCCTCTCCCCTTTCGATCCTCTGGTCTGGTACCGGCCCCGGTTGGAGAGACTGTTCGACTTCCGCTACCGGATTGAGATCTATGTCCCCCGCCCCAAGCGGGTTTACGGCTACTACGTGCTGCCCTTCCTGCTCGGAGACACGATGGTGGCCCGCGTGGACCTCAAGTTGGACCGCAAAGGCCGGCGACTGCGGGTCCTGGGCTGTTACGGCGAGGCCGGTATCGATGCGGACAGGGTGTGCCGAAACCTGGCCGCAGAACTCTCCGAGATGGCTGAGTGGCTCGGCGCAAACAAGATAACCGTGTCTGCAAAGGGTGACCTCGCTTCACCCCTCTCCAGTCAAATCTGAAGGTTCCCCTTTCAGAGCTACCGAACCACCAGTTGGCTGCGCTCCGGACCGACCGAGACCCATCCCACCGGAACTCCCACCGCGGTCTCGATAAAGCTTATGTAGCGGCGCGCGGCAGGCGGGAAGTCTTCGACGCTCCTTGCCCCGGTGATGTCTTCCGACCATCCCTCCAAATCCTCGTAAACGGGAGCGCACTTGTACAGCACCCGTTGCTGGCGAGGAAACTCTTCGTAGCTCTGCCCGGCGCCTTCATAACCGACCGCCAGCCTCAGAGTGTCCAGGCCCGACAGAATGTCAAGCTTGGTGATGAACAGATGAGTCAACCCATTGATCCTCGCCGCATAGCGAAGGGCCACCAGATCGAGCCACCCGCAGCGACGCCGGCGACCGGTGACCGTCCCATACTCCCGGCCCCGGTCCACCAGCCAATCCCCCACCCCGTCGAACAACTCGGTAGGGAACGGCCCGCTCCCAACCCGGGAGATGTAGGCCTTGGCCACTCCCACCACGGCGTCAATGGCGGTGGGGCCCAGTCCGGCGCCAATCAGTGCTCCACCAGCCGTGGGGTTGGAAGAGGTGACGAAGGGATAAGTGCCATGGTCGATGTCCAGAAGGGTCCCCTGAGCGCCTTCGAACAGCACTTCCCGCCCATTGGCGATTGCCTCCCACAGCAGAAGGGACGTGTCGGTCACATAGGGAAGGAGACCATCGGCCATCTCCAGATACTGGGAGACTATCTCCCCGGGGTCCATGGGAAGGCGGTTGTACACCCTGGTGAGTATCTTGTTCTTGTCCACCAGTGCCGATTCCACCTTTTTCCGAAAGATCCCGGGGTCAAACAAGTCTTGCACCCGGATGCCCACCCGGGAGTACTTGTCGGTGTAAGCGGGACCGATTCCTCTCTTGGTGGTGCCGATCCTGTTGCGACCCAGGTAACGTTCCATCACCCCGTCCAGGACCCGGTGATAGGGCATGATCAGGTGAGCATTGGAAGAGATGCGAAGGCGCTTGGGGTCGATCCCTTCCCGTTTCAGCATCTCTATCTCCTCGAGCAGCACAGCCGGGTCCAGTACGCAACCGGAAGCGATCACGGGAACGCAGTCCGGGTACATCACTCCCGAGGGGACCACCGAAAGAGCATAGGAGTCATCACCGATGGTGATGGTGTGTCCCGCGTTGTTTCCTCCCTGGTAGCGGACGACATAATCGGCGGACTCCGCGAAGAAATCGGTTACCCGGCCCTTCCCCTCGTCGCCCCACTGTGCGCCCAACACGATGGTGGCTGTCACAGGCATTGATGTTAGCCCATCGGACCGTTGCGATAAATCTCATGCTCCTCTCAGGTTTCCTCACCAGACTTGAGGGGATACTGACCAGGTAAAGAGCGGATACAACATTGAAAGAACCGCAACGGCGACGAATCCATATCGATCGAGGAGTTGCTATCAGCGGTGTATGCCGGCAGGGTCCTCGACCTGTCGCCTTTCTCTTCGTGCATGGCCTGGCATCAAATGCACACCTCTGGGACGGCGTTGCCGATCATGTGGCATCGAGAGGCTACTCCTCGGTGGCGGTTGATCAACGCTCCCATGGCCTGTCCGACCAGGTAGACGGGCCCTTCGACTTCGCCACCTTGGCCGATGATCTGGCCCAGGTAATCACCGAAGTCTTCCCGCCCCATATGCCGGTCGTCGCAGCAGGACAGTCCCTGGGAGGAAACGTGGTGTTGGAACTTGCCCACCGCCACCCGACCCGGATCGCCGCGGTGGCCTGCATAGACGGAGGGTTCATAACCTTGAGCAATACGCTTCCCGACTGGGACACCGCCGCCCGCCAACTCGCCCCTCCTTCCTTTGACGGCGTCCTCTACTCCGATCTGGAGAAAAGACTACGCAAGCACTTTTCGGGTTGGCCTGAGAGCGGTGTACGAGGACAACTCGCCAATTTCGAAGTGGCGCCGGACGGGACTGCTCGTCCACATTTGAAGAGAGAACACCACTTTCTGCTGCTCCGTGAGATGTGGAACCATCAACCTTGCGAGATTGCTCCTTCCATTCGGTGCCCGGTCCTGGTGGTTGCCACTTCCCAGACCGTGGCAGGGAGAGCCGCCAAGCGAGAAAGCGTGTCCCGCTTTGCAGATCTCCTCCCCGACGGCCGGGTGATCTGGCTGGACGCCCACCATGACCTGCACGCCCAGTATCCGAGTCTGACTTCGGGCTGGCTCGAGAGACTGGCCATGGAGGCAGCCCGTTGATGGCCGGACGTCTCATTCTCATGGGATCGGGAGAGACCTCCACCCACCTGGTGGCCGCCCACCGGCTGGGAATCGAGGCGGCCGGGGCTGATCATGTGCTGGTACTTGATACTCCCTATGGCTTCCAGGAGAACGCCCCCCTCATCTCCCGGAAACTGGCGGCTTTCTTCAGGACCAGTCTCTCGATCGAGGCGGACACGGCCTCCTATCGCTCTGGTGAAGAGGGCGCCGTCGCCTGCGAAGCGATGCTGGCCGCGGTCCGCGGCGCCCGTTACGTCTTCTCAGGACCGGGATCGCCCACCTATGCCTTGGGCGTGTGGAAGGAGACGCCGCTTGCCCCGGCGCTGCGAGACCGTCTCTCCTCCGGCGCCACTGTGACGATGGCATCGGCCGCCGCCCTCACCGCAGGGACCCTGACTCTCCCCGTCTACGACATCTACAAAGTGGGCGCCGCGCTGGGGTGGTCGGAAGGTTTGGATCTCACCTCCCATCTGGGCCTGGAAGCAGTGTTCATCCCCCACTGGAACAACACAGAAGGGCAGGGATTCGACACCAGCCGGTGCTACATGGGACGGCGAAGGTTCGACCTGCTCAAAGCCATGCTCCCAGCCGGTATGGGGATCATCGGGGTGGACGAGCACACCGCGGCCGTGATCGACTTCGGCGCAGCACAACTGCAGGTCATCGGCGCTGGTCAGGTAACTCTTTGCGGGGAGAGCACCTCGGCCTTGGGCGATGGCGAGTCCATCGGCCTGGAAGCCGCCTCAAAGCTGTTGGGCGCCTACTCCCCACCGCCGACGGTTCAGCCGCCGGATCCAGTGAATGATCTTCCGCAGGCCCTTGCCAACCGCTCGGCGTCACAGATCGCCTCCGCTCTCCTAGAACTGGAATCACAGGCCGCACAGGGCTCCGAAAGGGCCCGGGAGTCGCTTCGCTCCGTGATCCTGGAGATAGCACAACTGGCGGCATCGGGCTTGGTCCAGCCGGTCGAGTGGGTGGGGGACTATGTGGACCTCCTGGTGGAGATCCGGTCGGACCTGCGGGCCGGGAAACGCTGGGAAGAAGCAGACCGCATCCGCGCGGGACTGGAGTCTTTTGGGGTGACCCTACGAGACACTCCTTCGGGCGCCCATTGGAGGCTGGACGCCACACCCCCCTCCGAGCCCCGACATTGAGGTGGCACTAGTCAGATGAATGCGGGAAAGTTGCTGATTGTGGAGGATGACGATCGGATCAGAGACTCGCTGGGCCGGGCGCTTGACCTGGAAGGGTTCGATGTGTCCACGGCGCCAGACGGCATGGCAGCCTTCGACATGATCGCCTCCTCTCCTCCCGACGCCATCATTTTGGACGTGATGATGCCCTATCTGGACGGCCTGGGCGTGGCCCGCAGGGTCCGGGCCAGTGGGGACCACACCCCGATTCTGATGCTCACCGCCCGCCACGAAATCGCCCACCGGGTGGCGGGGCTGGACGCCGGGGCAGATGACTACCTGGTGAAGCCCTTCGCTTTGGAAGAACTCCTGGCCCGTATCCGGGCCTTGCTGCGCCGAGGGGGACTATCCGGACAGAGTGAGCAGTTGCGCCTGGCCGACCTGTCGCTCGATCCGGCCGCCCGGCGGGTCTTCAGGAGCAAACGGGAAGTCAGGCTTACCAAGACTGAGTTTGACCTGCTGGAGTTGTTGATGTTCAACGCCAGGATCGTGTTGCCGCGGGATCTGATCATGGATCGGATATGGGGATATGACTTCGAAACAAGTTCCAATCCCCTGGAGGTGTACATCGGGTACCTGCGGCGGAAGCTGGAGGCGGCAGGAGAGCCCCGGCTGATTCATACCGTCCGTGGAGTGGGATACGTGGCGAGGGAAACATGAGCCTCCGCTGGAGATGGGCGCTGAGCCTGGGACTGGTGGCTGCCGTGGCGATTGGTTTGACGGCCTGGGCCGCAATCCTGTCGGCAGAACGACAACTTCACGGCGCCGTGAACGCCGACTTGCGAGAAAAGGCCGCCGTTGTCATCAAAAGCGCCGGCGCGCTGCCCACGGGAAGCAGACCGCATTTGGCGAAGCTAGGGCTGGACATCGTGGAAGAGGGCATGATCCTGCAGATCTTTCGTCCTAACGGAGAAACGGTCCTCCGGATCGGAAGGGGGGACCTGATACCCCCGATCGAAACGGTAGATGTCGAGGTGGTAAGCCGAAACCGCAGGTGGGTCCTGCGAGATGTACGGATACGCGGGGTCCCCTTCCGTATGATCACAGCGCGCCTGCCGCACCTATTGGCCGAGGATTCATCCGGTCTCGGCTTTCAGATCGCCAGGGATATGACCCGGGTCAACGCCAATCTGGTGGGGTTGACCCGCCGGATGGTCCCCATCGGTGGGATTGGCATCCTCCTGGTGGGACTCACCGGCTGGTTCCTGGCCTCACGGGCGGTCCGGCCGGTCAGAAACCTCACTGAGGCGGCGGAAGAGATCGCCGCCACCGAACGATTCCATTCCGCCGGACAACTCGACCACTCTGCACCAGGAGAAATCGGACGTCTGGCCGCCGCCTTTTCCAGGATGCTCTCCGCATTGTCTGCTTCGCGACGGGAGCAGCAACGTCTGGTCTCCGATGCCGGTCACGAATTCAGGACTCCAATCACCGCTCTCAAGACCAATCTGGAAACTCTGCTCCGCCAGGACCGGCAGCTTTCCGACATCCAACGCCGCGAACTGTTGGAGGCTGCTGTGACCCAATCCAACCAGTTGGCGGGACTGGCCACCGAACTGGTGGATCTCGCCACCGATGTCCAGCACCACGACGAGGACCCAACAGACATAGACCTGGGCGAACTGGCCGCCGATGTAGCGCTGCGGTTTCGTCAGATCGGCCCCACAGAGTTATCGGTCACGGGGGAAGGCACATCAGTGAGGGGACGGCGATCCCAACTGGAGAGGGCCCTGGGGAACCTGGTCGACAACGCGGCCAAATGGGCTACCACCACGGTGGAGATCAACCTGGAGGGCGGAAAGGTAACGGTCCGAGATGATGGTCCAGGCATCCCCAAGGATGACCTTCCCCACATCTTCCGGCGCTTCTACCGGTCTCGCCAAGCGCACCCCACCCCCGGCTCCGGTCTGGGATTGGCGATCGTGGAACACCTGATCACAGCTCATGGAGGAACAGTCTTCGCCGGCAACCGCGCCCATGGCGGAGCGGAAGTCGGCTTCATCCTGCCTGTGGAAGACAAATGAGAGTTGACTGTCGTCACCTGTATGCCTCTCACCCGGTTAGGGATATGAATTGGTAGACGGGTCCCAGTGGAAACCAGGACCCGTCTACCAGCGGGCGGGAAGGAAGGAGTCGAGTTGATTGCCCAACCCTCCGAGAGCGAGACGGTTAGCGGCCCCCTCCGCCGTGACGTCCCCCGCGGCCCTTGTGAAAACCGGGTTTGGCTGAGCGGAGTTCTTCCATCTCTTCCTTGGTGATCTGGCCGTCCTCCAACGCGTCGGACAACTCTTCGGCTTCGAGAATTCGATCTGCAAAGGGAAGTTGCTCGATCTCTTCGGCGGTCAACACATCGTCTTCCCAGAAGGACTCGAGTTGGTCCTTCAACTGTTGACGCTGTTCTGCCATCTCTTCCCCTTTCTCTTCGAGCGCTGAGACAATAGCGTCGGACTGGTCTTGTGTGATAGTGCCATCCGTCACCAGATCGCTCAGAGCCTCTTCCAGAATGGCGACTCGATCGGCTGCGTCTCCAACCTTGCCCCAGCCGTCGCCCACCCGGGCCACCGCCACGGATCCAACTCCCAGCAGCAGCACCACCGCCACCGCAAATATTGCTTTGCGCATGTCCTTCTCCTTTCACTGTTCGGCCATGCACTAACAATCTTCTGACACCAACCTGTGGTTTCACTGAGACTGACCTGAAGATTGGATGAGAACCGCCAAAAAACGAAATCTTGGTCGCTTCTGCCACCCACCAAAAGTTATTCAGAAGCTCCCCAACTCCCCCAGTCGGACGCGGTCTATCAGCATGATCAGCAACGTGACCATTAGCGCCAGCACCACGGCCATGGCCATGGCGCCGGTGTAGCTCACCGCTCCGGGCCGTCCCAACAGCCTGAAGATCAGGGCAGGAACCGTTATGGTGCCGGGACGGGCGATGAAAGCCGTCGCCCCGAACTCGCCCAGGGAGACTGCCGCCGCGAATCCCGCCCCCCCCCGCCCCCCCGGGCCCGCCCCCCCCCGCCCCCCCCCCCCCCGCGGGGGGGGGGGGAGCCGCAATCGGCAGGTCGATCTCCCGGAAGACCCGCCAGGGAGAGGCCCCCAGCACCGCGGCCGCCTCCCGCAGACCGGCGCGCACCGACCTCAATATGGGGGTCACAATGCGCACCACGAACGGTGTGGCCACCAAGGCGTGGGCAAGAGGCACCAGCACCACCGTGGCCCTCAGGTCGACCGGCCAGTCCAGAGCCACCAGCATTCCGAATCCCACCGTCACCGCCGAAGCCCCCAGTGGGAGCATCAACACCACATCGAACCATCGGGCAGCGCGGCCTTTCCCGGAGACGATCACCGTGGAGGCGCACAATCCCACCGTCACCGCCACCAAGGCGGTGGCCAGGGCGTAAAGCAAGGAGTTGACCATCGCCCGGCCCGGTGTAACCGCCAGTGGTCCCGGATCCATCAGATAAAGCCATCCGGCGCCCCCGGAGTGCAGCGACCTGGCCACCAGCATCACCAGGGGAACCGAGAGTGCGGCAAGCGTCCCACCGACCGCCACTCCCACCGACAATCGCTGCCCGAGCGTGCCGGGACGCTGCAGGTTGCGGTCCTCCGCCGCCAACTCCAAGCCCACTGACTGCCGCTCTTGGTATCGGGAGTACCAGGCCAGCACCGCGGTGACCCCCACCAATTGCAAGATCGCCAGGGCAGCGGCGGCCGGAAGATTCAGGAACACCACGGTCTGCTGCCAGATCTCAACTTCCAGCGTCCGGTACCGGAGTCCTCCCAGGATCAGCACCACCCCGAAGGACGTGAATGTGAACAAGAACACGATGGCAGAGGAGGCGGCCAAGGCAGGACGGAGCAGGGGAAGGGTCAAGCTCCAGAAGACCTGCCGGGGACTGGCGCCCAAGATCCGGGCGGCGTCGAACAGAGAACGGTCGATCCGAGCCCACACACCCCCCACGGTCCGGACCACCACCGCCACGTTGTAGAAGACATGGGCGGCAAGAATGGCCCACACGCTTCCTCCGATACCCAAGGAGAGAAAGGCCGACGCCACCACCACCGTGGGCAACACGAAGGGCGCCGTCACCAGGGCCTTGGCCAGAGCGCGGCCGGGAAACCTGAACCTCGACACAGCCCAGGTTATGGGGGCTGCCGCCACCAGGGTCAGAGCCACCGACGCCGCAGACTGCCAGACCGAGAACCACAGCGCCTTTCGCAGACCCGGATTGGAAAGGACTTCCCCGAAGGCGCCCCCCGCGCCCTCGAGTCCCAGCGATAGTCCCAGGATGCGGGCTAGGGGATAGAGGAACAGATATCCCAGGAAAGCCACCGCCACCCCCGCAGCCACCCGACGGTAGGTCACCGGCGCTCCATCAACCCGGCCCGTCTCCGTTCAACCCTCTGTCCCCGCAGGTCTGCTATCCCAGCACCAACTCGGTCCACTCCTGTATCCATCGTTCTCGATTGGCGTCAATGAGGGCCGGATCGACGTTCGCCGGTTGGTCGGGCAAAACGGTGTGCTCAACGAATTCGGAAGGCAGTGCGGCTGCGGTGTTGGCCGGGAACACGAACCAGGTGAGCGGGATCTGCTCCTGGAATTCCACGGACAGCATGTAGTCGATCAGGTCGCCGGCGGCGTCGGGGAAGTCGGTGCCCTCCAGGATCCCGGCGAACTCGATCTGCCGGTAGCAGCCGTCGGTCACCACCCCGGTGGGCGCCACATCGGTGGGCGGATCGGAAAAGATCACTTCGGCGGGTGGCGAGGATGCGTAGGAGACCACCAGCGGCCGGTCGCCTCCCCATCGGGAGAAGGAAGCGTAGTAGGCGGTGTCCCAGTCGGGCACCACCTCCACGTCGTTGTCTACCAAGGCTTGCCAGTAGTCCTTCCATCCGTCCTCTCCGAATACTGCAATCGTGGACAGCAGAAAGGCCAACCCCGGAGAAGAAGTGGCAGGGCTCTCCACCACCAATTGGCCCCGGTACTGCTCGGTGATGAGGTCCGCGAGGCTGCCGGGGGCATCGGCATCGGACATGACGTCGCGGTCGTAGTTGAGGCACACATCGCCAAAGTCGATGGGAGTCACCCGGTTTTGGGGATCAAGACGAATGTTCTCCGGGGTCTGGTCCAGCAGAGAGGAACGGTGTGAGATGAAGATCCCACCATCCAAGGCCCGTGACAGGAAGGTGTCGTCCACGCCGAACAGGACATCTGCCAAGGGGTTGTCCTTGGTCAGAATGGCCTGGTTGACAAGTGATCCGGTATCTCCCGCCGGCAGGACCTTCACCCTGACACCGGTCTCGGCGGTAAAAGATGCAAAAGTCTCCTCGGTGACGCCACCTGCAAATGAGTCGTGACTGATGATGGTCAGTTCCTCGGGGACTGCGGGGGCTTGAGTTGTAGCCGTCGTAGTTGGCGCGGCCGTCGTAGTTGGCGCGGTCGCCTCTTCGCCGGTGTCGTCCGTGTCCCCGTCGCCGCAGGCAGCAAGAAGCAGTGCAACGATGCTTGTGAAAACGGCCAGTCTGGTACGCATTTGGGACTCCTTGTCTTGTGCAGGGAGCCCCAGAAACCCGGACTTGCCAACGAAAGCTTCCTTCGCCGGCATTACCCGGATCAGGTGCTAACGGTCGGAGGAATCCATCCTCCCTCTCAGCCCGGTCTCACCGAGCTCCCGTGTTTGCTTGGCCTCAATGATAATGGTCGAAAAGCCGAGGGGCCCCCGAATCAGGATCTCGAAGCAACTGGTAATCCACCTCCCGCACTCCCAGCGACCGGGATTCGGCCAGGACTCTTGCCTGGAGAGCAACTGAGGTGGCAACCAGCACCCCCCGGACCGGGGTGAGCCTGGGGTCCAGTTCCAACTGGGCCACGTACCGGGTCAATTGCTCCACTCCCGAGATCTCTCCCTTTCGCTTGACCTCCACCGCCACCGTTCCTCCCTCCGGGTCGGTGCAAAGCAGGTCGATGGGTCCGATTGCGGTGGGATACTCCCGGCGGATCAGCTTCAAGCCCGGCCCGATTGCCTCCGGGTTGTCAGCCAGGAGTTCCTGCAGATGAGTCTCCACCCCGTCCTTGGAGAGACCCGGGTCAATGCCGAGCTCATGGGAGACATCGGAGAACACCTCATGGATGTTGATCTCCAGGCTCTCGCCCTTGGGATTGGTGACCAACCACAGGTCCTCACCCTCTTCCAAGGTGTTGGGGGCCGACATCCAGTTGAGCGGTTTGTAGGCGCCGCCATCGGCGTGCACGGCCACACAGCCGTCCGCCTTGACCATTATCAGCCGGCGGGAACGAGGAAGATGTGCATCCACCCGGCCTTGGTAGTTGACCGTGCACTCGGCGATCACCAGCCTCATGGCTGGCCGGTACCTGCCCCCAGAATGCGAAGAGCAACCGCCTCGGCAACTATCGCCTTCTCCAGTTCCCCCAGGTCCTGGCTCTCGTTTGGAGCGTGAATAGCCGATCCCGGGTCTCCGATTCCGGCCAGCAGCAGGGGAGCATCGGGAAACACCTTCTGAAAAGAGGCCAGGAAGGGGATGGTGCCACCCTCCCCCGCCTCAACCGGGGAGACGCCCCATGCGATCTCCAAGCCCTGGCGCCAGGCATCGAAGGCCCGATGGCTGCCCGCCTGGAGGAAACCCTCCGCCTCCTCCCCGAAGTCCACTCTCAACTCCGCTCCCCAGGGCAGGTGCTGTCGAAGATGGATGTCCAAAGCCCGGCGCGCCGCAGCGGGATCCTGACCCGGGGCGATTCTCATGCTGACCTTCGCCCGCGCCACCGGCACCAGCAGATTGATGGCCTCTGAGATCGGAGGGGCGTCCACTGCCAGCACCGATATCGCCGGTTTGGCCCAAAGCCGGGAGGCTGCCGAACCGGTGCCGATGGTCTGCAACCCACTCACGGCGCCCAAATCCTCCGCCATCGTGTCCACCGGTACCTCCAAGCCTGATACGTCGTTGCTGACCAGCCCTTCGACGGCCACGTTGCCTGCCTCGTCGTGCAGTGTGGCGAGGAGGCGGGCCAGCGTTGTTATGGCGTCCGGAAACAAGCCCCCGAAAGCACCGGAGTGCCCTCCCAGCCCGGCGGTCCGTACTTCCACGACACATCCCACCAGCCCCCGAAGAGAGGTGGTGATGGCGGGTATTCCAACCTCCCAGTTCTTGGCGTCGGCTATCACCACCACGTCGGCGGCCAGCAGGTCCGCATAGCGATCCAGGAATGCCGCCAGGTTGGGCGAACCGACCTCCTCCTCGCCCTCCAGGAACACCTTCATACCCACCGGAGGCGACCCTCCGAATGCCTTCGCAGCCCCCAGATGGACGATCACGCCGCACTTGTCG
Source organism: bacterium OM1 bin76 (assembly GCA_002238785.1). Classification (GTDB taxonomy): domain Bacteria; phylum Actinomycetota; class Acidimicrobiia; order Spongiisociales; family ZC4RG35; genus Bin76. Next base: position 48,756 of record MPNA01000009.1, on the reverse strand, counting down.
TCGGCTGTCCCCCGGCCGTACATCCTGCCATCCTTGGTCACGGCCTCGAAGGGCTCGGTGTCCCACACTTCGAGGTCGCCGACCGGCTGGACATCGTAATGGGCGTAGAGCAGGACTGTCGGAGCGCCCTCGGGACCTCCGATGTTGCCGTACACGGCGGGATGGGCGCCCTCGATCTCCAACAACCGGACATCACGGTACCCTGCTTCCTCCAGCAACCGAGCACATTCCTCGCCTGATCGCCGCACCTCGCCCGAGTCAAAGCCGGCCGCACTGATGGAGGGAATGGCCACCAGCCCGGCGAGGTCCTCCACCAGCCCGGGGAAGTGGGATGCCACTGCATCACGTATGTCTTGGTGTGGGGTGGGTTGTCTACTCATTGACCTCGGCCCTGATCGCTCCCATCTCGAAACGGGTCCCCCGGCAACCACGGGAGTGCTTCCAGGTTCACCACAGGACCCCTGTGACCCGGGCTCACCGCTCGCAGTTGAGGCGGAGACCTCTGTCACAAGCGGCAAGATTACCAATGTTTACAGCGGCAGGCCGGGTTAGGCTCGAAAGGGTCGCCAGAATTGGATCAAGTTGACAGTCAGACTGTTCGGGATACCCCTCAAGGTAAAGCTCTCGTTCCTGATAGTGATATGCCTGTTGGGCATGCCCCTGATCCGCAATGTGAACACCGATCCTCTGACACTGGCGGGGCGGCTGGGGATCTGGGTGGCGGTGGTCATGGTGTCGGTGATAGTCCACGAATTGGGCCACGCCCTCCTGGCACGCCGGTTCGGAGCAAGGGTAAGCATGGAACTGTGGGCCTTGGGGGGGATGACATCATGGCAACCGGGGCCCAAGCCCATCACGCCGGCTCGACGGGCCGCTATCGCCGCAGCCGGGTCAGCACTCGGTTTCGTGGTGGGCGGAGCAGCCTTCCCGCTTTGGAAGCTGGTTCCACCCGGCAGCGGGACTCTCTCCCTCACCCTAAGCTGGGTGGTCTGGGTCAACCTGGGCTGGGGGTTGATCAATTGGCTGCCCATTCGACTTCTCGACGGAGGCCACATATTCCAAGGAGTCATCGAGGTCCTATGGCCCAAGCGAGCCGGCGCCATCGGAAGGGTCTTCTTCCTGTGCTCCTCCGCAGCCACCGCCCTGGTTGCCTTTCACTTCGGCCTGCCGATCGCCGCCCTGTTCGCGGGCGCCATGTTCATCATGGAGGTACGAGCCCTGGTGGCCCCTAACCGCAGCCCCCGCCCTCCAGCCCAACCACCTCCCTCCGAGCACTTCCTACTCCAACCTCCGCCGACGGGCGTCGACCGGCCGCGGCGACGGAGGAGTCCATGGAGGAACACACCTGACGGGTAGCCAACCCACCCTGGGAAGACTGCCTCTAGGGCCACATGGGAGCATTCGGACCCCTGAGGAAGGGCGAATCTCTTCTCTAAACCGCCAATTACCCTCCCAAGGCTCTGTCAAAGCCGCCAACCGCCAAGGGGAGTCTTTAGAATTCGCCGAAGAGGTTTTTTGTCTTGGGGTTTGCCCCATGTCGGATGAGAGGATCTAATCAGATGCCTGACTTTATAGATGGGGTGTCCAGCGGCATCCAGGAGGCGTGGCAGGACGTAATCACTTTCGTGCCCAAGTTCATCGGGGCGTTGGTGATTCTATTCGTTGGATGGCTAGTTGCACGCATTGTGTATCGGGGTGCTTCCCGTTTGCTGCAGGGTGTGGGTCTGGACAGGCTCTTGGAACGAGCCGGACTCGGTGAACGCATCAAGTCTGCCGAGATCACGGCCGCTGATTTGGTGGCTCGCGCCATATACTGGTTCCTACTGTTAGTGGTTCTGCTACTCGCAGCTCAAACCCTGGAAGTGGACCACCTCAGCAGCCTGCTCAGCGCACTGATTTCCTACCTGCCTCTCGTAGTGGTGGCGATCATCATCGTGATCGTGGCATCTGCCATCGGAGCCTTCCTGGCCGAGGTCTCCACTCCATGGTCACGCGATCACAGCATCAGGTGGTTGCCCGAGGTGGCGCGCTGGATGGTGATCGGATTCGGAGCCCTCGCCGCTCTCAACACCCTGAACATTGCCGAGGAAATAGTGAACACACTGTTCATCGCGGTGGTCAGTACCGTCGGAGTCAGCATCGCCATCGCCTTCGGCGTGGGGGGCATTCCCGTTGCCCGCAAGTGGTGGGAGAGGATCCTTCCCGACCGCGACTGATCTCGGGCCGCGGTTCGTTCCGGCAGAACGCTTCCGGTCCGGTTCTCGGACAGGTTCTGTCGGTGGGCTTGCTGGCCTGTGAGTGGATCGGCCGCTCCGGTTCATGGTGCCACACGGAGACAGCCAGGCCGGACCGCACCCACAAGTCCATGACATCGGCGACAGCACCGCCTGTGAGAGGCGTTGACTCCCGCCGGACTTCCGATAATGTATCAGGGATATGGACTTCTCTTACACACCCAAAGTCGAGACCCTCCGCCAAAAGCTCCAGACCTTCGTGGAGGAGCGGGTCATCCCTTCCGAGCACCTGTATGAACAACAAATCAAAGACTCCGGAGATCCCCATCATCATCCGCAAGTAATAGAGGACCTCAAAGAGCAAGCCCGCTCCCAGGGGCTTTGGAACCTGTTCCTGCCCGATCCCGACCATGGTGGAGGTTTGTCGGTCCTCGAATACGCACCCTTGGCAGAGATCACCGGCCACAGTCCCGAAATCGCCCCTGAAGCCATCAACTGCTCGGCGCCGGACACCGGCAACATGGAGATACTGCACATGTTCGGGACGCCTTATCAGCAGGAACGCTGGCTGCATCCCCTCCTGGAAGGCAAGATTCGCTCGGTGATCTCCATGACTGAGCCCGACGTGGCCTCAAGCGACCCTCGCAACATCAGAACCCGTATCGAGAGGGATGGCGACCATTATGTGATCAGAGGGCGGAAGTGGTTCTCCTCAGGAGGGGCTTCTTCGCGGGCCAAGGTGGCCATCGTGATGGGAGTGACTAACCCCGACGCCGATTCCTATCGCCGCCAGAGCATGATTCTGGTTCCCCTGGACATCCCCGGAGTACATGTCGAGCACACCCCAACCGTGTACGGCTACCAGCATCGGGGAGGTCACGCCACCATCCACTTCGATCGGGTGCGAGTGCCGGTCGAGAATCTGTTGGGCACCGAGGGATCCGGTTTTGCCATCGCCCAAGCTCGGCTGGGACCCGGACGGATCCACCACTGCATGCGAGCCATCGGAGCCGCCGAGAGGTGCTTTGCCATGATGGTGAGCCGCGCCAAGGCGCGGACCGCCTTCCGGAAGACCGTAGCCCAGCAAGGGGTGGTCCGCGAATGGATCGCCGATGCCCGCATGAAAATTGAACAGGCCCGGTTGCTGGTGCTGAAGACGGCCTGGATGATCGACAAGGTTGGGGTGAGATCGGCGCGGGTGGAGATTTCGGCCATCAAAGTAGTCGTACCGGAGATGCTGTGCTATGTCGCTGATCGGGCGATCCAGGTCTTCGGCGCGGCGGGATTCACGGACGACTACCCACTGGCCTCCTTCTACACCTTGGGCCGCTGGCTCCAGATGGCTGACGGTCCCGACGAGGTTCACCGCCGGGCGGTGGCGAGAGCCGAGATAGGGCGTTTCAAGCCCGGATTCGTGCCGGAGCCCTATGTATGGGATTGAGTGAGGAGGAGAATCAGATGAAGTTCGGCGTCACTTTCGACTATCTGTGTCCCTTCGCCTGGAACGCCCACGAGGCTGTGCTTGCCGGTCTGGCTGGGGGCCGACCCTGGAAGGTGGACTTTCTGGCCTTCTCCCTCGCCCAGGCCCACACCTCGGAGGACGATCCGGCGGTGTGGTACAACCCCGCCGGTCAGTCTGGCCTGGATGCTCTCCAATGGGGAGTGGCGATTCGCGACCACTGGCCGGAACTGTTCGGGAAAGCCCACTCGGCGCTTTTCGCGGCCCGCCATCAACACGGCCTCGATTTGAAGGACACCCAGGTGCTGGCGGACGCCGTGTCCAGCGCCGGGTGTGACCCCGACGAGGTGGCCAAAGTGGTCTCCACCGGGGAACCGCTGTGCAAGATCGCCGGAGAACACATGATGGCGGTCGACCAATGGATGGCCTTCGGAGTGCCCACCTTCATCACCGGCGACCAGGCGGTCTTCATCCGGTTCATGGAGCGAGGCCGACTGGACGACCTGGACCGCGCTCTGCAACTACTCTCCTGGAACCGTCTCAACGAGTACAAGCACACCACCATCCCGCGCTGAAACTGGTTCCATCCACGCTTTGACAAATGCAACCCTCCAAAAGGGCTCGGATCAACCGCCATGTCCGTAGGTGTACTTCCTAGGGACCGGCTTCACTATGTTGCGTCGTCTGCGTCCACCCCCACAATCAGAGTGACCAACCGGTCCATGGAGATGTCCTCGGTGAGTTCAGCCACCTTCTGACCGTGTCGCAGGACGACCACCCGGTCAGCCAATTCCATTACATGCGGAAGGATGTGGCTGATCAGCACCACCGCCACCCCACCCTGGGCGATTTGACGGGCAAGCTGAAGCACCCGTGAGGACTCTCGCACTCCCAGGGCAGCGGTCGGCTCGTCCATAAACATGCCCGTCTTCGCCCAGAACGCCCCCCGTGCGACTGCTACCGACTGCTGCTGTCCGCCTGACATCTCCCCGATTGAAACGCCTGTGGATCGGGGAATGTTGACTCCCAGGGCATCTATTTGGGTGAGAGCCTGGGCTTCCATCGCCCCTCTGTCAAGCATGCCGAATTTTCCTGCCATCCCCTTCCTCAGCACCTCCCTCCCCAGGAACAGATTGGTGACCACATCGCGATCCGGAGCCAGCGCCAAGTCCTGAAAAATGGTTTCGATACCCAGATCCCGGGCGTCGGCCGGGGTCCTGAGCACCACCCTTTCACCGTTCACCCGAACCTCACCCGCATCGGGGATGACGGCCCCGGCCAGGATCTTGATCAGTGTTGATTTGCCTGCCCCGTTGTCACCGACCAACGCCGTTATCTCCCCCGCGCGGATTTCGATGTCCACGTTGTCAAGCGCGATGATCGGCCCGTAGGACTTACTGAGACCGATTCCTTCAATTACCACTCGGCCCTTTTTCACCGACATCAGGATTCCTCCGTTCCCGCACGAAGTCCCCGGAAGACGCCCCTTCCTCCCAGCGTCCGTCCGGACAGTTGATCGGTGGCCACCGCTGCGACCAGCAGCAAGCCTCTCGAGATGTCCTGGTAAGGCACAGGAAGTCCGACCAGGTTGAGGGAGTTTGCGATAATACCCAACAGCACCACCCCCAGAATCGTGCCGGTGATCGAACCCCGACCTCCGGTCAGAGCCGTTCCGCCCACAATCACCGCCGCGATGATCTCCAGTTCCCTACCCTGGCCCCCGTAGGGAAAGGCCGATCCGGCTTGGCTGGTGAGAACCACCCCGGCCAGCGCCGAGAAAAACCCTGACGCCAGGAAGACGCCCCAGGTGATCTTCGGTACGCTGATCCCGGCCCGACGCGCCGCTTCGGGACTGCTGCCCACCGCATAGATGTGGGCGCCCACTTTGGTATATCGCATCACGAAGCCGATCAGGACAAAGACCACCACCGTATAGAAAACAGGTTTCGGAATCCCCAGCGCCGACCCCTGGCCGAGATTCACATAGGACTCGGCAGGGATGAATATCGATCTTCCACTGTTTACCAGGAACGCCACACCCCTGGCGATAAAGGCCGTGCCGATTGTTGCAATCAGCGAGTTGACCTGGAACTTCACAACGATCACCGCGTTGACAAACCCCATGAGCAGGCCAACTACCAAGGCCCCGAGAATCGCCACCGGCACCGGGAGTTCCTGGACCAAAAGCGCCCCGGCAGTCATCCCCGAGAGGCCCATCGTGGCTGCCACCGACAGATCGACGTTGCCGGAGATCAGCATCGGGGTGGAGACTGCCGCCACGATCCCGGTGATCGCCACCGCCCGGGCTACGTTCAGGAAGTTGCCTGCCGCGAAGAAGTACGGGCTGACCATGGTCATGACGATGCTGATGGCCACGATCGCCAGGGCGAGTCCGAGCGAACGCCGACTTCCGCCGACGTTCGCTCGGATCCTACGGCTAGGGCCACCTGAATGTGGCTTCTTGCCTATCACAGGTTGATAAGACCCTTAATCACTATCAGCACGTCGCTTGGTCGATGGTCTCCGCGTCCACCACCGTGGCTTGAGGGTAGATCTCAGACGGAATCGGATTCCCTTCTGCAATATCCTGGGCGATGGCGATACCGTACTCACCCCACAGTTGGGGAACGAAGTCCACCGAGGTGAGGAACGTGGGGTCGTTGGCGCACAACGGACCAACCGACTCTTGGGAGAGTCCCACACCGCCGGCAATCGATGTCTCGGCCCGACCCGACTCGCGGAGGGCGTTCACCATGCCCAGGGTCCTCAGGTCGTTGATGCCAAAGCCCATGATGTTCTGGGTATCGGGATGAGCTGTCAACCAGTCAGCCACGTTGGCCTGGTCGGTCACAATATCGGAAGGACACTCGAGTTCGTGGATGTTGTCATCGCCAACATCGAACGATTCCTTGACCACCTCACGGAATCCGATGATGGATGCGTAGGGACTGGTCCGATCCTGGACGAAAGCGGAGTGGGAGCAAAGAAGGACATCAACGTCACCTGTCGTCCAACCCCGGCCTTCCGCCACCGCAATCAAGTATTCAGCCTGCGCACGACCAACGGCGTACCACTCGCCACCTCCGAAGAAGGGCTGGCCCTCATGCGGGACAGAGTGGGCTACGGCCGGGATACAGGCCTCTTTGTATTGGCTCATGATTGCTGGGTTCAGGTTGGCGAGAACGTTCATCGACAGGACCACATCCGGGTCGTGCTGGACGACCAGGTCGGCAACGACCAAAGGCTGCTCCTCGCTGGGATACTGGTTGTCGAACTCCGTTACGTCGGCACCCGAAGCAGCGGCAGCAACCCGGAAACTCTCATTCGCCACGATCAACGTGTCGAAGACGTTGTCCTCGGGAGTCCAGGCGAACCGGTAGCCGGAATCTCCGGCCTCGCGGAGCACTGCCTGATAGAAGTCAGGGTGGTCATCGGTCTCGACGAACGAACAGCTGTCCTCGTCCCAGACGACCCAGGTGGCCTCCGCCGCCTGCTCGGCGTTGGAAATGGTGGTGGGCAACTCCATGATCACTGCTCCCAGCCCTCCCGCCGGAGCGGCAGTCGTTTCGGGTGCGGCAGTCGTTTCGGGTGCTGCGGTGGTAGCCGGCGCCGCCGTGGTGGTCGGTGCCGCCGTGGTTTCGGCAGCATCTTCGGTGTCCCCGTCGCCGCAGGCTGCAATCACCAACGCCAACACCGTTGCGACAAAGACGCGTGTAACTTGTAACATATTTTCTCCCTTCTAAACGGACTTGTGTTCATTATTGCTGCCTATTCGGGCGATCAGGGGGCAAAGTCGTATAATTTCTGGACAACCGCTTAGTGAAAAAACCCTGCTACCGTGGGTTTCGGGCATGAAAAACAGATATTCCTGCGCTGACTACGGATGGCCGTCGCTGCAGCACCGGACCGTAATGGCGGTGGCCAGTGACTTGGGTTATTCAGGAATAGACATTGGGATCTTCGAAGAAGTCACCCATACCAAAGTCTCAGACCTGAAGCACTGGCGGGAGAAGTCCGCCAGGATTAATCGGGATCTCAACAATATGGGCCTGCAATGCGCCGACGTGTTTCTCGTCCCAAGCGTTGATCTATCCTGTCTGACCGCATCTCATCCCGACCCCCAGATGCAGTCTGAAGCAATCAGGATCTTCGAAATAGCGGCTCTCTTTGCCCGCCGCCTGAAGGCGCCTGGTTTGACTATCTGCCCAGGGGTGGTACACGAAGGGGATACCCACCAGCAGGCCCTGCTCAGAACCTCCAAGGCTCTTCGCGCCCGCGTCGAGATCGCGTCCTTCAATGGGCTTGAGTTATCAGTTGAACCGCATTGGGGATCACTGATCGATACCGCTGAAAGGGTGGGCGATCTGTTGGACGCAGTGGACGGGCTGAGCCTCACCCTGGACGTCTCGATGATGTTCTTCTGCGGGATGAGTGTCGAAGAGATCGCCTCATTTGCATCCCGCACCCGACACATCCAGTTTCGCCCCGGCAGCCGTGACAAGGTCCAGGTGCGGCTGAAGCACAACCAGATAGATTTCGCGCCGATCCTATCCGCGCTCGACCAAGCTTCCTACCAGGGGTGGCTTGGCACCGAATATGTTTGGATGGAGAAGTGGGGATGCGACCAGATCGATGTCACCGAGGAATCGAGACAACTCCTCAAATCCCTCAAGGGAGAAGATTTGCCCTCCATGCTGTAATCTGCCACACCGGTGGGCCGTGGGCGGTCAACCCGTAAGGGCGATGGGCCTCCCGTGATGTTCGGCCGATTCGTAGCAGGCGTCCACCAGACGCAACGTCAAGAGATTGTCCCGCCCTGATATGAGCGGTTGCCTGCCGACGCCGATGGCCTCCGCCACATGACGCAAGGCCTTGGAGAAGGCGTCCGGCACCCACGAATCCGCGGTCCGGACCAGCGTGGGTCCCGAACCCGACACTGTCTCAACCAGGAAGTCGGGACTCGGATTCGGGTAGGCGTCCCAGATTCCCAGATGGGCGAAGAAGAGTCCGTCGGCGGCCACAGCCCGCAGCGAGGCCGTGGGCCTACCCTCCCGTCGCCGGGAGTCCCGGATCGCCACTGACAGGTGGGAAAACCTCACAATGGCGTACAGGGCCGACTCGCCGGCAATCCCCGGAATGTCGCTGGGGCCCACCCAAGCCCGGACTTCTTCGGGCTCTCCGAACAGGGCGCGGCAGGCGTCCAGAAAATGGATGGTATTGAACAGACCGGCAAAACGCGGCGCGTTCGTCAGCCAATCCGGCAGCCCGTCCCCTCTTTCGATCGGCCACACCAGATCGAACGCAACCGTCTGCACCGACCGGCCTTCGGCAAACCGCTGAAAGTCCAGGATCGCCGGCGCCCATCTCATCTGCTGGTTGACCGCCAGCACCCTTCCACAGGCATCAGCCATTTCAACCAACCGGGCGGCGGCGCCGATGTCCGTCGCCAGTGGCTTCTGGGCAAGAACATGCTTTCCCGCCTGCAGTGCGGCCATCACAATACCAGGCTGTCGCCCGGGAGGTACCGCAATGTCTATCAGGTCTACTTCAGGGTCCTCCAACAAACCTTGCATGACCTCCGTCGCCGCTACCCCCGCCTCCTGTGCCAGTGAACGGCACTTTCGGGTATCAACATCGAATACCCCGCGAAGTTCCACGACATCCGGGTTGTTGCGGTACGCGGGCAGGTGCGCTGCCCGGGCGATTTCACCGGCGCCTACCAGGCCGATTCCCAGCCGACGGGAGGTCACAGAGCCAACCGGACCTCGTGTACGAGTTCGCCACTATCGATGAACACCCGGCCGAGATCGCGCCCGTTACCCTCGATCCCCTCACTGATCAGACCCACCAGAGCCTCAGCATCCTCACCCGCCTCACCCAAACAAGGATCCACCAGAGCCTCAACCGCGTTGCGGTAGACGCCCATCCCCCCACCGACTTCAAAGTCGTTAAGCCGTAGATGGCAGCGCCAGTATTCCTTCCAGGCGGCTCCCGGATCCGGGGTCACGCGGGGATCCAAGACCGCCAACAACTCGTAACCGGAGCTTCTGACAATGTCTTCCATCACCTGGCGACCGAGAGAATCCCGCATCTCGATCCACAACAGCGCCAGCCAGAAGCGATAGACATCATGGATGGCCTCTTTCCATCCGAACAAGCATTCGTCAACCAATTCCCTCGCCTGCTCTCGGTCCCCACTTTCCACTAGTTGGATCAAGCGGTCGAGAGGATGGGTGGCTATCCACACCAGTTGTTCGTCCGTTAACCACCGTTTCGGATCGGCGACCTTCAACTCCAGACGGTCCCGATCGGGCGCCGGCAGATCGGCGCGGTGATAGAACTCATCGGGCGGGAGATGACCGTCCTTGTAGGTGTGCTGCAGGCAAATGCCCTGCTCCCGAAGAGGCGTCCATCCCTCCACGATGAAAACGGCTTTGTTGAATCGGAGAGCGGCATGGCCCATCTCCGAGCAGTGATTGCAGTAGCTCGGATAGTCCGATGACATGAAGGTCGACAGGGTGGGACGCACCGAGAGCGGCAGCGCCCTACCTCCTTTATAGGCGCCTTCCTGGATCAAACGCATCCCGCTCCCACACGGACCCAGGATGAACGTAAACCGCTCCGGTTCCTCCACCAACTCGAACTGGGTGGCGTGCCAATGCCACCCCGCCGCGATGTTGTTCAGCCGTTGCATTATGGGACCCTGGGAATACTGGGGTATCTCCCCATCGCCCATCAGGTCCAGCACCACCCGTCGCCCGATAGCCTCCCCCTCTTTAGGGCCGGCGATCTCAATGCCCTCTGCCAGCGTACGAGCCACGGCATTACGTAGTCCGTCGTGGACTATGACATACTCGGCCTTGAGCAGGTCAGCGATCAGACGGCACCGGCCAGAGTCCCCCGCCTCTACCGCTTCAATCAGTTCTTCGAATCGCGTGGCGAGTGGCAAGACCCCTTCCTTTCCCGCTGACCTTTCCCCTTTGGTTTTGCTGTGATGGTTGTGCTTTCCTTGGCATCCTACCGGCGTGACCAGGCCTGATCCGGTCTTGAGGTAGGTATTTTTGCTGAGCCGGGATGCAGCAAAAGAGATGGAGTGGGAAGACCTGATGACAACCAGGGGACTGGCGTAACCCTATATCTGAGTGGGAATATATCAGATTATCTATGGGTTATATAGGACGTAATCTGATATTCATATCATCAACAGAAAGGAACAGCGCCAATGATGGCCAGGATCAATCCGCTCTTCGAGTTCCCTTCGGCGGTCTCCAACACCCTGCCCGCCGAGGTCTACCTGGTGGACGACAACTTCGTGGTGACCCTTGACATGCCGGGAATGGACCCCGAGTTCATCGATGTGGAGGTGTCGAAGAACACCCTCACCGTCTCTGCCCAGCGGGACACTGCCGGGGAGCGTCCCGAGGATGCCCGGGTGTTCTTCGTGGAGCGCCCCAGCGGCTCCTTCCGCCGCAAGTTCGTGATCGGCAATGATCTCGACATCTCCGAGACGACCAGTTCCTATACCAATGGAGTCCTGACTCTCACCATCCCGGTGGCGGCCTCATCTCGGCCCCGCAAGATTCCGATCGCCACCTCGCAGAACGGAGAGTAAGGACAGCCAACCGATACGCTGCAGGCCGGAGCAAGGGTATCCCCAGACTCCGGCCTGTGGTTTATCCGAGTACGGGGCCAGGTGGCTTGGACAAGTTGTGCGGAACGGCGGGACTCTTCACGAACCTGGATCCGTGAAGAGTTGACGGAGCCATTCCACAAGCCTCCTGCAGGTGTCCTCCCCCACATCCAAGTCTTGTGTCCTTATCGCCTCCCCCATCCGCCGCGGTTCCCTGCGGGTGGCCAGCCAGGCGTGAACTTCAGCCCTCCGGACCTTTTTCTCGCTGAATTTGCGAGGCTCGGGGATACCGTCAATATATTCACAAGACAATGGCCACACAGGATCGTCCTGTGGAATCATGCCTGCAATGAAGTCCTCCAACTCGCCAGGCGACACGTTGTCAGGCATGAGCCACACCCCGATGCGGGGACGATTGACTTCGTGGCTTCCCTCAATGATTGTCCAACTGGGAGCGAGATCGCCTGGAAGCGCGACATCCACCTTCCCTAACCGGTCCGCTAGCGCTTGCCATCGGGCCTGTTGATCATCATTGGCATCAACCATGATTCCAACAGTCTTCCGACCGGGAGCTTTGACCTCCACTGGAATGGCGCTGAGAAGGTTGTACAGACCACCCTTAACCTCGATGTTGAAATCCGGCATTGATCCTGTGGCGCGGCAAAGATGCTTGACGACGTGCTTATCGTCTTGGCCCTCGACCAGCAAAACTTGCCCCGACGCACCAGGAGTGGGCAAATCTACCTGACCTCAATGCCCTGCTCGGCGGCGACCCTAACCTCTTCCTCCGGGTAATGGACGACCTGGATACTCTCGCCGACCTTATCGAGACGGACAAGGACACCTTCAACATCCTCGTTCGCTGCCGCAGCCTTGGCAAAACCCGTGACGCAGTCCCAGCTATGCGTAGTCGCCAGAACCTGAACGTTGTTCTCAAAAGCAGTGCGGAAGACCATGTGCCAATAGTCTGGTTGGACGGAGTGATGGATTCCGTTCTCTGCCTCGTCCACGAGCAAGAGCCCGTTCCTGCTGTTGGATAATGCCAATGCAACGCCAAACATGCGCAAGGCGCCATCACCGAGACTCTTGAGTGGGACCCGCCCTCGGAAACCTCGCAGTTTTACCACAACCCGGCGTCCACCGCCCCTGCGATTCGGGCCATTATCGCCGACCATAGTGACACGGTCCACAGTATCTCCCAGCACCAAGCTCAAGGCGCGGGTAGCCCGATCTTCGTGGTCAGTCAATGCAACTTCGTCCCAGAACCGAGCCAACTGTGTATTAGTCAAAGCGCCAGGACCCAGCGACTCGCAGGTGAGTTTCGATGGAAGTGAGTCATCCGACCCGAATCTGCGCCGTCTTCTCCAGTCCCGCCGACCAGCGAAATCCACATCGGGTTCAATCAAGCATGGCAACGTCCACTGTTGACCTCGGAATGTGACTGTCAGCACCCTAATGTGGTCACTCACACCGAATTCGAAATAGAGTTGACTGATGTGTGATGCCTCTTCACGGTTGGCGTAGTGCTCTTGGACAATGAGTTGGTCGCCACCGGATCGAACCGTTATGGGGGTACCTGCTGAAATCTGTCGACCATGGAAGAGGGCGGACCAATCCGGCTCGCGCCATGGAACACCCTCTTCGTCTGTGCCGGCAGATAGTTCCTCCCGCACAGTCAGGAGGTCGGACAGCACCCGATCGTCGCTTCGGGAAGCGTAAATGCGCACCGCGTCCAAGACCGTGGTCTTGCCCACGGCGTTCGGTCCGGTGATCAGGTTTACGCGTCCCAGGCGGGGAATCGCGAGTTCGTCGATACCGCGGAAACCCTCGATCGCAAGATCAGGAAGGTGCAGTTCTCTTCCGGCAGTCACTCCTAAAACTCTCCCCTGCCTTGCTAGCCAATACCCCCATAGAGTAACGAAAGCCCAGCCCTTTAGCCGCCCAGAGTTCTGCTGGAGGGGTCTGCTGCAACAAGGCCGGGATGAAGTCGGTGCAGCCGGCAGGGCTTTCGTCCAAATATCGGTGGATATGTCAGATTTCGCCGCAAGTTCGTGATCGGCAATGATCTCGACATCTCCGAGACGACCAGTTCCTATACCAATGGAGTCCTGACTCTCACCATCCCGGTGGCGGCCTCATCTCGGCCCCGCAAGATTCCGATCGCCACCGGTCAGAACGGACAGTAAGGACAACCCTCCGATACGCTGCAGGCCGGAGCAAGGGTATCCCTAGACTCCGGCCTGTGGTTTTTAACGAAGAGTCAGCAGGCTTCTCCACCCGGGCCATCCACGCCGGACAACCGCCCGATCCCGAGACGGGCGCCCGGGCAATGCCCATCTACGCCACCAGTTCCTTTGTCTTCGAAGACGCTCAGTCGGCCGCCGACCTGTTCGCGCTCCAGAACTACGGTGATATCTACACCAGGATCAGCAACCCCACCACCGCCGCCTTCGAGGAGCGCCTGGCTTCCCTGGAAGGGGGCCTGGGTGGCTTAGCCACCGCTTCGGGACAGGCTGCCCAGTTGGTGGCGGTGCTCACCCTCTGCCAGGAAGGGGATGAGATCGTGGCTGCCCGCAACCTGTACGGCGGGACCATCACGCAATTCGACGTGACCCTGCGGCGGATGGGAATCCACACCACCTTCGTGGACGCCTCACGCCTCGAGAACATCGAGGAGGCCATCACCCCCCGCACCAAGTTGGTTTACGGAGAGACGATCGGAAACCCCCGGGGAGATGTACTCGACCTGGAGGCGATCGCCGATCTTGCCCACTCCCACGGAATCCCGCTGATGATCGACAACACCTTCGCGTCTCCGTGGCTGTGCCGACCCTTCGAATGGGGGGCGGACATCGTAGTCCATTCCGCCACCAAGTTCATCGGCGGCCACGGTGTGGTGATCGCCGGGGCGATCGTGGAGTCCGGCCTGTTTCCCTGGGACAGCGGACGTTTCGGGGTGATGACCGACCCTTCTCCCGCCTACCACGGGCTCCGTTTCTGGGAGAACTTTCGTGAGTACGCCTATCTCACCAAGGCCCGGGCCGAATTGTTGCGCGATGTGGGAGCGGCCATCTCCCCCTTCAACTCCTTTCTCCTGCTGATGGGACTGGAGACGCTCCCCCTGCGAATGGAGCGTCACATACAAAACGCCCGGGAGGTGGCGGTGTTCCTGTACGAACACCCGGCCGTCTCCTGGGTGAGCTACCCGATCTTTCCTGACAGCCCCGGCAGGGACCTGGTGGAGAAGTACACCCCGGCCGGCCCGGGTGCGGTGTTCACCTTCGGCCTCAAGAAGGGATTCGAAGCGGGAGTGAGATTCATCGAATCGATCCGGCTCGCCAGTCACCTCGCCAATGTGGGAGACGCCAAGACCTTGGTGATCCACCCCGCCTCCACCACCCACCAGCAGGTCTCCCCCGAGGCCCGGGCGGCGGCGGGGGTGGGAGACGATACCATTCGCATCTCGGTGGGACTGGAGGACATCGTGGACATACTGGCAGACCTGGACGGCGCCCTCGCGGAGGCGGCCCGTGTCTGATCGTTCCCACGACGCCACCGCCACCGAACGGCTGGGGATACTGCGGCGAGCACGCACTGTGGCCTTGGTGGGGGTCTCCGCCAACCCGCTGCGGTCCTCCAACTTCGTGGCCACCTACCTGGTGCGGACCCCTTATCAGGTCCTCCCGGTAAACCCGGTCTACTCCGAGATACTGGGGATCCCCACCTTTCCCACCCTGGCCGACCTCCCCGAGCCTCCCGACATCGTAGACGTGTTCCGTCGCCCCGAGCATCTCCCCGGAGTGGTGGAAGAAGCCATCGAAATGGGCGCCAAGGTGGTGTGGTTCCAACTGGGCCTGCGGCACGAGGGTGCTGCCGCCCGGGCCCGGGAAGCAGGGTTGCAAGTCGTCCAGGACCGTTGCCTGAAAATCGAGCACGCCCGCTTTGCCGGCGGTCTGCACGCCGCCGGTTTCAATACCGGCTTCATCTCCTCGCGGCGGCGGCGCCCGATCTGATCGCTTCCGATTCGGTACCCAGGTGCCGGGCGATGGCGCGATAGCACTGGACAGGGCTGGCCGCCTTCAACACCGGGGGCGACCCGGTGAGACTGTCCAGAAAGGATGAGGCGTAGCGGGCGAACCCCAACCGCTTGTCCAGAACTATCAACACCCCTTTGTCGTTGGGGGAGCGGATCAGCCGTCCCGCCCCCTGGCGGAACCCCAGGACCGCCTCAGGCAGGAGGTAGTCGTCGAAAGGGTTTCCGCCGCGGCGGGCAATCACCTCTTGGCGGGCAGCCACCACCGGATCCTGCGGTGAGTTGAACGGGAGTTTCTCCATCACCAGCAGACTCAACGCCTCGCCGGGCACGTCGATGCCCTGCCAGAAAGTGCCGCTCCCCAGCAGGCAGGTGGGTTGGGAGGGATTGCGGAAACTCTCGGTCAACTCCGGCGCCGACCCCTCTCCCTGGCAGAGCACGGCGTACTCCCCATAGAGCCGGTCCTTGAGGTACGCCGCAGCCTGTTCCATCCTCCGGTTGGCAGTGAACAGCACCAGCGCCCGCCCCCGGCTGACTTCGAACAGGCGGGCCATCTCCTCGGGCGCCAACCGGGCGAACTCTTCCAGGCTGGAACCGCTGGGACTGGGAAGGTACCCGGGGATTACCACCAGCATCTGTCTGGGAAGATCGGAGAAGGGACTGTCCAGCAGCACCCTTCGACCGCCCTCGAATCCCAATCCGGTGGCGATGTAGTCAAATGACCCGGAGACAGTGAGCGTGGCGGACGTCATCACCACCGATTCCTTCTCCTCCCAGATTGCCTCCAACCGGGTATTCACATCCAAGGGGACCGCGCTGAGCCCCCAGTTCCACTCCCCTTCCCGCAACTCCAGGTCGCAGACGAAAGCCGCTTCCAGCAGTTTGTCCGGATCGATGTTGGCCAACTGGAAGGAAAGCTCCGCGATCGTCTTGGCGTCGCCGCTGGCCTGGGTGATACGACGCTTGAGCTCCTTGGCAGGCCGATCGCCCGACAGCCGGTCCGGCACCGGAAGGGATTCGATAGTGCCGCCCAGGTGGGAAACGGCCTCGGCCAGCCCTTGAAGCGCCTGGGTGACTGTTCCCCAACTCAAGCGGTTGAGGTCGACCCGGGTGATTCTCGAAGAAAACGGCGCCCCATCCCAGTTGACCGACCAATTGCGAGTGCTTTCGAAGTAATCCACCAGGATGGCGCGCACCTCGTCAATGTGCGGCCGGCAGCGTCGCCAGGACCGGATTACCTGCTCGGCCCCCGCCTGACCCCGGTCCCGGGCTCGGCCGGCCGGCAGGGAACGCAGATACCGGTGGAGCAGACTTCCAGAGGTCTTGGAGCTGTACACCGAATGGAGCAAGCGCCAAAGTCCGCGTTCGCTGACCGTACCGGTGAACGCGGACCGTGCCGCCGCTTCCAACTCGTGCGCCTCGTCGACTACCAGATGAGGACTGTGATCCGTCATCTGGTCCCGAAGCAGCATCAGGGAGTGATTGGCCACCACGATCTGGGCTTCGGCCACCCGCCGCAGGGCACGGACGAAGAAGCACCGCCTCTCCAGGTCGCTTCGAGCCCGACCTGGGGTCTCGGTCATGGAGAGTCGGGACCTCAGCCGGTACATCTGGGGGTTGTATCTCCCAAGCCACCCGTAGCGAAGATCATCCCACTCTCCGGTGGGAGTCTCCGCCGCCCAGCCCAGCACCATGGCCAATGCCAAACCCAGATGATGATCGTAGGACGGCTCATCGCTGCGGTCCCCGAAGAGAGGATTATCTCGCAATCGACCCGCTTCGAGAGGATTGACCAGGTTCAACTCCTCAGCCAGGGCGTTCACCGACAAGTAATTGCTCAGGCCCTTCAGCACAGTCCACTCAACCGGCCCCAAGCGGTCGGAGATGTCCGACAGCGTCCTGCAGACCTGGTCTTGGAGGGCCTTGGTGTAGGTGGAAACCAGTACCTGGGAGTCCCAGGCGCCGGCCAACCGGCAGGCTGGGACCAGATAGGCGAGGGTCTTGCCGGTTCCCGTCGGCGCCTCCACCATCAGGCGCCCGGATTCGGCGAGAGCCGCGGCCACCTGCCGAGCCATCTCCTCCTGCGAGGGCCGGTGCTCCATCCCATCGGTGATCAACTCCCCCTCCGAACCGAGCGGGTCAACCAACTCATCCAGATCGATCTGCTCCCTCTGGGTCTCCTCAGCCCAATCCACCTCGTCCCACGGGTCAGCCTCAGAGTCGTCCGTGCCGTCGGGGACGGGCAATGGGATTATCTCCACCAGATCAGGCCGGTATGAACCCACCAGGTTGCTCACATCGGGCCGGCAGAACGACGCCCAAGGATGTCCCGTGACCTCCAGAACCCACCGTTGGGCCCTGCGGGCAGCCTGGTCTCGGTTCAAGTCTTCGAGCAGGCCTTCCATCACCTCCCATGCCCTCCGCGCATCGGATAGGGCTCGGTGGGCAGGCTCCGCGGTCTCACCGCCTCGGTAGTGATCGGCCAGATCGGTCAGGCGACGAGACCGGGGTGGAGTCTTGCCCCACATGTCGGAGGTGGACTCCCTCCCTGCCCGGGGGAACACCACATGGGCCAACTCCAGGGTGTCCAGTCGTTCACCCCACGGAACGGGCAGCCCCGCTCGTTCCAATTCGGCGTCGAGCAACGGGAAGTCGTAGGTGCTGCCATTGTGGGCCACCAGAGGCAAGCCACCACAGAATTCCGCGAACCCCTGCAAGGCGGGCCTCCGGGAGGGTGCGCCCTCCAGTGATTCGACGGTCAGACCCGTCAATTCAACCGTCAGGGGCGCCAAAGGACGACCCGGGGTGGGCGCCACCAGACTGGTGAATTCGTCCACCACCGCTCCGTCCTCCACCATGAGGGCGCCGATCTCGATGACCTCCTGATCCTCGGCGCGTGGGTGGTCGGCGTTCGCTTCCAAGTCGAAGACCACAAACCGCATAAGGGCAGTGTATGAACCCGGTATGACAATTCACCGATTCCGACCCCGCGCCGCCGAGGCAAGGTTGTTCGCCACATCCGGTTACGTGGAGGTGGCAGCCGCAGCAACCGCCGACGCCATGGTGGCGTTCCTGGAGACCGACCAGCCGGAAACACCCCTCGAATAGTGCGTGGGCATTTGCGTCCTACGACTCCTGGGAGACACCAGCCGAGGTCGAAGGAGGATTTGCCGGCGATGGGACTCGACTAAGAACTGCGGGGCAACACCTCGCAGGGGAAAGGAACGGCTCCCGTAGGATGGACCCCTAACATCCTCGCCCAAACACCTCTAGACAGCGAACCAAGATGCAATCCGTCGACCCCAACAGGATTCCGGCTGTGAGATTGGGGACCGCCACCGCACTGGCGGTGATGCTCCTGATGGCAGCCATTGTGGTGGTGATGGACCGCGAACCCCCCGGACGCCCGGGACAAGCGGAAACGGCAACGGGCGCCATCGCCGCAGAGTTGACGGCGCCCCTCCACGTCTCCACAATGGGTTTGGGTGACAAACCCTGGACGCTTCCCCCGTTGCCTCCCCCCATCCCTCTGCCGAGGGTCCTGATAACTCCCACCGGCGTCCCGGTCATAGTGGCGGGACTAGCGTCAAGCGGATATCTGGTGCGTTCGCCCTGCGACAACATCGTGGAGGTGAGTGACGGGGAGCCGGTCTGGTCAGCCCGGGTGGTGATCGACCCCGGGCACGGGGGCCGCCACAACACCGGCGCTTGGGGTTACAACGGCCTGGTGGAAGGAGACCTCAACCTGGCCCTGGGCTTCGCAATCCAAAGCGAACTCGAGGCCCGGGGGGTTTCCACCGTCCTGACCCGCACCGGCGATTACGGGACCTCGTTCGCGATGCGAGCCGACTTGGCGGACATCCTGGGCGCCGAAGTCATGCTGTCGTTGCATCACAATGCCCCGCTCTACTACTCGCGAAGGTCCCCGGGCACCGAAGTCTATGTCCAGTCGGACTCCCCATCCTCGACCCGGTTGGGCGGTCTGCTCTACGAGGAGGTCTCCCATGCCCTGGACAGCGCGTTCGACATCTCCTGGAGCGGCACCCGGTTCACCGGTGTGTCAAGAGTGCTGCATCCTTCGGGATACGACCTCTACCGGATCCTGCGACTGCCCGACACCACCACTGTTCTGGTGGAGTACGGCTACCTCGCCAATCCCGCCGAGGCACGATTGTTCGCCACTGAGGAGTACCTGAATGTGGCTGCCGCAGCAACCGCCGACGCAATAGTGGCGTTCCTGGAGACCGACCGGCCAGGAACCGGTTTCCATTCCGAGCCCCGGGTCTTTGACGCCAGACGGGCCACCGTCCTTTGCCATGAAACACCCCTGGAGTAGGTGATCAGGCGCCATCCAATGCTGCTCGGATGGCTTTGACGTGAGGTGGGGTCGAACCGCAGCACGCCCCAATGATGCTGCATCCGGCCTCCAGTGCCTGGCGGGCGTAGTCGCCCATTTGCTCGGGACCCTCCGGGTAGTTCAGCCCTCCTTCCCTGAAGACGGGAATCCCGCAGTTCGATTTGACGATGACCGTCGCCTCGGCCGCCGCTTCCTTGATGGCGGCCGCCGCGGTCAATGCCTCCTGCAAACCTGTTCCGCAGTTGGCCCCCAGGGCGACCGGTCGACGGTCTGGAGGCAGTTCGGTCCACCATTTACCGAAATCGGAGGGTCGCAGTCCCATCATGGTTCGACCGTTGGTGTCAAAACTCAGAGTCACGGCATGGGGAGTGGCGAGATCAGAGGCTGCTTCGGTGGCGGCCGCGATCTCCTCCCACGCGGACAACGTCTCGATCCAGAGAATGTCGGCTCCGGCCGCAACCAGGGATTCCATCTGTTCGGAGAAGACCTCCACACCTTCGGCATGGCTCAACAGACCCAGCGGTGCGAACAGGTCCCCCGTTGGACCCACACTGGCAGCGACGACCACCGGCCTCTCCGCCTCTTCAGCAATCCTCTTTGCGATGCTCACCCCAGCCCGGTTGAACTCCCCCACCCGATCTTCCATCCGGTGAAGAGACATGCGCCTGCGGTTGCCCCCGAAAGTGTTGGTCAGAATCAGGTCCGCTCCCGCCTTCACAAAGTTGCGGTGGACTTGGGCGATCATCTCCGGTTTCTCCACGTTCAACCTCTCCGGAGAATCTCCCCTCTCCAGCCCCAATTCGAACAGTGTCGTGCCCATGGCCCCATCCGCTACGAGGACAGCCTTCTCCTGTGATAGACCCTCAAACAAGACTCAACCGCCTGCCCATGAAAGGCCCTTCCCAACCTCTAACCGTGACTGCCGGCGAGCACTCAGAGCGATGGCGTACCCATCATCCTCGCGGCGTCAGCATCCTCGGCCGGCACCTCCGTTGCGGCCCTGGGACTCTCACCAACCGAGGTGGCGATCAGGACGATGCACACCAGACCGAGCAGCGCCTCCCCCAGGAATTCGATGTCAGCCGCCTCCTCGGCAACGATGAGGAACACCGCAAGCCCCAACCATCCCACGGCATAGCGCCTTCTTTGCTTTTTGACTCCCGCCAACCTTCTCCTCTCGCTCTATCCGAGTTTACCGGGAGGTCCCCGCCGTCCCGGATGGCAAAACATCACCCTATGGAACGTCATCTGCCGTGATTGGCCGGGCAACGAGTGAGGCCACCCGGTGGGGTGGCCTCATCTCATCGTTTACGTTTGTATCGGGACTTTAACCGGGAATCCAACTCTGCCAGACGGACTCGTTGGCGTCCATCCATGCGGCGGCCGCTTCGTCAACCGACAATCCTTCATCCAACTTGCCCAGCATGAAGATCTGGTCTTCATTGGTGTAGTTGAAGTTGGAAAGAATGGTGAACGCGGTTGGAGCACTTTCCTCCAAGCCATCCCACATGATCTTGAACAACACATCCTCTGGGTAGTCGCAGTCAACCGCGTCGGACGCATAGCATTCGTCAGAGTAGGAAGGCAACTCGAATGGGCTCAGGTCGAACTTGCTGAACGCCGAATGGGGAGTCCACCAATAGAACAGCAACGGGTCACCGCGGCTGGTAGCCGAGTCCATGGCCGCCAGAAGAGCGTCTTCAGAACCGGCAAAGACCACCTCGAGGTGCAATCCCAGGTTGTCGATGATGTCCTGCTCATATGACACCCAGCTAGCATCGCCGATCAGGAACTGTCCCTTGTCCCCGGTCTCGGCAGTGGCGTACAAACCGGCAACGGCCGGATCCTGCAGACCCTGCCATGTCGCGGCTGCCGGGTTTTGATCCACCACATAGGTGGGAATCCACCAGCCGATCTTGCCAATTGCTCCCAGGTCACCACCGTGGACAACGCCGCCGCCCCCGTCGATGTAGGAGGCAACGTTGTCGGCATGCCCCGATGGCCAGACTTCCAAACTGGCATGCAGATCGCCGGTGGCGATGGCAGCCCACTGAGGTTGCTCATCTATCTCGACTCTTTCCACGGTGTAACCCTCACCCGCCAACACGGCTGCGGCTACTGCAACGTTCACCGCCGAACCGTCCCATGGGTTGACCGCCAGCTTGATGGTGTCGATATCGCCGAGGTCGTCGCCGCAGGCTGCGACCATAAGCGAAAAGGCCGCCAGCAGGAGCGACGCCCTAAAAAATGGTTTTCCTCTCATGCGATTCTCCTTTCGCGTCGGTCTTTGTCTTAACAAAATTTAACCAGATTCTCTACGCCACGGTTACTTGATCTGGGCAATAATCCCATCAGGTGGGACTCTTGTAGCAAACCTAATGGCCATCGGAGGAAGGAGGTTGGAAGCGGGTTGCCCAGCCTTGAGTTATCCGGTCGAGGATCATGGCCAGAATGACGATCGAGGCGCCGGCTTCGAAACCCAGGCCCGTGTCGCTTCGGGCGAGGCCCTTGACCGCCTCGAGACCCAGCCCGGCCCCTCCCACCAGTCCGGCGATCACCACCATCGCCAACACCAGCATGACCGTTTGGTTGATGCCTGCCAAAACAGTGGGCATCGCCAGAGGGAACTGTATCTTCCACAGTTTCTGGCGCTTGGTAACCCCAAAGGACTCGGATGCTTCCACAATCTCCTTCTCGACGCTGCGAATCCCCAGGTTGGTGAGCCGCACCACCGGCGCCACCGCGTAGAGGACCGAAGCGATTATCCCCGGGATTCGCCCCACGTTGAAAAGGATCACCACCGGCACCAGGAAGCAGAAGCTGGGGATGGTCTGCAAGGTGTCGAGAACCGGGCGCAGACTCCGCTCCAACCAGTCCCGGCGGGATGCCGCTATCCCCAGGGGAAGGCCGATCACGATGGCCATCAACACCGCCACCACCGTCTGCGACAGGGTGTCCATGGTCAGAGTCCACATGCCCAGCAGGCCGATTACCACGGTCCCGATAACCGAACCGACCACCAACCGCTTGCCGGAAGCCCACCAAGACACGAATCCGAAGAAGATCACAATAACCGGCCAGGCCTCCTCACTCAGGTAGAGCCGCATCGGACGGGTGCCGTAGGTGGTGAGGAAGTCACTGAAGGGACCGGTGCCAAGGGGAAGGTTGCCCAACTGATAGAGATTGTCCCTCGCCCAATCCACCGCCCAGTCGATGGGCGCCGCGTAACTGACCTGCAGGCCGGATGGCACATCAGTCCATCCCATGATCCAGCCAAGCAGAGCCGCGGCGCCCAGGACGAACCCCAGGATCCGGACACCCCTGTGCGACCACAACTCCGAGAAGGCCAGTGGGCCCTGACCCTGCCCGATCGTCGAGTGGGAGAACCGGTCCAGCATCACAGCCATCAGCACGATGCCCATGCCCGCCTCCACCGCTCTCCCCACCTCCTGGTGGCGCAGCGCCAACAGCACCTCTTGACCCAATCCTCCCGCCCCGATCAGGGCTGCGATCACCACGATGCTGAGCGCCATCATGATGGTCTGGTTTATCCCAGCCAGGATGGAGGGCGCCGCCTGGGGCAACTGCACCTTCCGCAGCAACTGCCCCGATGTCGTCCCGAACATCGTTCCGGCTTCCAGGCTCTCGGTGGGCACCTGGCGTATTCCCAGGTTGGTGAGCCGAATGACGGGTGGCAGGGCGTAGATGACGGTGGCGATCAGGGACGGCACCCGCGCCACGCCGAAGAACAGCAGAACAGGGATGAGGTAAACGAAAGCAGGAAGGGTCTGCATGGAGTCGAGCAACGGCCTCAGTACCCGGTTGACCCATTCACTGCGGGCAGCCAGTATCCCGATGGGGATGCCGACCGCCACCGACACGGCCACCGCCACCGTCATCAGGGCAAAGGTCTGAACACTCAACTCCCACAAGCCGAGCACCACGAAATAGAGCATGCCCCCTCCCGCCGCCAGTCCCCGGGACAAACCCATCCTGGAACCGAACAGGACTCCCACTCCCACCACATGCACGTACCACGGAATGCCCAGCAGGAGACCCTCAAAAGCCCGCAACAGCCATTCGATTACGTCGGAGAGCGGATCGAAGAAGTACAGGTAAAGCCCCAGATCCCGGCGGTTGCTGATCCACCACTGCTGCATCTCGTTGACAGCCGGACCAAAGCCGATGTCCCATTCAGGAGGGAAAGCCGTTATTTCTTCGGGAAGGAAGACTATCAGCCCGCCCAATACCAGCGCAGCCAAACCCAAAAGGCCCACCGAACGTGGCATTTTGATGAATCGGCGCTGGTCCAGAGAGGTCATCCGGGCCACAGATACCGAGAGACCACGGCGGGCTCCAACACCCCGCATCTGCCGCCCTTGTCATCGACCACCACCACCGGTTCTCCCTCGGTCAGTAGGCGAGGAAGAACACCCTCCAAGGACGCCGAGACTGCCACCGGTTCCCCTTCCGGATGGACGCCCGCCCAGTCGACGCTCTCTGCCGGCGCCATGACCGCCCCCACCGACAACACCTTGTGGCGGGGGACATCCAGGGTGAAGTCCCTCACGTAGTCGTCGGCCGGATGCGCCACGATCTCTTCGGGGGTACCAACTTGCACGATGGCGCCGGAGCGCATTATCGCAATCCGATCCCCGATTTTGAGGGCCTCTGAGAAGTCATGGGTTATGAAAACCATGGTGCAGTGGAGTCGCTCTTGAAGGCCCAGGAGTTCATCTTGCATGTCTCTTCGGATCAGGGGATCCAACGCAGAGAAGGGCTCGTCGAAGAGGAGTATCTCGGGATCCACCGCCAACGCCCGCGCCAGACCCACCCGTTGCTTCATTCCGCCGCTCAACTGCTCCGGGTATTTGTCAGCCCAACCATCGAGGCCCACCAATTCGATCATCTTCGTGGCGGTCTGGTAACGCTCTTCCTTTTCCTCGCCTCTCACCTCCAGCCCGAAGGCGACGTTGTCGATAACTCTTCGGTGGGGAAACAGTCCGTAGTTCTGGAAGACCATGCTGATGGTGTGCCGACGCAGGTCACGCAGTTCGTCATCGGACATCTCCCCCACGTCCCTGCCGTCGATCAGAACCGTGCCGGCGGTGGCGTCTATCAGACGGGAGAGACAGCGGATGAGCGTGGACTTTCCGCTGCCCGACAGACCCATCACCACGAATACCTCCCCTCTGTTCACCTCAAAACTGGCGTCCTTCACGGCCACCACGCATCCGCTCTCCGCCAGGATGGTCGATTGGTCCACGTTATCCCTGGCCATTTGCATGGCATCCGCCACGCGTCTTCCAAAGACCTTCCACACCCCTGAGGCGGAGATCGGACGGATCGAAGAGCGTTCCGGTCGAATTCCTGAATCAGCCATTCACGCCACCGCCTCTGATTGGTTCGTCATAGTGCCATTGGTTCTGGTCGTATCAGCAGTGCTGACCACCACTGGCAAAGATAATCGGACTCCGGCGGCTCAACCGGGTACAGCCCCAGGTCAGTGCATTCACAACACCCAACAGCATCCGCCAAGTTGCCGGTGCATAACCGACGGACGAAAGTTCCAAAGGCCCTTTCAGCCATTGAAGCTGGCATCATCGGCAGGCCGGCCTCCCTCAATGAGTCACGCTCAACAGTGCGTCCACCGCCACCGCTTCCGAAGCCGTGACCAGCAGGGGATTCACCTCCATCTCCACCACATCACCATCACCCAGGGCCCCGTTTACCAGGTTGCAGATCACCGTTGCGCACACCCCGAGGTCGGCGGGAGCCCCACCTCGATAGCCTGCCAGCAGTCGGCCAACTCTGAGTGTCTCCAAGGCCTCCACGACCTCCCCACGGCCGACCGGCGCCAGGAAGTGGGCGAGATCATCCAGCAACTCGGCCAGCACCCCTCCCCCGCCCAGGGTGACCAGCCAACCGACCGGCCACTGGCGCCGGACGCTGACCAGCAATTCGGCGACCACCTCGCCAACCATCTCCTCGACCAGGAAGAGTCCCTGGTACCCCTCTGACATGCTCGTGACAGCCTCATCCAGATCCCGGGGTGTCGCCATGCCCGCCCGGATCCCTCCCCGCTCCGTCTTGTGATCAAAGCCCAGCACCTTGACCACCAAGGGATACCCGATCTCCTCGGCCGCCGCGCCCAATCTCTCCGCCGGCGCCGCGGCGCCCCGGGGAACCGGCACACCCCAGGAGGCGAGGCGAGCCTTGGCCTGGACTTCGTTGAGGTGGATCGTCCGGTGACCAGGGGGAGGGACCGGCGCCGGGTAATGAGGTGCGCCGGCACGCACCCGCTCGCCCCACCGCACGGCCGCCTCCAGCCCGGCCAACGCTTCCTCGATCCCTCGCACCGCAGTCACCCCACCGTCCGCCAACTCCCGGGCCACTTCGCCGGAGAGGTTTTCCGGCAGGCCGGCGACCCCCCCGCCCCCCCGCGCCCGGGCCCCTCGGCGGGCGGGGTTTCCGGGCAGGCGGGACACCCCCGGGGCGGGTTGCCCGCAAGCCGCACCGGCGGCGATCATGGCCCGGGCGGTCTTCCGGAAAGCCGAGAAGTCCCCTTTCGCTTCAGGAACGTCCAAAACCAGCATGGTGGCGTCCTGTGGACCGGCCATGACCTCACCGAACAACTGCTCCAGGCGGCGCCGGTCGTCCCAGATGAAAGTGTGGTAGTCCAACGGATTCCCGACCGCCACCCTTCCGTCCAGAATCCGGCTCACGCTCCGCTGCTGTCCCTGGGGGAAGGGAGCAAAGTCCAAGTGGCGCCCGTCGGCCAGGTCCGCCACGTATGACGCCTCCCCTCCCGAACAGGACATGGAAACGATCCGGTTGCCGGGCAGAGGTCCGGCGCCGACCATCACTGCCAGGGTCTCCAGCAATTCCGGCAGGGTGCTCACCCCGATCACCCCTCCCCGGTCGAACAGCGCCCGGTAGGCGTCGGCCATTCCGCTCATCGAAGCGGTGTGACTGCGGGCGATCTCCGCCCCCCGGCGCGACTTGCCCACCAGGAGGGCCACCACCGGAATCCGAGCCGATAGGGCGCGGAGCGTCACATCCAGGAACCGACCGGGATCCCTGACCGCCTCCAGGAACAACCCGATGCCCTTGACCCGGGGGTCCTCGAGGAGTTCCGCCATCACGTCTTCTATCCCCACCACTGCCTGATTTCCCACCGACACCAGGTGCGAGACCGGAAGCCGGCGCCGCTGGAACGTCATGTTCAGTCCGACATTGCCGCTTTGGGAGATGAGCGCCATTCCCTCTGGGACGGGATGACACCCCGACTGATCCGGCCACAGCGCCACCCGGTCCAGCGCATTGATCAGCCCGTAGCAGTTGGGGCCCAGAATCGGCATTCCTCCCGCCGCTTCCACCAACCGGCGCTGGTGACCGGATCCATCTTCACCATGCTCCGCGAAGAGGGACGCATAGCACACCGCCGACCCCGCTCCCATCCTGGCAAGCGTCTCCACCGCTTCAATGGTCCGCCTGCGGTTTACGGCCAGAAAGACCGCGTCGGGAGGACTTGGAAGGTCCTCGAGGGCAGGGAAGCACCGAAGACCCGACACCTGGCGACGATGGGGATTCACCGGCCACACTTCGCCGGCGAATCCGATCTGCCGACAGGAGTCCACCAACTGGTCCAACAAGCCCCCACCCACCAGGGCCACCGTCCTCGGCCTCAGCAACCTGGCCAATGCCGACAAGGTCGTCAGCCTCCCAGGGGACGGAGAATCGACCGGGAGATGATGTGACGCTGGATCTCGGAGGTGCCGTCCCAGATGCGTTCCACTCGGGCGTCCCGCCACATGCGTTCCAACGGCAACTCGCCCATCAGGCCCATCCCGCCAAAGATCTGGATGGCCTCATCGGTCACATGGGCGAGCATTTCGGTGGCAGCCAGTTTGGCCATGGCGGCGTCGGCGGAACTCATCTCGCCCCGGTCGGCCTTCCAGGCAGCCCGCAGCGTCAGAAGCTCGGCAGCGGCCATCTGCGTGGCCATGTCCGCCAGCTTGAACGAGACCCCCTGAAAGCGACCGATGGTCTGTCCGAACTGGGTGCGAGTGGCAGCCCACTCGGTTGCCAGTCCCATGGCCCGCTCTGCTCTGCCCAGGCAGTTGGCGGCCACCGCGAGACGGGTACCTCCCAGCCAGGTGTTGGCCACCTCGAAGCCCTGGTGCTCCTCGCCCAGAATCTGGGAGGCCGGAATCCGGCAGTCGTCAAAGCTGAAAACGGCATTGTTGTATCCGCGGTGAGAGACGCATCGGTAGCCCTCTTGCACCTCGAAGCCCGGTGTCCCCACGTCCACCAGGAAGGCCGTGATCTTCCGGGGCGCCCTCCCCCCTCCCGCATCCTGGGGTGACTCCTCGCCGGTGGCGGCGAACAGGATCACATAGTCACAGATGTCCCCGTGGGAAATGAAGTGCTTGACCCCCCGGATCACGTATTCGTCCCCGTCCCGGACCGCCCGGCACTTCATCCCCCGCAGATCGGAACCGGCGTCAGGTTCGCTCATGGCCAACGCCTCCATCCGCCGGCCGGCCACCGTGGGGTACAGGTACCGGTCCCTTTGCTCTCCGACGCAGGCCAGCAGGATGTTGGAGGGGCGGGCCACCAGATGATGCAGGGCATACGCCGTCTTGCCGAGTTCCTTCTCCACCAACGCCATGGTCAGGTTGTCAAGACCGGCGCCCCCCACCTCCACCGGCATGTTGGCCGAGAAGATCCCCGCCTCGATGGCCTTCTTCTTGATGCCCGCGGCCAGTTGGCCGGGGACGCGGCCCAGTCGCTCCACCTCTTCCTCGTGGGGCATCAACTCCCTTTCGGTGAACTCCGCAACTGTGGCGACGATCAACTCCTGTTCGTCGGTGAGAGCAAAGTGCATCGGATTTCCCTTTCTGTCAGCCTTGCCTGTCAAGGGTCATTCGGGCGCCCACCTCGGGCGGAACCGGAAGCGTTTGGTGGGCCCGAGCGATCTCAGCCAAGGCCCGGGCCGGTTCGGACCGGATGGGCGCCGCACATCCGGCCTGTGTGTCGACATGCAGGAGCATCTGTTCGGTGGAAGAGAGCCGGTTGCGGTCGGCGTCGAACATGGTGTGGAAGATGTGAAGGCGCTTTTGATCCACCCCCAACAGTTGGGTGGTGAAGAAAAGATCCTGGTGAACGGAAGCTTCCCGCCGATAGTGGATATGGGTCTCAACGGTATAGAAGGAGTGGCCCTCGGCCCGATACTGTTCGTCGATCCCCACATAGCGGAACAGAGCGTCCGAAGCCCAGCCGAAGGCCGCCAGGTAGGCGCTCTCGGTCATGTGGCCGTTGTAATCCACCCAATCAGGTTCCACCCCGCAGCGATACAACTCCAGGGGCGCCTCCACCTCGGAACCCGGATGCCAGGTTTTGGCGCCCGCCGCCAACCGGATCGCCTCCCGGTCTGCCAACACCCGTCCGGCGCCCAGGTTGTGCGGCCGCAGCGCCCGCATCACCGAGATCAGGTACTGGTCTCGAAGCCGTTCCAATTCCCTGACGCTTCTTCCCCCCGCCTGCTGCTCGACTCCTTCCACCACCGCCTCGATCAGCCGATCGGTCAGAGGCGGCGCCACCAGCGCCGTCCAGGGAAGTTCCAGGGCCGGGCCGAACTGCTCCAGCATGTGCCGCATCCCGCCCTCGCCGCCGGCCAGGTGAAAGGTGAGCATGGTCCCCATCGCCGCCCAGCGCAGGCCCGGGCCGTAAATGATGGCCTCATCCAGTTCCTCCGTGGTGGCCACTCCGTCATTGACCAGCCACAGCGCTTCCCGCCACAAAGCCTCCTGGAGCCGATCGGAGAGGTACCCCTCCACTTCGTTGCGAATCACCAGGGGATGCATGCCCAGGTCCCGGTAGATCGACCCGGCGGTCTCTAACGCGCCCGGGTTGGTTAGGCGTCCGCCGCACAGTTCCACCAGAGGCAGCAGGTAGACAGGGTTGAAGGGGTGGGCTATCAGATACCGCCCCGGATGACGCAGGCCGGCCTGCAGGCGGCTGGGGAGTAGCCCCGAGGAACTGGAGCAGATCAAGACGTCGGAAGGAGTAGCCGCGTCGATCTGGGCGGCCACTTCTCTCTTGAGGTGCTCTCTCTCGGGCACCGACTCCACCACCAGATCCGCCCGGGCCGCCACCTCCTCGACGGTTCCGACGAACTGGACCCGGTCGGGCCGGGCGTCGGGATGCTGGCCCAGCGCCATGGAAGCGGGCCAGACCCGCTCCACGAATGCCACCAACTCCTCCCCCGCCCCGGGAGCGGGATCGGTGGCCACCACTTCCCACCCCCTGGACAGCGCCCTCACCGCCCATCCTCGCCCGATGACCCCAGTGCCCACCAGACCCACCACCCCGACTTGAGAGCGGAATCGATCCTCGGCCCCTCCCGCCTCGTCTCTCACGGCTGCCACAGGTCAACCGCGCCCTTTATCCAAGGCGCTTGACTATCAGAACGCCACATTGTGGAGGCCCTTGAGATCCAGTATCTCCCGAGCCTCGGCGGAGGTCGCCGTCTCGCGCGACAACTCGTTGAGGATCCGGACCATCTTGGCCACCTGCTCGGCATTGTTGTCGGCCAATCGCCCCCGACGCAGGTATATCCCATCCTCCAGACCAACTCTCACATGGCCTCCGAGAACCGCCCCGGCGGTGACGATATCGAACTGGAACCGACCTCCTCCCAGCACCGACCACTCGATGTCGGTCCCGAACAGGCGGTCGGCAGTCTGCTTCATCACCACCACGTTCTCGATGTCAGGCCCTATGCCCCCCAGGGTGCCCACCACGAACTGCATGAATATGGGGGGCTTCACCAGGCCCTGATCGGCGTAATAGGCCAGCGTGTAGAGATGCCCCACGTCATAAGCCTCGAACTCGAAGCGGCAACCCGTCTCCTCAGTTAGCTCGGTGAGCATGTACTCGATATCCGAAAACCGGTTCACGAAAGGTTCATGGCGAGTGGACTCCAGGAAGGCCTCCTCCCAGTCGTGCTTCCATCGACCTTCGTACCTGGGGATCATCTGAAAAAGCCCGTAGTTCATGGTCCCCAGGTTGCACGTGGCCAATTCGGGCTGCAACGCCTTGATCACTGCCAGGCGTTCCTCGATGGTCTGGCCGGTGGCGCCCCCGGTGGTGATGCTGATCACCGCATCGCATTGCTCTTTAATGCCCACGCAATACTCCCGGAACAAACCCACGTCGGCGCTGGGCCTGCCATTGCGAGGATCACGGGCGTGGATGTGGATCACCGCCGCTCCGGCCGAATGCGCCTCCACCGACTGGGACACCATTTCCTCTGGGGTGACCGGCAGACCTATGTTCATGGTGGGAGTGTGGGAACTCCCCGTAACTGCGCAGGTGAGAACCACCTTGCTGTGAACCGCCATCTCGCAAACTCCTTAGCCGATTCCCACTTAGTAGTATATTCCAGCCACTGGTACATTGATGACTATGGCGTCCCACCGACCCGACCTCTCATCGTGACCGCCCCTGTCAGAGCAGTCGAGCGGGCCTTTGCGGTATTGCAGGTGGTGGTGGCCTCCCCGCGCAGTGCCAGCTTGGCCCAGATAACCAAGGCCACCCGCTTGCCGAAGAGTTCCGTCTCTCGCATGCTGGTCACCCTCGAGCACCTCGAAATGGTGGAGCAGGTAGGCCGGCGAGGTCGGTATCGGGTTGGCCCCGGATTGGAGGTGCTGGCCGGCAGAGGAACCTCCCCCCAAGTCTTGAAGCAGTTGGGTCGGCCCCACTTGGAGAATCTGGTCTCCCGATTGGGGGAGGACGCCGCCCTGGCGGTGCCGGAGGGCAAGAAGGTGCTGTACATCAGCCAGGTGGTGGCTGATCGAACCGTGCAGGTTCAGGATTGGACAGGCCACACCTTCCCACTCCATACCCTCGCCACCGGTCAGGTCTGCCTGGCGGCATGGGAACCGGATCGATTGCGGGACTATCTCAGACAGGACCTGGTCCGGGTTACCGCCAGCACCATCCTCGATCCCCACATCTTGCAGTGCCGACTTCAAGCCGCTCGTCGCGATGGGTTTGTCTGGGCTCACGAAGAGTTCGCGGTGGACATCTCCGGGGTGGCGGCCCCGGTGTACGGCCCCCATGGGAAGATAGTGGCGGCTTTGGGCCTCCACGGTCCCAGCTATCGATTCCCCGGCAACACAGACGGCATGGAGATAGGGCGGCTGATACGAAGTGTGGCCGACCAATTAACCGCCGAGCTTGCCAGCTTTCCCTCCGGGTCTCGATCCCGCCTGTGAACTAGAGACCGGCCAGCAACAGGGCCAGCGGGTAAAAGGCCACCAGAACCACTCCCGCAATCCTGCTTTGGGACCATCGGGAAAAGACAACGTCTCCCGTCGCCAGAGCAGCCCCCATCATCTGCAGAACACGGTTGCTGCTGCGGAACGGTCGCAGTTGGTCAAACCCACGGAGGCCGTTGGCGATCCCCCCGGCCGCCACCGCGGCGCCCATCATCCACAACAGGCTCCCCCGGAAATTGCCGGTAAAGGCCCCGTCCCCGACCAGTCCTGCGATGCCACCCACTGCCAGGGCATTGAAGAGATTGGAACCCAGCACGTTCCCTATCACCAGTTCAGTGTTCCCGTGCCGGGCGGCAGCCACCGCGGTGGCCAACTCGGGAAGGGAGGTGCCCAGTGCAACCAGGGTGAGGCCCACCAGTCCTCCGGATATGTTCAGCCGTTCGGCGATGCCGGTGGCGCCGTCCACCAACCGGTCGGCCCCCCACAGTGTCAGGACCAGCGACACCAGGGCCATCAGGATTTCCCTCCACAGGACCAGGCTGATGCGAAGGCGCAGGCCCCCAAGACTCAACTCCTTCCTCGCCTTCACCTTCTCCAACCACCCGCCGACCTCTTCCGAATAGGCAGGTCCGGGGTCTTCAGTGGCTTGCGTCTTCCCTTCGATGGAGTGCATGTCCCGGGACCATCGCACCAGCAGCATCAGGGCCACCACCATCGCAAGCGCCAGAATCACCCCGTTGGGCCGGGACAACGCGTTGTTCCAAGCCGCAATCACCAGCACCAACGATCCCGCCAGCATGGCCAGCCACTCGCGCCGCAGATCCGAGGTGACGTTTTTGAGCGGAGCGAGGATTATGGAGACGCCCAGCACCAGGGAGAGATTGGCGATATTGGATCCCACGATGTTGCCGGCGGCCAGGTCCAGCCCGTCCGGGCGGGCGGCCGCCAGACCGGAGATGAGCATCTCCGGAAGGGAGGTGCCCAGCCCCACCACCACCGCTCCGATCAAGACAGTGGACATCCCCCAGTAGTGGGCCAACCGCTCCGCAGCGCTTACGAGGCGCTCCGCCCCGATAATGAGCGCCGCCATGCCCACCACCACCCAGGCCACGTCAACCAGCATCGTAAGAAACCTTACTCCTAAGTGAAAGAAGTCACTGGCTCAGAGCTTCGAGGTACTCCCTGCGCCAAGCCTCGGTCGCCTCGCAGCGGTTGAAGGTGTAGACATGCAACCCCTGAATCGCCATGACGGGATCGGATAACCTGTCGCCCAGGCCCTCCAGCAATTCCCCGGGGTCGTATCCCCCCGGCCCCAGCAGTTTGGTGACCACCTTGGCGTTCTTGGAGAGGAACCTGACCGAGTCGCCCACCCCGATCCGCGCCGAGATCTGCAGCAGCTTCATCCGTCCGCCCACTCCCGGCACGCCGAGGAAGGCCGGGAGTCCGATCCGGCGGCGTCGGGCCTCAGACAGAAAGGAGCGGATGGCGCCGGCATCAAAGCACATTTGGGTGGCGAGATGGTGAGCATAGGGCTGCTTGTCCAGCAGCGCCTGCTCCAGCTTGGCATCCGGAATCACCGGATGTCCTTCCGGGTAGGCGGGAATGCCCACTTCCTCGAAGGGGTGCCCGATCTCATTCATGGCCTCAAGCAGAGAGAGGCCGTCGAAGAATTCACCGGGATGGAGGTGGTCTCCACCCACCACGAACGCTCGGCGAATGCCCAACTCGGCGGCCTTGTCCAGGGTCGCGGCCAGATGAGCCCGGTCTCGATGCAGGCGGGCCGAAAGATGGGGGGTGACGTCGAACCCGGATTCGGCCAGTTCTGCAGCCAGGTCCATGGTGGCCTCCATTCCCTTGTTGGGGGAGGCGGTTACGGTGATCACGGCCCCCCGCGGGAGGTGCCCGGCCTGGGCGACGGCGTTCTTGAGTGGGATTATCTCGAAGCGGACCTTGCTCAGGACCTGTGCGATCGCCGAACGGGTGGACTGACTCAAGCCTTCCAGCCGCCCGGCATAGTCGGAGGAGGCCATTACGCCTCGAAGTCCGGGTAGGTCTGCTTCTTGCGGACTACGTATTCCTGCAGAGCCTCGTCGACCGACTCGTCGATGGCCGGAGGCTCATAATCGGCCAGTGACTTCTTCCAAAGGGAGTTGGCGCGCTCCACCGATCGCAACGACCCTTCCTCCGACCACTGCTCGTAACTGTTGTTGTCGGCCGTGAAAGACCGGTAGAAGGCAGTCTCGAAATTGGCCAGGGTGTGCGCGGTTCCCAGGTGATGCTGGCCCGGTCCGGTCTCGATCACCGACTCCAGCGCTTGTCCGTTCTCGGAGAGATCCACCCCCGACAGCAGAGCCTCGGCCATTCCGCACTGGTCGGAGTCGAGGATGAATTTCTCGTATCCCATGGTCAATCCACCCTCGAGCCAGCCTGCCGAATGCAGCACGAAATTGATTCCCGCCAGCAAGGTGGGCTGGAAAGTCGCAGCCGACTCGTAAGCAGCCTGGGCATCGGGAACTTTCGAAGCTGTCAGGTTTCCGCCGGACCGGAATGGAATCCCCAACCGCCGACCGAGTTGGGCCAGAACGAACAGCGTCAGCGAGGGTTCGGGGGTGCCAAAGGTCGGCGCCCCGGACTGCATGGAGAGCGAGGAGGCGAAGGACCCGAAGATCACCGGCGCTCCCGGTCTGACCAACTGGGTGTAGGACAGCGCCACCAGCGCCTCGGCCAGGGTCTGGGCCGCCACTCCCGCCACCGTAACCGGCGCCATCGCCCCGGCCAGGATGAAGGGCGTGATTATGGCCGCCTGGTTCCGGCTGGCGTACTCGCGGGCTGAACCAAGCATGGCTTTGTCCCAGGTGAGAGGCGAGTTGGCGTTGCAGAGCCCCATGATCACCGTGTTCTCTTCCAAGAAATCCTCCCCGAACACCAAGGCTGCCATTTCCACTGAGTCGGCCGCCCGATGGGGAGCGGTCACCGAGCCCATCAGAGGCTTGTCGGAGAAGCGAAAATGGGAATACACCATGTCGAGATGGCGCTTGGGGATGGCCACGTCCACCGGCTCGCACAGCGTTCCCCCCGAGTGGTGCAGGTAGGGAGTCATGTAAACGAGCTTCACGAAATTCCGGAAGTCCTCGATGGTGGCGTAACGTCGCCCCTTATCGAGATCCCTGACGAAAGGTGAGCCATAGGCGGGCGCCAGCACCAGGTGATTGCCGCCGATCACCACCGACTTCTCGGGGTTGCGAGCCACCTGGGTGAACATGGACGGGGCGGTGGCGGTCACTATCTGGCGGCACATTCCCCGGGGGAAACGCACTCGCTGTCCATCGACGTCGGCCCCCGCTTCCCGGAAGGTCTGGACGGCCGGCTCATCGGTTATGTCCACACCCACCCTCTCCAGAATGGTCTCTGCGTTGTGCTCGATTATCTCCAGACCCTCGGTGCTGAGCACCTCATAGGGAGCGAGTTTGCTGGTGAGGAAGGGGGATCTTCTCATCTCTTGGGCAGCCGCCCTGGCGACCGCCCGGGCCCGCCGTCCTCCTGATCTTCTTCTCCTGCTCATCACGGCCTCTCTTCTGTTCTGCTGGAAGTCCTCCGCCGGTTTCTGCGTGATGACCTCCGTCTCGGGTCGGACCGGCCCTTGCTGGCGCCGGGAAAGGACATGGACGCCACAAAGTGCTCCTGGAAGCGGGACTCTATGGCAGTCTCGATTTTTTCAACTCCACTTATGACTAGTTCTATCTCGCGGCGGCTTTCTCCGCTCAACAGGCACATCAACGCCCCCGTCCCCGCCGCGTTCCCCGCCGATGTAGCACGGTGGGTTTCGATCCGGGGGATGAGTCCGAGTTCCATGGAGTGGGAAGCGCTCAGGTGGGACCCGAAGGCCCCGGCAAGACGGATGCGATCCACCTGGTCGGATCCCAGATGATCCATCAACAACCTGGCGCCGGCCAGCAGGGCCGCCTTGGCCAACTGCACCGCCCGGACATCGTTTTGCGTTATTCGCACGACCGCACCCTTGTCCCACAGGATGTAGGAATAGGTGCGACCGTCCCTCACCACCCGGGGGGACCGTTCGCTGCTGGCGCCGTCGATTCTTCCGTCGGCCAGAATCACCCCCGCCGCCGCCAACTCGGAGAGAACTTCAATGATTCCCGATCCGCAAATGCCGGTTACCCCGATCTCTGCTTCCTGTTCGGAGAACCCGGGCTCATCGGACCAGGGGCCCACCCCGATCACCTTGATCCGCGGCTCTAGGGTCTGGGGATCGATGCGGACTCGCTCTATGGCCCCCGGCGCCGCTCTCTGCCCCGAGGAAATCTGAGCGCCCTCCAACGCCGGACCGGTTGGGCTGGAGGCTGCCAGAAGCCGATCCGCATTCCCCAGCACTATCTCGGCATTGGTGCCGATGTCGCACAACAACATGATCTCGTCGGCCCCATAGGGCCGTTCCGACAGAATCATCCCCGCCGCATCGGCGCCCACATGTCCGGCGATGCACGGTAGGAGGTAGATGCGTGTCGCCTCGTTCAGTTCGATCCCAACCCGCGAAGCCGGAATCTCGACCGGTCCGTCGGTGGCCAGGGTGAAGGGCGCCTCTCCCAAAGGACGGACGTCCAAGCCCAAGAACAGATGATGCATGATGGGGTTGCCCACCACCACCATCTCCAGCACCGACTCCCGATCAGCGCCGGCCTGCTCCAATAGATCCGAGCACAACTCCGAAACCGCCGATCGGACCAGGGAAGTGAGCCTCTGCGCTCCGTCCTCGTTCAACGCTACGTATGAGACCCGGCTCATCAGGTCCTCTCCCAATCTGACCTGGGGGTTCATCAAACCCTGGGAGGCAATTACCTCCCCGGTGGTCAGGTCGGCCAGATGCCCGGCGATGGTGGTCGATCCCACATCCACCGCCACCCCCAGCACCTGCTCGCGAAAACCGGGCCACACCGACACCACCTCTCGTCGATCCCGCACCGCGGCCGTGACTTTGCCATCGCCTGCCCGCACCGCATCCTGCAGCATCCCCAGAACCTCGGCGCCCACCGCCACGCCGGTCAGGGCCCACTGCTCTGCAAGCGCCGCCACCAACCGTTGGGCGTCTCCGGGAGCATGTTCCAGAGTCGGCGCCTCGACCACCACATAATGAAGAGTGGTCACCGGGTCCAGGCGCAGCTTTCCGACATCGACTTCTTTTCTCACCACCTGCCGGTGGGTCTGGCTTTCGGGCGGTACATCGACCAGCACGTCCTCCAGCACCTTCGCCATGCATCCCAGCCTCCGGTCGGCGGCCAGTCCCCGCCGCTTGCGATAGGAAGACTCCGTCTCAGACCACTCGGTCAGCGCCTCCGGTCCCACCGAGATACCGTGCTTGGCAAACTCTCCAAACACCGGAGTCATCTGGCAACGCCCGCAGATACCCCGACCACCGCACAAAGAGGCAAGATCGGCGCCCACCATCCGGGCCGCCTCCAGGACCGTCGTCCCCCGGGGAACCCGACCCCTCCGACCCGACGGGGTGAAAATTATCCGGAGTTCAACGGGTTCGGCCATCGGCGCCTCGTCCGGTTCGCCGCCGACGACCACCTCCTCGACGGGCACCCCTGCTGCCCGGAGGAGGGGAAGCGCGGTTGGCCCTGATCCAGCGTGCGCACTCCGGGTCATTGGCCATCATCACATCGGCCGCCATCAAGGCCGAACGCACTTGGGTGTGAAGCGGATTGGTTATCGCCGACGTCAACCCGGCGCCGATCGCCATGGTGAGAAAGGCCGAGTTTATGGTTTCCCGGTTGGGGAGGCCGAAGCTGACGTTGGAGGCCCCGCAGGTGGAGTTGACCCGCAATTCATCTCTCAACCGCCCCAGGATGTGAAAGACCTGGCGGCCGGCGTGCGCCAACGCACCGATCGGCATCACCAACGGATCGACCACCACATCGGAAGCCGGAATGCCATAGTCTGAGGCTCGGGAGACGATCTTCTTGGCTACTTCGAAACGAACATCGGGGTCCTCGGAGATTCCGGTTTCATCATTTGAAATCGCCACCACCGCGGCGCCGTGTTTGGCAACCAGCGGCAACACCCTCTCCAACACTTCGTCCTCCCCCGTCACCGAGTTGACCAGAGCCTTTCCCTGATATACCGCCAAGCCGGCCTCCAGCGCCTCGATGATGGAGGAGTCGATGGAGAGCGGGACATCGGTGAGAGATTGGACCAGTTTGATGGCTTCAGCCAGGATGGCCGGCTCATCCGCCAGGGGAATTCCGGCATTGACATCCAGCATGTGAGCCCCGGCCCCCACCTGAGCCAGGGCATCGGCCTCCACGCGGCTGAAGTCGCCGCTCTTCATCTCCTGCGCCAAGAGCTTGCGGCCGGTGGGGTTGATGCGCTCCCCGATAATGGTAAAGGGCCGGTTCGGTCCTATCACCCACTCCCGGGTGGCGGAGGAGACGACGGTCTCGGTCATCTCCCCGTCCCGCGCCTAGGCATTGGCGCGTTTCTTTTCGACCAGGGTCTTGGCAGTCTCGGCCGCCACGGCTGCGTCCCGGCAGTAGGCGTCGGCCCCCACCGCCTCCCCGAATTCCTCGTTCAGGGGCGCCCCGCCCACCATCACGACGATCTCCTCCCTGATGCCCTCTTCCTTGAGGGCGTCGATGACCACTTTCATGTAGGGCATGGTGGTGGTCAACAGCGCCGACATGCCCAGGATGTCGGGATCGTGCTCCTCCAGCGCATCCAAGAACTCCTGCGCATCGGTGTTGATCCCCAAGTCGAACACTTCGAACCCCGCCCCCTCCAGCATCATGCCCACCAAGTTCTTGCCGATGTCGTGGATGTCTCCCTTCACGGTGCCGATCACCACCTTGCCGACCGACTCGACGCCCGAAGCCGAGAGTATGGGGCGGAGAATCTCCATCCCGGCCTTCATGGCCTTGGCGGCCAGCAGGACTTCGGGTACGAACAGGATCCCGTCGCGGAAGTCGATCCCTACGACTCTCATGCCCTCTACGAGGGCATCGTTCAGCACCTTTTGGGCATCCCAGGACCGCGCCAGTAGAATTTCGGTTCCCTCGGCGATCTCCTCGGCTAAGCCGTCGTAGAGATCGTCATGCATTTGGTAGACGAGCTCCTCGTCGTCAAGAGAAGCAAGGTCAAAATCTTCGCTCATGATTTCACCTGTTGGAATGAGAAGGCCAGGGACGGTGGAGTTGATGCGCCTTACGGCAAAGAACTTTGATGACAAACCTTCACCGCAGCGCCCGGTAGAGTTTACACATTGTAAACGATGCGCGCAACCATACCGTCCGCCACAAGAAACATAACCGTTACTCAGCATAGGGAGTAGAGACATGAATTTCCCCACCAGCGCCCATGTAATAGTGATTGGAGCAGGTATTGCAGGGAATTCGGTGGTAGGACACCTTGCCGAACTGGGTTGGAAGAACATCGTTCAAATCGACAAGGGTCCCCTTCCCAACCCTGGCGGCTCCACCGGGCATGCCTCCAATTTCTGTTTTCCGGTGGATCACTCCAAGGAAATGACCCTGCTCACCCTAGATTCCACCAGGCAGTACGATGAGATGGGTGTCATGGTGGTTTCGGGGGGAATCGAGGTGGCCCGCACCTCCGAGCGCATGGAAGAACTGCGCCGCCGGATGACCTCCGCCACCGCCTGGGGAGTCGAGTCCCATCTGATCTCCCCCGACGAGGTGCTCGAATTGGTGCCCTTCATCAACCGCGACGTCATTGTGGGCGGGTTCTACAGTCCCGGGGTGACGGTGGTTGACTCGCTTCGGGCGGGAACCATCATGCGGGAGCGAGCCCAGGCCCGGGACGCACTCACCGTCCTGCCCAACACCGAAATCCTGGGCATGGAGGTCCGAAACGGCGCGATACACGCGGTGATGACCGACAAGGGACGCATCGAGACCGACTATCTGGTGATCGCCTGCGGGGTGTGGAGTCCCCGGATCGCCCGGATGGCCGGCGCCACCATCCCGCTAACGCCCGCGGTGCACCAGATGATCGACGTCGGCCCCATTCCGGTCTTGCAACAGACGCGTTCGGAGATCGGATACCCCATCGTCCGCGATATGGACACCTACATGTACGAGCGGCAGACGGCCGGATCGATGGAAGTGGGTTCCTATGCCCACCGCCCCATCTTCCATCACCCCGATGAGATTCCCTCGCTGGGCGAGTCGCTGCTCTCCCCCACTGAACTTCCCTTCACAGACGAAGACTTCGACCTACAGATGGAGCATGCACTGGAGTTGATGCCCGAGATCCTGTCGCAGGCAGAGATCCGGTACGCCATCAACGGCCTGCTGTCCCTTACCCCCGACGCCATGCCGCTTCTGGGAGAGACGGTGGAGGTGAAGAACCTCTGGTCGGCGGCGGCGGTGTGGATCAAGGAAGGCCCGGGGGTGGGCAAGATGATCGCCGAGTGGATGACCCAGGGCTACCCCGAGATCGACCCGCACTCCTCCGACATCGCCCGCTTCTACCGGTTCGCCCGCGCCGAGCATCACATCCTGGCCCGTTGCTCGGAGCACTTCAACAAGACGTACGGCATCGTGCACCCCAGGGAGCAGTGGGAATCGAATCGCCGGGTCCGCACCGTACCCGCCTATCCGCGGCAGGTGGAGTTGGGAGCGGTGTTCTACGAGGTGGGAGGATGGGAGAGGCCCCAGTGGTACGAGGTAAACGCGCCGTTGGTGGAGCATTACGGAGTCAAGGGCCGCGACCACGAGTGGGACGCCCGATGGTGGTCGCCCATCATCAACGCCGAACACCTCGCCATGCGGGAGAAGGTGGGCATGGTGGACCTCACCGCCTTCGCCATTTTCGACATCACCGGGCCCGGTGTGGTCGACTACATTCAGAAGATGGCCGTCAACCAATGCGACGTGGCGGTGGGACGGGCCGTTTACACCCCCCTCCTCACGGACACCGGGGGTTTCCGGGCCGATCTCACCATCCTCCGCCTTGGAGAACACCACTACCGGGTGATCAGCGGCGGCGGCGACGGCGCCCGGGATCGTTACTGGTTCCGCAAGCACCTGCCCACCGACGGGTCGGTGACCTTCGTGGACAACACCTCCGCGGTCTCCACCATCGGTCTGTGGGGCCCCAATGCCCGCCGGGTGATTGAGAGCCTGACCCGCGATGACGTCTCGAACGAGGGGTTCCCCTACGGGTCGGTCAGGGAGGTGAACCTGCAGGGCATCGACGCACTGATGTTCCGGATCTCGTACGTGGGCGAACTCGGTTGGGAGATCTCGGTCCCCATGGAGCAGGGACTTCGGTTGTGGGACATGTTGTGGGAGGCCGGCCAGGACTGGGGCGTGGTCCCGGTGGGAATCGGAGTGTACGGGACCAC
This sequence comes from bacterium OM1 bin76, assembly GCA_002238785.1. Lineage (GTDB taxonomy): Bacteria > Actinomycetota > Acidimicrobiia > Spongiisociales > ZC4RG35 > Bin76. The sequence goes on along the minus strand of MPNA01000009.1, from coordinate 7,377 downwards.
CGGGCGGCTCGAGAAGGGCTACCGGTTGATGGGCGCCGAGTTGGAGTCCGACTACAACCCCGTGGAAGCCGGGTTGGCTCGACCCAAGGTCAAGAAGGCCGATTTCATCGGCAAGGGCCCTTACCTGGAGGCTCGCAAGGAGGACCCGGCCACCATCCTCTGCACGCTCACCGTCGAGGACCACACCTCGGCATCCGGCATGGAGCGGTACATGGGCGGCAACGAGCCGATCCTCACTGCGGACGGCGAACGCATCGTCGACAGCCACGGCCGCCCCTCCTACGTCACCACCGCCGGCAATGGGCCGTCGGTCGGCAAGTACCTCTTGCTGGCCTACCTACCCCCCGCCCACGCCGTGGTCGGCCGGGAACTGGCGGTCATGTACATGAACGAGTTGTATCCCGTCAAGGTGGCGATCGCCGGCAGCACTCCCCTGTTCGATCCGCAGAACGCCCGGATGAAGTGCTGAGATGAACATCCTGGTCTGCGTCAAGCGAGTGCCCGCCCCCGGCGCCCGGATCGTCCTGACCGACGATCGACAGGACATCGACACCCGGCATCTGGGTTTCACCACCAGCCCGCACGAGGAGTGCGCAGTGGAAGCCGCCGTCCAATTGAGAGAGAGGCATGGGGGGACCGCCACCGTGCTGACCCTGGGACCCCCCGAGGCGGTGGAGCAACTTCGCTACTCCGTCTCGGTCGGCGCCGACCAGGTGGTCCTGGTACCGGCCGACACCACCGAGTTGGACCCCCAAGCCACCGCGGCGGCCCTGGTGGATGCCATCACGGAACTGGAGTCCGGCGCCCCCTTCGATCTGATCCTGTTCGGTAACGAGTCGGCGGATTCGGGGGGATACCAGGTGGGCATCAGGGTGGCCCGCGCCCTGGGCCGGCCGGTCATCAGCGGTTTGAAGGGGATCGAGATAGACGGCGACGAGATGGTGGGCAGAAGGGAGACCGATGAGGGATTCGAGGTCTACCGCCTGCCGCTTCCCGCCGTGGCTGCGGCCAAGGAGGGAATCACCCTCCCCCGCTATCCCACCCTTCCGGGACGCCTGAAGTCCCGAAGAGCGCAGATCACGGAGGTGGCGGTCGAGTTCTCATCGGGAGGCCAGGAGATGGTCCACCTGTTGAAACCCACCGAAGAAGTGACCGAGACCGTCATTTTGGGACATGGCGCCGAGGCTGCTCCCCAAGTGGTCCGGTTGCTGGAGGAGGTGGGTCTGCTATGAGTCTCATACTGGTGTTCCTGGACAATGACCGGGGCGCCCTGTCTCCCTCGGGCCCTGAAGCACTCACTCCGGCGCTGGAGTTGGCCGAGACCCTCGGAGCCCGGTTGGAGACCGTCACGGTCGGCGAACCGGGCCATGCCGGGCTACAGCAATTGGGCCTTGCAGGACATGTGGTCTCCCATCCCATCCTGACCGACTACGCACCCGAGGCCTACGGCGAGGCTCTCGCCCAGTTGGCAGATCACACCGGGGCGTCGGTGCTGATGACCCTGGGTGATGATCGGGGCGCCGAGGTGATGGCTCACGTCGCCGCTGTCCTGAACGAGCCTCTGGTGGCGAACGTGACCGAGATCACCGACGCTTCCGGGGGAATCGAGGGCGCCTGGGAAATGATCCGGGTGAGGTGGGGGGGAAGCCTGCTGGAGAGAGCCCGACTGCGGTCGGCCCGCAAACTGCTCACCATCGCCCCCCACACTTTCGAACCCCCCGAGTCAGCCTTGGGCAATCCAACCGCGGCGAGCACCTTTGCACCGGACCTGGCGGACCACCTGGCCCGCACCCGGGTGGTGGAAAGGGTCCGCTTGGCGGAAGGGTTGACCCTGGCCACCGCGCCAGTGGTGGTGAGCGGGGGAAGAGGGGTGGGCAGCGCCGAGAACTTCGCCATCCTGGAGGAGTTGGCCGACCTCATCGGCGGAGTGGTGGGGTGTTCGAGGGTTGCCACCAACAACGGGTGGAGACCCCACTCCGACCAGGTGGGGCAGACCGGTACCCGTATTGCTCCCGACCTTTACATAGCCTGCGGGATCTCCGGCGCCGTCCAGCACTGGGTGGGCTGCATGGCCTCGAAACAGATACTGGCCATCAACACCGATCCGGAGGCCCCCCTGGTCACCAAGGCCGACTACGCGGTGATCGGAGATCTCCATGAAGTGTTGGCCGCGTTGATATCGGAGATAAGGTCCCGAAAGTGAGTGCCAGCCAGAAGCTTACGGCTTGTTGGCCTGATTCCACCGAGCCTCTCTGTGGAGAATTCCGACAGGTGGAATCATTTAGTTCCCTCCTTTCCTGACTATATAGTTGACGTTCTGTTAACTTAAGTGAACAGATGGAAGCTATAGATGGGGTCCTTGATGTCGCGCCGCCCGCAAAGCCTGCAGGTTTCACTGTGCGGACCATCACGGATGTGCACCATCCCCACAGCCCGGGGATGGGTGTCGGCGTGATGCAAACCGACTCAACGTCCAGTGCCTCGGCATTCAATATCAGGCCGGGAGGAGTTTCATGACGGCCAACGGCAACGGACTCATCCGCTTGGAGAGCGTCTACAAACTGTTCGGCCCGCAACCGCGTGGAAGAGCATTCGAACTCACCCGCTCGGGGCTCTCCAAAGACGAGGTGCTTCGTCACTCGGGCCATGTGGTGGGCCTCAACAATGTGGAGTTCTCTGTGCACCAGGGCGAGTTGTTCGTGGTGATGGGTCTGTCCGGGTCAGGCAAGTCCACTGCCCTCCGCACCGTCAACAAACTTCTGGACGCCACCCATGGCAAGGTTTGGGTGGAGGACGTCGACGTTCAGACCCTCAGCGGGTCCACCCTGCAAGTATTCCGACGGGAGAAGACCGGAATGGTGTTCCAGCACTTCGCCCTCTTCCCCCACCGGTCGGTGATCGACAACGTCGGTTACGGCCTCAAGATCCAAAAGGTCTCCAAATCCGAACGGGACGCGGCGGCGATGAAGGCCCTCTCGCTGGTGGGACTCGAGCCCTATGCGGACTCCTTTCCCCGCCAACTCTCCGGCGGCATGCAACAACGCGTGGGACTGGCCCGCGCCCTGGCCTCCGATCCTCCCATCCTTCTGATGGACGAGGCCTTCTCCGCCCTTGACCCCCTCATCCGCCGCCAGATGCAGGACGAGTTGATGGAAATCCAGGACGAACTCAAAAAGACCATCCTCTTCATCACCCACGACCTCAACGAGGCCCTGCGGATCGGCGACCGGGTTTGCATCATGAAGGACGGCGCGGTCGTGCAGATCGGCACTCCCGAGGAGATCCTGACGCGCCCCGCCACCGGATATGTCGCCGAATTCGTCCAGGATGTCGACCAGGGACGGGTGATCGAGGTGTCGGAAGTGATGGACGATCCCCACCCGATCCGTTCCACCATGTCTCTGGCCGAGGCACTCACTCAGATCGGTGACCGGGGCGGGGCCTTCCTGGTCGATGACGCAGGCCGGCCCGTCCAACTGCTCACCGCCGGGGACGGTATGCGGGCTGCCAGGATGGGAACCACCGAACTGGGACCGGCCCTGCGGTCGGATTTTGAGACTGCGGAGAGCGAAGACCGCTTCAATGACGTGTACGCAGCAGCAGGCCGCGGGCTGCCGATTGCCGTGGTCAACGAGAGAGGAGTCCTGGTCGGAAACCTTGATCCACGCAAGATCATGGAGGAAATGGGCAGGGTGGAGAAACTGATCGAGGGTTACGAAAGGGAGGTGTTCATGTGAGGATGCTGGGACTGATATTCGCCCAGGCCGAAGACACCGAGGCCCCCCTCCGGTTCTGGGACAACGCCATTCTCGACGAATGGGAGATCCCCTTCGGGTCGTGGATCGATGAGATGGTGTCCTGGACGGTCGCCAACCTGGGAACGGTGTTGGACATCATCAAGTGGCCGTTCTCGTTCCTCTTCCAGAATTTCGTCATCAGCCCCGAGTACCACCCGTGGTGGGAATTGGCCGACATGCCCTGGATTCTGGTGTGTGCCATCGTCCTGGTGGTTGGAACTCTCACTCGCAACCTGAAGGTGGGAGCGGGCCTGGCGCTGGTGCTGGCCATCTGCGGTTTGCTGGGCAACGAGTTCTGGGAGGAGACCGTTCTGACCATCGGACTGGTGGTGGTGTCTGTGGTTATCTGCGCCATCATCGGCATCCCTCTGGGAGTCCTCTGCGGCCGGGTCGACGGGGTCTGGAACGCGGTACGCCCCGCCCTTGATGCCATGCAGGTCGTGCACGCCTTCGTATACATCATTCCGTTCATATTCTTCTTCGGGCTGGGGCCGGAGCCGGCCACCATGGTCACCATGGTGTTCGCCATACCCCCCTTGATACGATTAACCAACCTGGGAATTCGCCAGGTACCCGAGGATGTGGTGGAGGCCAGCCGCGCCTACGGGGCCTCGGAGTGGCGGGTCCTGCTGGACGTCCAGCTTCCTCTGGCCCGCGCCGCCATCATGACCGGGCTGAACCAGACGCTGCTGTTATCTATCTCGATGATCGGGATCGCAGCCATCATGGGCGCCAGCGGACTGGGCCTGCTGGTATTCCGGGCGGTCATCAACATCAATACTCCCCTCTCTGCCTCCGCCGGGCTGGCCCTGTTCATTGTGGCGGTGGTGCTGGACCGCATCTCCCAGACCCAAACCGAGGAGGGCGCCAACTTGTTTTCCCGCATCTACCGGGCATGGGCCCATCGCCGGGACCCAGAGACTCTGCTGTCCTCCGAGGACGCCGAGACCAAAAAAGAGACCGACAGCGAGGGAATGCCTTCTCCGGTCACGGCTGCAGAGCGCACTTGGGTTGTGGTGGCTCTGGTCGGCGCCGTGGTTGGGATCGTCTCTGTTTGGCTGCCCTGGAGCTTGGACTCGGGGCTTATCTCAGGCTACGGCCGGGCCGCCGATCTGGACGTGCCCGGCCTGAGCGCCAACGGGTTAGCAGCCCAGGGGGGGAGCTATTTCGGCATCGCCGTGCTGCTGATGAGCCTGCTGGCACTGGGCTCAGCTCTGACTACTCTGACGCGACCCGGACGGGTGGGACGATGGTTCGGCGCCGACGGGTCGTTGATATTCGCGATGGGCGGACTGGCGGCCGCCGCCGCCTACCTCTGGGTCAACCCCTATGCCGACGCCGTCGCTCATCAGGACGGGATTGGCGTGTGGGTAGCGTTGGTGGGCGGAGCAATTGCAACCATCGGTTCGATATTCTGGATCCGGGTTGCCCCGTACAGCCCCCTCCGTCCCCTGAAGGTCAACGTGTCGGTGAGCCGCCTCGTCATCACGGCATGCATCGTGGGTCTGCTGGTAGTGGCCGGCCTGTCGCCGTGGGCGGTGGACTCGAGGACCGAGTCGGTAATCACCCCGGAATTGCAAGCCGAGATCGACCGGCTGGAGCAAGAAGCCCGACAGGACATATCCAAAGCAGGGCAAAACGCCATCACCATCTCCTCCCTGGTGGCGGAGGCTCAACGCAAGAACCCCGTCGCCTTCGATGGATTCTCAGAAGAAGGGCCCGCCTTGGGACGCTTGGCCCTGTGGATGGGAGCAGCGGGCTTGTTATTCAGCCTGCCGGCGGCCGGCCTCTTCGGCGGCGGGGAACGTCGTCGCTGGGTGTGGAGTGTGGCCGTCTCGGCGTTTGGAGTGGGCGTAATGCTGGCTTCAACCGGCTGGATCGTCTCGCTGGTGCGTTCATCGGACCCCAACTACGTCAGTGGGCCGGGTTCCTTCCTGTGCCTGCTGGCCGGGTTCCTGCTATTCATTTCTTCACGGGGTGTCTTGAAAGAGTTCCGTCGCACCAAGGTCTTCGCCGGAGATTCGGGATTGATGAGCCAAGCGGAGACTCCACAAGAGACTATGACCCCGCAAATGACTTGACCCAACGGACGGACAGTCAAGGAGGCTGTCACAGCAAGCTAGGACAATAGCTAACGAAAGATAAGGAGCACCAATGAGACGAAGAAACCTATTCAAGCACCTGATCGCCATGCTTTCGGTGTTGGCGCTTTTGGCAGCAGCCTGCGGAGACGACGGCGATGATGCCGCAGTGACCGAGACGACTACTGCTACCACCGCCGCCGCCCCCGATACGGCAGACGACACCATGGACGACGACGCCATGGACGACGCCATGGACGACGACGCCATGGACGACACCATGGACGACGACGACGCCATGGACGACGACGCCATGGACGACGGTGACATGGAAGAAGTGGATGACGCCATGGCGCTCCCCGGCGAGGGTGTGTCGGTTACGATCGCACGTGCCAACTGGTCGACTGGTTATATGCAGGCTGCTATTTTCGCGGCGTTGCTGACCGAGCTCGGCTACACGGTTTCGGACCCGGCCGATCTGGAGTTGGCGCCGTCCAACGCCTTCGTGGCGATGGCCAACGGCGAGTTCGACTTCTGGGCCAACTCGTGGTTCCCCAACCACGACGCCTTCTTGGACGGTGAGATGCCCGACGGTTCGCTGGTCAGAGAACACGTGACCAGCCTGGGCTTGGAGATGCCGAGATCAGGCGTCCAGGGGCTGATCACCAACAAGGCCTTCGCTGACGCCAACGGGATGACCACTCTCGATGCCATGCTTTCGGACCCCGATGTGTTCGCCGCGTACGAAGCGGCCGACAACTCGCCCGGCGACGGCATCCTGCAGATATACGGCTGTCCTGACGGATGGGGATGCCATGTCAACATCAACGCGTGGATCGAGAACGCCGGCTGGACCAACATCGAGCAGTTCGACATCGGCGGCTATGACGCCATGATCGCCGATGCGATTGCCCGTGACGCAGCCGGGGAACCGTACATGGTCTACACCTGGGGGCCGTCTCACTACGTCAGTGATCTGCGTCCTGGCGACAACGCGGTGTGGGTCTCCATTCACGAAGACCCGGCGATATCGCCGACCCAGATAGAAGGCGCTACCTCGATCGGTAACCAGTGCACCACCGACCCATGCCTCTTGGGCTGGGACGCGGCTGACATTCGTGTCACCGCCAACAACGACTTCCTGGCGGCCAACCCGGCCGCAGCCAGGCTGTTCGAGTTGGTCACCATCAACCCCGTCGATGTTGCCCTCCAAAACGTCCGCATGTCGGGCGGTGAGAACACCGAAGAGGACATCAGAAGCCACGCCGCCGCATGGATCGCAGACAACCGCGACACCGTCGACACCTGGCTCACAACCGCCAAACAACCGATCAACATGACGCCCGGTGAGGGTGTGTCGGTGACGTTGGCGCGTGCCAACTGGTCGACTGGTTATATGCAGGCTGCTATTTTCGCGGCGTTGCTGACCGAGCTCGGCTACACGGTTTCGGACCCGGCCGATCTGGAGTTGGCGCCGTCCAACGCCTTCGTGGCGATGG